>CASEAQ010000001.1 GCA_949285735.1 uncultured Bacteroidales bacterium
CCCGTGAGCAGGCAGCTCTCGGTCATGGGCTGTGGAGCCATGCGAGGGTAGATGCACGACGAGCCAAGGAATTCCAACTTCTTGCAGCCGTTTTGCCAAGCGGCGTGAATGACGTTCATTTCGAGTATCATGTTGTCATACATGAAGTCGGCGAGAGCCGATTGGTTGGCTACGATGCCGCCCACCTTGGCAGCGGCGAGGAACACATATTCGGGTCGCTCGCTGGCAAAGAATTGCTCGACGGCATCTTGCCGTGTTAGGTCGAGTTCTTTGTGTGTGCGTGTGACAATGTTGTTGTAGCCTTGGCGGTGCAACTCGCGCACGATGGCTGAGCCCACCATGCCGCGGTGTCCGGCAACATATATTTTAGCTTCTTTTTCCATTGCTGATTATTGGTTGTTTCTCCTTATCTTGATGGGAATTACGCCCTCGCTGGGCAGGCTATCGACCACAAGGGCGAGGTAGCCGCCACCGCCGGCACCGGTCATTTTCCATGCCAGCGCGCGGTTGCGCCATGCGTCGATATAGTCTTGCACGCCATCTGCCATCATGGCTGGGAACATGGCAATCTGTGCCTCGAACGAAGCCTGGTAGGCTTGTGCGAAACGGTCGAGGTCGCGAGCCATTATGGCATTCCAGCAATTGTCGGCGGCTGTGGTCAGTGCTTTTACTTTGGCTGTGGTTATGTCTTTCCCGTCAACAACCGAAGTGCCAAGGCGGCGTGGGAACATCGGCACGAGGCACAAGTGACTTTCAAGCCATGACAGAATTTCCTCGTCGTGGCACGACTCGATGCGTGAGGGCCAGTAGCGGCTATCGTAGTAGTGGCGGCACAACCCCGACATGCAAATGCCTATTGCATCTTGTGCTCCCGAGGTGTGTCCGTCGCGTTCGGGGTCGTTCTCGAAGCAGAATAGCAGCCGCGCCATCATCTCCTCGTTGTAGGCTGGTAACTCGTAGGGCCAAATCTTGCGGGCGGCGTTGCGCGTGGAGGTTGACATTCCGGCACGCTCCATGAACTCGGTTGTGGGTTCAAGCGAGATGGTGATTGCCCAGCCGGCACCGTGGTATGACACGTATGGCTGGTCGATCCATGTTCCTGCGAGGTCGAGGCGGTAGGGGAGCATGGAGTGCACTTCCTTGCGGAGCGATGTGGTGGAACGCGCCTTTAGTCCGGCTTCGGGAGTGCGTTCGAGCTCGATATATTCGATGCCACGTTGGCGGCAGAACTCGCGCTTGATGTCGGAGCCGCCGTCGCTATTGACGACGAAGATGTCGGGTTTCACGCGGTCAACCGTTTCCACGAAGTCCATCATTCCCGCCCCGGGATTGATAAAGGCATCGGTGACGTAGCGTATAGCCTTTACCATGTAGAGCCGTTCCTGCTCGGAGTAAACCGTCTTGCGGCTCTTGAGTTGTTCGATAGTGGCGTCGGAGCCTATTCCCACGTAGAGGTCGCCATATCGCGATGCCTCCTTGAAGAATGCGACGTGTCCGCTGTGGAGCATATCGTAGCAGCCCGAAACGAAGACGCGCTTGTTTCGTTGTTGACTGTTTTCAGTGTTCATCTGCAATGTGTTTTAATTGTGATTGCGGCTAAAATGTTTTCCTGTTTATTTCACGATACCTTTCTCGAGGTATTCGGCGAGGTTGGTGCGTACACGTTCGCCGGCACGCTCGACAGCCACTTTTGCCATGTCGGCATCGACCATGAGCTTGACGAGCTGCTCAAAAGTGGTGCGCTTGGGATTCCAGCCCAATTCGCGCTTTGCCTTCGATGGGTCGCCCCACAGGTTGACTACGTCGGTAGGGCGGTAGAAGTCGGGCGACACCTCCACGAGCACCTTGCCGGTGGCAATGTCGATGCCTTTCTCGTTCTCGCCTTCGCCCTCGAAGCGCAGTTCGATGCCGGCGTGGCGGAATGCAAGTTGACAGAACTCGCGCACCGAGTGTTGCTCGCCAGTGGCGATGACGAAGTCTTCGGGCTTTTCGTTTTGCAGGATGAGCCACATACATTCAACATAGTCCTTGGCATAGCCCCAGTCGCGCAACGACGACAGGTTGCCGAGGTATAGCTTGTCTTGCTTGCCTTGTGCTATGCGGGCGGCAGCAAGTGTGATTTTGCGTGTGACGAATGTTTCGCCGCGGCGTTCGCTCTCGTGGTTGAACAAGATACCCGAGCAGCAGAACATATTGTAGGCCTCGCGGTATTCCTTCACAATCCAGAAGCCATACAGCTTGGCTACGGCATAGGGGCTGTAGGGGTGGAAGGGCGTAAGCTCGTTTTGCGGCACTTCCTCGACCTTGCCGTAAAGCTCGGAGGTCGAAGCCTGATAGATGCGGCACGTGCTTGCCAATCCGCATTGGCGCACGGCTTCCAAGATGCGTAGCACTCCGGTAGCATCGACATCGGCGGTGAACTCGGGCGCGTCGAACGACACTTGCACGTGGCTTTGCGCGGCAAGGTTGTAAACTTCGTCGGGGCGCACTTTGCCCACCACTTGGATAAGGCTCATCGAGTCGCCGAGGTCGGCATAATGTAGGTGGAAATTTGGGTGCCCTTCGAGGTGGGCGATGCGTTCACGGTAGTCAACCGACGAGCGGCGAATGGTTCCGTGCACTTCATAACCTTTGTCCAACAGGAATTCCGACAGGAACGAGCCGTCCTGCCCCGTAACACCTGTTATCAGTGCTTTCTTCATACTATTTGTTTGTTTTTTAGGAACAGTTTTGTTTAACTTTAGCAAGATTTGACGTTTTTGTTTATGTAGAGAAAACCGCATCGCATCGCGTTTGTCGGCGATTTGAGTAGTGCCACAGCTCTCGGCTGTTTTCGATTGGTTGCAGGCATTGGACTTACATTTAGGTCTGAATGACAATCTATGTCGCCTCGCAAGAAATGGACATCAAAATCGTCGGACAAGGAAAATTGAAACAGTCTCTTAATTATTCTGCAATATTCGTAAAAAAATCTCATTTATGCAAGCCCACGGCGTTTTTTAGCTTGAAAGTCAGCACTTCGCCCACTTTGTCGGCATAGCGCAGGCTTTCGAGCATGACGTTGGAGCTGACACCGTTCTTGCGGTAGGCGCGCAGGTGGTCGCTCAAGATTTGGCGGTGGCTGCGCAGCCCAGACGTTGACGCGCCGCCCGAGCGCATGGTCACGAAGTCGAGGGGCAGGTAGCGGGTGTTGATACGGTTGACGTAGATGAGCCGCAACAGGTTCTCGAAGTCGGCGCCAATCTTGAACGAGATGTCGAACGTGCCGTAACGCTCATACACGCTGCGGCGGCAGTAGAACGACGGGTGTGCCGGCATCCAGCCGAGCCGCATCTTCCAGCGGCGGAAACCTGCCGACGAGTAGTAGCGCGTGCAGCGCGACAGGTCGTCGGGGCTGACGTAATGTATGTCGCCATACACGGCATCTACCGCCGGGTCTTGCATGGCATCGGCAACCTGCTGCAGCACCCCGGGCGAGGTGTAGAAGTCGTCGCTGTTGAGAATGCCCACCACATCGCCCGTAGCCCGTGCGATGCCCTTGTTCATGGCATCGTATATGCCGCGGTCGCGCTCGCTCGTGTACCGCAGCCGTCCGCCATATTGCGGCTCGTAGCTGCGCACGATGTCGAGCGTGTCGTCGTTCGACCCTCCGTCGATAATCAGGTGCTCAAAGTCGGCATAACTCTGCCGCAACACACTTTCGAGGGTGTTACGAACCGTCGCACCGCTATTGAAAGTAGCAGTGACAATCGATATTTTCATAAGTCTATCAGGATTTTAAAGAATACTCCTTGTTCTGATTTTCTGGGCAGGATTTCCTTGGTAAATAGAGTAAGGTTCTAAATCACGGTTGGCAACTGAATTGACCCCCAACACGGCATGAGAGTGTAGAGTAACTCCAGGACATACAACCGATTGAGCTCCCACCCAACTGCCATCTTCGAGTGTTATGTTGCCAATCATCAGGTCGAAAGTCGGCTTCTTGTAATTGTGGTTCCCACAGAGCAACATCGCGCCTTGGCTGATGCAAACGTTGTTCCCGATTTTCACCGTGGCGAGGTTGTCGATCCACACATTTTCCCCTATCCAAGTGTAATCGCCCACTTCCAATAACCACGGGTACTTTATGTTAACTCCTGGCTTTATCACTACGCCCTTGCCAATCTTTGCCCCGAATAGGCGCAAGATGCGCACCTTAATGCCCGAATTAGGCAAGAATGTCCACTTCAGGAATATTTCGTTGATAAAATACCAAAGCGTTCTTTTCCATTTTGCTCCTGGCTTGTACCAAGAGTTGTCGTATGCTTCGAGCGTTGTTGACTTAATCATGTGTCTAAGGTTATGGATTTAAATTTTTTCTCGTTAAAACATTGAGCCTATAGACCATTATGAATTGAAAACGAGTGTGTTACGAGTGGCATTGGTCACTAATGCCTGGATTGAGGTGTATTGTAAAAGATTACAGTCTATCAATCGTTTACGAAGACAGGTTTTTCTCCTTTGCCACCAAGCCATTCATACATAGCCTGCATCTGTCGGGCTACCATTGGCGCGGTATATTTTGTCTGCACCAGTTGTCGCCCACGTGTTCCCATGTCGAGCAGTTTGGCGACAGGCATATCCAAGACTTGTTGCATCACGTCGGCTATCTGTTCGGGACTTCGGTCAGTCCACCACCCACAGTGGTAGGTGTTAAGGTCTTCCCAAGGAGTGCCGAGACTTGCCATGACAGGAGTTCCTACCGATAGTGCCTCGGTGACAATCATGCCAAAATTCTCAAAGTCGCTGGGCACAAAGAGGCATGACAATTGCGCCAAATTCTCGAATTTCTCCCGACCAGAAACAAAGCCATAGAAAGTGACATTCTTCAATCCAAGTCGTGATACCTCGTTATGCAGGAATTGTTCGTATTCGGCATCGCCCTTTCCCATTATTATTAATTCGCAATCTTGTAGCGAGGGGAGTTGCGCTACTGCGTAAATAATGTTTTCAACTTTCTTAATAGGGTGTAATCTGCCGAGAAAGCCAAACTTCCGTGGTCGGTCGCTCTCCAAAAGGGTAGCCTTGCTATCCACAATTTCTTGAAGATAGTCGGGAAGGTTGGCAGGATTGGGGATAACGGCAACTGCACCCTTGTAACCGAACTTGCGCACGTGTTCCATTTCGGTTTTGCAAGTGACGTGTACACAATTAGCTTGGTCAATATCCTTGCGGAAGCAGAGTTGAATCAGCGGCCATTTTTTCCAATACGAGCGATGGAGCGCATCGGGGTAAAGCATCCCATGTGGAGTGATGACGTAGGGCTTATGTTTTTGCCTTGCCACAGAGCAGGTGATGTGATTGCAATACATCCACAGCCCGTTGGTGTGGTAAATGTCGTAATCATGGTTTTTGAGATATTTGGCAATGCCTTTTGAATACTCGTATGGTGTTGCTGCATCGTTGGGCAATGCCTTAATCCAAGTCTCGCCGTTACCCATGAGGTGGTCGTTAGGGTTGCGCACTTCGAGGGTTAGCAAATCCAATGAAAACCCTATGCCGTTTAATGCGGTTATCAGGTCGTAGGTGCACGTCGCTATGCCACCATACAGCGCACCAAAGCCTGCAATGGTTTGTAATACGTTCATTATGTCGATGTTTAAGCTATTGAGCAGGGTCCGTTTTCGAAAATGGAGCTTTTGCCATCGCGCAATCGGTCGATGAGAGCAAGCAGACGTTCTGCCGCTACGTGTGGGTTCCATACGTTTTGCATTAATGCGAGAGAACGTTGGCGCATGGCTTGTCGTTCTGTGGGGTGGTCGAGCAGGTAAGCTACTTTTTCGTATAGAGCATTCAATGCTGACTCGTCGGGGTGGTCGATGCTGCTTGAAGTTTTGGGGCTGTTAAATAGGAATCCTGTATGACCGTTTTCAACTAAGTATGGTGCACAACCTATGTCATCACTGGCTACCAACACGCAGCCGTTTGCCATACTTTCGTTTGCCACTGCGCCCCAGCCCTCGTTTCTATCACTTGTAAAAAGAAATATTTCGTGCTGCCTCATGTCTGCCATTAGTTGCTTGTTAGGCTTTGTGCCAACAAAGTTCACTACGTCATCCACACCGAGCTTTACGGCAAGTTGTTGTGTTTGTTGCTCGTATTCCCCACTGCCATACATGTTGAGAGTGAAACGATAGCCATTATTACGCAGGCGTTGTGCTATTAAAATGGGTAGCTCAGGGTGTTTCCACTTCAAATATCTCGAACACCACATGAGAGATGTAGCATCATTTGAGGTGTGAGCATTCGTTAATGCTTCAAGACTCAATTTTTCTACCTGTGTAAAGTACCCCCATTTGTAGCATTTCTTGCTGAACATGCCAAGTTGGCGTTGGTCGTGTGCAGCAAAGGCACTGCAGCAAAGTTTGTACAACGGTTTCCGCCCCCAACCTTCCATGAGGTAGGTGGTAAACATACGGAATATGTTGGGTGAGAATAGGTTGACAAAGCCACGTTTCAACCACCTTTCACTCATGTCAAATGACAACAGCCCTGTCCTTTTCAATCGTTCTTTCTGGAAAGGCATTGCCTGAATACCTGAGAACACGCAGCATTCGGCTGTTGTAGCCAGTTCCATAGCCTTGCTATATTCTGTTGGCGATTGCCACGCTCGCAGCAGGTATGGACGGTCGCTATAGTCGTGGGTGTCACCCTTTCGATGTTCTGCCTGCAAGTTGGCAAGTTCCACAAAGCAGTAGTTGTGTTTTGTCAACTCCCATAAAGCATCTGCCACACAGGCTTGATGATTGTTAAGTATGAGGGAGAAAAATACGATTTTCATTACTTGAATAGCTTAAGTTTGTCATTTTACCGATGCTTATTACATCTCGATTCTCTCCATTGCTTGTTTCCATACATTTATGCCAAACATCTGTTTCACACGTTCACCTTGATTGGCATAGGTCATTAGTTTGGTTTGTGGCGTGGCAACTATTGTGCGTATGTCGTTGATGAATTCCTCCTTGTCACCATGTACTTTGAAGTAGTTAACGCCTTCAATTTGTGGATATGTTATGGTAGAAACAACTATGCGATTATGGAACAGGGCCTCTATGATTTTTGATGGAAAGTTGCATTGGTTCTCGGGGGAAGTTGCGTCGCGGGTGCTCAATTGAAATGTCATTTGGTGCATAAGGTTCAGATAGTCGGCAAAAGGCAGTTGTCCGTGCCAAATGATGTTGTGGCAGGTTGTGGAATATTGCTGCAACATCATTTCGTCGCCTTTGCTGCCAGTGATGTGCAATTCACATTCGGGCATTTTGGCAAACGCTTCAAGTACCATTTGTAGCATTGATATTTCGGGCGAGAGAACGCCCGAAAGCAGGAATGTGGGGCGAGTCTCCTGCACAATGGGCCATTCTGTTTCGCCTTGAGGTACTACACCAGGCAATATGACAGAATTATTTTTCTTGAATAGGGGAGAATGCGCAAGGCAGATGCGTCCGTGGGCAGCATTGATGAGTTTCAGGTATATGCGGTTTAACCCAAAACCACTTTGCACAGGCGTAAAGTCAAGGACAATCACATTTAACTGTACCGACGGTTTGAACAACTTTAGTAGTATAAACAATAAAGCATTGATTGTATTAAGATTGTAAAACCACACCGATGCTCCCTTGGGTATTCGTTTAAAGATAGTGAGTTGTTCTTTGAATGTCGCAAGTTTTTGCCATATTCTACTTTTGTAACGCCACTTGTCATAAATCAGCTCGAAACGTTTATCCGTAAATGTATCTTTTTGCATTTCTCCTCCTACAAATAGAGGCATACTGCTATATACTTTGTCAAATACTCCTCCACCCATCAGGTTGAAAGAGAAATTGCAAGCCGCGAACGACAAGCCATGTTTTGCAATCAAATGTTCGGGGAGGATACAAGTCCAAAAAATCCGGTATCTCATAAAATCTTAAATTTTACCAGTTGGTTAATGCCGTCCTTGGCGTATTTCGACAGAATAAGTAGAATAATCAAAAGTATATACTTCAATGGCGTAGGTAATGTGAAGAAATGGTTGATACACATGATGATAATTTGCGAAAATGCTACTACAACATATGTTTCCCTCCCTATTGCCTGTAATATTAAGGCGAAACGTTTTGCGTGTTGTTCAACCCATACCGATAATCTGAATACCATTAGAGTTCCTGCTACGGCTCCTATTACCAATGGAAGTGACGGTGTGACATCGTTCCATGCCAAATCAAGCCGCTCTAATTGGCTAACTATAAGGGTTATAATAAATAGCAACAAGATTTCAAAGTAATGTTCTTGCAACTCAAGCCGCTTTTGGTAATTTTTTAACCCCGTTCCTAATAGTATCAAAAATGTGGCATATGGCACTGTTGATAAAGTCCAAGGTAATGAAATGCCATAATAGCTCATGTCGCATCCCAACAGAAGCAAACACAGCATAGCGCAAAATCGAGTGAAATCTTTCTCAATACGGCTAATCAACTTTGCCAAAATGGAAGCGAGGAAAAGAACTGGAATGAACCATAAAGCATATCCTTCCCAACCGTTTTTTATTAAATGGGCAATATCAAGCATACCTATGCAATATAGCAACAGAGCAACCACGGTTGAATAAGTTAAAAATGGAAGCATAATTGAATAGGATTTATGCTTTATATAATCCCATATGGTATGTTTGCCATAATTGCTCCCGAATCCTGAAGCAATGAAGAACAAAGGCATGTGGAAAGCATAAATGAAATTTGATGCAACATTCGGTATCGATGTATGCCCCACCACCATTAGAATGATGGCGATACCTTTGGCAATGTCAATCCAGTGCTTTCTGTTGTTGTTCATATCTGCTTTTACTTTCGATACGACCGAAAATCATATTATAAAATATAACAAACAGAATTATCAATTCGTAGTTAGGTATATTATCCGAAACAGAAGAAGCTATTACTGATTCATAAAACATTTTTAAAATGACTATAAAAATGAAAAAATTTATTAAGGTCATATTTTTAAGGCATCGAAGTGAAATGTATTCCCCCAAGAATGCGATAATAAAAAGAAATGCGAGTGTGCCCCAATAACCAAAATCTAAATATGGACGAGTATAGATGCATACAACTGAGGCTGACATTTTTGTATTATTTAAGTACCTTCTGAATGAGAGATATTGTTTTGATAATGTTCCTGTCGTATTTTCTCCTTTATCAAGTTGAAAAGTTCCTGGTGGATAGTATCTCATTATGTATTCTGAGCATAGCATTCCTTCTGTGACATATGCTAATTTGTCGAAAGCATTCTCTTTACTTTCGTTTATGCTGCCAGAGCGAAGCATTGCGATTACTCCTGTTAATAGAAATAATCCAATAAATACCAAAAACAAAATTTTTTTTTCAGAATTTTCTAATAATCGTCTTGACTTATCTCCAATAGATATACCTCTGCCTACGATAAAAGCTCCAAAGAAAAAAAGAATAAAGTATAATATGAACAAACGCCCACCAGTTGCCATTTGGTTTGGGGCATATAGAATAAATAAGAATAATACTTTCTTTAAATCTAAATGTCCTAAGCCAGTTTTTAAACCACTTAAAGCAAGATAAAAATTGGCAAGCATTTGTATATAGGCTGTTAACTTGAATACTATTCCAGCAAATGACAGACTTGAAGTCATCATCATTGCGTTAGCAGCCAAACGATAGTCCATCATACTGTCGAACCCCACAGTATTTAACATGATGGCAATTCTCAGCAGCCCTCCTCCAAAATTTAGCCATAAGATCCATTTATATTTTAGCAAAATATTGTTGATGAAGGCTTTATTCATTTTTAGGTTTACTCTGCGCCTAGATGATTTTTTTAAAAAATGGGCTATTGAAAAACCTGCTAAAACAACAATTGTAACATATACGGAATAAGTGTCTATGTATTTAAAATTATAATACTCTTTTAAGTAAAGATTTTCCCCATAACCATTTAAAATAATTGCTGTGTAGAGATAGGCCGCTCCCCACATTAAGGAAAAAATGACAGAAGGATATAGAATTTTTTCTTTGCGAAACTTAATAAAAGCGTAGCCCCAAAATACTAAGCCGCAAATAAGAAAGTTTGCCATAATATCAGTTTGGTTTTGCTTTTTTATAAATATTGATTAATGCGATAGCATTAATTTTTTTGTTATGTCGTAAAAAAGCTGTTTTAATTTCATTGGCAGATAGATTTTTGAAGTTGTCTGTGTTGAACAGCCGTATGACTGTTTGCGCCAGCATCTCGTATTCCTCGTAGCGGTAGAAATAACCCGTGTGCCCGTCGGAGAGCAACGAAGGGGTGCCGCCACAGTAGCTTGCCACTACTGGCGTTCCGAGTATTTGAGCTTCGCATAACGAGTTGGGTGAGTTCTCAATGGCACTGGGCATCACATATACGTTGGCATCAAGAAATTGCTGTTTCATTTGGGTTTCTGAAAGAGATCCGAGAAATCGCACGTGTTCTTGCAAATGTAGCCGTTTCACCAATCGCCGCAGATAGAGGTGGTAGCCTTGGAAGTGCAGCAGCACTTTCAGGTTGTTGCTCATTACACTGCTACCACAAAAGTTGACCACAGTGTCGGGATATTGTCGCAGGATAATGGGCAATGCTTTCAGCACTTGGTGTGCGCCTTTCAATGGAGAACCGCTATTGCTCACGAAAATTGTATGTTTTCGGCATTTGTTGTAATCCCATAATGGTTTTTCATAAAACGAGTCGCGTAGCGTTTCGTTCATAAAATGATAGTCCAGATTTGGGTTAACTGTCATCACGTGGTCGTGATCCCATTGGGTGCGCCCAACTATGTCGGTAATATGCGTCAAGACATAATGTTCGCATCGGGCGCGTTGCATGAAACTGCGTTTTGCATTCAGCAAGAACGTACCACGATAAAAGTCAAGGGGGGTGATATTTGTCCATTTATCCCACAGCGATAGCCCCCCGTCGGCATAGCGCATATAAGGTCCGGCGAGACCTTGAATATTTGCAATTACCCGAATATTGCGCTCATTTGACATACACACAGCTTTGGCAAGCGAGTGTTCGGTGCCATGGATATGGATTAGGTCGGGCATGAAATCGGCAATAGCCTTCTTGCAACCTTCTATCTGCTTCTTTGAGGTTTTGTTTATGCTGTTAGTGGGAACAAGGTAGTAAGTCACTCCATCTATGTCATATTTTTCATACTTATTCCCGTAGGAATAAACAATCACCCCCAATTGCACCTCGGGCATCTCATGAAGCATCGCTTTTGCTGATGAATACATCCATCCGCAGTGTGCAGGGGCTGGCTCGCCCAAATGCTCGCACAGTGGAGGAAATTTAACCAACGATACCCATAGCACTTTCATCGTGTCCATATCAATAATTTGTTCAAGCTGTTACGAACTCCTTGCATTTGCGCTTCAATTCATTTGCAAGTTTTCGCCAAGTATCTTTGTTCGACGGTCGATTGGATATGGTTATGGGCAGGGAAATCTCGAACTGTGGATTTAAAACGCCGTCGTTAACTTTAACGACATTAAATAATTCGCGTAATCCACCCAATCGGCATTTGCTTTCTTCAATGTCTTTTCCTTTCTCCAAATATATGACTGGTGTTTCCAAGCCAAGGCATGGTAGTGCGCAATGAATGCGCGAAGTGATGACTAATCGAGCCTTTGCATACATCTTGACAAGTCGTTCAGCTTCAACAAGACGTTCCTCATCGGTCTTAAAATGCGTTTTGTAGTACATGCTTTCTTGGGTGACATAAGTGGAGTTCATGACAAGGTCTCGGCCGAACACTGTGGAGTACTCTTTGTAGTAAAGAGCTGTCTTTATAATTTTGCTTACAAAATTACGCCCATAATGGAGGCGCAATTGTTTTATACGGCAAAGTCTGGACGTATCAAGTGGGTGCAAGATAATTGTACAGATTGCTTTGAGTATTCTACTTACATTTAGGCTTCCATTGAAAATAGGGTCAACAATATATGTTTTGTCTTCTTTTTCTTCGGAATGATATTTTTCTCCGAGAGTTAAAGTCATGCATCCCGAAAAATAAGCCTCTATGCCATTGCTTTTCAGAAGCTCCATTGTATTAAGGTCGCGACAACCGATTGGCTGGTGATTTTTCAGATATGACAAGCTGGCGTGAGAAAGTAAATCTTTCTTTACACCGCTGTTTATGTGAAGGGCAACAAATAAAGGGTCGATTAAGTTGGATGGTGGCCAATTTTGCGGTATATGCATATACCACCCGTTCATAATCACTTTACACGGTTCCTCGGAGTAGTCTTTCAGTTCTTCATCTCGGTCTATGAAACCATCCACTTTTGGAAGGAATTGTGATGATGCAAGTGCTTGAATATAATCTCCAATATTTACCCCTGATATATTAGGAAACTTCGAGACTGCCAATAATTTGTACTTCATATTTCAACTATCAATGAGGACTTGATTAATGTTTCAATTTAGAACTTTGTTATATACATCCAGTATCTTTTCTCCATAATTCTCGATAGAGAAATTTTCTTGGGCAAATTGTTGTGCATTTAAAATGACTTCTTGGTTATCTTCTGAAACGGCTTTTTGCATTGCAGTTATGCAACCATCCATATCGTCAAACAACAACCCTGTTTGACCGTCAATTACGAAATCTTTGGTGCCGCCCGAATTGCGACCAATAACCAAACAGCCATAGAACATGGCTTCTACCGAAACACGTCCTAAACCTTCATTTTCAGAACACATCAAGAAGGCTGTGGCTTTAGCCATGTGTTCTTTGACATTTTCAGAACGACCTAAGAAATCCACTGCATTAGCAACGTCGCAAGCAGTCACCAAGGTATTAAGTTTTTTAGCATACGCTGGATGACTTTTCCCGATGATTCTCAATCTATACCCCTTTGATGCCAATCCCGATTGGGCAAAAGCCTTAATGGCAAAATCGCAACCTTTTTGATGTGATAAAAGTCCAGCACAGAAAAGGAAGTATTTTTCTTTGGGCATAATGAAGCATGTGTCATTTTTGCTTCTAACGGCATCAAACACAGAGTGGGCGTTGGCACTATCCAGTGGGAGGTAGTGAGCAAGCACGGTATTGGTTATGCCAATAACAGCATCGGTGTGTATTAGTGTGTCACGATAATTTTTCCAACCCTTTAAGGGCATCCAGCCAAAGTCCAAATCCATGAATCCTCGCAAATGCCATACACATTTTGCATTCAATGCCTTTGCAATCTCATAACCTACCGACATTACCGTATTATTGATATGGACTATATCTATGTGCCTGCCTTTAAGTATTTGAGAGACTTGCCTTATGCATTCTTTATTCCTTTTATTGTATTGCAAGTGATTGGGAATGTATTTGAGTACATACTTAATGTATTGATGGATCTTAGTGGGCTTGCCTACCAAGTTTTCTTTAAAATCGCACACTATGCATTCCACGTTGTTACGCGTGAAATAATCGTAAACGCATCCCTTGGTTCCAACCATCACGATGGGGTTGACATGTTCCCTAACCGACCGTATCAAGTCCATAAGAGAATAAGTGGCACCATCGAAATTTTCAGATGCAAATGTTACATATAAGACATTGATCATTTTTGTCTTGTTTGGTTTTGGGTTTATTTTTCAGACAGCAGTTTCCACCACATTTCTGCAATTTTGTCTTGTGCGAAGCGTTTTGACGAGATTATGGCTTGTTGTGCCATGTGCCGGCGGCGGTCGGTGTCGGTCATTAGCAGGTGTAAACTGTTCAAGTAACCATCAATATCGCCCTCGGCAAGCACCATTCCATTGGAGCCGTCGGTAATTATTTCGCGCAGTGAGGCATACGTGTCGAAAGCCACAGGTACGACACCCATCTGTTGCGCTTCGGTTAGTGTCAGCCCCCATGATTCACTGCGTGATGTCATGAGGAATATAGATGCTTCGCGATAGTATGGCTTGGGAGCTTGCCGACCTTCGAACGACACATCGGGAATATGTCCATGCACCACCATGCGCTTGTAGGTCGGCAGGTCTTTGCCTTCGCCCACAAGTTTCAGTTGCCAGCCTTTGCTCCATGGTTCGCGTTTGGCTTGTGCCCAAATGTCAAGTGCAAGCGAAAGGCGCTTGTGAACTTCCTCCATGCGCGCCACTATGAGAACTACGTGTTTCTTTTGGTTGATTGCCTCGACAGGTAGGAACTCATCGAATGAGAGGCTGTTGGGGATAATGGCGAAGTTGGCATTGTCATTGAACCGTCCGAACTCCTGATATGATTGGATAAAGCTGCGACTGAGCAGTACCACACGGTGGGCATTGTAGTAAGCCTCGCGGTAGGTGCGTCGCAGAGTCTCCTCGTAGGAGTGGCGGGCAAGGGGATAGAGTAGCAAGTCGTGCAGCCATCGGGCTCGTTGCCGCCATGTCATGTGATTACGGTGCTTTGCCCAATGAGACTTCAGGCTCATGTAGAGGACTTCGGCACCAGGCTCGAAGTGGTGGGCGAGTATTACTTGGCACCGAGTGCCATCGACAGCTTCACGTAGCAACTTGACGTGGATAAAGATGCCTTGGTCGATGATGAAGTCGATGCCATGCTCCGTAACGATGCGGCGCAGTGTATTAATATCTTTTTGACGGTCACGACTGGCTTGCCAGTTAAATTCAGCCTCAAAGCATGTCTCTCGCGGAGTCTCCTCGGCGACTTCATATAGAGAGAAGCATCTGCAGCCATACAGGCGTGTCAGTGCCGACGCTACCGACACTGTGGTGCGTTCTGTTCCCCCACGGGTGGCATATACCTTGCCGTGGGTGTAGAATAGGATATTCATAAGTCGTATTTGGCTTTTTTAAGCTCGAATGGGCATGACTTGAACAATGGTTGCAGGTTGATAATGCCAGGATTCCAATCGTTGATTTCGTGTTCAATCTCCTGTAAAGGAAGTGTATTACCAACGATAGAAACGGGGGCTGTGCGGTCTCGCTGGATGGAAAGAAAGAAGTCGTGGAACTTGAAGTGTCCACCAATTAGCGGTTTGCCGAACTCTATCCACACGTTTGGTATGCGATATGCTTCGGCTATGATAAGCCCATGAAGCGATGATGACAAGATAGCCTCGCAGGCGCATACTTGGTCGATTATGTCATGCCAATGAACGTATTGCCTCATGTTGATAATTAGCACATCTTCGCATTGGCTTAATGGTTCTCCCTCGATGAGCATGTTTTCCAGCAGAGCGAGGTTTGAAACGTGTGAAATTATTCCATATTTACAGCGACGGGTGATGTTTGGTCGATAATAAAGCGCAGTCAGCAAAGCTGGGTCGCCATATATCTCGGGGCAGTCCACTCCTTCAGCAAGTAGCTTGTTTCGGGTGAGAGGTCCACGGACAGCATGAACTTTTGTGGGTTTCATCTGGAGAGGTTTGCTTCCATCGATGATTCCTGCCCCCCAGACCTCGGTGTTGCGCCTGCATAGCATATCGATGGTTGAGCCTATCACCAAGTAGTTGCGCAGTTCAAGTCTAAAAGCAAGTGAAGTGCGGTTGACTAATACCAACGGACGCTTAACTATGTCGCGCAGGAAATAATAATTGATGTCGTCTCCCCAATTCTCTTTTCGCACTCGTCCACGCTCGTCATAGAAAACAAAGGCGTTGATGATGACAGGGTGGAACAGTAGCTTGATGTGTTCTCTGAGTTTTATAATCAGATTAAGCATGTTTCCTTGTTCTCAATTTTGAAATTTTTTCTCGAATTATGATTCTTTCTGAAGAGTTCATACCAACAAACAAAATGCTCAGTAATGTTAATACGACAACAGTTGCAACCATTAAGCAAGTTTTTAATAATCCACCAGAAGGGAATATTGTATATAGGGCGATTGATGCAGACAGAGACAGGATAAAAACCGAAGTTACCGGGAACAGCACTTTGCGAATGAAATCATAAAACGAAAATGATACCATACGCCCTACGATGATGACTCTACACACAAGGGCGAGGAGTGCAAAGATGAGGTGGACGACAAATACGGTTTCGGGATTGCCCCCTAATCGGAGTGCCACATACGCCACAGGGAGAATAAGCAACAAAAGTCCGCCGACTACACTTTGGTAAACTTTGACGCGCCCAACAGCTTGTGAGGAAACCATCAGTGGATTAGACAGAGCGTCGATCAACAATATGCAGAGTATGATGCGAGTGAACCATACCGTGTGCTCGGGCACAATTTTCAGCCATAGGGTCAAGATGGTCTGCGTTTCAATCATTATCGGCAGTGCGATAATTAGCAAAAGGAAGAAAGAATATTTGCTGCTTGCATATATTAAGGAATGCATTCGCTTCATGTCGCCGATGGCGTAATTTTTGGTTATTTGGGGGTTAAGTGCCATTTGGAAATTACTTACAAAGCCTGTCACTACACCCTGTATGGTTACTGCGATACCGCGGGCGGCGTTTACGGCAGGTCCAAAGAACAAGTTGAGCAGCACATTCAGCCCCTGTGTGTAGAGTACTCCAGCAATATTTCCAAATAGGCTCCAGCCGGCAATATTAGTCATTTCCTTGAATATGGTTTTGTCGAATATCATTTTTAAACGTGCTTCTGGGAAATGCCGATTGCAGTAAATACCATAAATCAATCGGTCGAGAAGGGAAATACCGAAAAGTAAAGCTGCATAGAAAATCAGTCGGTCGAATGACACCAGGGTCAGGAGATAGACTACAACTAATTTCAGTACTACGTCAAGAATAGAGATGTAGGCAAATGCCGACATGCGCTCATGAGCTATTATCGCCGCATTGTATGGAATGGAGATAATAGACATGAATATAGTCAGCACAGAGAAGTGGTAAACCCAAACGGCTGCCGTCAATCTCTCGGCAGGAATGACCAATTTGTTATATACAAACCACAGTCCGATAGTTTCTGCGATTATCACCACTAATATGGCTATTAAGATGTGGATAATCACAGCTGTTGAAAATGTGGAGATTTGCTTGTTTAGGTCGTTTCGGGCAAGTTCAAATGTGATAAATCGTTGCGTGGCGGTTGCCATTGCACCATTCAAGAATGAGAAAAAAGCAACAAATCCACCGACTACATTATACAAACCATAATCTTCGACTCCAAGCGTGTTCAGGACAATCCTGCTGGTGTATAAGCCTACGCAGAGAATGAAAATCATTCTCAGGTACAATACCAGCGTATTCTTGGCAATGCGTTTATTGGAGGATATTGGGGATGACATAGATGACGATTATGATTTTGAGCGTTCACCAATTACGACACCCCAACCTAATCGTCTGACGGCTATGGTAAGTGCGACAGAAATGGCGATGCTGGTAACAAACACGCACAGCGTGAGCACAACAGGGGGTATGGCATAAGGCGAAGCATAATATTCCAACCAATATATTATCATGGAGTGAAAGAGATAGATACCAAACGAATTAGGTGCAATCAGTTGGTATAGGCGAGTGTGCTGTATGTTTAGTGTTTTGATCGAAAGTATGTAAAACAATGCGATACCCGTGATTGCTTTATATATGTCTAATATATTGGTTGGTGTGATTTCTGGTAATGCAGCATGGACACACCACCCTAAAGCTATTGCTGTGATGATGTATTTAACTACTTGTTTTTGTGTAATAAACAGGTAACCTACCGAAAACCACAAGAAATATTCTTCCACATTACCTATTTGGAAATAGATTGTGTGAAATGGAACGAGATGGAGTATGAGTGCGATAATCGTAACAGTCCACACAGGCAACTTAAGCCATAGACATATCTGCCGCAAACCGAAGAACAACAAGAAAATGAGAAACAATGCCGCAACAAACCACAGATGTCGAGGATCGATGAGCAGGAAAAAACCATCAATCAAGTAATGCACTGGGTCGCGGAAGCCCAGTAAAACCATCGTGGGATAAACCATGAACAGTCCAAAGACAAAGAATGGAATCATTAGTCGCTTTGCTTTGTTGATAAACAACGATTTGAAGCTCATTGTCTTTTGTTTCACCTCTAATTGATATGCAAATACGCAGCCACTGACAAAGATGAACATAGGCATATGAAATGTGTAAATCCATTCCTTGACCGTGATAAGTGTGGTTGACGGAATATTTGGCACAATAAGTGACATGGGAGTGTAGATAGCAGTTACGTGTCCAAGTACCACCAACAATATACCATAAAATTTAAGAACGTTAAGCTCTTGTAGTTGAGGCGTATTTGGAGAAGTCATGACATCTTCATGGAAAAGTTGTGTGGTTATTCTTGGAAGGTATAGTAACTTTTGTTGCCATAGCCATATTTGTAGCCATAGCGTGAGCCAACGCATTCTGTTCCGTTGAGGACAAGTGCCATGTTTTTAAAGCGTTTTTCAGTGTAATAACGCTGTAGGACTGGCAGCATGTCGCGTTCAAGCAGACCGGCGCGGACTACGAAGAATGTGCGGTCGGCAAGTTTCTCGATAATTTGGGTGTCTGCCACAACTTCAACAGGCGGACAATCGATAAAAATATAATTGAAGCGAGAGCGCATTTGTTTGATAAGTTCGGCAAATCGTGGTTCGGCAAGCAGTTCAGTGGGGTTGGGAGGTACTGTGCCTATGGGCAATACATAAAGCCCTGGGAAATATTGTTCTTCGACAATGAGATGGTCGATATTGGTTTCTCGGTTGGCAAGATAGTCGCTTAGACCTTTGGTTGGCGAATCGACGTATGAGGAGGAAGAGCCACGGCGCAAGTCGCCGTCGATGACCAATACCCGTTTCCCTTTCAATGCGAAGGCTGCCGCTGTGTTCATCGACAGGAACGTCTTGCCGCTGCCGGGGTTGAACGATGTGAACAGTATCACTGGGGCTCCGCCAGCTGCCTTGTTGTCGCCAAGCATGAACTCAAGGTTGGTGCGCAGCACGCGGAACGCCTCGTTAACCACGTCGCGCGAACCTCGGTGGACAATGATGCTTCGGTCGTCGGTTGAGGTTTTCTTGTTTGCCACCACAAGTGGAATTTCGCCGGCGAATGGCACCGTCAGGTGTTCAAGGTCTTTACGGCCGCGAACGCGGGTGTTCATGTTCTCGCGTATGAAGATTATGGCGGCAGGCAGTAGCAGGCCTATTGCGATTGCTACAAGCAATATGTTTTTCCGGACGGGGGAGGTGGGGATCATGCTGCCGCTGGGGGGAGTGATGATACGTGTGTTGTAGGCGGTGAAGGCTTGTGAGAGTTCGTTTTCTTCGCGTTTTTGGAGCAGGAAGAGATATAGCGACTCCTTTACTTTCTGCTGACGTTCGACCGACAGCAGGTATTTGCCTTGCGAGGGGTTGGCGGCGATGCGCTGGGTGGTTTGGCGTTCGCTTTGCTGGAGCGTGCTGAGCCGGGTGTTGAGCGTGACCATCAGGTTGTCGATCGACGAGATGATGGCTCGGCGCATGTTTTGCAGCGACTGGTCCATGTCGGCTACCAGCGGGTTTTTCTCGCTACTGTTTGCCACGAGGTCGTTGCGGCGCAGTTGCATCGTGTTGTATTCCGAGATTTGGCTTTCGATGCCTGGGCTTTCGATGCCCGAGTTGGCTGGAATCAGCTGGTTTTGCGCAGTGGCGTTTGTCAGGTAGTTGCGAATGTAGCGCGCCATCGACAGTTGTGTGTTCAGGGCGAGAATTTTTTCGTTCGTCACGCTGTTTTGTTCCATATACATGCTGGCGGCAGCCTGCACGTCGGGCAGCAGGTTCTCACTTTTGTATGATGATATGCTTTCGTCCACGTTGCCCAACTCGCGTTCAATCACGCCGAGACGTTCGTTGATGAACATAGATGTGCTCACAGCCACTTGGTTGCGGTCTTTAATCCAGTTTTCGTTGTAAACGGCGATGACGGTGTTAAGCACATCTTCGGCTCGCTGGATGCACACGTCGTTGAACGACAGGTTGATGACTGTCGATTTCTCGTTGTTCAAGGCTATTGTGAGCCCCGAGGCGTATGCCCTCGTGGTGGCAACCAGCCCCGTGCGCGACACGTATATTGGCGACTGGTATATGGCTGATGAGTCGTTGTCGGCAGAGGGCTTTACGACAAACGTGCCCATCGGAGCCGACACGGTGTCGCCAAGGGCGGTCTCGATTTCGAGGTCATATTCCTCGCCATTGTAGGCGAAGTCGGTCAGTCGTATGCCGCCGTCGGTTCCAGGGGTGATGGTGAACGAGGCGTTGTCGTTGTCCTGTATGCTGGTAAATTCCACCGTGTATGGGCAATTGTTTCCATATAGGACGCGCTTGTAGAAGCTGCCGTCGGTGTGGTAGTTGATGTCGAGGTGCAGGCGCTTCACCACGTCGGCCATCACCGATGGCGACTGGAGCGATTGTATCTCGTTGTTGACGTTGGTATTGGTCTTGAATATGTCGAAGTTGCCCAGTGCGCTTGCGTCGCCCATTGAGCCGTTGCCGCCTTCTTCCTTGATGAGGAGCGAAGCCGAGCGCGTATATACGGGCGGAGTGGAGAGAATGTAGAAGATTGCAATGCCGAGAGCCACTGCCAATGAGGTTGCAAACCAATACCACTTTGCCAGGCATAGTTGCAAAATGTCTTGTATCCGGATAGAGTCTTCTTCGGGTCGTAGAACCGTGATGTTTTCTTGAGACGCCATTTTGTTGTTGTGTTTAAAAGGGTGGGGGTTAGTTGACTATGAGGATAGCTATCGAGGTGAGCAGCGAGGCGAGCGAAATCCAGAATGCCGTTGAGCGCACGTTGTTGCCGTTGACGGTCGATTGGCGGGCACGCACGTCGTTTGGTTCGACATACACCACGTCGTTTTGCTGCAAGTAGTAGGCAGGCGACGAATATATGTCGTTGCCCGAAGTGAGGTCGATGCCGTAAACCCGTTGTGAACCGTTGTCGGCCTCATGCCTGATTACCATCACGTTGTTGCGGTTGCCATATATGGTGAGGTCGCCAGCCATGCTCAGTGCATCGAGAATGGTCATGCGATCGCGGTCGATAGCATAGCGTCCGGGGGTGTTGACCTCGCCAAGTACCGACACACACAGGTTCATGAACTCGACAGTCACCACGGGGTCTTTCACGAGGTTGTTGCCCACGAGTTCGCTTTTTATGAATGCGGCAAGATGCTCGCGCGTCAATCCGGCAGCCTTTATTTTCCCAAGCACGGGGAAGTCGATTTCGCCATTCGAGTCGATGGTGTAGCCCGACACGCCTTGGCTGCTGCCCGACGTGTTTTGCCCGAGCTGCTTGTTGATTGTTGGCAGATTGAACAGGTTCATCAGCTGCTGGTCGCGGCTGTTGACGATGATTGAAATCTTGTCTTCGGGTTGGAGTGTGACGGGGGTGTACGCACTTAGGGTTTCTACACTCTGTCCGGGCTTAAGGTCTTGGAAATAAACTACATCCTTGCTTGAACCACACGAACTTACAAACAATAAAAACACTGCTGCAACCCATGCGAGGGTGCAGCCCTTGGCTTTCTTTTTATCCATATTTAAAGACTGGTTTTCGTTTCTACGAGGTAGATTACACTACACACGCATACGGCTGTGCCTGAATCGTTTTTTTGCCATCGCCACTTGAGTGCCTGTACGAAGTTGGTTACAAAAGGGTGTAACCAACTGCCTTGGGTGGCTATCCCAAGTTGGCGGTAATAAAAAAAACAAAAACAGGGGTGGTGTGTTTTACATTAAGCTGTTATATCAGCTGGATGTACTCAGGCTCGACTTCCACTGCGGCGGCAAGCAGCCCTGGCAGCTCGACCAACAGGCGCTTCTTCTTCGAGCCGCGTGTTGTCAGCAGGCTACCTTCATAGCCGTCGAGGTTTCCGCCGATGATGCGTATCCGCTTGTGGCACATTGCTTCGGTAACCTCTTCAGGACGGTAATACTCGGGCGACTCGCTTGTGCCGACGGCATGGATAAAACGCTCCATCTCTTCGGTGCCCACGGTCATGGGTTTGCGGTGAGTGTTACGCAGAAAACGGTATTGGAATGTGGCAATACGTTCAACTATTGGGTCTAAGGTTTCGCGAGATGAATGTACGAATAATAGGTCGTGCATGATGGGAATCCACTTACGCTGACGCTTGCCGCGCAGGGTATAAATTTTCCACATCATTGGCGTGAAATACCTTATGCCCAACTCTTCGAGCAGCACATAGGCAGGACGCTTGGCGTTGTGTCGCGTAAGGTCACGCATCACGAACCACTGCATGGTGTCTGCGGCGGTTGCACAATCGCTATTTGATGAGAATGCATTCATACTACTTGCACTTGCTATATTGCCTAAAATAAAAATCGCCCAATCCTGTTTGGTGTCGTTTGTTGCTGACTTTCAAACAGTTAATCGGGTGTCATTAAAAAGTTATGGGTTTTTCGCCCATTTTGTCCATAAACCATTTTTCTCCTCAAGGCTTACCCAATACTAAATACAAAAAGCTGGGTAGTTACGCCTGTCTCTTGGCGAGAGACAAGCTATTTTGCGGCAAAGATAAGAAAAATGTGACAAATATCAATGATCATGCACGGCTAAATTTTTCATTGTCGTGATTAAAATGCTCGAAAAAGCGTGAAATCAGTCAAGTTGCGCAATAATACTGAACATAATGTATTGATGTTTAGTGTTGTGTGGCGGCTAATTGGATTCTTGGTGTGAGGCGGGTTGTCCACGTTGGGTTTTATGCTGGTTATGGATTTGCTGGCGGACAAGAAAAGTGATTCTTTCCTTGCGGACGTTGCAGATGGTTTGTGATGCGTGACCTTATGCGACACAACGCCGAGTGTCCTGCCTATGTGCTGCTCGAAGAGCGGGCATAAAGTATTTCATAGCGTCAGAAGGGCATGGTTGTGAAGGTTGGCGGTTTTGACGAACAATTTTTGGGCTTTTTTGTGATGGTGAGGTTGTTTTTGGTTAATTTTGTGGCTGGAAGCAGAGGTGTCGGTTAAGAGCCTATGTGCTTTGTTTTAGGGAAAAAAATAGATTTTTATGTTTGGCAAGATATTGCAATCGTTTAAGGGGCGGAATGCTACTCATCGGCAATCGGGAGATAAGACATTGGGGCTTATCACCGACTGGCATTGCCATATATTGCCTGGGGTTGACGACGGATTGCAGTCGATGGAGGAAGCTCTGGAAGTGCTTTCCAAGTACGAGGCATTAGGCATTGCCGAGGTGTGGCTCACACCACATATAATGGAGGATATTCCCAATACTACCAGCGGTTTGAGGCAGCGATTCGCCGAGTTGGCGGCTGCCTACTCGGGAAGCGTGGTGCTGCGCCTTGCTGCCGAGAATATGCTTGACAACTTGTTTGAGGAACGGCTCGCCACCGGCGACTTGTTGCCGATAGGTGGCGATGGTAGCCACTTGCTTGTTGAAACCAGCTACTACAATCCGCCTATTGACTTTGACGGGGCTTTGCAGCGCATCAGGCAGAAGGGATTTTTTCCGTTGCTTGCGCACCCCGAGCGTTATGTGTATATGGGTCGTGACGACTATAAACGGCTGAAAGCGCAAGGCGTGAAATTCCAGCTTAATTTGCCATCGCTCGTTGGTGGTTATGGCGAAGAAGTCCGCAAGAAAGCCGAATGGCTGCTGCGTAACGGCTACTACAACGTTGCCGCCACCGACCTCCATCGCCTCACTGTATTGAGCCGCCTGCGCCCATTGGAAAATTTCCCCAATGAGCTGTAACCTTGCAGGCTCTGTACAAAAAGGCAAGACTGGTTTTGGGAAATTGTTGACAAGCGCACACTGCCTGTGCCACATATAGCGGCAGGTTGCCTGTGCACATAAAATTACGGCATGGAATCGGGAACGTATTGCGAAATATGTAGCAATCTTATTACGTGCGAATGCCGTTGATGATGTCCATTGGCAAATGCTCTTGTGGTTGACGGCTAAGTTGCTTGTGTGGCACATGAGCTGATATTATGCGCATTTGTCAGAAATAAGGGCTGGGACGTAGTGAATACGCTCCAGCCCTTTTGTTTTCGTGTCGCGCGGCGGCGATTTCAATTCTTTCCTGCGCGGCGGCGTTTTTCTTTCCTTATCTCGTGTTGTATCTGCCCCTCGACGCGGTATATTTTCATCACTTGGTCGGCATTGAGGATTTTGGCAAACTCGCGGATGTACTTCTTTTGCAGTTGTATCACGCTGGCGTTCACGTCGAGCCGCTCGGTCATCACGTTGCAGGCATCTTCAGCCGATGTGGGCTTGTAGCGGCGTGGGTATTTACGCGATTTGAACACTGCGTCGAGTTCTTGCAGATAGTTTTTATACACGGGTATGAGCTGTTCGGTTTGCTCGTCGGTGAGGGCGAGTTTTTCCTGCATCATCTTCATCTTGGCGTTGAACAGCATCAAGGCTTGTTCCTGGTTGAGCTTCTTGCCGGCGGCTTGCGCTGGTGCCGTCGAGCAGACGAACATGGTGATGGCAATGAGCCAAATTGCATATAGCTGTTTCATAATCAAATTCTTTGAGGTGAGTGTGTGAATATTGATGTGTTTATTCTTCGCTGTCGTCGTAGTCTGACGTTGGCATTTCGTCGAACGAGTAGTATTCGATGGCGGCGAGTTCGTCGTTGCTCAGCGTTGACAGCACGTCGCCCAGCGTTTGGCTTTGGGCGATTGTCTCTACTGTCACCCTGTCGGGGTTGATGCTTTTAGTTATTGCCGGGAATATGATGGCAGCGGCAAGCAGGGCGGCAGCCATCGATGTGACTGCGATGCCGATGCGGCGAGGCAATCGGCTTGAGTCGGAGCTTGGCGTTGCCTTTCGGCTATGAAGTGCCCGTGTGGCGCAACGCTCGACGAGGTCTTCGACATACCCCTCGGGTTCCACATATGGCAAACGTTTGCCTACTGATTCAAAATCGGCTTTCATAATGAATTTTCTTTTAAGTAATCCTTTATTTTAGATACTGCGAAGTGATAGTTGGTCTTGAGCGTGTTGACATTTTTGCCAGTCACCTTGGCTATCTCTTCGTAGGGCATTTCGTCGTAATACCGCAGGTTGAATGCGAGTCGTTGTTGTGTGGGCAGCTGCAGCAGTGCTTTTTGGAAAAGCAGTTCGGCGGCGTCGGCATCCACTCCAGCCTCGTCTTCGAGCTTCTCGACGAGGGTCTCGCCAAGGCTGTCGATCGACTGGAAGAAACCCGTGCGGCGGCGCAACAGCCTCAACGCCTCGTTGGTGGCGATGCGGTAAACCCATGTTGACAATGAGCTTTTCTGTTCAAACTTGTCGATGCCGGCAAGGATGTTGATGGCGGTTTCCTGCATCACGTCCTCGGCATCTTCATGTGCCACAACGATGCGGCGAATGTGCCAGTATAGCCTTGAGCCATATTTTGCGAGCAGCAGCCGGTAGCCACGGTCGCGGTCGTTGCTCGATTTCAGCATTTCCACTAATTGGTCATCGTCGATGTGTGCCACAGGTCTTTAATAGTTTACGTTTGTTAGATACTTAAAAGTCGCGGAAGTTAAAGCCGCGATATGTTAAAAATGGGTGTATGGGGAGTACGAAAACTCAAATAATGCCAAATTGCCTCTTGGTGTGGTTGTGTCGGGCAGGTCGGGGTGAGCGCATCGTGCTATTGGCTTGGGCGTTTGTTTGCCGTCTTAAACCCATGGGGAGTTGGTCAGTTTTCAAACATTCGGCTGCGTGCGAGCATACATGCACCTATGAAACCTGCTTTTTCCTTGAGCTTGGAGGTAACTATCGCCGAGTCTTTGTTGACGAGGTTGAGCGAATACTTGCGTATCGCCGACTTGATGGGCTCGGTGAGGTAGTCCTCGGCGAGCGACAGCTTTCCGCCTATTATCACCAGCTCGGGGTTGAAGATGTTGATGAGCGAGGCGATGTGCTTGCCCAACTTCTGCCCGATTTCTTCGAGGATCTCGATGCACAATGGGTCTTCCTTGTTTATTGCATCGATTATCTGGTCGATGGTGATTGACTCGCCGTCGGCGATGTTGCGCGACAGTATCGATGTCTCGCCGCCGGCGATGCGTTCGAGCAGGATGCGGTGGAGCGCGCTGCCCGATGCCTCGGTTTCGAGGCAGCCTTTCTTGCCGCAATGGCATAGTATTTCGTTGTCGAAGGCGTTGATGTGCCCAAATTCGCCGGCAAATCCCGATTTGCCGCTATATATCTTCCCGTCGATGATTATGCCTATGCCCAGCCCCCAACTGGCGTTGACGAAGATGATGTCTTTCTCGCCATCGACACACCCCTTCATGTATTCGCCATAGGTGAGGGCGCGAGTGTCATTGTCGATGCACACGGGGTAGCCGATGCGGCTCGTGAGTACTTCCGACAGGGGTAGTTCGGAGAAGTTGAAGATGCTAAAGCTGTAGCCCGACTCGGGGTTGACTCTGCCCGAAATATCGACACAGATGTTAAGTATCTTGTCGCGGTCGATATTGAGCGTCTCGATTTGTTCGCACACGATGTTGCACAGGTTGTCGAGGGCTTGCGGCGTACTTTCAAAGTTGTAGGGGATGTCGCTCTTGTGGAAGAGCAGGTCGCCCTTGAAGTTAATCATGCCTATGTCGAGCGAGAAGCGGTTCATGTCAACGCCGATGAAGTAGCCCGACTCGGGGTTTAGCCCGTAGAGGATGGGGTGTCTGCCACCTGAGGTCTCCAACTTGCCATATTCGTTGATGAAGCCGTCTTCGCTCATCTCGCTGATGAATTTTGTGACCGTCGGAATGCTCAGGTTCAGCTCTTTCGATAACTCTGTTATGGTAGAACTGCCGTTGTAGATGTAGTGCGTTATTATTTTTTTCTTCAACAACGCGTTTTTGGTGCCCTTTTCTATTTCTTTTAGCAGAGTTTGTCTCATGAAGTTATGGAATTGATTGATGAAAAATAATGCAACTATCGGTGGTACAAGCATATGTACATATATCTTCCACACTCAATTTACAAAGTTAGCAATTCTTGCCGCAATTCAAAGCAAAATTTTTGGAAAATAACTGCTAATATGTGTTATCATAGCTTCTGTGTATGCCAATTAGTCGAACTTAAGGAAAAATTTGCGGTATATTAATAAAATTATTTATTAATTGTTGGATAGTTTATAAACTGTGCTTATATTTGTGGCATGTAAAACTAAAAAACGAATCAAGATAGGAGGCTTATATATATTATGGAGAAGAATAGCCGAAGAGAATTTTTAAAAAAGGCTGCTATGGCAGGAGCATCTATTGCCATGATGCCGGCGATTGCCGAAGCCATGACGGCGTGTAGCTCACAGCAAAAACAATCGTCGCCGGCGACGCAAGCCGCAACTGCCACCGAGGCTGGTGGACTGATTGTGCCTAAAAACAACGGGTTGCGCATAACTGGTACCTTCCTTGACGAAATTTCCCACGACATACCCCACCAGAACTGGGGCGTGAAGGAGTGGGATCAGGATTTCGCACACATGAAGAGGATTGGCATCGACACGGTGATACTTATCCGTTCGGGCTACCGCAAGTTTATAACCTATCCGTCGGAGTATCTGCTCAAGAAGGGGTGCTACCGCCCGTCGGTTGACTTGGTGGATATGTTCCTGTCGCTTGCCGAAAAGTATGGCATGAAATTCTACTTCGGTCTCTACGACTCGGGTCGCTATTGGGATACGGGCGACCTGAGTTGGGAGATTGAGGACAACAAATATGTAATCGACGAGGTGTGGCAACGCTATGGTACACGCTACCGCAGCTTTGGCGGCTGGTACATAAGCGGCGAGATAAGCCGTGCCACCAAGGGGGCGATAAAGGCTTTCCACGCAATGGGCAAGCAGTGCAAAGATGTGTCGGGCGGACTGCCAACATTCATTTCTCCATGGATCGACGGCAAGAAGGCTGTGATGGCAAGCAGCGGCTCGCTCACTCGACAAGACGCGGTGTCGGTCGAGCAACACGAGAAGGAATGGAACGAGATATTCGATGGCATTCACGACGTGGTTGACGCTTGTGCCTTCCAGGACGGGCATATCGACTATGACGAGCTCGATGCGTTTTTCACCGTCAACAAGAAACTTGCCGACCGATATGGAATGCAATGCTGGACTAATGCCGAGTCGTTCGACCGCGATATGCCCATACGCTTCTTCCCAATCAAGTTTGACAAGTTGCGCCTGAAGCTCGAAGCCGCCAAACGTGCCGGCTACGACAAGGCAATCACCTTTGAGTTCTCGCATTTCATGAGCCCGCAGTCGGCATATTTGCAGGCTGGGCATCTCTACGACCGCTACATGGAATATTTCGACATAAAATAGCCTCATGGAACAGACCAAGCAAAATATAAATTTCCCCTACCTGTTGCTGCTGTCGCTCGTTGCGGCACTTGGCGGCTTCTTGTTTGGCTACGACACAGGCGTGGTGTCGGGAACGGTTTCACAGATTGCCGAGCAGTTTGCGCTCACCGAGTTGCAGCTCGGCTGGTTTGTGGGCTGTGCCCTGATAGGGTCGATTGTGGGCGTGGCGTTTGCCGGCAAGTTGTGCGACCGTCTCGGGCGTAAAGCCACGTTGCTCATTGCGGCGCTGTTTTTTGCCATTTCGGGCATCGGTTGTGCTTTTGCCACTTCGTTCTCGTTTCTCGTCGTTGCGCGTATGCTCGGCGGTGTGGGTATCGGTGTGGTGTCGATTGTCTCACCGCTTTATATATCGGAGGTTTCGGTAGCTCGTTACCGCGGACAGCTGGTGTCGCTCTACCAGCTTGCCGTCACCATAGGTTTCCTTGGCGCATATCTTGCCAATTATGGGCTGATGCACTATTCGCAGAGCGGCGCGGTGCTTAGCTCGGAATGGATGCACCGCATCTTCGTTTCGGAAGTGTGGCGCGGAATGCTTGGGCTGGCAGGTGTGCCGGCTGTGTTGCTTTTCGTGTCGGTTTACTTCATTCCCGAAAGTCCACGTTGGCTTGTACTTCGAGGCAAGGAAGAGGGCGCATTGGCTATTTTCAAGAAGATTTACCGCAGTGCCACGGCGGCAAGCGGCGAACTTGCCGAGGTGAAGTCGGTGATTGGCTCGGAGGTGCGTTCCAACTGGCGTGAACTGTTGCAGCCAGGCATCTTCAAGGCTGTGCTGATAGGTGCTGCAATTGCCATTCTCGGTCAGTTCATGGGCGTCAATGCCGTGCTGTATTACGGGCCGACGATTTTCGAACAGGCAGGCTTGTCGGGCGGCGACGCGCTGTTCAGCCAAGTGCTTGTGGGCATCGTCAATGCCGTCACCACGGTGATAGCCGTCTTCATCATCGACCGCGTGGGTCGCAAGACGCTCGTTTACTATGGCGTTTCGGGCATGGTGCTGTCGCTGCTGTTCATTGCTTTCTATTTCCAGTTTGGCGATGCGGTGGGGCTGTCCAACGGCTTCTTGCTCACGTTCTTCCTCTTCTACGTGTTCTGCTGTGCCATTTCAATTTCGGCTGTGATATTCGTGTTCTTGTCGGAGATGTATCCGACCCGAGTGCGCGGCATGGCGATGTCGGTGGCAGGCTTCTCGTTGTGGATTGGCACCTACCTTGTGGGTCAGCTCACGCCGTGGCTGCTGCACAATGCCACACCTGCCGGCACGTTCCTGCTCTTTGCCGTGATGTGCGTGCCTTATATCCTCATAGTGTGGAGGTTGATGCCAGAGACTACGGGTAAGTCGCTCGAAGAGATAGAGCGTTATTGGACTAAGAAATAAATAGTAATTCATTTTTTAAAAATAAACGGTATGGATTTTAACTCGTTAGCAAATCAGTATAAAAGTGAGCTGCTTGACAATGTGTTGCCATTTTGGCTCAAGTATTCGCAAGACCATGAACATGGAGGCTATTTTTCGTGCCTGAACCGGGACGGAGCGGTGTATGATACCGACAAATTCATTTGGATGCAAGGCAGGGAAGTGTGGCTTTTTGCTATGCTTTACAACAAAGTCGAGAAGCGTCAGGAGTGGCTCGATTGCGCCATACAAGGTGCCGAGTTCCTTAAGAAATTCGGGCATGACGGCAACTACAACTGGTATTTCTCGGTTGACCGTGCCGGTCGTCCGCTGGTTGAGCCATACAATATTTTCTCTTACACGTTTGCCACGATGGCATTCGGGCAATTGGCGTTGGCGACGGGTAGCAAGGAGTATGCCGAGATAGCCAAGCGCACCTTCGACGTGGTGCTTGCCAAGAGGAACAACCCCAAGGGGAAGTGGAACAAGTTGCACCCCGGCACTCGCAACCTGAAGGGCTTTTCGCTGCCGATGATATTGTGCAACCTCTCGCTCGAAATAGAGCACCTGCTCGACAAGGATTTCCTCGAAAAGGTGATTGACGAATGCATCCACGAGGTGATGGAAGTGTTCTATCGACCCGAGTTGGGAGGCATCATTGTCGAGAATGTGCTTGACACGGGCGAACTGTCCGACTCGTTTGAGGGCCGCCAAGTCACCCCGGGCCACGACATCGAGGCAATGTGGTTCATCATGGATCTCGGCAAGCGTCTCGGTCGCCCCGAATTGATAGAGAAGGCAAAGAATATCACCCTTACCATGTGTGACTATGGCTGGGACAAGGAGTTTGGCGGCATATTCTACTTCATGGATCGCAAGGGATTCCCGCCGCAACAGCTCGAATGGGATCAGAAGTTGTGGTGGGTACACATCGAAACGCTCATTTCCACCCTCAAGGGCTACCAGTTCACGGGCGACGAGCGTTGCCTTGAATGGTTTGAGCGAGTACACGACTACACGTGGTCGCACTTCAAGGACAAGGAACACCCCGAGTGGTTTGGCTACCTCAACCGTCGCGGCGAAGTGTTGTTGCCATTGAAGGGTGGCAAGTGGAAGGGATGTTTCCACGTTCCACGTGGGCTCTTCCAGTGCTGGCAGACGCTTGAGCAGCTTGCCCAGCGGTAATGAGCAGAAGGAGAACAATCCACTAACCAAACTATATGGCTCTTATGAAAAAACAATTTGTTTATGGGAGATCCGTTTGCCCGTGGTGCAGCATTTCTCTTGTGCGGGTTGTTGAGCTTCGGGGCGATGGCATTCGCCGCCCATTTAGAGTTGGGTAGGATGAACCTTTAATATAAACCTAAATTTTTAATTAAAAACCTTTTATTATTATGAGAGAAAACGGTTTTAAAAACTGTTCCCGACGAATGAAAGCACTTGTGTTTTCATTGTTGATGGTGGCATTTTGCGCATTCGGTGCGAGTGCACAAGATATTACCGTGGCAGGAACTGTTACCGATGCCCAGGGCGAGGCATTGCCAGGGGTTAGCGTGGCGGTTGACGGAACTACCCGGGGCGTTATCACCGACGTCGAAGGTAAATATCATGTTAATGCCGATCGCAACGGTGTGCTTGTATTCTCGTTTGTCGGGATGAAGACACAGCGTATCAACATCGCAGGAATGACCACTCACGATGTGGTTATGGAAGAAGACTCGCAAGTGCTCGACGACGTTGTAGTTGTGGGTTATGGCGTGCAGAAGAAGAGTTCATTGACTGGTGCCGTTTCAGCAATCAAGGGTGACGAGTTGCTGGTTTCGCCATCGACCAATGTCACTCAGGTGCTTGCCGGCAAGCTGCCGGGTATCTCGTCGGTACAGGAGTCGGGCGAGCCGGGTGTAGATAACGCGTCGTTGCGCATTCGTGGGTCGATTTATGATGTCACCTACATCGTCGATGGATTCCCACGCGAGATAGGCGATATCGACCCCAACGATATTGAAAGCGTGTCGGTGTTGAAAGATGCTGCCGCTGCCGCAGTTTACGGTTTGAAGGCTGCCGGCGGTGTGATTATCGTCACCACCAAGAAAGGCTCGCAGGGCAAGTCGCGCATAACCTACGACGGCTCGGTGGGTGGTTCGTTCAACACCAATTTCCCCGAGTTCTGCAACGGACCTGAATTTGCCTACTATTACAACATGGGCGACATGATGGACCGCCTTGCCAACGGCGTTATTTCGTCGCCGAGCGAGTATGTGCCAATATTCTCCGAGCAGAACATCGCCGACATGATTGCCGGTCGCAACGGCTGGGGCAATGTCGATTATGCCGACAAGGTGTTTGGCACTGGTATCAACCAAAAGCACAACGTGTCGTTGCAGGGCGGTACCGACCGCATTCGCTACTACGCATCGGTGGGCTACATGGGGCAAGATGGTAACATCGACAACTTCTACTACAAGCGTTACAACTTGAGGTCGAACATCGAGGCTGACATTGCCAAGGACTGGAAACTCACCGTGGGCGTGTCGGGGCGCACGAGCAAGCGTCACACTCCGGGATATGCCTCGGGTGGTACCGACTCCAATTCGGAACTTGGCGAACAGGGCTGGATGTCAATCGCCAACCAGACGATACGCATGCACCCGTATATTCCCGAAAAAATCGATGGCGTTTATACTGGTACAGCCAACAACAGCGGACAATCGAACAGCCCGTTGGCAGCAATCTACGAATCGGGCTACCAGGAAACCCGCACGACGGCTATCGAGACCAACGTGTCGTTGCAATATGATGTGCCTTGGGTGAAGGGCTTGAGCTTGAAGGTGAACGGGTCGTATGACTATACCACTTCTCACAGCAAGAACCTCTCGACACCATATTACACTCAAATGGCTACGATGCCTACTACAAACGTCGAGCAGCTCTCTTACCAGAACACTCTCGACCCTCGTGGCAACTCGACCAACCAACTTGGCGAAGGTCAAGCCACCACACGTCAGATGGTAGGGCAGGGTAGCATCGCCTACACCAACTCGTTTGGCTTGCACAACGTTGACTTCCTTGCATTGGTTGAAATTCAAGACTGGAAGTACAATACACTGTCGGCTTATGCACAAGATGTTCCGTTTGCCGACCTTCCCGAACTCGACTTCGGTAACCCTGCAGCATCTGGCCCTATCGCCGGTAGCAGCAACGCCCGTCGCAGCGTGGGCTACGTGTTCCGCTTGAAGTATGACTACGACCAAAAGTATCTTGCCGAGTTCACAGGCCGTTATGACGGTTCCTATCGTTTTGCAGGCAACGTGTCGGGCAAGCGTTGGGGATTCTTCCCTTCGGGGTCGGTAGCATGGCGCATCTCGCGTGAAGATTTCATGAAGGACGTTACGTTTATCAACGATTTGAAGGTTAGGGCATCAATCGGTTTGCTCGGTTCCGACGCCGTTGACCCCTACCGCTACTTGAGCACTTATTCTTATGGCAACAATGTGATGTTGGGCGGCAACTCATGGACTACTCTGTACACCAGCGCTATTCCCAACGACCAGCTCACATGGGAAAAGACGCTTTCTTACAATGCCGGTTTCGACTTCACGATGTGGCGCGGAATGCTGGGCATGGAGTTTGACGTATTCTACAATTACACCTACGACATCCTCACCCAGATGAGCAGCCAGGAATATCCAGCCTCGATGGGTGGCTATTACAGCTCGTGGGCAAACTACAACAAGATTGACACCAAGGGTATCGACATCACGGTTTCTCACCGTAACCACTTCATGCTTGGCGGCAAGATGTTTGAGTATGGCGTTTCAGCCAACGTAAGTTGGGCAAAGAATCGCTGGTTGCGCTATGCCGCCGACTACGAGAACGAGCAGATGTGGTATCGCGTGACTGGCGACAACGTTTATGCCAACTACGGTTGGGTTGCCGACGGATTGTATCGCACCGAGGAAGAAATCGACAACTCGGCATGGTATGGCAGCCGCCCCAATGTGGGTGATATAAAGTACCGCGACCTGAACGGCGACGGCAAAATCGACTGGAGCGACCGTGCCCGCATCGGACGCAACAACCGTCCGGCTGTCACTTACGGTATCAACCTCCATGCAAGCTGGAACGGCATCGACTTCGATGCTCAATTCACTGGTGGCGCACTGTTTGATGTGTCGCTCACGGGTACCTACTACAATGGTTATGACGACAACACGGTGTGGACCAAGACATTCAAAGATGGTGCCAACTCGCCGCTTTACCTTGTCGAAAATGCCTACAGTATCTATAACCCCGATGGCGAGTTCCCGCGTATCACAGCCGGCAACCTCACCCACGGTGGCGACAACGGCTTGGCTTCGACTTTCTGGTTGCGCGACGGCAAGTACATTCGTCTGAAGTCGGCATCGTTGGGCTACACCTTCCCCGACAATTGGATGGACAAAATAGGCATCGAGCGTCTGCGCGTGTATGTGCAAGGTTCCAACCTGTTCACTATCGACGGGCTGCCCGATGGCATCGACCCTGAAGCTCCTGGTGTAAACAACGGGTATTATCCACAACAAAGGACTGTAATGGGCGGATTAACTTTGACATTCTAACACATTTATTAAAGCAACAATTATGAAAACAAGAATATATAACTGTGTGTTGGCGGCGGCATTGTTGGGCTTGAGCTCGTGCAACGACTTCCTTGACATGACCCCTACCGACGAAGTGTCGGACATAACCGTGTGGAGCAGTGTGAGCGGTGCCGAGTATGCTGTCAACTATTTCTATCACCTCACCGACTATTTCGGGCAGTTTTATGATGATTCAGACGGCGGGCAATGCACGGCAGGAATGACCGAGGGGCTTACCGACATGATAAAATATGGCGACACCAATTATAGCAAGAACCACTACATACCGAGCGAAATGTCGTATGGCGAAGATGCCGTGCTCACTGCCAACTATGTGGCTGTTTACCTCGGCAACTGGGACTATGTGTATGAGCAGGTGCGCCGCGTCAACGAGGCATTGAGCAACCTCAACCAGTATGCCACATTCGGGGAGGCAGACAAGACCCGCCTGCGAGCCGAGCTGCGCTTCTTCCGTGGTATGCTCTACTTCGACCTTGTGAAGCGTTACAAGCAGGTAATCATATACGACGAAGACCTGTCGCAGATGCAGCCTAATAAAGCCCTCAGCACCGAGGCTGAAGGTTGGGATTTTGTTTACAACGACCTGAAGTTTGCCGGCGAGAACCTTGCCGAGAGTGCAACGTCCAACGGGCGCGTCACCAGCGGAGCAGCCTATGCGTTGCTTTCGCGCGCCATGCTCTATGCCGAGCGTTGGGAAGCTGCCCGCGATGCAGCCAAGGCAGTGATGGTTATGTCGCTCTACGACCTTGCTCCGACCTATGCCGAGGCATTCACGTCGAATGGCATTGAATCGGTGTGGGAATACGATTATAATTCTGCCAATGACGTTTATCACACATGGGATAATCTGTATGCCCCTGGTGGCGACCAAGCCGTTGATGGCAACAACCAGACTGGCGGCCTTGCCAACCCGACGCAGGAATTGGTAGAATCGTTCGAGCTTGCCAACACAGGCGGTTTCCCCGACTGGAGCGAATGGCACAGCACCGAAGGGACCGAAAGCGAGCCCCCGTATGCACAACTCGAACCGCGCTTCCATGCAACGGTGCTCTACAATGGCTCGACTTGGAAAGGACGCACGATTGAGCCGTTTGTAGGCGGTACCGACGGGTGGTGCCAGTGGTATGTCGAAAGTTCAAGCAACGGCCGCACGGTGACTGGCTACTTCTTGAAGAAGTTGGTTGACGAGAACCACAGCTTCCTTGCCACTCAATATTGCACGTCGCCTTGGATTGCAATACGCTATGCCGAGGTGCTCCTCAACTATGCCGAGGCTTGCTACCACACAAACAACACTACCGAAGCCAACGAGGCAGTGAGGAAGATTCGCTCACGCGTAGGGTTGCCATATACCGACCAGAGCGGCGACAACCTGATGGCTGCCATACGCCAAGAGCGCAAGGTGGAATTGATGGGCGAGGGCCTGTATTACTGGGATATGCGTCGCTGGCGCATGGCTGACACTGCATTCACAGGTATCCGCCGCCACGGCTTGAAGATTGAGAAGTTGCCTTCGGGCTCGTTCCGTTACACTTATGTCGAAGTTGACCACAAAGACATGAACTTCCCGAGCAAGATGTACCAATGCCCGCTGCCAACCAGCGAAATCAATGGTAACCAGCTTGTTGACCAATATCCCGAATGGCAATAATCACCTTAACTTAAACGAATTAAAACACTATGAAGAAAAGTATATTTCTATCCGTGGGTCTCGCTTTGCTGTTGGCATCGTGCCAAGACCCCGAATATGTGGGTATCGATACCTCACGGCAAGGCATAACAAGCCTCACGGCAATCTTCACCGACGGCCAGTATGCCGAGTCGGAAGCTGTCACATACAATATTTCGGCAGAGGACTATGCCAAAGACCGCTTTGTGATTCCTGTGCCCTGGTTCTTCCCCGAAACGAGCGACAACGCCACCGAGGAGAACATGAAAGCTATGAAGATACGTGCCGAGATGAACAACAACTTCACGTTGACCCCGGCATTGGGCACACTCGACCTGACTATTGATAACTGGTTTACACTCACTGCCCCCGACGGCTCGACAAGGCAGGTGTGCATAACTGGCGAACGCACCAAGTCGGCTGCCTGCGAGATGATTACTTTCAATCTCGTTGAGCCGGCAGTGAGCGGCGTAATCGACAACACGACCAACACTATTTCGCTCATTTCAGCCGATGACTTGTCGGCATGTCTTGCCAACTTCCAAGTGTCGGCACATGCCACTATCTCGCCCGACCCGAGCGTGACCGAACTTAACTACAACGAGCCTGTTGAACTCACCGTGACGGCACACAACGGCACCGACAGCCGCACCTATACCGTTGTCAAGAGCATTCCGGGCAAGATTGGGCACGGCTTCAACCAAGAGAGCCTTGAGTTGCTGTTCAATATCGATGCCACCAACATACTTGGCATACCTTGGGAGGCAACCAACGCACCTTCGCTGGGCGCAATAGGCAACTACCTTGTAGTGTGCATGGGCGACGGCTCTACACCGTTCTACCTGAATCGCATAACTGGTACTCGCGAGGGCAATATCAACCTTGGCTCGGCTCAAGCAGCAAGCGTGACGAGCGACGAGGGCGACCACTTGCTCATCTGCAACCATGCCGAGGGCGGACAGACGTTCAACATCTATACCACTTCGTCGGTTACCGATGCTCCGACGCTGTTCACTTCATTCACCAACAACTCATCGCTGCCGATGGGGTATGAAATGAAGGTGATTGGCAACATCGAGACAAATGCATCCATCATCGTCACCAACGAGGGCGTGAGCGGCGTGACCAACTCGTCGTCATACACACGCATCAATGTGGTTGACGGTGTGGCTCAAGCACCCGAGGTTGTTGATATTGCAAGCACCGGGCTTTCGTGGGGTGCATCGCCAGTGAATGCCACAAATGTGGTTGCCGCTTCGACCAATGCTGCCGATGGTACATTCTTGTCGTACTATTCCGACAACTTCCTCACCTATATCGACGGGGCAAACACCGTGGTTACGCAATTGGCTGGTGCCAATGGCAACTTGAACCAGAACAACCTCGATTCAAAGCAGTTCAACAATGCCCGTTATGTGGCACTGTTTGTGGTAAGCCACTTCCCGATGTGGGGTGCAGGTCCGCAGCTCTTCATGTATGACATCTCCGACATGAGCCAGTTCACGGGCGATGTATATACTTCACCGTCGTTGGTATTGAAGAACGATGCTGTCGAGTGGTACCAGACTGCCACCTCTTCTACGGCTTCGGGCGACGTGCTCATCGCACCATCTGCCGATGGCTACAGGATATATGTTTACTACTACGATAACAACTGCGCTACAATTGGCGGTTATGTTGCCGATTGTATTGCCGATGAATGATTAGTTTTTGTGGGTTTGTAGTGTGCCGGGATTTGTGTTCCACGATGTAATTGCTTCGTTGTAAGAATCCTCAGTTGTGGAACATAGATTCCGGCACACATAGTTTTTTTATTGTCAAACAAAGTAAAAAAAAGAGAATAGTTTAGATGAAAAAATATACCGTATATGGCTGTCTGGCTGCTATGTGCCTTGCCGCCACGGCGTGTGACGACGACAGGGCACTGCCCGAATGGCCGTGGGGAAACGGCGAGCAGGAAGGAGATACCGTAGTGGTGGTTGAGGCAAAGCCACGCTACGTGTGGATTGACGCTGCCGCCAATTTTGAGGACTATGCCGACAGCAAGGAAAACATTGCCGCCGACCTTGCCCGCGTGAAAGAGGCTGGATTTACCGACATCGTTGTTGACGTGCGCCCGTCGGAGGGCGATGTGCTGTTTTCATCGACAGTCGCCGACCCGCTCACTCGCATCGACGCATGGACCAGTGCCGGCTATGTGTGGCTTGAACGCACAGCCACATGGGATTATTTGCAAGCGTTCATCGACGAGGGGCACCGCCTTGGATTGAGGGTGAATGCCTCGATAAACACCTTCGTGGGCGGATATTTGTGTCCTTACGGGCTTGGCTCCGACGGTATGCTCTTCCGCGATGATAGCAAGAAGGATTGGGCAACCGTGATAAATGCCGAGAGCGGACTGACCAACACTATGGACTTGCTCGACGACACGTCGGACTATGGGGCAAAGTTCCTGAACCCGGCAAACGACGAGGTGCAGGCATTCGTGCTGCAATTGCTGCGCGACCTTGCAAAGTATAACCTCGACGGCATAATACTCGACCGTTGCCGCTACGATGACTATGGGCTTATGAGCGACTTCTCGGACGTGTCGCGTGCTAAGTTTGAGGAATACATCGGCGAGACTGTCGAGAACTTCCCTGCCGACATTATGGCTCCTGGCACGAGCGAACTGCCAAGCGAGCAACCTAAGTATCTCAAGCAGTGGCTTGCATTCCGTGCCAAGGTTATCCACGATTTCATGGTAGATGCTTCGGCAGCAGTGAAGGCTGTGAACGACACCGTGAGGTTTGGCGCGTATGTTGGTGCATGGTATTCGACCTATTATCAACAAGGCGTGAACTGGGCAAGCCCGAAGTATGACACGGCTGCCAACTATCCCGCTTGGGCTTCCGACGACTACCACAACTACGGGTATGCCGACCACACCGATTTCATGTTCCTCGGCGCATACGCTTCAGCCGACAACATTTATGGCTCGGGCGAATGGACCATGCAGGGCTTCTGCGAGCAGGGTCGCACGTTGCTGCAAGGCGACGTGGAATTTGCCGGCGGGCCCGACATAGGTAACAGCTCGGGCTGGACCGAAGGTGGGCAGGCTGCATTGATACCCGATGCGATAGATGCTTGCATAAGTGCCAGCGACGGCTTCTTTGTGTTTGACATTTGCCATATAAAGATGTATGACTATTGGGATGCGTTTAAACAAGGATTTGACCAATATCTAAATTCTCTTGAGCCAAATGAATAACAGGTTAATAACGATTGCTTCGCTCATGCTGCTTGCCGGCAGCATGAGCGCCGGCAATGTAGTTGGCGGGCGCGTATCGTGCGGCGACTCAGGTGTCGGTGGTGTTATGGTGACCGACGGATATGCCTGCGTGACGACCGACAGCGACGGGCGTTACAGCATTGAGCTTGACGGTGATGCGAGATTTGTATATGTGACAGTGCCGAGCGGCTATCTGCCACAGGTAGAGAAGAGTGTACCCAAGTTTTATTTACCCGTCGAGGAGGGAAAGACGCAATATGACTTTGCGCTTGCCAAGAATCCTGTCGATGACACGCGACACGTGGCTATCGTACAAGCCGACGTGCAACTCACCTCGCAGCGCGACCTTGACACTTATGAAGGGCTGCTCGACGATGTGAACGACTTCACTGCCGGGTTGCGCGGCAAGACCGACGTGTTTGGTATCGACCTCGGCGACATTGTGGGCGACACGCCATCGCTGTTCGAGCCTTATATCGATGTGACAGCCAAGATGGATATGCCCGTGTGGCGCACCATCGGCAACCACGACATGACGTATGGCGGGCGCACGTTTGAGTATTCCTATTCTACGTTTGAAAGCCATTTCGGTCCTATTTATTACTCGTTCAACAAGGGTAAAGCCCATTATATCGTGCTCGACAACAACTTCTATGTCAATCGCGACTACCAGTATATAGGCTATATCGACGAACGCACGTTCAGGTGGCTTGAACAGGACTTGGCACACGTGCCGAGCGACAACCTTGTGTTTGTGATGATGCACATTCCGGGCTGCATGACCGAGGAATTGCAATGGAACGCGCTGCTGCCCGACGAGACGAGCAACATCGCGGGGCTATGGGATTTGCTCAAAGGGCGCAATGTCCACTTGCTGACGGGGCACACACACTTCAACTGGAACGTGTGCTTTGGCGATTCGCTCATGGAGCACAACACGGCTGCCGTGTGCGGAATATGGTGGAAAGCCGATGTGTGCATGGACGGCACTCCGCAGGGCTATGGCGTGTATGAGATAGACGGCACCGACGTGAAGTGGCTGTATAAGAGCATGGGGCATCCAGCCGATTATCAGTTCAGGGCATATCCCGTAGGTGCGTCGAAGGAATATCCTGCCGACGTGGTTGCCAACGTGTGGAACTGGGATAAAAAGTGGAAAGTCGAGCTGCTTGAGAATGGCAAGCTCACGAGCGAGATGACACGCTTTGAGGGTTACGACCCAATGGCAAGCGAAATATGTGCCGACAAGGAACGTGTTGAATATGAATGGATTAATCCAATAAAAACACCGCACATGTTCCGTGCGACTCCACGCGATGCGTCGGCAAAGTTGGAGGTGCGTGTCACCGACCGCTTTGGCAATGTATATACACAAACTGTTAACTAAACTAATGATGAAATTAAAGACTTTTACTGTGATGTTGCTTTCGTTGCTGCTGTGCAGTTGCGGCGGCAAGAATGCGACCGAAAACAAGGAGGCGGAAAATGCCAAGCCGGCACTGATGTGGATAGATGCCGAGGCAAATTTCGCCCGTTTCCAGAACCGTGATTCTATCGACTATTATTTGCAGAAGATAAAATCGCTGGGCTTTACCCACGCCATCGTTGACGTGCGCCCCATAACAGGCGAGGTGCTGTATGACAGCAAGTTGGCACCACGCATGGAGGAATGGAACGGAGCAAAGCGTGGCGACTTCGACTACTTGGGCTACTTTATCGAGCAGGGACATAAGCTCGGGCTTGAGATTCATGCGTCGCTCAATGTGTTCTGCGCCGGGCATAACTACTTCGATCGCGGTGTGATTTATTCGCAACACCCCGAATGGGCTTCGATGGTGTATGACCCCGAAAAGGGTATTGTGCCAATAACCGAGATGAAGCAGGACTACGGGGCGATGGTGAACCCTGTCAACGACGAATACAGGACTTACATCTTGGGAATACTTACCGAGGTGGTGACGAAATATCCGGCACTCGATGGCGTGATGCTCGATCGCGTGCGCTATGATGGCATTCGTGCCGATTTCTCCGACCTGTCGCGTAAGAAATTCGAGGAATACATAGGGAAGAAAGTCGATAAGTTCCCCGACGACATACTGACGTGGCAAAAGGCTGCCGAGGGCAACCGCTATGTGCCTGTGCTCGGCAAGCTCGCCAACAAGTGGATTGAATGGCGCACGAAGACCATCTATGACTTCATGGTACAGGCGCGCGAGACGGTGAAGGCTGCCAATCCCGAGATTTCGTATGGTACTTACACCGGTGCATGGTATCCGTCGTATTACGAGGTGGGCGTGAACTTTGCAAGCAATACCTACGACCCGAGCCTCGAATATTCCTGGGCTACACCCGAGTATAAGAATTTCGGATATGCCGAGCTAATCGACTTGTATGCCACTGGCAACTACTACACCGATATTACGCTGGAGGAATATAGCCGCACCAACAATGTGGTGTGGAACGAGACCGACAGCCAAGGACAGACGGGCACATGGTATTGCGTCGAAGGGTCGTGCGAGAAGTTGCGCACGATAATGGGCGATAACAAGTTTATGGGCGGACTGCTCGTGAGCCAGTATTTCGACAATCCAAGCAAATTGACCGATGCCGTGGCTACCAATTTGCAGAAGTCGGACGGGCTGATGGTGTTTGACATCGTACACATCATCGACCACAACCTGTGGAACGAAGTGGAAGCAGGAATGCGCAAAGGTGGAGCATTATGAGCAACCGAGCCTACTCGCTTGATGCGTTGCGCGGCTATGCCATACTGACGATGGTGTTGTCGGCAACGGTGGCTGGCGGAATCTTGCCGGGGTGGATGTATCATGCGCAGACGCCGCCTCCCACCCACGAGTTTAATCCGCTTGTGCCGGGGCTGACGTGGGTTGACCTTGTGTTTCCCTTCTTCTTGTTTGCGATGGGGGCCGCGTTCCCGTTTTCAATCAAGAAGCGTCACGAGCGTGGCGAGAGCCGTTTGCGCCTCGTAGCCGATGCCCTGTTGCGCGGGGTGCAGTTGGCATTCTTTGCGATTTTCATACAGCACTTCTATCCCTATATGCTCAGCAATCCGCAAGACCTGAGGGCATGGCTGTTGGCAATATTGTGTTTTGCCGTCTTGTTCCCCATGTTTATGCGGCTGCCGTGGGATTTGCCTCGGTGGGTGCATGTGGCTGTGAAAGTTGCAGCCTATGCGATTGCCGTGGTGATGCTTGCCACAGCCGACTATGCCAACGGCGTTTTTAGCCTGTACACGAGCAACGTCATCATCTTGCTGCTTGCCAACATGGCGATTTTCGGCTCGATAGTGTATGTGTTCACGATGGACAGTTGGCTTGGGCGCATTGTGGTGATGGCAGTGTTGCTGGGCGTGACGTTGAGCGGCGAAATTGCAGGATCGTGGACGAAGGCGGTGTTTGACTATTCGCCGCTGCCGTGGCTGTATAAGTTTGACTATCTGAAGTACCTGTTTATTGTCATACCAGGCAGCATGGCAGGTGATTGCCTGTTGCAATGTATGCGCAATGCCGACAGGCAGGAAGGTGAGACAGCCCGATGGAGGGCGGTAGCCTGCTTGGCGTTGTCGGTGGCTCTGATAGTTTCCAACTTGGTGTGCCTTTACAGCAGGTGGCTGACTGCCAACTTGGTGTTGAGCGTCGCCATTCTCGTTGCCATGCGCCTTGTGTTGTCGCGCCCCGTTGGCTCGGCACGGTTGTGGCTGCGGTTGCTGAGCCTTGGGGCGGCATTGCTGCTCATCGGGCTATGCTTCGAGCCATACCAAGGCGGCATAAAGAAAGACTATGCCACGGTGAGCTACTTCTTTGTCACCTCGGGGTTGGCTTGCATGGCGTTGATTGCGTTTCATGTGGTGTGCGACTATTTCGGTTGCCACCGCTCGACGGCATTCCTCGTGGAGTCGGGGCAAAACCCCATGGTGGCTTATGTGGCTGGCGACCTGTTGGTGATGCCGTTGCTTAACATCTGCGGCGTGTTTGCCCCGTTGCTTGCTTTCATGGGAAGCAACCCGTGGCTCGGATTCCTGCAAGGAGTGTTGCTCACGTCGCTGTCGATTGCAGTGACGATGTTTTTCACTCGCATCAAATGGTATTGGCGAACATGACAAATATGACAAACATGACAAATATTGTTTTTGGGTATATTAAAAGGTAAGGAAGTGGTTTATGTGTAACAAGAGGGGCATGAATCTGGCTGTGCAGTCCGTTTCATGCCCCTTCTTTGTTGTGTGTGCGCTTTTTGCCGCCGATGGGCGATTTTTTGCAATTGCGATGGCGCGGATTGTATGTCGATGCTATATCTTTGTATAGTGTTTAGCATAAACCTTATAACAAACAGATATGAGATTATTAACAAGTGTTGTTTTTGCGGCTGTGGCGCTGGTTGCCGGTGCGCAGTCGAACGAATGGCAAGACCCCGAGGTGAACGCGGTGAATCGAGCACCGATGCACACCAATTATTTTGCCTATGAGAGTGCCGACGCTGCACGGCGTGGCGACCGGGAGATGTCGGCTAACTACATGACGTTGAACGGAACATGGAAATTCAACTGGGTGGCAAACTCTGACGCGCGCCCGACTGATTTCTGGAAAACCGACTATGACGACGGCGACTGGGCGACGATGCCCGTGCCGGGTGTGTGGGAGCTTAACGGATATGGCGACCCCATATATGTGAATGTGCAATATCCGTGGACCAATCATTTTGAGAACAATCCGCCGTATGTGCCTGTCGAGGGCAACCATGTGGGGTCGTACCGCCGCACGGTGACGGTGCCTGCATCGTGGAAGGGGAAGGACATAATCGCCCACTTCGGCTCGGTGACTTCGTGCATATATTTGTGGGTCAACGGGAAGTATGTGGGATATAGCGAGGATAGCAAACTTGAGGCAGAATTTGACCTCACTCGCTACTTGAAGCCCGGACAGGAAAACTTGATAGCATTCCAAGTGTTCCGCTGGTGTGACGGCAGTTATCTCGAAGACCAGGACTTCTTCCGCTTCTCGGGTGTGGCTCGCGACAGCTACCTGTATGCCCGCAGCAAGAAGCGCGTGGAAGACTTGCGCATCACTCCCGACCTCGATGCCAATTATGAGAATGGCTCGCTTGCCGTGGAGATTGAGTTGAAGGGCAAGGGAACGGTGAAACTCGACTTGACCGATGCCGATGGCAAGCAGGTGGCAACGGCGACAGCCACAGGCAGCGGCGAAACGCTGATGGAGGTTGCCAATCCCCACAAGTGGACGGCAGAAACGCCATACCTGTACACCCTCACGGCTACGATGGAGGGGAGCGGCGAGGTGATACCGTTCAAGGTGGGTTTCCGCAAGGTTGAACTCAAGGGCAACCAAGTGCTTGTGAATGGCAAGCCCGTGCTGTTCAAGGGTGTGAACCGCCACGAGATGGATCCCGACGGAGGATATGTGGTGTCGTATGAGCGGATGCTGCAAGATGTACAGTTGATGAAGAAGCTGAATGTCAACGCCGTGCGCACGTGCCATTATCCCGACGACTACCGTTGGTATGAGTTGTGCGACCGCTATGGCTTGTATATGGTAGCCGAGGCAAATATCGAATCGCATGGCATGGGCTATGGCGACGAGACGCTTGCCAAAGACCCGGCTTATGCCAAGGCACACATGGAGCGCAACGAGCGCAATGTTGCCCGCAACTACAACCACCCGAGCATCATCTTCTGGTCGATGGGCAACGAGGCTGGTTTCGGTCCAAACTTCGAGGCGGTTTACAAGTGGCTCAAGGCTGAAGACCCGAGCCGCGCCGTGCAGTATGAGCAAGCCCACGGCAACGACTTTACCGATGTACTTTGCCCGATGTATGCCGACTATAAATATATGGAAGACTATGCCAAGCGCACCGATACCACCAAGCCACTCATACAATGCGAGTATGCCCACGCAATGGGCAATTCGGGCGGCGGCTTCAAGGAGTATTGGGACTTGATTCGCAAATATCCGTCATTGCAGGGCGGTTTCATTTGGGACTGGGTTGACCAGCCGATACGCTGGACTGGCAAGAACGGTGTGGAAATTTATGCCTATGGCGGCGATTTCAACCGCTATGACGCGTCCGACAACAACTTCTGCGGCAACGGCATGATTAGCCCCGACCGCGTGCCAAATCCGCATGCATACGAGATTGCCTATTATTACCAGAATGTGTGGACTACGCTTGAGGGTGTTGCCGACGGTGTGGCTCGGGTGAAGGTTTACAACGAGAACTTCTTCCGCGACTTGTCGGCTTACTACATGGAATGGGAAGTGCTTGCCGACGGCAAGGCTGTACGCACCGGGCGTGTCGAGAACCTCGATGTGGCTCCGCAACAGACGGCTACTGTGGCGTTGAACATAGGCAACACGTGCCAATGCAAGGAGTGGTTGCTCAACGTGCGCTACAAGCTGAAAAACCGCGAAGGGCTTACGCCTGCCGCCACCGAGGTTGCCAAAGACCAACTCGTGCTTGAGGCTTACAAGTCGCCCAAGATGGATATTGCCAATGCCAGTGCGGCAAATTATGCCTTGCCCGAGCCACGGATTGTTGACTACCGCAGGGATTATGTGGTTGTCGAGGGCGAAGGCTTCGACATCGAGTTTAGCCGCCGCTCGGGTTACATGACCCGTTATGCAATAGGCGATGACGAACTGATAGCCGAGGGCAGCGCGTTGACACCAAACTTCTGGCGCGCACCGACCGACAACGACATGGGTGCCGGGCTTAACCGTAAGTTTGCCGTGTGGCGCAACCCCGAGATAAAGTTGAAAGGCATTTCGTCGAAGATGGAAGACGGATTGGCAGTGGTCGTAGCCGATTATGAAATTCCTGCCGTCAAAGCCCAGTTGCAGCTCACCTATGTAATCAACAACGAAGGGCGCGTGAAGGTGACGCAGAAGATGACTGCCGGTGCTGCTACCGACGTTCCGCCGATGTTCCGTTTTGGTATGCAGTTGCCAATGCCCAAGAAGTATGAGAGCGTTGAGTATTATGGCAGGGGACCAGTTGAGAATTACAGCGACCGCAACCATAATACGTTGCTCGGCATATACCGCCAGAGCGTTGACGAGCAGTTCTATCCCTACATACGTCCGCAGGAGAACGGCACTAAGACCGACATACGCTGGTGGAGGGTGCTCGACTCGTCGCGCAGCGGATTGCAGGTGGTGGCTGACGCTCCGTTCTCGGCATCGGCATTGCACTACACTATCGAGTCGCTCGATGACGGCGTAGAGAAAGACCAACGCCACTCGGCAGAGGTGGAGGAAGCTGACATCACCAACTTGCTAATCGACAAGGCTCAAATGGGGCTTGGCTGCGTTGACAGTTGGGGTGCATGGCCCTTGCCTCCCTACCAGTTACCATACGGCAATTATGAGTTCACGTTTATTCTGTCGCCACTGCACCACAGCATCGCAGTAGAATAATCAACCAAAACAGCCTAACTAACAAACCCCACCACAACAAGGAACACTCCTGTTGCGGCTGGGGTTATTAGTTAGTAATGAGTAGTTAGTAGTTTGAGTTTGTTGGTAGTAGAGACGCGATTCATCGCGTCTGCCAGCGGCAAAATGTTTGATGTTAGCGTTTTAGGTATTTGCGCGTTTTGATGCAGCGATTGTCGCTGTCGAAATACTTCAAGATATAAACGCCTTGCTCCAATGTGCCAAACTCTTCTTCCTGCCAAGTGGCAATGTTCACTCCTGACAGGTTATAAACTTTTACATACTCATAATCTTGCGATTCTCTGCTCTCGGTCAACTCTGGTATGCCTGAGGTTCCAAGTACGACGCCATCGGGTCCTAACTCGATGGTAGTCCTAACCTTTCCATATTCATTTTCGGTATCAAAATCTATCCAAGCGTAGGTAGATGCCGTTATATTGTTAACCACGCCACTCACTTTCAGTGGTTCATAATATATCCACGTAGGTTTGCTTAAACCATATTCTTCTTCAACAGACACGGTTATTTGGTCTGCACCTCGATATTCCACTTCATAATAAGCATCATAGGAATAATATTCCGGTTTGTTGACAATCTTGGTTATTTCTGCCCTTATTATATAAGGCTTCAGTTCCAGCCCGATGGGGAACTCATCTTCTACGGTCTCGCCATTCAAAGTGCCTTTAAACGACACAATTCCGTTTATTATCCCGCCTTCATCGATGGCAAACTTGTTTTTATCATCAATTGCAGGAATTTCAAATGCCGTCGCATCGTTGCTGCTGTTGATTAATGTGTCGCTTCCGTTCTTCAGCGGCAAATGGTATTCCCATTGTGCATTCTCGATGCTACCACTTTCAGCCTGCTCAATCGAAAAAGAGTGGGAAACATAAGCCGACGACCTGCCGCTTTCGTCAACGTCTTCCCTTACAATTTCAACTACACCACTGTAAGCCGAAAATGAGGCAGCTACAACAATCAACAACAATACTAAGTCTTTCATATTTATGATTTTAGATATAAATATTGCAGATATGTTATTTAGACGCGATGAATCGCGTCTCTACGACCAACTACAAATTGCTAATTGTAATTAGTTTATGAACAGGATTTTGGTGGCTACTTTGCCACTGCTGTTTGAGCCGTCGCTTTGTGAGGTGAGGACGAAGTAAACGCCTGTTTTCACGCGCTTGCCCGATGAGTTGTTGCCATCCCAGATGGCGGTGCCGCCTACCGACTGGAGCGAGCGCACCACGTTGCCCGACGAGTCGGCAATCTTGACGAGCGAGTTTTCCATAAGCCCCACGATGGCTATTTCGCCCGTGTATTCGGGGCGGACTGGATTGGGGTAGGCATACACGCTGTTGAAGTCGGAGCTTGGCTGTGAAGCGTCGCTGAATATCTCGACGACTCCAGCACTGGTGCCGGCAAACACCGAGTTGGAATTGGTGGCGCAGCACAGCGAGTAGATTGCGTTGCTGGGCAGTGCGCTGTTGTCGGTCGAGAAGCGGCGCAGAATCTCGCTGCCGTCTTCGTTGACGAGGTATATGCCATTGCTCTGCGTGCCTATCCACTTGCGGTTGGCACCATCGACGGCTATTGCCGTGACGGCTATACCGTCGAGCAGGTTGTCGGCATAGTTGGTGCCGTCGTTGCGCGGAATGCGCGGACGGGTGATTGAGAAATTGCTGCTGAAGGCGTTGGCGGGGTTGAAGTATATCACGCCGTTGAATGTTCCCATCCACACGTTGCCGTTGTTGTCTTCGGCAAAGCAATACACATATCTCCAGTTATAGCTTGTGCCGTCTTGGTCGTATAGGCGGCCCGATTCGTAGGAGACAGTTTCTATCGACGACGAAGCAGGGTTGCCGTTGTCGTTGATGAAGTAGATGCTTCTGTCGTATTGGCAGTCGGCGATGATTTTTATGTCGTTTCGGCGTGTGATGTATAGTAGCGACCTGAAGTTGAGCGTCGAGGGCAGGGTGATGTTGACATCAATCCAGTCGGAGCGTGAGATTGAGTTGCTCTGCACCTTGTCGCTTGGCAAGACCATGACGTTGGCAGTTCCCGTGGCTTGAATCATCCACAGGTTGCCGGCTGCATCGAATTGCAATGCCGGGATATTCATCAACTGTTGCCTGTCAACGGTGGTCATCGTGATTGGGCTGTTCGACTCGTCGTATTTCAGTTCCACTTGGTTGCCCTTTATCTTGAACGCACCCTCGAAACGGCTGCCGATGAAATAGGTCTCGGGGTCGTAGGGCGCAAACACGGGGCTGTATATGCCCACCATTTGGTTGCCCGACTCGGGGTTGGATAACGTGAAATTGTCGGGAAGCATATCGGTCCACCAGCCATCGGTGAGGAAGTCGATGTGTGAAGCATTCTTGTTGTAGGTGTCGTTTTTGCTCGACTGGCCGCTGTCGGCGATTAGCAAGGTGCCTGTCGAGCTGTTGAAAACGAGATTGAACGGTTCGAGCGTGCTCGATGCGTTGGGGTGGTAGTAGTCGGACAAGACTGTGATGTTGCCATTGTCGTCGATTTGAATGTGCCGCAGTCCACTTGGGCTTAAATCCCACATTTGCCCGTTGGTTTCCATCGAGGAGACTACCGACTGGTTCATTTCGCTGGGGAGTGAGTGGGTGGCTGATATGTTGCCTTGTGCATCGAAGATGGCAATGGTGCTGTGGCTGCTGTTGGTGGCAATGAAGCCCTCTTGCGCGGGCTGAATCGACGAGTAGTTTTCCGACGCAATGTGTCCAAGCCCGAATTGCCCGTTGCTGTCGATGAAAGGGCGGTAGAGCCAGCCCCCGGCAAACAGGATGGTGTTGGGCGCCGACGGGTCGTCGGTTACAGGCACCAGCCGCGCGCTTTCGTGCAACGAGGTTTCGGCCATGCCGGCAAGTGTCGTAGGCGGATTGTCGAGGTTGCAATAATACAGGTAGTCGGCATTAATCCACAGATAATCGTCGGTGGCGGCTACCGATGAGACATTGGTGTTGAGTATGCGGGAATATTCCACTTTGAACTGGCTGTCGTCGAAGACAACGAAGCCGAACCCCGTAGCCACATACATGTGGTCGCCGGCAAATGTCACATCGTTGATTGTGCGGCTGCTCTGAAGATCGGCGTTGTTTATGTCGGGCACGTTTATGGTTGAGCCGTTGTCGGTGAGAATATCGATGTTGGAGTTGTCGTAAACCACCACAAGGTATTGCTTGTCGTAATTGTAGTATATGTTTTTTACGAAGCTGTCGTTTAGGCGGTTGTTGCGCGAGTAGCTGTCGCTCTCGTCATTATTCTTGTCGTAGCTGAACAGGGAGTTGTCCGACAGGTAATAGACCATCGAGCCGGTATCGATTACCTTTGTGACTTGGTTGCCAAATATGGGGTGTATTTTTATGCTGCCTATTGCACCTTGCGCCATTGCCTCGATGATGATGGCAGTGACAGACAATATGGTGATTAAAAAACGTTTTGTCATATTGGTTTCAAAGGATTGTTGTTTTTTATATAACGGCGCAAAGTGGTGCAAATTGTGTGGGCAGTGTGTCACATTCTGAAGTAGCGGCGCAGCACTGTGGCATTTTCCTGGGCAGGGGTGTGTACAGCCAATATGGCTTGTCGTGGGCAAGCATAGAATTGGCTCAGTGTCGCCGTCAGCTGGTCGGCATCGCCAGCCTCGAAGTAGTCGAACTCGAAGGCTGCGGCAATGGCTTGCAGGCGGCATGAGGGTTGCGCGACTTCGAAATATTGCTCAAGTTCGGGCAGCTCGGAAGTGCCGTTAAGGAAGCGGAATATGTTGCCGCCGCCGTTGCACATCACTATAATCTTGAACTTGCGTGAGTTGTATTGCGACGAAATTCCGGCAAGGTCGTAGCCGAAGCTCATGTCGCCAGTGATGAGCAGAGCCGTTTCGGTGTCGGGAGCGACGAGCGACGAGCCGAGAGCCGTCGATGTGCTGCCGTCGATGCCCGAAGTGCCGCGGTTGCAGAAGCATGGGATTGAGCGTGAGGTGCCGAACAGTTGCGCATATCGTATGCTTGTGCCATTTGACAGGTGCAGCGTGTAACTGTCGGGGATTGAGGGTAGAATGATGGAGAATGCCTTCAGGTCGCACCATGGAATGGTGGCGATGAAGTTGTTGTGCCACTTGCTTGCAGTGTCGGCAAGTTGGTGCCAACGTGCGGCGTATGCCGAATTTGCAGCCGGCAACTGTCGCATGGCATCAAGCAACTGGTCGAAGAATTGCTCGGGAGTGGCATCGATGCGTGTCGTGAGGTGCTGCATGGTGTCGATGGTGCACTGGTCGATGCCCACTCGCCACTCTTGTGCGGCAGGGTAGCGCCGCAGGAATTTCTTTACCACTTTCGACACCAATGCTCCGCCGATGGTGATGAGCAGTTGCGGGGCATATTGCGGAGCCTCGTCGGAGGGCATCGCGCCAAGTGTGCGGTCGATTGCCGATATGAAACGGTCGTCGCACAGGTTGGCGATGGTCTCGGTGAGTACTGCGACGTTTGGGCGACTGGCAATTGCCTTCAGTGCCGCGTTGAGGCTTGGCGACGGGTGGTGGAACCCCGCTACGACCATCACTTGCTGTGCCGATGCTACTGCCGATGCAAGGTGGCGAATGTCGTTGTGCGATATTTCAGAGTTTACCGCGGGGCGGGATATGAGGCGAGCCATCGGGCGCAGCGGCACGGTTTGGCACAGAGGGTCGGCAAGCGGAACGTTGATGTGTACGGGGCCCATCGGCGCGGTTGTTGCCGTGATGGCTGCATCGTTGAGCAGGCGGTTGGCATACCAGTGCTGGTCGCCGTCGTTGCACGATGCCGGCAGGTCGTAGCTCTGTTTCACAACCGGCGCGAGGGCGCGGTTTTGCCTTATGGTCTGGCTGTCGTTCTGGTCGATCCATTCGGCTGGTCGGTCGGCCGACACGACAATCAGTGGAATATGCCGGTAATATGCCTCTGCCACGGCAGGAGCATAGTCGAGCAGAGCCGACCCCGAGGTGCAGGCAATCATCACGGGCTGTTGCAGCCGTTGGGCGATGCCAATTGCTGTAAAAGCCGCGCTGCGCTCATCGATGATGACCCACTTGTGCAATCGCGGCTCGCGAGCCAGGGCTATGATGAGCGGCGCGTTGCGCGAGCCTGGCGAGAGGACGACGTGCCGCACTCCGGCGGCTACCATCACTTCTGCCAATTCTTGGCACTGCACGTGTACCGATGTGGTGAGTAGTGGCTTGTTGCTTAATTCCATAGGGCTTGTTTTTTGAGGATTGTTAGTCGTCGAGCAGGGTTATCTGGCAATTGTCGAGCGATGCCACACGTGCAAGGCTATCGACACGGTAGCCGAGCGAGCGCAAGTGGTCGCCGCCGTGCTGGAATGCTTTTTCGATGATGAATCCGAATCCGGCGATTGTCGCTCCTGCCTGTCGTGCAAGGTCGATGATGCCGTTGGCGGCGTTGCCATAGGCAAGGAAATCGTCGATGAAGAGGATGCGGTCGGTGGCAGTGAGGAAGTCGGCACTGATGCACACCGTGTAGTCGCGGTCTTTGGTGAAGGAGTGCACGGTGGTGGCAAGCATGTTGTCCATCGTCTTTGGTTGCTTTTTCTTGACAAACACCACTGGCAGGTGCATTACAGCCCCCGTCATTATAGCAGGAGCGATGCCGCTTGCCTCGATGGTGACGATCTTGTTGATGCCGCTGTCGGCATACAGCCGCGCAAATTCCTCGCCTATGCGGCACATCAAGTCGGGATCCATCTGGTGGTTGATGAAGCTGTCAACCTTCAAGATGCCTCCAGGGTAGCACTTTCCGTCTTCTAAGATTCTGTTTTTCAGCAGTTCCATATTGCGTCTAATTATAAAAAAAGCACCACTGCCCTGAGGCAATGGTGAATAAAACCTAACCCCCGAAGGGGAGTGTTTGCCTGATATTAACCTTCAGTGATGGCGTCGCTTGGGCAAGAAGCAGCGCAGCTGCCGCAATCGATGCACTTATCTGGGTCAATGTGATAGATGTCGCCTTCAGAGATAGCGTCAACAGGGCAAGTGCTCATGCAAGTGCCGCAAGCAACGCAAGCGTCGGTAATAACGTGTGCCATTGTAATTAAAATTAAATAGATTAAACAGATTAAACAAATAGTGCTGCAAATGTACATTTTTTTTTTCTATTGGCAATTTCAAAAGCGTTTTTTTTCATCGCATGGCAAGTTAATGCCAGTAAAAAGTTAATAAATATTAACGGGAGGGTAAGCGATTGTACAGATAAATGTTGTATCTTTACATCAAAGTATTTTGTATCGACTTTTGTCGATGTCATTTTTAAAGGGAAATAAGTATGAAACAAGTAGATAGATGATTGGGAAATTGGATTGATTTGTGACGGTCGTGCGTCGTCGCCGCATGCGGACTCAGCACAAAGTTTCTAATCGCCAATGGAGGAAGTAGCCGATATGCCTGTGTACATGGCTTGATACTTGTGTGGCGCGGCTCGGTTTTTTTTGTTTGTAGAAGTTCTTATATCATGTTTAGGTTTCAATCGAAAGGGGGGGAGATGCCTCTTTGGGGCGTCGCCGCCAGTTGTGTATGCGATTGGAGTATCGTAGCTCCGGTTGGTCATGTTTTTGAAGCCTTCGTGCATTATGGAATTGAAATAAGCGATAAAAACAATCTTGGGCAAAATGTGTACAAGCTCTTGGACAAGGCATGAAAAAGTTTATAAATTTGCATTTTTATAGCTTATAAAAATGTATTAAGTTTGTTTGTGATGAAACCGCTTTTTAGTATAATAACAGTCACATATAATGCCGCCGCCGTTATTGCCCCCACTCTCGTGAGTGTAAAGCGACAGACGTTTAGCGATTATGAGTATATAGTTGTTGACGGGAGTTCGCATGATTATACATTGACCCAAGTGAGGTCGGCAGAAATCAGCGGTACAGTCATTGTCAGCGAACCCGACAAGGGGTTGTATGATGCAATGAACAAGGGCATAAACCTTGCCCGTGGCGAATATTTGATATTCCTCAATGCTGGTGACACATTTGTCGGCGATGATGCCTTGTCGCGACTGGCAGCCAAGGCGCGGGGTGGCGATTATGATATACTATATGGACAGACGCAGCTTGTTGACCGCTGCGGCAGAGTGCTTGGAGGCCGTCATTTGGCGGCGCCCGAGCGGCTTGATGCCAGTAGCTTTAAGCAGGGAATGGTGGTGTGTCACCAGGCTTTTGTGGTGCGCCGTGCCATTGCCCCGCAATTCGATTTGCGTTACCGCTTCTCAGCCGACTATGAGTGGTGCATACGTTGCTTGCAGCGGAGCAAGGGGAACGGCTATGTAGGCGAACAGCCCATAGTGAGTTTCCTTATGGCGGTTGACGGAACCACCGAGCGGAATCACATGAAATCTCTTAGGGAACGGTTCAGCATAATGTGCCGTTATTATGGCTTGATGCCTACGGTGTTGCGGCATTTGTCGTTTCTGCCAAGGTATCTCAGGGAAAAGCGAAGAAAAAAGAACATGATGGATAGATGATAATCAAGTATGCCATAAACGTGGTGGTTGTGTTGGCAATATTGCTTGGAGCGTCAACGGCTGGAGCAACATTGCACTATGAAAAAGCTGGAGACCTTGCATGGTTGCCAATTCATGCGTCGGCAGTTGCCAGACAAGAAGTTACTGCCAGCGGCGAGCGAGAAGTTTCGACAGGGCAGTTGCCTGAAGCCGATTTCTATGAAGAATATTTTTACATACTCGTTGCCGGCTTGTCGGTGGCGTGTGTTCTGGTGTCGTATATCATTGTGAAAATGGTGCAGAAGGTGCGCAAAGCCCGACGGTTGCTCCGCAAGGAGCGCAACCGCCTTGCCATATTGATGGACGCCGGGCAATTTGAGGGTTTCGAAATAGATGTCAACTCCAACACGGTAACCCGACTTTCGCCATTTGGCGTGGCATTGTCAACGCATACGATAGAAGAGGAGTTAGCGATGATACACCCGAAAGACCGCAAGATGGTGGAGCATAACATCGAGAATGCCCGCAACGGCGAGGACATATATGGCGCGATAGTGGTGAGGATAAAGTCGCAGAAGGCAAATGCCAGGCGCGGAGACGAGTATCGCTACTATTCGTTGTTCTCAAAGGAGTTGCAGGAGAGCGACGGCAGCACGAAGTTGTATTGGGTGAAGAGAGACATCAACGACACTTATTCCAACAACATGGAGCTTGCCCGATACCACGAACGCATGGATATGGCGTTGAAGAACACGGGCATAGCGCAATGGGACTATGATGTTGTGAGCAGGACGATAACCGTGCGCAACGGGAACAAGGCACCGAAGGTGGTGACCGTGGATGCCGACACCTATGTTGAGCATTTGCCCAGCATGAAGCCTATATTGGAGATAATGGACAAGGGGGAAGTCACAGAGTTTTCGCGCGACGTGACCTATTCCTACGCAGGGCTTAGTGAGACTCGCTATGCCACGGTGATGGCTCGTGCCATGTCGCGCGGCGACGATGGCAAGGTGACGTTGTACACTGGCATACGCAAGGACAACACGAGCTTGATAAAAATACAGATAGATTTAGAGCAGGCAAAGAAGAAGGCGGAGGAAGCCGACAGACTGAAGTCGCAGTTCCTCGACAACATGAGCCACGAGATACGCACTCCGCTGAATGCGATAGTGGGATTCTCGTCGCTGCTACAAGATGCGTCGCCCGATGAGAGAACGCAGTATGTGGAAATAATCAACAAGGGTGCAGAGCAGTTGCTGACGATTGTCGAGGATATTCTCGATATGTCGAGTATCGAAGCAGGAACGCTTGAGTTGTCCCCATCGACGTTCGACTTTGCGATAACATTCGACAGCATAGCCTGTAAAATGGAGCGGTTGATGACCACGCCAGATGTGAAGCTGATTGTTGACAACCCTTACAGGAGTTGCGTCATCACGTTCGACGAAAAACGCATAGGACAGATTGTGAAGATTTTCGTCACCAACGCCATCAAGAACACCAGGAAGGGATATGTGAAAATGGGTTACCGATATGCCGAGGGAACAGGACTGACGATAACTGTCGAGGACACAGGAATAGGCATAAGCAAGGAAAACTACGGGCATGTGTTCAAGCGTTTTGAAAAAATTGATAATTTTGCACAAGGTTCTGGGCTTGAACTGGCAATAGTGAAAGCATTTGCCGACCACACCGGCAATGAGGTGGGATTTACCTCATGCGAGGGGCGGGGTTCGATATTTTACTTTGTGGTTCATTGCACGGCTTCGGTTGAAGAACGGGGTAGCGGCGTGATGCCGTTGTAACACATGAAAATAGAAAGGCTATGGATATAGAAACGAAGCAGATAACGGTGAGGTTCGACGACGACCATCCGGGGTCGCTTGCCGGTGTGACCGGCATGTTGTCGCGCCATGCGGTGAACATACTCGCAATGACTGCAAGCGGAAACCGCGAGAATGGTTGCGCGCATCTTGTAGTTGACCACATAGGGCTTGCTTATAACATATTGCATAATCGTGGGTACCAGGTTGTGCTCGAAGATGTGTTGTGCCTGTCGGTGATGAATGTGGCAGGAGCATTGCACAAGTCGTTGCAGTTGCTTGCCGAGCATGATATCAATATCGATTATATTTATGCGTTTGCGCAGGAAGCCACCGGAGGCGGCACGGCTGTAATCAAGTGTGATGAGGCATCGCGTGCCAAGTCGGTTCTTGTTGCACATTTCAAGGGCTTGCATCGTCAGGAAGCCGATTCTTGATGCTGTCTGGCGAGGGTTAACGGCGGTTGAACGGGTGTGGCGATGCCATGCGCGGCATGACGGCTCTGCCAGGCTGCATTGGATTGGGGCTGGTGTAATCTTTCAACAACGAGTGCACTACCTGATATATCAGCCCGCCGAAGTCTATTCCTAATTTGTGCCCGTTGATGTCGATTTGCGGAATCACGATAGGCGTGGTAAACCACTTTTTGCTGAAAGGGTCGTAATATCGTTGCACACCCACCTCCATCGAGAATTTGTCGCTCATTTGCATGCCCATCGTTGCACCGTAGCTCGAACGTGCGATGTAGGGCATTGCCTGCATCGAGTGGTAGAAGCCGTTGTGGTGCTGGTAGTTGCCAAAAGCGTTGAGAGTGATGCGATCGCTCAGCTGGTAGGAGAGGTGCCCCGATACGCCATAGCTGTTGTATAACTGGTTGTCGAGGTGGTATTTCGAACCGACAATGGAACCCGTTATGCTGAAACGTCCGAAATCTTGTGTCACCGATACGGCACCGGTTGCAATGTTGCCCATTCCGGGGAAGGTGTTCATTGCGCTCGAGGCAAATATGCCGCCACCCTGCCACGTTGTGATGGCGCCGGCTGCATAGTTGCTGTTGAGGTTGAAATTGTGCGAAAAATTGTAATCGCTCGGGCGTGGCGCAAGTCCGAAGTATGTGCTGTGTTCCTTGACTTCAGCCGATGGAGGTGGCATGAGTGACGGAGCTACGGGTGTTGTCGTGATGGATGGTGTAGCCAGGGTGTAGGGCGGACGTGTGAAATCACCGTTATAGAGCTTTAATTGAGGGGCTTGCTGCAATGGCTGGCTGGAGACCCCGAGCGGCGTCTCTTGTGCATTGGCAGTCATTGCTGCCAAGAGTAATAATATTTTGAGAAATCCCTTCACCGATACTCTATTTTTTGCAATTATAGTAATTATATTCGTATTTAGTCACTGTTTTAAGTCTGTTTAACTATGAAATTGTCGGGCAGGGGGTGTGCAGGTGAGATTTGCAATTGCGCTTGCTTTATGTTAACTTTGTCGGATAAAGGAAGGTAGAACTTCGGTCGCAAGGGACTGTTTAGGGGGCTTGCCATTGACTGAAGAAGATTATTAGATATGCTTGGATAAGGATTAAAGATATGCAGGAATTGGATTATAATGGGGAAATGATATTAGAGCATCTGGAGCAACAACCTGCATTCAGGCTTGTGGGAGATGTGGCAGACGAGATGGGCAGGGAGTGCTATGTGGTGGGCGGATATGTGCGGGATATATTTCTCGACCGCACGTCGAAAGATATTGATTTTGTGACCGTGGGGAGCGGCATAGAGGTTGCCGAGCAAGTCGCAAGGCGGCTTGGCAAGCATGCGACGATTGCCGTGTTCCGCAACTTTGGCACGGCACAAGTGAAGTGGCACGGGCTGGAATTGGAGTTTGTGGGCGCGCGCAAGGAGTCGTACACCCACGACAGCCGTAACCCGATAGTGGAAGACGGTACTCTCGATGACGACCAGCGCAGGAGGGATTTCACTATAAATGCGATGGCAGCGTGTGTCAACCGCGACCGCTTTGGCGACCTGCTCGACCCTTTTGACGGAATCCAAGACCTGCGAGACAAGCTGATACGCACGCCGCTCGACCCAGATATAACATTCTCGGACGACCCGTTGCGCATGATGCGCGCCGTGAGGTTTGCCACGCAGCTCGGTTTTGAGATTTTCCCCGAGACGTTTGCTGCGATTGAGCGCAACCGCGAGCGGATAGGGATAATATCGAAGGAGCGGATAACCGACGAGTTGATGAAGATAATGAAATCGGCAGTGCCGTCGCGCGGCTTTATGCTGCTCGACCGCTGCCGGTTGCTCGAAATCATTTTCCCCGAATTGGCGGCATTGAAAGGTGTGTCGCAGATGAACGGGCGCGGGCACAAGGATAATTTCCTGCACACGATGCAGGTGCTCGACAACGTGGCACAGCAGAGCGACAATGTGTGGCTCAGGTGGGCGGCGTTGCTGCACGATATTGCCAAGCCTGCCACAAAACGATATGACGACAAACTTGGGTGGACTTTCCACAACCACAATTTCATAGGCGAAAAAATGGTGCCGCGCATCTTCAAGCGGTTGCGGTTGCCGATGAACGAGAAAATGAAGTATGTGGCAAAGCTCGTTGGGCTGCACATGCGCCCCATAGCCCTGGTCGAGGAGGAGGTGACCGACTCGGCAGTGAGGCGAATGCTGTTCGAGGCTGGCGATGACATCGACGACTTGATGTTGCTGTGTGCAGCCGACATAACGTCGAAAAACAGGGAAAAAGTGCGCCGATACCGCGAGAACTACGACCTCGTGCGCCGCAAACTGGTAGAACTCGAAGAGAAAGACCGAATACGCAATTTCCAGCCTCCGGTGACTGGCGAGGAGATAATGCAGACGTTTGACTTGCAACCGTGTGCCACTGTGGGGAAAATAAAAGAAGCGATAAAGAATGCCATTTTGGACGGCAAGTTGGCAAACGACCATGACGAAGCCCGCAATTACATGCTGGCTGTGGCTGCCGAAATGGGGTTGATACCTGTAAATGATTGAAACATGATGAGTATGACAGGAGGAGAGAAACACCAGTGGAAAGTGCTTGAAAGCAAGTACTTGGTGAAGCGCAAGTGGCTGACGGCGCGATGTGACCGTGTTCAGCTTTCCAACGGAGTGGTGAATGATGAATATTATGTGCTCGAATATCCCGAATGGGTGAACACGATAGCCATTACACGTGAAGGGGAGTTTATCGTGATTAGGCAATACCGGCACGGGATAAGGGAAACTGGCTATGAGATATGCGCTGGAATATGCGAAGAGGGAGAGCAGCCCGAACTGGCAGCACGTCGCGAATTGCTTGAAGAAACCGGATATGCCGGCGGAGAGTGGAGCAAATTGCTTGAGATTGCGCCCAATGCCAGTTCGATGAATAATTATACGCATTGCTTTCTCGCCGTTGGAGTGGAGAAAATAGACGACAGCCACCTCGACCCGACCGAAGAACTTGACGTGTTCTTGCTTCAGAAGGAAGAAGTCTTTGATCTGTTGCAATCGGGGATGATAAAACAAGCCACTATGGTTGCTCCGTTGTGGAAATACTTCTATGAGCAATCATGTGGTAAGTGATTGAAACTTAGGAACTGGTTGGGGCTATGCGAAAATACAAGCAATATAAGAGAATTTTCATTTTAATATATACAGCAGTGGGGCTACTCGATAAGAGTAACCCCACTACTGTATGTGGATGGGTGTGTGAAGCGTGGCTATTTAATCCACGCACCGATATTTTTCCAAGAGAATTTTTTGCCATATAGCAATATGCCCTTGCGGTAGATTTTGGCGGCAATTGCAGCGATGCCCAGTGCCGAGCCAAACAGAATGATGATGCTCAGAACAATCTCCCACGGCGCGACATCATAGGGGAGTCTCACCATCATCACGATTGGCGACGTGAAAGGAATCATCGAGCACCACCATGCCAGACTGCCGTCGGGATTGTCGATGCAGGCAATGCCTGCCCACAGGGCAAGGACGAGGAACATCATCATCGGCGTTGTGGCTTGGCTTCCCTCATTGGGTTGGTCAACAGTAGAACCGGCGGCGGCAAACATCGAGCCGTAAAGCAGGTAGCCCCCGATGAAATACAGCACGAAGCACACGCCAGTTTGCAGGAAGTTGATTGATGAAAGCGATTGTGTGACAATGGCAATAATATCGTCAGAACCCGCGTCTAAAGCCGGGCCGGCGGCTTGAGCTGGAATCATTGCCTCGGGGTTGGCGATTGCCGTGCCAATGCCGAATATTGCCGAGATTATGCCAAGAAAAACACACCAGATGGCGATTTGGGCTATCCCGACAAATCCCACGCCGATAATTTTGCCAAGGAGCAACTCGATGGGGCGGCAGCAGCTTGTCATCACTTCGATGATGCGGTTGGTCTTCTCCTCGACTACGCTTGTGAGAATCATTGCGCCATACATCATTACAAACATATAGGTGAGGAAGGCGAGTATTAGCCCCAAGATGCTTGCCACCTCGGCATTGGACTGGGATTCCTCGCCGTCGTCGTTCCACTTTATGCAATTCAGGCTCACCGTGGCTTCGCTCTCGTTAATTATTTTGTTGAGTTGTGGAATGTTGTATGAGTCTATGCGAGCTTGCGTCAACGTGTCGTTGAGGCATTGGCTCAAATGCTCTTGCAGCCCAATTCTCACGGTGTTGCGTGAGAAGATGTCAACCTTCAGCGACTTGTCGATGTCGGCAGGTATAATCACGATTGCATACAGGTCGTCGCGACCGTCATACAAGCCCTTGATGTCGCCGGCGGCTTCGTCGGAGTAGTTTTGGAAGCGGAACTCGTCGTTGTCGGTGATTGCGCCGCCATAGCGGTTGCTCTCGTCAACGATTGCCACTGTCTTAATTTCGCTTTTGTTGAACTGTTCCATTATGAACGGCAGCCCAATGCAAGCCAAGCTGATGAGCGGGACGAGGATAGTCATGACGATGAACGACTTCCTGCCAGCGATTGCCATGAACTCGTGGCGCGAGATTATCGATATTCGTTTGAATTTGTTCATTGCGTTGGTTGAGTTTGGGTTGAAACGGTTTCGATGAATATTTCGTTCATGCTTGGCAGCAATTCTTGGAATGCAGCCAACGTATAGCGGTCGTTGAGGTGGGCGATGGCATCGTGGAGCGACGCGTCGGCATCGAGGCGAATGTTGGCAATGATGCCTCCGAGTGGTGAAGGCTCCACTTGTTCCACGTTGTAAAGTCCTTCGGCAGAGTCTATTTTCATCGTGTTTGAAATCCCCACCTGGTAGAGCTTCTTGCTGAAGCGGCGGCGTATCTCGCTCACCTTGCCGTCGAGCACAACCTGCGAGTGGTTGATGAGGGCAATCTCTTCACACACCTCTTCGACCGAGCCCATGTTGTGGGTCGAGAAAATAATGGTTGCTCCCTTGTCGTGCAGGTGCAGAATCTCTTTTTTCAGCAATTCGGTGTTGACTGGGTCGAATCCGGAAAAAGGTTCGTCGAAGATGAGCAACTGCGGTGAGTGGATAACTGTGTTGATGAATTGTACCTTTTGCGCCATTCCCTTCGAGAGGGTTTCGATTCTTTTGCCAGCCCACTCGGTGAGGTTGAACCGTTGCAGCCACTCGTCCATTGCGGCTTTGGCGTCGGTGCGGCTCATTCCGCGCAGTTGTGCGATGTAGAGGATATGGTCGGCGACCTTCATTTTCCTATACAGGCCGCGTTCTTCGGGCAAGTAGCCTATGTTGGCAATATCTTTTTCGTGCAATGGGTGTCCGTCAAACAAGACTTCGCCGCTGTCGGCACGAGTAATCATGTTCAATATTCTTATTAAGGAAGTTTTCCCTGCTCCGTTGGGGCCAAGCAGCCCGAATATGCAACCGCGTGGCACATTGACCGACACGTGGTTGAGTGCGAGGTGTCCGTCGTATTGCTTGACAACATCCTTGACTTCGATAAAATTCATCTGGTTGATAACATTATGGTTAAAAACGTCGCAAACTTACTAAATTTTCTTTTAACAAACCAGCGTCTTGTTGGGATTTGTCGAAAATGTAACATGGTATAATCGGGTCTTTATTGCAGCCAAAGTTGCATTTGAGCCGCGAGTGTGTTAACTTTGCTTTTGTAAAACTAAACATGATATAACTATGCAATTAAGCAAAAATGTGTTGCTCGCTTCAGTGGGAGTGTTGCCGTTGGCGTTTTCGACCAGTTGCCAGCAGCAAGAAGAACAGACTCGTCCAAATATCGTGCTTTTCCTTGTCGATGACATGGGCTGGCAAGACACGTCGGTGCCATTTTATAACGACACGACGGCATTAAACCGCCGTTTCTCAACACCAAACATGGAGCGGCTGTCGCAAATGGGTGTGAAATTCACCGAGGCTTATGCTTGTGCAATATCTTCGCCTACGCGGTGCAGCTTGTTGTCGGGCATGAATGCCTCGCGCCACCGCGTCACCAACTGGACGCTTGAGTATGACACCCAGACCGATGCCAAGAGCGATGTGCTTGAACTTCCCGACTGGAACTACAACGGAATACAGCCCGACACGGTGACTCTGCCGCACAACACAAAGAATGCAACACCCATAACGTCGCTGCCAAGGGTGTTGCACGACAATGGATATTATACGATACATTGCGGCAAGGCGCACTTCGGGGCGCGCACTACTCCTGGCGAGAATCCATTAACGATGGGATTCGACGTGAACATTGCAGGTGGTGCAAATGGCGCGCCAGGAAGCTACCTTGGCACTGAGAATTTCGGGGAGCGCGATCCAAGGTTTGCTGTTCATGGGCTTGAAAAATACCACGGGCAGGATATATTCCTCACCGAAGCATTGACTATCGAGGCTATCGAGGCGATGAAGAAGCCGATAGCCGCGGGGCAACCATTCTTCTTGTATATGGCGCATTATGCGGTGCATTCACCGTATATCGACGATGCTCGGTTTGTTGACAAGTACCGCGGACGGTATGACGAGCAGCTCAAAGATACATTGAACGGCAGGGAGGCTTGTTATGCAGCCCTCGTGGAGGGTATGGACAAGAGCCTTGGCGACTTGCTCGACTTTCTGCAAGGACAGCCCGAAGTGGCAAAAAATACGATTATAATCTTTATGTCGGACAATGGAGGTCAGGCATTGGCGTGGTCGCGCCAGGGTGTCGGCAACCGCGACCAGAATGCGCCAGCACGGGCTGGCAAGGGGTCGGCATTCATGGGAGGCGTCAGGGAACCCATGATGGTGTATTGGCCAGGAGTGGCAGAGGGCGGAGGTGCCATCGACCACAGGGTGATGATAGAAGACTTTTACCCGACAATCCTCGACATGGCTGGCGTTTCACAATATGAGACGGTGCAGACTGTCGATGGTGTTAGCTTTGCCCCCGTGCTTCGAGGTGACAGCATAGCCGAGCATTCTATCGTGTGGCATTTCCCCAACCTGTGGGGAGAATCGCAAAATACCGAAGAAGGGTATGGCGCTTATTCGGCGATAATGTCGGGTGATTACCACCTTATCTACACTTGGGAAACAGGCCGCATGAGGTTGTATGATGTGAAAAACGACATTGGCGAGCAAAACGACATTGCAGCCAGCAATCCCGAGGTGGTGGCATCGCTTGCCAGGGAGTTGTCGGAATATTTGCGCCAGCGCGATGCGCAGCGTCCGGTGTTGAAGAGCACGGGCAAGGTGTGTCCGTGGCCCGATGAGGTGCTTTAGCCGCTTGTCGAATCGAATTGTCGGGGCTTGGCGATGGTTTTGCTGAGCAAAATCATGCAAGCATGATTTGCAATTGCGCTCGCCTTGCGCACCTTTGGATAAGGGAGGCTGCGGCTCGGCAAAGCAAAATCATGCAAGCATGATTTGCAATTGCGCTCGCCTTGCACTACCTTTGCAGTGCCGTTGCTATGAGCAGCGGCACTAACATTTTAATATTGTTTGATGGTATATTTCCGCGGGCATTCTTTGGGCATTGTTGTCGCCATCGTCATGGCGGCATGTTGCTTGTTCCCATTGATGGGGCAAAGACGAGTTACGCCTGTCAAGCCCAGCACCAATAGGGTGATGACCGTCAAGCAGAACGACGAGAAGATGGCAGAACTTCGCCGCAAGGGGTTTGTCGTTGTTGGTGATACGATTTTGCCCGATACCGTTGCCGCTCGAATGAACGACTCGGTGAAGGTGACGCGAATGAAGTACCCGCTGCTGACGAGTGTGACTATCGGTGTCAACTTGTGGGATCCTGTCATGAGGCTGTTCGGGCAGACTTATGGTGGTGTTGATTTTTCGGCAGAATTGAGTCTGTGGAACCGCGTGGTGCCGACGGTGGAAATCGGTTTCGGGTCGGCAAACAATACGCCCGATGACAAGAATTTCACCTATCGAGGCAATTTTGCCATGTATGGCAAGATAGGTTGTGGATATAATTTCAAGTATAACAATAAGCCCGATTATATGGCTTTGCTCGGTTTGCGGCTGGGCTACAGCAACTTCAAGTATGGCATCACCGACGTGACGATAGACAATGGCTACTGGCAGGAGCAGAGCCGATTTGAGATCGACGGGTTGCGCTCACATGCGTTGTGGGGCGAACTCGTGGTGGCGATGCACATCAAGTTGTATAAGAATTGGTCGGCAGGATGGACGTTAAAGTATCATTTCTTGTTCAACTACAAGAAAAATCCTGTAGCCGACCCGTGGTATATCCCGGGATATGGTACACGAGGGTCGGCGATATCGGGCGGCTTGTCGATTTATTATACCATACCGCTGAATAGGAGCAAGTGGCCGCAAGACGAGAATAACGACAAGAAGAATGTATATACTGGCGAGCCTATCGACTCGCCGCAAGATGCTGGGGTGCGACAGCCGGTATCGATTCCAGGTCCCGGGTCGGGCAATTAATCAACGTGTACGGGCATGAAAAGAATTATAATCGTCGGTGCTTCGTCGGGCATAGGACATAGCCTTGCCATGCAGTATATAGCCGATGGCGGCTGGATTGTGGGTGTGGCTGCGCGTCGCGGCGACAGACTTGAAGCCTTGAGGCAGATTGCTCCCGAACGAGTGTGTGCCGAGGTGATAGACGTGACTGCCGCCGATGCGGCAGCCAGCCTTGGCAGGCTCATTGCGAGGATGGGAGGGATGGACGTTTTCTTGCTGTCGTCGGGCGTGGGCAAGCAGAATCCAATCCTTGATGCCAGTGTGGAAGAACACACCATAGCAACCAATGTGAAGGGGTTTACTGTGATGGTTGATGCGGCTTATAGGTATTTCCGCGACAATGGGGCTCGTGGGCAAATTGCTGCCATCACGTCGATAGCCGGAACGCGCGGCATAGGTATCGCCGCTTCATATAGTGCCACGAAACGCTATCAATGGAGCTATCTGACAGCCATAGAGCAACTGGCACACACGCAGGGCGTGAATTTGACGGTTACCGACATACGCCCTGGATTTGTGAAAACGCCGTTGCTCGACGACGGGAACCGTTATCCGTTGCAACTTCATGCCGATTATGTGGCTCGGGCAATCCGCCGTGCCATCGCTCGTCGCCGTCGTGTGGTAGTAATCAATTGGGCATATTCGATATTGGTGTTTTTCTGGCGGCTTATACCGCGCGCTGTGTGGCGGCGCATGGTGTTGAATGTAGAACACCAGTGAGCATATTTTGCACCGAAATAGGTGTAAATAGGGTGTAAAAATGCCATTTTTTGGCATTTTTTAGCGCAAATTATTGTAGCAATCATGGAAAATCAATATCTTTGCATTGTGAAAGCACAAGAAAGAATTGCTGTTTCAAGCATCCCTCAGTGCTAAAGTAGTTTGGCAAGGGATTTGTAATATTAGGATTTGAGAAAGGTTTATAAAGATTGTTTTAGGGAAGGACCTCAAGTGGTTCTCCCATAATTTAGAGGAACTATGGGAAATTACAGTAATTTTGAAGCTATGCTTAAGTGCAAGGTTTTACCTACTCACGCCTATCATCCGAATGCTGCTCTTTTGGCAGTGAGAAGGCAAGGTTACGTGGCAACGCCCGTATGTGTAAAACCGACAATCGCTGCCTGAACGGAAAGGCGGTGTCATTGTAAATGATGATGTTTTTTTTGAGGCTCCTTGGGGCATTTGCCCCCTGGGTCACAAAAAAATTAGGCAAATTCTCCTGTTCAACAGGAGCTTATTATAACGAAATTTTCCAATCGTGTAGAGTGTTTCCTTTTGCTATAGAAAGTGGTGCGCTGCGATTTTGGAAAATTTTATTTTTGTAGATAGTTATTTAAAAAATATATATAATCCTCCTATCCAAGAGTGGAGTAGGGTTTTTACAATGAGGATTCTGTTTCTCGAATGTGTAAACTTGATCTGCTCAAAAGGAAATAGTTAACCCTAATACCACATTTTATTCATACTATTTTTTTCCTAAGGCTATGCGATGCGATTTCGTGTAGCCTTTTTTTATTAATTAGTGGCGGAGGGTAGTTTAAGAGTAAGGTTGTTTAGGAGACTGTTTTGAATTTTTGTTCAATGGATTGATATGGATTTTTCGGACGTTCCCAATTGTCGTTTTCGGCATTTAGACCATATAAATTTGCGTGCCAATAATCAAAGCCGTCTCGAAAATTCACCTCAAATCATCTAATAAAAAATTTAAACAGCTTCTAAATTCCTCATTCCTGATTGAAATAAAAATTGTTGCTAACAATACCACAGCTAATTGAAGAATGCACTTACGAACTCCCAAATGAAGTAGCCGCACACCATGCACTTCAGCACTGTGCCACACAGGAAACCTATGAGCGAGCCGATGCTCGACTTTAGTGCCTGATGCGTTTTGCTGCCGCCAATCAGTTCGCCCACCAGTGCCCCGATGAAGGGTCCGAGCACTATTCCCCACGGCATGAACAGCAGCCCTATGAGCGTGCCGACAACACAACCACGAGTACCCCACTTGCTGCCGCCAAAGTATTTGGTGCCAAGCATTGGAACAAAGTAGTCGAGCAATTGCACCACCACTACCACGGCGAGCCATATCAGAAGTTCGGTGGTGGTGAAGTCGATTGTGCTTGTGAAGTGGAGCAGCAGCAATGCCACGTAGGCGAGCGGCGGACCAGGCAACATAGGCAATATGCACCCTGCCAGCCCGACGATGAGGCATATTGCCCCGATGACAATCAGTAGTATGTCCATAAAAAATCGGTTTGTTGTGCAAAAATAATCTTTTTAGTAGCGATGCAGGTGATTGCTTGGTGAAAAATTACTAATTTTGAAAGAGTTAAGAGTTTACCTTTATATTAATGAATGTCAATCCACCGCTTGACTGTGTGACTGGCATCCACAACCGATGACATATCTCAATCTAAAAACAACAATAAATCAATCAGCTTTAAGACTATGACATTGATGACAAAATTTTCCGTATTATTATGCAGCTTGGCTGTGGGGAGTGGCTTGAGTGTGGCGCAAGAGCCGTTGGCGACGTGGGGCGACCAAGGTAACGGCACGTATGTCAACCCGATATTGAATGCCGACTATTCCGACCCCGACGTAATCAGAGTGGGCGAAAAATACTACATGGTGGCTTCCGACTTCCATTTCATGGGAATGCAGGTGCTTGAGTCGGACGATATGGTCAACTGGAAGTTGATTTCGCAAGTGTTTTCGCGGCTCGATTTCCCCGGCTGGGATTCCAACGGGCATTATGGCGGAGGTTCGTGGGCACCGGCATTGCGCTACCATGATGGCAAGTTCTGGGTGTTCTTCTGCACTCCCGACGAGGGATTGTTCATGTCGAATGCCACCAATCCCGCCGGGCCGTGGAGCAAGCTCGTAAACGTGTGCCACGTGAGCGGTTGGGAAGACCCGTGCCCGTTTTGGGGCGAGGACGGACAGGCATACTTGGGCAGGAGCATACTCGGTGCCGGTCCGATTATAATCCACAAGATGAGTGCCGACGGAACGCGGTTGCTCGACGACGGCTGTACCGTTTACACCGGACCAGTGGCTGAAGGCACGAAAATACATAAGATTGGCGAATACTACTACTTGAGTATTCCCGAAGGTGGGGTGCAAGTGGGGTGGCAAACTGTCTTGCGTTCTAAGAATATTTATGGGCCCTATGAAAAGAAAGTGGTGCTTGAGCAAGGCACGACTGCCATAAACGGTCCTCACCAAGGGGCGATGGTCGATACCCCCGATGGAGAATGGTATTTCTATCATTTCCAGCAATATAATCCGCTTGGCAGGGTGGTGCATCTGCAACCGATGCATTGGGAGGACGGCTGGCCCGTGATAGGTGTCGATATTGACCGCAACGGCATAGGCGAACCAGTGGCTGTGTGGACAAAGCCCGATGTTGGTAAGCAGTCGGGAATCACGCTGCCGCAGACGAGCGATAGCTTCGACGACGGCACGATGGGGCTGCAATGGCAATTCAACCATAATCCCGACAGTGCGTCGTGGTCGTTGACCAAGCGCAAGGGAATGTTGACGCTGCAAGCCCTCAAAGCCGACGACTTCAAGGGTGCGCGCAACACGCTCACGCAAAAGACCGTAGGCTATGTGGGCGAAGCGACGGTGAAGATGGACTTCAAGGCAATTGCCGAGGGGCAACGTTGCGGACTGGCTTGCATGGGGCAACGAAACAACCTGCTTGGCGTAAAGAAAGAACAGGGGCGCATTGTACTGTATGTCGAGAACGATGGGAAGGAAACAGCGACGCTCGACGTGTCGGGCAAGACGATATACATCAGATTGCATGCCGATGCTCGTACCAACCAATACTCGTTGCTGTATAGCAAAGATGGGAAGAAGTTTGTGCAACTTGGCGAAACATTCCCAATGGAATTTGGCAATTGGAAAGGGGTGCGAGTAGGGCTGTTCTGCTACAACACCCAAGGCGCGTTGGGCGAAGCGGCATTCGACGATTTCACCTATCGCCACGACGGCCCGGCACAGGGCGAATGACGATTCGCGACAAGAAAAACAAAGTAGGGGGGCGCACGGTTGAGAAGTGTGCCCCCATACTTTGTGTAATGTACTTGTTGCTGCTACTTGATTGCAAATGTCACGGTTACTGCGCTGTGCAGTTTTATTACCCCTTTGTCGCGGTCGGCATCGTTCCTGCCGTGTTCTGGAACTACCACGATATTCATCACGTTGCCCAGTTCGCCGCCTGCTGCTTCCACAAGCGACTTTGCTCCGGTGGTGGCATCGGCAAGGGCTGCAATGCGTGCCTGCTGGCGGTATTCGTTGATTTTGCTTGATGTCATCTCCTTGATGCGCACATTTCCCAATGCCCGCTTGTCGATAGCCTTCTTTATTTTGTCGATGTCGTCAAAACTGGTGAGCGTGATTTCATAGGCACGGGCTTGGCGGCGTGGCAATGGCTTGCCGTCGAAGTGGCGTTTCGGGGCGTTAGCCGAGTCGGGGCGCGACATCTCTTTTCGAGGTGCAGGACGGTCGAACCGCCGTGCTGCGTCGATGCGCTGCCTTGTTGCCCTGAATGGTGCAAATGTCACATCGCTCGCAGTCACGTCATTCTTTGAGATGCCCATCGATTCAAGTTGCTTGTAGAAATCTTGCTCGATGGTTTCGAGCGACACGGTTGAGGGCGATTTTTTCTCCCCCTCAGCAGGCTCGGCATACTCGTGCAGTTGCACCGTCACGCATATCTGGTCGGGAGTGACTTCCATTTCCGATGTGCCGGTGACTTGTATCGTGCGTTGTTGTGGCATCATCATTCCGCCCCGTGCGCCATCTTGCGGGCGCGGCTGTGCAATTGCGGCAGTGGCAGTCACGACTGCCGCCAAGGTTGCTAATAAAAATCTTGTGTTCATAATATGTGTCTGTTTTTTGGTTAAACTGTTTCTTTGATGACAAACAGTAGCCGGAAGTTTAATTTGTTATTCTTTTTTAGCACCACTTCTTTTTCGTCAATGTCAGGTTGAGGGTTATTTATTAAATATTTTTAAAAATGTCGTTGTTTTGGTATATTGCCAAAAAACTATTGGTAAATTGCATAACAAAATCAATTATACCATGTATAACAACAATGAAATAACGAAGCGGATAAAATATATTATCGGCGAAATGAGACTGACACAGAATGAGTTTGCCCAACGGATAGGCGTCGATGCTTCCAATTTGTCGAAGTATCTCAACGGCCGTCTTGCCATCAACGAGTCGCTCATCAACCGCATTGTCGTCAGCATGGGGTTGTCGAAAAAGTGGCTTGAAACTGGCGACGACCTCCCGTATGCCAAGCCGCTGCCTGTGATGCCCGACGACACACTCTTTGACGGGCGCATCAGTTGCGAGGCGGCAAGCACAGGCACGCCAGTCTATGACATTGACGTGACCGCCGGAGTGATGCCGCGCGACCGAATGTTCACAGCCGAGAACATAATCGGCTATATCGACCTGCCCAATATGTCGGGTCGGTGCCGCATAGTGAAGGTGAGCGGCGACAGCATGTCGCCCGTGATACGCAGCGGTGATATGCTTGCAGTGAGGGAATTGTCCAACACGCAACACATCTTTTGGGGGCAAATATACGTGGTTTTGCTCGACGACTATTGCATGGTAAAGTACATACGCCGCCACACCGACCCGCAGAAGGTGATATTGCGCAGCGAGAATCCGCAATACGATGATATGGAGATTGTCCGCAACGACATACGCGAATTGATGTTTGTCCAAAACATAATACACATAGACACCAGAATGTAAATTTAAAAACAAGGAAGATTATGACCGAGCCATTGAACATATACTGCAAGAATATAGATGAATACTTGCCCGTGCGTGGCGGTGAGACATTGCTTGAGATATACGATCGCATAAAGGACCGCATCGACGTAACGCCCATTTGCGCCCATGTCAACAATAAGACCGAAGACTTGCATTTCCCCGTTTATAAACCCAACATGGTGGAGTTTCTCGACTTGTCGTCGCCATCGGGGTCGCGCGTGTATGTGCGTTCGTTGTGCATGGTGCTTTACAAGGCTATGCTCGACGTGTGCCCGACGATGCGCCTCCGTATGCGACATTCGGTTTCAAACGGGTATTATGCCCAGATTGTTGACGGGCAAGACAGCGAGGTGGTGCCCACCGATGAGCTTGTAAGGCAAATCAAGTTGCAGATGCGTCGCTTGGTTGACGAGGATATACCGTTTGTGCGTCGCCAGCGTCTCACCCGCGACGTGCGCGAGATTTTTGTCAACGCCGGGCTGTTCGACAAGGTGGAATTGCTTGACACCTCCGACGAGGTATATTCGGTGTATTACACTCTTGGCGACACCCCCGACAGCTATTATGGCAACCTTGCGCCATCGACTGGTGCGTTGCAGGTGTTCGACCTTGTGAAATACCATAACGGAATGTTGCTGCTCGCCCCTGATGCCAACAATCCGAGCATGCCTCGTAGCCCGATACGTCAGGACAAGATGCTTGAGGCATTTGACGACTATCTGAAGTTCAACGAGGTGGTGGGCATTACCAATGTTGCCGACCTTAACCGTGCCGTCGTCGAAGGCAAAACGCCGATGCTCATAAACGTAGCCGAGGCGTTGCACGATGCAAGTTTCTCGCGAATTGCCGACGAGATTGCCAGTCGCTACCGTCAGGGGAAAGCCCGCATTGTGCTCATTGCCGGACCGTCGTCGAGCGGCAAGACCACTTCTTCGCGCCGCCTTGCCATCCAGTTGATGATAAACCGCATCGTACCTCGTGTAATCTCGCTCGACGACTATTTTGTCAACCGCGAGGCTACACCCAAGGACGCCAACGGCGAATATGACTATGAGTCGCTCTATGCCCTCGATCTTGAACTGTTCAACACTCACTTGCAGAAACTCCTTGCCGGTGATGAAGTGGAGGTGCCCTCCTACGACTTTGCATCGGGGCGACGCGTGTTCAAGGGCAACAAGTTGAAGCTCGAAGACAACAATGTGCTGCTCATCGAGGGCATTCACGGGTTGAACCCCGAATTGACCTCTTTGATTCCCGAGGAGCAGAAGTTCCGCCTGTATGTGTCGGCACTCACCACGCTCACCATCGACGACCACAACTGGGTACCCACGACCGACAACCGCCTGTTGCGCCGCATAATACGCGACCACAAGTATCGCGGCACCGATGCGTTGCACACCATTGCACGCTGGCCCAGCGTGCGCCGTGGCGAGGAAAAGTGGATTTTCCCGTTCCAAGAGAATGCCGATGCCACGTTCAACTCGTCGTTGCTCTTCGAACTTGGCGTGATGAAGGAGTATGCCGTGCCATTGCTGCGCAAGGTGCCACGCAATACGCCAGAGTTTGCCGAAGCTGTCCGCTTGCTCACGTTTCTTAGCTACTTCTTGCCCATAAGTGAGGAGCAGATTCCCAGTACGAGCCTCTTGAGGGAATTCCTCGGCGGCAGCAGTTTCCATTATTGATAAATTATTAAATCCTGAACAATCTATTTTTTTGAAACGGAGTCTGTCGTGAGAATATATTTTTCATGGCTGTTCCTAAAATCTCATAAACTTATTATAGACATGAATCGTATTACAAAACTTTGTGTTTTCTCTCTTGTGTTGTTCTTCTCGATGGCTGTTGTGGCGCAGACCAAGTTTGTCGGAGCCGAAAACAGCAACATCAGGTATGAAGGACGTGTCAACCTTGCCAATAAGTTCGCGCCCATGATGGCGTTTCCGGGCACTCGTGTCACAGCTTGTTTCACCGGAACTTCGATTGCCGTGCAGATGAAGCCCAACAGCGGCTACTTCATGGTGGGGGTTGACGGCAAGGATTACAGGAAAATACACTTTGGCGAGCGCGACAGCGTGATACGCATCGCTTCGGGATTGCCCGAAGGCCGCCACATCATAGAGCTGATGCTTGCCACCGAGGAATATCAGGAGCAAGCTGAATTTTATGGCTTCATCATCGACGACAATGCCGAGTTGCTCGACATGGGCAAGGACAACCGCCATAGCATAGAATATATCGGCGACTCGATGACTTGCGGCTATGGCACCGAGGCTGCCGATGGCACGGTGAAGTATGACCCGTCGAACTCCAACTTTTTCTACACCTATGCCGCCAATGTGTCGCGTGAGCTCGATTTGCGCACGACGGTGGTTGCACGGTCGGGGATTGGCGTTTACCGCAACTACAACGGAAATATCAATGGTGACGAAGGGGCAATGCCTCACTGGTATGACTACACGCTCATCTACGACGATTCGCAACTGTGGAATACTGCCGGCAATATCCCCGAAGTGTTGTGCATAGCCTTGGGTACCAACGACTTCAGTACTACTGGGTGCAACGTTGACCTCTTCCGCGAGAACTACGAGAAATTTGTGCGCCACCTGCGCTCGCTCTATCCCTCGACCAAGATTATCATGCTCTCGGGCTGTATGCTTGGCGGTGAGTCGCTTGCAAGCCAGAATGCCGCCCTCGATGCCATATACACGACGTTGCGTGGCGAGGGCGATGAGAATATCTATCGTTTTGACTTCACCCAGCAAACTGGCGACTTGGGCTTCGGTGCCGACCTGCACCCCTCGAAGGCGCAGCATCGCAAGATGGCAAACGAGCTTATTCCCTACCTGTGTGAAATCACGGGCTGGAAGTTGAAGTGATGAATATACCGAGATATAAAAACATATATAATCTGACAGACTAAAAAAATTACAGGAATTATGAAACTTTACAAATCAATTGTTTCGGCATTGTGCCTCGCTGGCATGATGGTGAGTTGCGGCACTTCTACAACGCAACAAAGTGTCGAAGCCGCAGCAGCGTCGGTTGCTGAAATCGACACAGGCAAGGTGGTGATAGAGACAATCATGGCACGCCGCAGCGTGCGCCAGTACAAGGCACGCCCCGTCGGGCGCGACACGGTGCAGATGTTGCTCGAATGCGGCATCAACGCACCCAACGGCATGAACAAGCAGCCGTGGGCAGTGCGAGTGATTGACAATCCCGATTACATCAACGGTGTAACCGAGGTGTTCAAGCAAGTCAATCCCAAGATGGCAGCCGACCCGGGATTCAAGAATATGTTCCGCAATGCGCCGACTGTGATTTTTGTTGCCAACGACCCCGTTGCATCGTCGTCGCCAGTCGATTGCGGCTTGCTTGGCGAGAACATCATGATTGCAGCCAAGGCATTGGGGCTGGGCACATGCTGCCTGGGCAGTTCGGCGGCATTCATACAAAACACCCCACAAGCAGCCGAGTATCTCGAGAAGCTCGATTTGCCCAAGGGCTATAAGTTGCTGTTCTGCATTGCCGTCGGCTATCCCGACGAATCCCCGGCAGCCAAAGACCGCGACACCTCAAAAGCAAAATTCATCGACTGATTCACCAACCACCCCTTTATCACAGAGCCGTCAAGCAACAGCGTGGCGGCTCTGCAATTTAAATAGAGGGTAGTGGTCGTAATTGTAGAGCCGTGGCGTGCCGCGGCTCGTTTTGCAGCCACAACGTAAACACTTGATACCTAATTGGAATTATTGCTGTCCACTAAAAATCTTAGTCAAGCTGCAATGTATTATATTTAAAAAATAGAGCGAGGGGCGGCGAAGCCGTCCAACTATGCGTTAACCGACGTGTGACGCAGCCCCACGTAAGTGGGTAAGGAACCCTCGGAACGAAACCATCCCACACAGTAGGGCCTCGAAGAGGTCCAACGTGCCGCCTTGGTAGCCATTCATTACAAACCATGAGCGTCGTTCCCTCACACAAGAATGGCAATGGAGTTCCGTTGGACCTCTTCGAGGCCCTGTGCTGAAAGTGAGGTATCGTCCGACGGTTCCTTACCCACTTACGTGGGGCTGCGTCACACGTCGGTTAACGCATAGTTGGACGGCTTCGCCGCCCCTCGCTCTATTTTTTATTAGTGCCCAATAAACGCATAAAAGTACTTAGTTTCCAGTATTGTAGCAATTATGGCACAGTCACTTGCGGTTCAAGGGAAGCCGTGCGGGGGTTAGACCATGTCGTCGCCGGTGCGTATGATTTTCACTTTCACGGTCTTGTGGAATGGAATGAATGCCGAGGCGATGGCAATCACCAATGCCACTATGAGCATGTAGCCGAGGACGGTTTTCATCGACAATAGCAGGCTCTGTTGTTGCAGGGTGGTGTAGATGGTGTTGGTCGCCACTTGCTGGGCTTCCATGAAACCATGCCCCTGCGCCATAGCCGATTGCAGCGAGCTTGAAAACTGGCTGGCGGCGATGGGGTCGCTCATGGTGATGGCGTCGGACAGGCGTTGGTTGCCGCGCAGCTGCAAGTAGTAGAGCATATTGCTGAAGAATGACGACCCTATCACCGGGGCAAGCACCGACCGGCACAGAATGAGGAAGAAGGCGTTGGAGAGCATGTACTTGGGAGGTAACTCTTCCACGACGAACAAGCCGAACGAGATGAAAAGTATCATCATGCCTATGCCTCGCAGGAACATGGGCAGGTAGAGCATCTCGTAGGTGCTATGGGGCGATATGCCGAAGTACATGATTGCAAAGTAGCCGACGAAGCAGAACATTCCTGCCGACACGAAATAGCGGAATCGCCAGCGTTGCCACCTGAACCACCAGAAGCACATGAATGCCCCCACGACAAATCCGGGAATGACGTAGAGGTATAGCATATTGGCGTGTACGCTGTCGGTGCGTACTATTGAGGTGACATAGTTGGTGATGAGCGTTCCCGACGAGCAGAAGAACATGGCGATGAACATATACAGGTAGCCGAGCAAAGCCTTGACACGCGTTATCTGTATGAGGTGGACGTAGGGGTCGCGGCTACGGTTTGCCCATTGCACCCACAAGAATAGGAACATGAGCAGAATGGCGGCGACTGAGTAGTATCGCAGCCGTGGCGAGTGGAACCAGTCAAGTGTGCGACCATAGGTGAACACATACATGGTCATCAATATCGAAATGGCAGCAATGAACATGCTCTTGAAGTCAATCCCGCGGAATGGTGACCGTATGGGCCGCTTGGCATAACAAAAGGTGGCAAGTACAGCAGTGATGGCGACGAGTAGCAGTATTATCTCCAAGTAATACATATACTTCCAGTCGTAGTAGTAGGCGAGCTGCGCGGTGACAATCATCGACACTTGTCCCACGCTGAACACAAGTGGATAGAAATAGGCATAGAACTCGCTGCGCACGTTGTGTGGGCTGACCAATTTGCTGAGCACCTTCACAAACCACAACATCGCAAATCCTTTGACGAAGCCGAGAATGAAACTATAGGCGATGAGCAGGTCGGTGCTGTGTGTTTTGGCACACATCCAGCTTATCACTGTTTGCAGGCTCAGGCTGGTGAGCAGCATGGTCTTTTGGGTGACGCGTGTCATCACCTTGTTGATGATGGGATATACTATTGCCATGCCAGCCGAGGCAGAGTAGTAGCCCATGGTGATGTCCTCGGAGAGTGCGCCGAGTGTTCCCGACACCTCTTGTATGCTGCCGGTGTATGTGCCGTTAATCATCATCACCGGTATGCCCACAAGGAATGCCGTGACGACGCCCAGCCACCCGGGAAACCCCTCACGCAGCGGCAAGTCGAGTCTTTTTGTCAGATTGTCAGCCATAGGCGTGTTTATTCTTTGTATGCCTCGGTTTCGACCATCATTCCGGCACGGAATTTCGACATGTCTTCGGGCGACGCGTCAACAAAGTCGATTCTCACTGGAATGCGCTGTTGCACCTTGACGAAGTTGCCAGCCGAGTTGTCGGTGGGCACGAGCGAGTATTTCGACCCTGTGGCTTCGGAAATAGCCGTCACACGCCCCTCGAAAGTGCGTCCGCTGACGGCATCGACCGATATTCTCACCCGTTGCCCGATGAATATGTTCTCGATTTGTGTCTCGCGGTAGTTGGCTGTGACCCATTTGTCTTGGTTGCGGACGAGGTTGGTGATGGTTTGTCCGGCGGTTACATATTGCCCGGTTTCGAGTGTTCGCCGCCCGGTGTAGCCGTCGAATGGAGCGGTGACAATGGTATATGACAGGTTGAGCTTTGCCATGTCGAGTCCGGCTTCGCAGCGCATTATGTTGGCTTCGATGCCGGTCTGCTGGCTCTGGGTCTCGTCTGATTGCAGCATCGACGCGCGGTGCTGTTCGAGCAGGGCGTTGTAGTGGGCTTGGGCGGCATCGTAGTTGGCTTTCACTTGGTCGAATTGCTGCTTTGCAACCGATTCTTCCTTGTATAGTTTCTCATATCGGTTGTAGTCTTGTTCGGCTTGCCACAGCCGAGCTTGAGCCTCCTTTATGTTGGCTTCCTGTATTGCCACGTTGGCTTTCGAAGCCCCGATGCCCGAGTGAAGCACCTTTTGCGAGCCTTTGGCATCGAGCAGGGCGGCTTCGGCTTCCTTGACGCGTATCAGGTATTCGCTGTTGTCGAGAACAAGCAGCGTGTCGCCCTTGCGCACGTACTGGTGTTCCTTGAAACGAACCTCCTTGATATAGCCCGACACACGCACGTTGACGGGGGAAATATACTGGTCGATAAATGCATCGTTGGTTATTTCGTAATTGAAATATTTCCAAAAGTAGTTGACAGTCCACGTCGCACCAGTTAGTGCAAGTGCGATGCACACGGTGTTAAGTATTATGTTGCGTAGTTTTATGCGTCTTCTTTTTTCAACCCATGTACTCATAGTGCTTTGGTGTGTATATAAGTGTGATTGTTTGTGGTTAAACTATAAACGTCCGCAGGCGTTGAGTAATTCGTAGTAGGTGTAAACCACGGTGACTTGCGCCACGGTGAGTTCGAGTTCTGCCGTCAGCAGCACGTTGTTGGCATCGAGCAGGTCGGTGAGTATGGCAAGTTGCCCGAGGTAGCGGTTTTGTACAATCCTGAAGTTTTCACGGGCTTGCTCTACCGACAGGTTCAGGGCTTCGACGCGTTGCAGGGCTTCGGTGTGGTCGAGGTAGGCTTGCCTGATGGACATACGCAGCGACTGTTTCAGCCGTTCCTCTTCATTTTGGTAATACAGTTCGTTGCTGCGCCGTTCGTTAACGTTGTCCTTGTTCTTGTAGAGCGACGACAGCGAGTAGCTGATGCGCACGCCTATGTTCCAGCTGTTGCTGAACTGGTCGGCCATAGTGCGGGTTATTGGGCGGGCAAGCGTGTTGCCTGCGAATAGCGAAATTTGCGGCAGGTATTCGGCTTGTGCCGCCCGTGTCTCGTTCTTGGCGAGGGCTGTTTGCTGCCGGGCGAGTTGCATGCGCGGATTATTGGCATACGCGTCGTTGATGCAGCTTTCATAGTCGGCGAGGGCGATTGGTTGCTTGAGCAGGGTGGTGTCGGGCACGATGAGCAGTGTCTCGTCGATGCCGAGCAGTATGTCGAGCTGCATCGAGCAGAGAGCTATGTTGTTCTCGGCTTCGGTGAGCGACAGGCGGTCGGTGGTGAGTTGCAGTTCGCTGCGCAACACGTCGTTGTTGGTGATTAGCCCCTCCTCCTTCATCTTCTTGATGTCCTTGAGCCTTATTTCCGACTCCTCGATGTTGCGTTGCAGCACCTCGCGCTGCTTGTAGTAGCTGAAGAGGTTCATGTATTGTTGCAGCAACGCGAGTTTCACGGTGGCTTTGTCGTCCGATGATTGCAGGGCGGCGATTTTGCGTTCGATGTCCGACTGCTTTATTGCGCTGCGTATGCGTCCGCCGTGATATAGCGGCTGGGTGATGTCAACGGCATAGTTTTGTTGCCAGTTGGGCGACTCGGGGTGTGAGGCTCCCGACAGTCCGCGCTCGAACACGGTGGGTTGCCCCAAGTATGCTGCCTGCAGCCCCACCGAGACCTCGGGCAACAGGGCTTTGCGCGAAGCCTTGCTGCGCACTTCTGCCATGCGTTCTTGTATCATGCTTGCGCGCAGTTGCAGGTTGTTGGCAATGCCGATGCTCAACAGGCTGTCAACCGTCAGGAACATCGTTTCGGCTTTTGCCGACGGCATTGCTGCCACTATCAGTAGCAGCAATATTTTAGTAATCTTCGACAATTCCATATAGCCTTGTTAATAAGTTCTGGTAAATTTTGATGCTGTCGAGATTCATAGTATTCTCGATATATATGTAAAGGTCGTCGATGATGGGCTGCACCGTCGCTTGCAGCGATTTGCCCTCGGCGGTGAGGAATACGTGCTTGTTGCGCCTGTCGGCGGCACATTCGTTGCGATATATGTATCCTTTTTTCTCAAGGTTGGCAAGGATGCTCGTCAGGCTTGCCTTGTTTTTCGACACCTGTTCGGCAAGCGTCTGCTGGCTCACTCCCTCCTGTTGCCACAGGCTGTTCATCACTTGCAGCATCTCGAATGTGAGATCGAGCTGGTGGCGGCGTATCGATTTGCATATGGCTTGTTTGAACGCCCTGCGCGTGCGAATGACGGCTTGTGCTAATTTCCGTGCTTCTGTACCATCCATAAAACCTATTTACAATCTTTTTTCTGGGTGCAAAGTTACATCATAATTTTTAAATAGTAAAACATTGAACTAATTTTGTGTTGTAAAGCATTATTTGGCGTTGTGCGATATGTTGTTGCAGGCGCGAGTGTGACTGTGCCGATAATGCTGGGTGGCGGTTTGCAACTTTGTTGCACGGGCAAAATTGCTAACTTTGCACCGGAAGGATATAAATGATTATGGAGAATGAAATGACGCGACAGACGTTTCCCGTGCTTGGCATGAGTTGTGCCGCCTGTGCTGCCAGGGTCGAAAAGACTATTGCGCAATTGCCGGGAGTGGTGGGCGCGGCTGTGAATTTTGCCGCTGCCACGGTGGCGGTGGAGTATGATACCAGGCAGGTGACCCCTGTAGCAATGAAGCAGGCGCTTGAAAACGTGGGCTACGGGCTTATTGTCGAGACTGGCAAGAAGATGGAAGATGAGGCTGAGAAAGCCCACGAGCAATATATGAAGCGGTTAAGGTTCCGCACCACTTGGGCTATAATCCTTGCCGTGCCTGTGGCTGTGATAGGCATGGCATTCATGGACGAGCCGTGGGCTGCATGGGTGAGTTGGCTGCTATCGACGCCTGTTGTCTTTTGGCTCGGGAGCGACTTTTTTGTAAACGCATGGCGGCAATTGAAGCACCGCTCTGCCAACATGGACACGCTCGTTGCCAACAGCACGGGTATTGCCTATCTGTTCAGTGTTGCCAACTTGTTGTTTCCCGACGTGTGGCACGAGCCTCATGTGTATTTCGAGGCTGCAAGCGTGATTATCGCCTTTATATTGCTCGGACGGCTGCTCGAAGAGCGTGCAAAGGGGCAGACATCGACTGCCATCAAGAAGTTGATGGGGTTGCGCCCGTCAACGGTGACGCGGCTTGGCATTGACGGGCGGCAAGAGATGGTGGAGATTGAACAGGTGGCTGTGGGCGACACCATCGTGGTGAAGCCCGGCGAACGGATAGCCGTCGATGGGATTGTTGCCTCGGGCGAGTCGAATGTTGACGAGAGTATGCTCAGCGGCGAGCCTGTGCCGGTTGCAAAGCGGCAAGGGGCGCACGTGTATGCAGGAACAATCAACCTGAAGGGCAGCTTCAATTTCACTGCCCAGAAGGTGGGCGAGGGAACGGTGCTTGCCCAAATCATACGCATGGTGCAGGACGCACAGGGGAGCAAAGCCCCGGTGCAGAAACTTGTTGACCGCATTGCTGCCGTCTTTGTGCCGGTGGTGATGTCGATAGCCCTGTTGGCATTTTTGTTGTGGCTGTTCCTCGCTCCAGCCGACGGACTGCTGCACGGGGTGCAGGCACTCGTCACGGTGCTCATCATTGCTTGCCCGTGTGCCTTGGGGCTTGCCACGCCCACGGCGATAATGGTGGGGATAGGCAAAGGTGCCGAAAACGGGATATTGATAAAAGATGCCGTGAGTCTCGAAACGGCTGGGAAAATCGATGCCGTGATGCTCGACAAGACTGGCACAATCACCGAGGGGCAGCCTCGGGTGACCGATGTCGCATGGCTTGGCGGCGACGATGGGGCTATGCCCGTGCTGGTGGCGCTGGAGCGGCTGTCGGAGCATCCGCTTGCCGATGCCGTCACCGAGCATTTCGGCTGCCCGCTTGCCGAGGTCGAGGTGGAAGGGTTCAAGAGCATAACAGGGCTTGGAATCGAGGGCAGATGTGGCGGAATGCTTTATTACGTGGGCAACCGCCAGTTGCTTGCCGAGAATGGCATAGACTGCGATGCCGGACTTGAAGAGCGAGCCGAGGCATGGAGCAGCGAAGCCAAGACGGTGATATATTTTGCCGACAGCAGCAGGCTGCTTGCCGTTGTTGCCATAACCGACCGCATCAAAGCGTCGTCGGCTGAGGCTGTGAGGCAGTTGCAACAGTCGGGGATTGAGGTGTATATGCTCACGGGCGACAGCGAAGGCACTGCCCGCCACATAGCCAGCCTTGCAGGGATAAGGCATTACCGTGCCGAGGTGCGCCCCGACGGGAAAGCCGCTTTTGTGAAGCAATTGCAGCAAGAGGGGCATAGGGTGGCAATGGTGGGCGATGGCATCAACGACAGTGCCGCACTGGCGCAAGCCGACTTGAGCATTGCGATGGGGCAGGGGAGCGACATTGCAATGGACGTTGCCCATGTGACCATCTTGTCGTCCGACTTGCTGAAGGTGCAGGAGACCATCACATTGTCGAAATTGACCGTGCGCACCATACGCCAAAACTTGTTTTGGGCGTTCATCTATAACACCATCGGCATTCCCATTGCCGCCGGGGCACTTTATCCGGTGTGCCACTTGTTGCTCAACCCGATGATTGCCGGAATGGCGATGGCTCTGAGCAGCGTGAGCGTGGTGTCGAACAGCTTGCGGCTTAAATCGAGACGAATAACTTCAAATAATGAACAAATAACAACAATACAATCAAACACAACAATGGAAAAGGAATATAAAATCGAAGGAATGATGTGCAACCATTGCCGTATGCACGTCGAGAAAGCCCTAAAGGCAGTGGCAGGAGTGGAAGAAGTGACCGTAACACTCCAACCCCCAGTGGCAAAAGTGAAGTTTGCAGGCGAGGAACTCCCCCTCGAAACCCTGAAACAAGCAGTGGAAGAAGCAGGATACAAATTGAATTGACAATTAACAATTGACAGTTGACAGTTAGCAATTAGCAGTGAGGAGTTAGTAGTTGACAGGGAGAGCTTTACTGGCTGAGAAATTCCTAACTCTTCATTACTGATTGATTTAATGTAACAAGCTATTCGCCGAACGAGGGGGCAATGTAGCCCTCTTGTTCATATACTCGGTGGTAGCGGTGTATCATTTCAACAAGGGGTGTGAGCCGTGGGTCGGCTATTTGCAGGTGTCGGAATTGTGAGTATTGGAGGTCGTAGAGTGTGCTGTTGCCCGTTTTTAATCGTTCGTCGATGTCGGCTGGGATGAAAAATGAGGCTCGGTCGGGCAGGTATTTGTAAAATTCCGATTGGTAGATGCTTATTCCTGCCAAGTCGAAGTCGCCGAAGTGAATGTATCTGTTGGGAACGTTTATGAGCCAATTGCGCAAGTCGGTCGATTGAGGATAGCGCGACACAAACAGCACTTGGCTGGCATCGAACAAGTGGCGTTGCCGTTCGGCGTGTTGGAAGTTTTCGCCATTTTCCATGCCGATGACGACCACATCGGCTGGGAGGCTGAATGTGTCGGTGTCTTGGATAAATAGAGCCATGCCCTTTGTGGGCGACAGGGTGACGGTGTTGCCACATAGCGATGCCGTGATGGGTTCGCAACATTTTGCGAGAAAACCTTTGAAACTCCGCGTCTTGATAGTCTTTGAGCTTCCTGTTTCGTTGACCAGTGCAGCCCGTTCCACATCTCCTTCGGCATTGCCGACTGTTTCTATCCATCTTGGCAAACAAGTGCCGTTGGTGTATGTCTGTTCTATGTACAGGCGGCATTTTTCCACGTCGGTGACGATGGCTGTTTTGTGGCTGCCGCGGCTGATGCTCGTTATCAGCCCTTCCGATTGCAGATTGTCGTAGAACCAGCGTGGCAGGGAGCTGTATGGAATCTTGCCGTCGGCGAGCATCGATTCAGCCTTTTTCGCCAGTGCCGTGGAAAACTTATTATTTTTCATCGCGATATATTTTTTGTTTGTTGTCGAGCAGCAGCACGATGTGGGTGTTGCTCTTTGCATCTTTGTTCAAGAGATAGGTGTAGCGGTAGTCTTCCACATTGTATGTGGTGGGGGAGCTGTTGATGAGCAATATGTTGCGGCTGTTGGCAAAGTCGATGATTCCTTTTATATTGTTTGGGTGCAGCTTGCCTATTTCGTCCATCATGCAATGTATTTTGAAATCGCCGAATTTGCGTGAGGCTTTTTCCTTGAATACGTTTATGAGCATGATGTTGACCATAGCTTTCACCAATATGTCGGTGCCGTCCGATCCGACGTTGGCGATTTTCTCGACCCAGCCGGTGTCGTTGTCATTTTCCATTATGCGAAATTCCAATTTGAACGTGTCGGCAAGCACGAGGCTCTTGCGCGAGGGGTCGTCGTGCAACAGCTGGCTGAAACTTGTGAGGTATCTCACTGCCTTCTCGTTGATTTCGGCACGGTTGTCTTGCGAAAACAGGTCGAGCGCACCCATGTTGAATTGGTTGTCATTGTTGAAACGTTGTATTTCCAATAGCAATTGCATCAACTTGTCGTTGCTTGCCAGCGGGCGCAACTCGATGCGCTTTATCACGCCTGCAAAATTCCGCCTTACGAAGTCGTTGTTTATGGCATTGATGGTCTTGTGTATCTCGCTCTCGTTTTGCGTCAGGTCGCCAGTTTCTTTTGAAATGCGTTGTATGATGTTGGTGTAGCGTTCGCTTATGCGGTTTTTGTATTCCGATATTTTGTCGTTTTCGACAAACTCACACAGGTTGGCGGCGAAGTTGTAATAGTCGTCCTCGCTCGACAGTGCCGTGGGGAAGCTGAAAGTGTTTTTTGCCGAGAAATTTCCCTTGAACAGGTTGACTGCCTGCTTGAAAATTTCGGTACTTTTGTTGAGCGATACGATTTTTGATTTCAGCATCTCGATAATCTCGCTGCAACTTTTATTGGTGGGTCGAGTGTCGGAGGTTGCCGATTCGGGCGGGCATAGTATCTCGTCGCTCTTGAACGACTTCAGTTTGTCTAAGTCATCGAGGAGTCTTTTTTGCTGGTTTGCCAACCTGTTTTGTTCGTTCTGGGCTTCATTGAGCTGCGAATTGAGGCTGTTTCGGTTGGCGTTGTATCGGGCTTTCAGTTCTTCGATTTTAGCCTCGTTGTTTTTCTTGTCATTTCGCAATTGCAGCTCGTTGTCGAAGTATTCACGCTTGTCTTTCTGGTATTCAATCACCAGTGTGCGGTTATCGTCGATATATTTCTGCTCTTTCTTGAGTTCCTTTATTCGCTGTTCATATTTGCTTATTATCGACGTGTCGGCACCTTCGCCGCTCAGTTCGCGGTGTTGGGCTTGCTGCAATTCGGCTTTGCGCTTTTCTACGTTTGCAGTTTGTTGTGCAATCTCGTTGTTGATGGCAATGATGCTGTCGTTGAGCTGCTTCTTTTCGGCTGCTTCTTCCTGCAAATATTCATCTGCCACCTGTTTCAGGCACTTTCCTTTCTCTTCGCTCAATAGTTGCAGGTCGCTTTTGATTTTAATTATGCCGTGCGACTTCGAGTTAAGCTCGTTTTCTATTTTCGTCAGTTCGGTTTGTTTCCATTCCTCTTCTCTTTTTTGTAATGTAACCAAGTCGGCTTTGGCATTTTTTATTTTCGACGGGATTTGCCCAAGTTGGGCTTCGAGCAATTGTTGTTGCTCGATGGTGGCACTGATGAGCTTGTTGTAATTGTTCTTTGTGCGTTCGGTTGCGGCAGTTTTCTCCTCTGAGAGTTTCAGCAGTTGGCGAGTATATTCCTCGCATTTGGCTGTTTTGCTGCCGATTTCTTCTTTTATTTTTGTCAACGACGGCACTTCGCGGTTGACGCACGACAAGTCTAATCCTATGCCGAACATTGATGTTGCGCCATCAGGCAAGAGCCGAGGGTTAAGCTCTTGGTTGAAGAGGATGTATTCGGTGTCGGCAACTTTCCCTATTGTGTCGTGCCAAGCGGGAACATTGTTGTCGAGCCATTCGCATAACGAACCTTTGTGCTTCTCGACAAGGCTGTTAAGGTAGCTAATCTCTTTTTGCAAATCTTCGCGCAAGCGGCGCAGTTGGGTGGCTTGGTTGTCGAAGGGTTGGCTTGTCTTTGCCATCTCCTCTTTGCATTCTTGTCTCAACTTCTCGGTTTGGAGCTTCAGGTGTTCGATTTGGTTGGAAACATTGTTTTGCTCGTGTTCCAAATTTCTGATAACCGACTCGCATTCATCAATCTCGGTTTTGAAGTGCGGCACGGCATTGATTGATTGCTTCTTGTTAATCAGGGCGTTTTGCTCTTTTTCGAGTTCAAGTAGGTCCTCGCGCATTTTTTCTCGCTTCTCGTCAAATCGCTCCCTCACAATGTTTTCTTGCTCGATGCGCCTGTTGCGAATGTCGTTTATGCGCTTGTTGGCAGCTTCGGTCAGTTTCAGCAGGGCTTGATTCCTCTCGATTTCAAAAGCCTTCAGGTCGTTGTATAACTGCGCTTCAAGCATCTGGTATTTCTTGATTATGTCGTTGTGGGCTGCTGTGAGTTCTTCATACATTCGTTGCTGCCTCTCCAATTCTTGGACAACCGAATTTTCGTTTGCCACGCGCCTCATCACTTCGGCGATGTTGCGTGCGTTATAGTATTGGCGTTGTCGGTCGATGTATTTCAATTTTTCGTTGAAGCTACCCTCTATCTCGCTCAGTTTGTCGCGTTCCTTTTCATATCGTGCGTTTTCTTCGCCGATGAGTTGCCTTATGTGGGCTACTTTTTCGGCAGCTTGCATTATTTGTTCGTCGAGAGCAGGGCGCAACCTTTTTGCCTCGCTTTCGGCGAAATTCAATTCGGCTCGCAAGTCGGCTATTTCCTTTTTGGTGTATAGCAAGTTGCGGTAATACTTTATGGCGTTGTCGGCTTGCTTGCGCACGGCAATTTCTCCGTTGCGGTTGGGCTTGAGCCAAAGCATCACGTCGTTGTGTTCTTGTTCAAACACTTCGATTTGACTACGGTAGTAGGACAGGTCGATTGAAATTTCCTCGTCGTTCATCGAGCGTATGATGGTGTCCTTTATGAAATCGGCATCGAGCTTTGAGTTGAGGAACACATTTTGAATGGTGCGAGGAATGTTTTGGTATTTGGGGCTTTCCACGATGGCATATTTCCGGTAGAGCGTCATTTCTGATTTGCGGTTGTTGCCGAAAATTATGTCGCGATAGGTTTCGTAGTTGGTTATCAGTGGGGTCGAAGATATGTGCGACAGGGCGATGCGGCTGCGGATTTCGCTCCAGTCGGCGGACACCTCGTTGTTGGAGTTGATGAACCACTCCTTTGAATAAGGGGCATCGACAAAGCGGAATGCCGCCCTGCCCATCGATTTCATCACTACGACCGAGTAGGCACCGTTTTCGCGCATCACTTCATATACGATGTAGGAATTGGAATAGGGCAGGTAGAAGGCATCGAAACCCTTCTTTTCTTTGGGAATGCCCAATCGCTGTTTGTCGGCATTGTAGAAAAACAGTATGGCTCGCAGCAGGGTACTTTTGCCCACGCCTTGGGTTCCGATGAAGTGGACATTGCCGTCGATTTTCACTTCGGCGTATGGAATATGCGCGCTGTTTAGGAATATTATTTTATTCAGGTATCTCATCTTTTGCCTCCTCCGATATGGTTATACAATCTACCAAGTCCTCCATGTAGTGGAATGCGGTGAGCACTTTGTAGGTTTCGTCGTGTTCGTTTTCGAGTTCAATCATTCCGGCTTTCAAGAGTTCGGAAATCAGCTTTTCGACAATTTCGCCATATTTCTTTTTGTCGGAAAACAGTCGGGTGGCTTTTTCCTTAAGCTCCATGTTGCACCCTATCTGTACCTCGATGTCGGCTGCGCGGAACAACACGCCAGGGCTGAATGTGGTGTCGTAGGTCTTCAGGAAGCTCAAGTAGTCGATCCATTTCCATGCCGCCTCAAGTTTGCGCTCGATGTCAACCTTGCTTTCGCGGCGAGTAAACAAGTAGTAGCCGTCGCCTCCTTCGAGGTAGAAACCGATTCCCTTGTAATAGTTGTAGTAGTCGTTGAAATCGTCTTCGATGGCATCGTAGTAGCGTTTTATCTGGGGCGAAACGCTATTGATGGAGATGAAGCCTCCGCGGCTGAGTATGTTGAATATTTCTTCGGTATATTTCATATTGTGATTTTTGTGGAAAATGTGGGTTGTTGATTGGAGAATGGCAGTGCTTCACAAGGCATATATCAGAGGATACTCGACGTTGCCTGCCGATGCGTATTGGTCGGTGAACTGCAACTCGTCGGCATATTGTGAAGCTATTTGGCAGAAAAACAACAGTTTGTCGCTCTCGGTCACTGGCTTGTGGTAGCGATAACTTGCAACGAAGTTGAACAAATGGGTTCCCGATGCGGCAAATGCGTTGAAGACTTCTTGCAGGTTGATGGTGTCGATTACCTCGGTTTGCTCGTTCATATATTCGGCAGGAATGGCATTGGCAATGTTCTTGGGGGCAGAAGTCTTGCCTCGTTGCCGTGTCATCACTTTCCTTATCACCTCCAAAGCTGTGTTTGACGAGCGCAGCAGCTCAATCGAAAGTTTTATACGGTAGTTGGTCTGCGTTTCCATCCACAAGGGATTCTTGAAAGCCAGCACTTGGCGAATGTCGGTGTGCTCTTCAAGCAGGAATTGGTCGCGCAAGTATTTCAGTTTGCGTACTTTTTCGAATATGCGGTTTTGGTATGCAATCAGGTTGAGGTAGTGGATTATTTGTTTTTCTATCTCAATCAGGTTGTGAAACGAGTCGTTGAGTTGCAGTTTCACATCGCTCACCACCGTGCGCATTTGCACGTCCATCGCTACATTGAAGAATGTCGGTTGCCGAGTGTTTATTACTTCCTCGCTTTGGGTGATGAGCGTGGCTATGTTACGCCGTTTCTCGTCGAGGTTTTTCAGTTTTGCTAATTTGATTTGGTAGTTTGGTTCGTTTTTGTAGGTGTTGTCGATGTTTCGTTTCAAGTCGATGACGTTGCGCATGGTCGTGAGGGCGATGTTTTTCAAGCATCGTTTCACTTCTCGCTGGTAGGCGTATTTCCGTTGCTCGTTGGTCTCCTTCAGATAGTAATCGATGTTTTCGTTCAGGCGGTCTAAATGGTCGCGCACGAAAGCTACGTTTATCTCTTCGTTGACCTGCAACACGTTTTCAAAGAAATTGAGGTATATATCCTCCATTTCCAAGAAGTCGCCGCTTTCGCGTATTATGCCATACTCGATGAGGAATTTTATGAGGTCTTCGTCGTAGTCGGTGAGTTCGAGGGCATAATCATAGTTGAACGACTGTGATTTGCGCTTGTTGAACAATTCCTTTAGCAGCACTTTTCCACGGTCGAGACTCCTCACCAGTTCGTCGATAGAGCGGAACGTATTCATTTACAGTTAATGGCAAAAGAATTATGTTGTGGTTCGTGATGCCGTAAAGTTACGACAATAGAGCCACAATTACAAATAATTGCGCAGCCTGCTATAATAAAACTGAGGCGGCGTTTCTGGTTGAAATGCCGCCTCAGTGCTGGCTGGGTTATTTGATTTTGATGAGGGTGTCGCGGGGGAAGTCGTCGATGGCGCGGGTGCCTATGACGCTGTCCCATAGCATGGGCGAGATGCCGTTGCCTGGACGCTTGACGGTGATGTTTTGCTCGGTGAGCAGGTCGCCCTTGCGTATGTCGGTGGCTGCTACGATGCTTTTCCGTGCCACCTCCTTGTTGGGGCATTCGCTTGCTGTGACGTGCTTGTGACCGTCGCCGAGTGCCAGCTCGATGTTGCGAATCGATTGCACCATCTGTGCCAGTTCGGCAGGTTCGAGCGATGCCTTGTGGTCGGGGCCCGGCAAGTTGCGGTCGAGCGTGAAGTGCTTCTCTATCACGGTGGCCCCGAGGGCGACAGCGGCAATGGGCACTTCGATGCCCACGGTGTGGTCGCTATATCCCACTTTCACGCCGAAGCGGCTTGCCAATTCGTTCATGGCCCGCAGGTTGACATCGGCAAACGGTGTGGGGTACTGTGTGTTGCAGTGCAGCAGCGTGATGTCGTCGAGCGACAGCCCTCCGCCACGCAGCACGTCGATGGCGGCAGCAATCTCGTCGAGTTCGCACATTCCGGTTGACATTATCACCGGTATGCCCTTTGAGGCAATCTTGCGCAGATAGGGCAGATTGGTGATTTCGCCCGACGGGATTTTGTAGTAGTCCATGCCGAGCGGTTCGAGCGTGTCGATCGACACCAAGTCGAAAGGCGTGCTCATGAAGCCTATTCCCGCTTCGTCGCACACCTGCTTTAGCGGGGCGTATGCCGACAGCGGCAAGTGTATGGCGCGGCACATTTCGAGCTGGCTCTGCTCGCTGCCGGTGGTTTCCTTTTGATATTCGGCTTTGGGCGCGATTGACGAAATCACCAGTTCGGGCACGGCGGTCTGGAATTTCACATAGTCGGCACCGGCGGCTTTTGCCTCGTGCACCATTTTCACGGCGAGGTCGTAGTTGCCATTGTGGTTTACTCCAGCCTCGGCTATAACGATTGTGTGGCGGCTCATCATATTATTTGGTTGTTGTAGAATACCACTTCTTTCATGTATCTTGTCATAAGCACCCCTTCGTGCCAGAATTTTGCAGGGAGGGCGTTGAATCCTATGCTCTCTTCGAGTATCATCTTGGCGATGTTTGCCCCGGCATATATCGAGCAAATCACGCCGCCCCCAAGCCGTGGGTTGATTTCCATGAGCAGGAAGTGCCCATTGTCGAGGTTGCGTATAAATTGCAGCGTCACTGCGCCTTGCAGCCGCAGCATCTTCAATATGCGCCACGCCATCTCTTCGAGCACGGGCATGTGGCGCGTTTCGCTCTTTATTACCTCGCCGCCCACGGTGGCGATGCGCAACCGCGGAACCGAGCATTTCACCTCGCCGTCTTGCATGCCCACGTAGCAGTCAACGGTGTATTCCTCGCGGTCGGCGATGTATTCCTGTATGAGGTAGTTGCCATAGTCGATACCGCGCAGGTCGTCGGCACTGTTGGCGATGATGATGCCCTGCGAAGCCGAGCCGCGGCGCGGCTTGAGTATGGCAGGGAATGCAATCTCGTCGGCATTGTGGTAGGTTTTCGGAATGGGGATTTCCATTTTCTCGAATATTTCAGCCGACAGCACCTTGTCGAACATCTGTTGCGCCGCCTCGACGCTCGACACCGGCACAAACACCTCGGGATGGCGCAGCTGGCACCGTGCGGCGACCTCGATGCTCGGGTCGATGAATGGCAACACGATGTGTATGTCGTATTCTTCGATTATCTGGTCGATTTCGCTGTCGATGTCGGGCGACGAGTATTTGCCGCCCACTATTATCTTCCCCACCGAGGCAATCGGCTCGCAGTCGGTGAGTTCGTGGCTGAATATCGAAACCGTTATACCATATTCCTTACCAGCCTTGATGAGTTGCTCGGCAAGAGAAACACGTTTTGCGCCACCAAGAAACAGAATGTTGATGTTGCGGCGGCGATGGAAATATTCGCTCATTGCTTGGTGTGAGTTTTGTTACCTGTTATATATGCCCGATTTGTATTTTGCGAGGTTATCTTTGACCGTAAACCATGCGATGGTCTCGCGCAAACCCTCTTCGAGTGTGTATGCCGGCCGCCAGTCGGTGAGGCTCGTGATTTTGCTGTTGTCGCCGAGCAGGCGGAACACCTCGCTCTTGCGCGGGCGCAGGCGTTGCTCGTCTTGCACCCATTTCACTGGGGCATTCATCAGGTCGGCAATCATTTGCAAGGTGTCAGCCATAGATATTTCGGTGCCGGTGCAGATGTTTATTTCTTCCCCTTCGATGCCGTCGGCAGTGGCAAGTGTGAGGAAGCCGCGGCAAGTGTCTTTTACATAGTTGAAGTCGCGTGTAGGCGTGAGGTCACCCACTTTTATCTCGGTTGCGCCACCGGCAATCTGCGTGATGATGGTGGGAATTATCGCCCGTGCGCTTTGGCGAGGCCCGTAGGTGTTGAACGGGCGGGCAATCACCACTGGCAGCTCAAAGGCATTGTAGAAGCTCTTGGCTATTGCGTCGGCACCGATTTTCGTCGCCGAGTAGGGCGACTGGGGCTGCCGCGGGTGCTTCTCGTCGATAGGCACATATTGGGCTGTGCCATACACTTCGCTTGTCGATGTCACCACGATGCGCCTCACGCCGCAGTCGCGCGCCGCCTGGCACATGTTGAGCGTGCCGCGTATGTTGGTATCGACATAGCTGTCGGGGGCGACGTAGCTGTAGGGTATGGCGATGAGGGCGGCAAGGTGCAGCACCGTGTCGCATCCTTGGGTGATGTGGCGGCAGAAAGCCGCGTCGCGCACGTCGCCGCACACCACTTCAAGGCGGTCGTGGCTCATGTCGTCGAGCCAGCCCCAGTAGTTGAACGAGTTGTACTGGCTCAATGCTCTCACTTCATAACCCTCGGCAAGCAGCAATTCCACCAAGTGCGAGCCGATGAACCCGTCGGCTCCGGTGACAAGAACTTTCTTCATAGATTCGGGCATATTATTGTTTTCTGCAAAGTTAGAAACAGTTTTGATTTTTGTTGAATGATTTTAGATGTATTTTCGGGCGTTTGCGCAATCCAAATCTATTTCGGGGCAGCCGTGCAATCCATTTGCAGGGTGGTGGCGGTGTCGGTCACGGTGAGCGTGGTTTGCGAGCCCTCGATGAGTGGCAGGTTGCCGTCGATGTGCCCCACGGGGAAGCCCATTGCCACTGGATAGCCGTAGGGGGCTACCATTCGGGCTATCATCTGCTCCATCGAGTCGCCGTTGCGGTTGGGGCAGTGATAGTTGGTGAATTGCCCCACGATGAGTCCGGCGAGCTGCCCGAGCGTGCCGTTCAGCTTGAGGGTGTAGAGCATACGCTCGACTTTATACACTTCCTCGCTGATGTCCTCGATAAACAGTATGCGCCCAGGCTTCAAGATGTCGAAGGGGGTGGAAACGAGTGCCGTCAGCACTGCCATGTTGCCGCCGGCGAGCATGGCGGTAGCCTTGCCGTTGCGGTTGAGCGGGTGGGGAGTGATGTCGTAGGCTGGCAATGTGCCCTCTTGCAGCACTCCGAGCATGAGGCGGCACAGCGGATCGTCGCTGCCACGCTCGGCAAGCAGCTTGGTCATCGACGAGTGCAGGCTGGCGATGCCTGCGGTGAGCCATGCTGCGTGGAGTGCCGAGATGTCGCTGAAGCCGATGAGCCACTTCGGGTCGTGGCACAGCAATGCCGCATTGAGCGAGGGGAGAAGGTGCACAGCCCCATATCCGCCGCGGCTGCACAGGATTGCCCTCACCGACGGCTCTTGCAGTGCCCATAGCAGGTCGGCAAGGCGTTGGCTCTCGGTACCGCTGTAAGTTCCGCTCACTCCCTTGCAGTGGAGGCACACGACAGGCTCGAATCCCCACTGAGCGATGACGGCGGCAGCCCCGTCAACCCGTGCCGGGTCGATATGCGACGACGGCGACAAGATTGCCACCTTGTCGCCGTGCGTTAATGGTCGTGGAAATATCATGGCTACTTCACTTGGCTGCCTGGTTTCACTTCGCAGTGGGGTCCAATCACCACAAGCCTGCCGCCAGCGTCCTCGGCACTCAATATCATGCCTTGCGACACTATTCCCTTGAGCTTGCGCGGTTCGAGGTTGGCGATGAAGCACACTTCCTTGCCTACCAGGTCTTCGGGTGCATAATATTTGGCAATGCCGCTCACGATGGTGCGGCCGCCCAGCCCGTCGTCAATCTTGAATTGCAGCAGTTTGTCGGCTTTAGGCACGCGCTGGCATTCGAGCACCTTGCCCACGCGAATGTCGAGCTTGCCGAAGTCGTCGATCGGCACTTCTTGAGCCACCGGCTCGGGGCGGAAGTTCTTGATGATGTTTTCCTGCTTTATGCGTTCGAGCTTCTGCATCTGTGCGTCGATTGTCGAGTCCTCGATTTTCTCGAAGAGCAATTCGGGCTTCTCGATGGCGCTGTCGGCGGCAAGAATGTCGATGTTGCCCAACTTGTTCCAGTCGGCTTCGGGCATATTAATCATCTTGCGTAATTTGGCAGCCGAGAAGGGAAGGAACGGCTCGAAGGCGATGGCAAGGTTGGCAGTGATTTGCAGTGCCACGTTGAGGATTGTTGCCACGCGATTCATGTCGGTCTTTGCCAACTTCCACGGTTCGGTGTCGGCGAGATATTTGTTGCCGATGCGCGCCAAGTTCATCGCATCGCGCAGGGCATCGCGGAAGCGGAAGTGCTCGATGTCGTTGCCGAGCGTTTCCTTCACGTCCTTAAATTCGTCGATTGTCTGGCGGTCGTAGTCGGTGAGCTCGCCTTGTGCCGGCACTTTGCCGTCGAAGTATTTGTGGGTCAACACGATTGAACGGTTGACGAAGTTGCCCAATATTGCCACCAACTCGTTGTTGTTGCGTGCTTGGAAGTCTTTCCAAGTGAAGTCGTTGTCCTTGGTCTCGGGCGCGTTGGCAGTGAGCACGTAGCGCAACACGTCTTGCTTGCCGGGAAACTCCACGAGGTATTCGTGCAGCCACACTGCCCAGTTGCGCGAGGTCGATATTTTGTCGCCTTCGAGGTTGAGGAACTCATTGGCAGGAACATTCTCGGGCAGTTGGTATGAGCCTTCAGCCATGAGCATTGCAGGGAACACGATGCAGTGGAACACGATGTTGTCCTTGCCGATGAAGTTGATGATGCGCGTGTCGTCGCGCTTCCAGTATTCTTCCCAGCGGTCGGGCAGCAGTTCCTTGGTGTTGGAGATGTAGCCTATGGGCGCGTCGAACCACACATACAGCACCTTCCCCTCGGCGCCCTCCACTGGCACGGGAACGCCCCAGTCGAGGTCGCGGCTCACGGCACGCGGTTGCAGCCCGAGGTCGAGCCATGATTTGCATTGACCATACACGTTGGTCTTCCACTCCTTGTGCCCTTCGAGAATCCATTTGCGCAACGTGGGTTCCCACTTGTCGAGCGGCAGATACCAGTGCTTGGTTTCCTTCTTCACTGGCTTGCTGCCGGTGATTGCCGAGTGTGGATCGATGAGGTCGTTGGCACTGAGCGACGTGCCGCACTTCTCGCATTGGTCGCCATAGGCGTGGTCGGAGCCGCAATGGGGGCAAGTGCCCACGATGTAGCGGTCGGCGAGGAATTGCCCGGCTTCTTCGTCGTAGTATTGCTCGGAGGTCTTTTCGATAAATTCCCCCTTGTCGTAGAGGCGGCGGAAGAAGTCGCTTGCCGTCTGGCAATGTATCTTGCTGGTGGTGCGTGAATAGATGTCGAACGAGATGCCTAATTCCTCAAACGATTTTTTTATTATGTTGTGGTAGCGGTCAACGATGTCTTGCGGAGTGACACCCTCGGCGCGGGCTTTGAGCGTGATTGGCACGCCGTGCTCGTCGCTGCCCCCTATCATTATCACGTCCTCGCCCTTCATTCGCAAGTAGCGAGTGTAGATGTCGGCAGGAACATACACTCCTGCGAGGTGCCCGATGTGTACGGGTCCGTTGGCATACGGCAAAGCCGTGGTGACGAGAGTTCGTGCAAATTTCTTTTCCATAAATGTTTTTGTGTAATTGTGTCGTAAAGTGTGCTGGCTTGTTCAGTCGGGAGCCAGTTTAGCGTTACTTTTGTGCAAAATTACAAAATAAAAAGGAAAACAGTATATTTGTCAGAATAATAACACTTGTGGCATGGTTTTAGCCGCTTTGCGACAGTGGGATAGGTCGGTGTGGGTCAAGGCTTGTAGCCGGGGTTGACGATTTGCAAGTAGCGCGCCATGACGGCGAGCGATATGAGGTGCTCGCGCTGCTTGTCGGCAAACTGTGCTACATACTCGTGGGCATGGTCGATGATTGCCTGCGCTTCGTCGGGGTGTGCGATATAGTGAGCCACGCGCTCCTCCACGTCGCTGAAGTCGGGCTTTACAGCCACATAGTGATAGTTGGGAATTAGAGTACCCTCCATAAACCACGTTTCGCACGTGGGCGGCGGCATCACGGCAAGCGAGTTGGACGACATGACCCACTTCAGGTTGCTTGCCACGTCGTTCCCTTCGAGTGCCATTATGAACTTGTAGTCGAGGTGCTGCCTGATGGTCATTTTCTCAACCTCCCATTCGGGGTTGCTGCCGCGCCCGCGTATCTCGCCGAGGTCGAAGAGCCGATTGCCCCAAAACTTGGTCATGAAGCGGTATCGGTTTTCCTTGCTGTTGTGTTGTCCGCCTATCTTGCCGCGGAATATCACGCGGTCGAGCTTCTCGGTAAAGGGCTTGTTGTCTTTCACGAAGATGAAGTGGCGTATCTTGTCGAGCTTGAACAGCACCGAGAATTGGTTGTCGGCTGTCAGTGGGCGGCTTTTTACAATCGACGGCACACTTGGCACGTGGGTGATGTCGCCCGGCAGCAAGTGCCACAACAGGTGTTTGGGGAAGTAGCGCGCATATTCGAGCGAGTCGAAGTAATACACTTTCCCCTTGCACACCTTCTGGTCTTTTATCGGGTACAATTCGCCCTGCCATTGCTGGTTGCTATCGCCCTGCCCGGGGCGTAGCCGGCAATAATAGTCGATGCGGCTCATGATATAGTCGCGGTCGGGGCGGCTGTCGATGAGGGCAAGTTGCTTGCGCAGGCTGCGGCGGCACAGCCAGTCGGGGTAGGCATATTTACGCCAATAGGCTCGCGTGTAGTAGAGGAATTTGTTGTTTTTCCCGCTTCGCAGGGCGTATAGCAACTTGTTCATGACATCTATTTAGCTGATTAATCGGGGATTAATTTGAGTTTTTTTAATTGCTGCTGACGATGAAGTGCACCCATTCCAGATTTTCGGGTTCGCATGGATAGTGGGTGTTGACCACATTCCCGTCGGAGTCGTAGTCGATGGAGGCAATCAGGGTGTAGGCGTTGTAGCGGCCGGCATCGTTGCCGCTGTCGTCGAGCAAGAAGCCCATCACGCCATTGCGGTAGCCCATGTTGTGGTCGGTGGGCTGGTAGGTGTAAGGCAATATCTGTTGCAGGTAGGTGCAGGGGATATATTTGGTGATGCGCTTGAAGTTGAGCAGATAGGTTTTGCCCGATTCAAGGCCATACTCCGTGCACCATGTGCCGAATTTCACGCTTTGCCAGTTGTCGTTGAGCAAATATGGCTCGGAGTCGTAACCATATACAGTGTCGCGTCTTGCCTCCACTTGGTTGCCCGAGTTGCTGCGAACGGTGGAGGGGATAACCAACTCGGTACCTTCGAGCATCTTTATGAAGTCGTTTTCGGTGGCATATTGCGTTACGGCTGTCGTGGCGGTTATTGTACGCCCGTCGGCAGCACGCAATTGATAGTATGTTGGGGTTGTAGGTTCATCGTCGTTGCTGCAAGCTGTTGCAGTTATCGCCAATATGGCAAGCACAGGTAGGATTTTCAATAAAAGTTTCATTATATTTCGTTTTGTTAATGTGATAAATACGTGCGTTGTGCCACTTTGGCACTTGTCGTGCAAATATAAGCATAAATTCAGCAGTAAAGGTGGTTTTCCAACAAAAAAGCCAACGGGGTGGAGTTTTGGAACAGAAATTGACAACCATTGCATGGCCGTTAGTTGGGAGTTAACTGTTAATTGCTTGAATGATAGCGTGTTTTGTCTTATGACGGCTTTGCGTGAACAAATTTTTAAAGGCGTTAATGAAAATTAGCCGCATGGTTACAAATTGGCGAATATTTTTACTGCTTTGTAATATCGTGATGTCGGTAAAATTGCTATCTTTGTCAGTGTGGTACGCAAGAATACCGCACAAAAAAATATTAACTAAAAACTTATAGGTATGAAAAAATTTTTACTTGCTTTTTTAATGCTGTTTGCTTTTGCAGCCACCTATGCTACAGAGGTGACTGTTACAGCAGGTGCTGGGCTTTGGACTTCTGGCGAAGATGCTACTTATGGTGCAGGTTATGAAACCACTCAAGGCTCTGTATTTGTTGGATTGTACAAGTATGGGAACAATACCGCAATTCCCGAACCAACATCGGAAATGAGGCATTACAAAAATGCCATGATGGTTATCCGCACAACTAATGGTGAAAACATCACAAATGTTGTGTTTAACTGCACTGGTGGTTCGAGCCGTTGCAATGAATTAACTATAAATGGCTCGGCTATATCTCCGAATTCTGATAACAACACTATTGTGTGGACTGGGTCTGCTTCTGAACTTTTGGCTGAGGCAACAGAGGCACAGAACCGTTATTCTTCGATAGTTATTACCACAAGTGCAGGTGGTGAAGAAACAGTTGCTGCTCCTACATTCTCGCCTGCTGGTGGCACTTACTACTCGGCTCAGTCGGTTACATTGTCGGCTGTTGACGGTGCAAGCATCTATTACACTACCAACGGTGACGAGCCTACTACTTCTTCGACGTTGTATTCTGCTCCTATCGAAGTGGCTACTACCACCACAATCAAGGCTATCGCAGTGCTTAACGATGTTGAAAGCTCTGTAGCCGAAGCTACTTACACCATCGAAAGTGTAACCTCTGTTGCCAACATCGCAGCATTCCTTGCTACTGCCGAGGGTACGGTTGTCAGCTTCACCAATCCTGTGACTGTTTCATTCCAAGATGGCAGCTACACTTTCGTTCAAGATGAAACTGGTTCCACATTGATTTATGGCAATATCGGTATAGAGTATGCCGATGGCGATGTTATCCCGGCTGGATTTACCGGTACTCGCTCCGCACATCAAGGTGTGCCTCAATTGGCTGATGCTTCATCGTTTGCTGAGGCTACCGAAAACAACGGCGAGGTTGTTCCTACCGACTTTGAAGTTGCTGCAGTTACTACCGATCTTGCCAACCAATATATAAAGGTGAGCAATGTTACAATTGGTTCGGAGCAAGACGGTGACTATACCAACTGGTATGCTTACAGCGGCAGTGACAAGGTGATGATTTATGCTCGTTTCAGCACATTCACTCGCGACGACTTGGCAGCATTGGAAGCTGATAAGGAATATGACTTGACAGGTTTCGTAACTATTTTCAACGGTCAGCCTGAAATCTATATCGTATCGATTACAGAACCGGGTGGTGAAGAACCGGGTCCCGATCCAAGTGGTGATGTATTCTTTGAAGAATCGTTCGGCACGTCGCAAGGTGATTTCGTTATCCAAGACGTAGAACTTGGCACTTTGGGCTATGTTTGGAAGTATGACGAGACCTATAATTATATGAAAGCCTCGGCATTTGTAGGTGGCGCAGTTGCTGCAGAAAGCTGGCTTGTTTCTCCCGAAATCGACCTCACCGATGCTGCAACAGTGCAATTGCAATTTGATGAAATTGTCAACCACTTGTATGCTGGCAATATCGAAGAGCTTTGCAAGGTGATGATTTCTACCGACTATGTTGACAACGTAACAACCGCATCGTGGACACAAGTTACTCCTACGGGCCGTGCATCTGGGTCGAGCTGGACTCCTTCAACTGTTGACCCGATTGACTTGGCTCAATTCGCAGGCAGCAAGATTCGCTTGGGCTTCTGCTATATAAGCACTGCCGAAATTGCTCCAACTTGGGAAATTTACAACATTGTTGTAAAAGGCACCAAGGGCGCAGGCGTTGAAGATGCAGTGGCTGAAGATGGCGTTAAGGTTCTCGGTCTTGATGGCGAAATCGCAATCGTTGGCGAAGCAGCCGATGTTGAAGTTTACAACATGGGTGGTGCACTCATCGCCAAGGGCAACTTGACAAGCATCGACTGTGCAGCCGGTGTTTATATCGTTAAGGTTGACGGCAATGCACAAAAGGTTATCGTGAAGTAAACACAACGCACACGATACGACATAACAGATAACACTGGAGGGCAGATTCCGTTTAGCACGGAGGCGTCTGCCCTCCATTTTTTTGATGTCAATCCATGTCGGTTTTCGGCAGTTTTTGCCATGTTTTAGCCGTCGGGGAGCGTGTTGGTCAAAATATGCTTAATTATGAGCCAAATGTGTGTTGGCGGTAGCGGCTAATTGTTGTATTTTTGCACCGAAGGAAAAAAGCATTATGAATAAATAATGTGGAGGTGTGTGCGGTCTCGTGCCACAACACACGAGGTGTTAAAAAAAAACGACAATTGCATGGATAGAACTTTTAACATACGGCCGTTTAAATTTGTGCCATATTTGCGTACCGTACTTTGGGGCGGCGAGCGCATTGCGCAATATAAAGGTATCGATACCGACTTGCACCAAGTGGGTGAAAGTTGGGAAATATCTGGAGTGGAAGGCCATGAATCGGTTGTTGCCGAGGGCGAAGACAAGGGATTGACTTTGCCTGAACTGATTGACAAGTACCGCGGCAACTTGGTGGGCGACTCGGTGTATAAGGAACATGGCAACCAGTTTCCGCTGCTGGTGAAGATAATAGACGCCAAGCGCGACCTGTCGTTGCAGGTACACCCAGGCGACCAACTTGCGCGCCAGCGTCATGGCTGCTCGGGCAAGACCGAGATGTGGTATATATTGGATGCCGAAGCCGATGCTGCGATTTATGCCGGACTTTCGATGAGCATCACGCCAGCCGACTACAGGCGTATGGTTGCCGATGGCAGCATAATGGAGGCGGTGGCGCGGCACAGCTCCCACCGCGGCGACCTGTTTTTCTTGCCGTCGGGGCGCATACATGCCATCGGGGCTGGGAATTTTCTTGTGGAAATACAGCAAACGTCAGACATAACCTATCGTGTATATGACTATGGCAGGGTTGACGCCGATGGCAAGCCGCGCGAGCTGCACACCGAGTTGGCGATGGACGCGATAGACTATCACGTGTATGACAATTACAAGATTGAAAGCAAGCAAGAAACCGACGGCGGTGTGACCGAGTTGGTGAAGTGCAAGTATTTCAATACCTACAAAATTATCGTCGATGGCGCGTATGATGCCGACCTCAGCCATGGCGACACGTTTTGTGTGCTGATGTGCCTTGAGGGCGGGGCAGTGATTACCGACAACTTCGGTAACATCGTCGAAATGCGCCGCGGCGAGACCGTGCTTGTACCGGCTGCCACGTCGCTGTTGCACATTGCCGGCAGTGCCACACTTCTCGCCGCTACACGGTGATTACTGGATTGGGCTAATTAGAGTTTTTTGTGCGCGGTTTTTTTATTTAAAATTATTGGAGCCTGTTAAACTTATATAAATATTTAATTCTAAGTATTATAACCATTAACAAACTTCCTTTGTGAAATCGGTTCATAGATGCACTGAGGAGGTGTTACAGATAGCAACACAGACCACATGGCATGAACTATCAGATTACAACGCCAAGCCCACCCAGCAGGGCGGCGAAGCCGTCCAACTATGGCGTAACCGGCGGTGACGCAGCCTAACGTAAGTGGGCAAGGAACCGTCGGACGATACCTCACTTTAAGCACAGGGCCTCGAAGAGGTCCAACGGAAGTCCGTTGTCATTCTTGTGTGAGGGAACGACGCTCATGGTTTGTAATGAATGTGCTACCAAAGCGACACGTTGGACCTCTTCGAGGCCCTGTTGCGTGGGTGGGTTTCATCCCGAGGGTTTCTTGCCCTAAAGGGCAGCGTCGCCCTCGGTTAAGACATAGTTGGACGGCTTCGCCGCCCTCTGTGCTAATGTATTCCGAGCTACGCCGTTATTACACTTTAAATGAAAGAACTGTGTTTTTTGTAGGTAAAAAGACTGCTATGTTTGTTTTTATCCACGATGTGCTTTATCTTTGTGGTGAGTTTTCGCTCAAATAGTATGAATAAATAAGTTTTTAAGCATTTTTGTTATCATAGTGATTGTATTTTGCTGCCGGAGGGTGGCAAATGCCTATGTGCGTTTGTTATATACCATGAGCGAATTATCTACTTATGTTTTTATTGTTCAACATGGATAATCTCGTATTGTTATGAAGGATTTTGTCATGCTTGTTTTATTGATGTTGGTGGTATCATGGATTGTGATTATTGTGTGGTTTTTAAAGACTTCCCGAATGGCACATTCCAAGCCGGAGCAACAGCATAACGGAGGATGCGGAGGATTGAAACCGGGTTCTGTGTTTGTGTGCATCATGTTTGTGTCGATTTTTGCGGCATTGATGGCTGTGGTTATGCTTTAGCGTGGTGCGAGCAGTTGCCGCAGCGACGACAGCGCGCGTTGCCCGTCGGCGTGGCACTTGTGCATTTCGGCGGCAAGATGCGGTGACGATGCAAGGAACTCGTGCACGACGCTTAGGGCAATATACTGGTCGATGCGTTGTGCAATGAGCCGCGATGCAGTTTCTGGCAGTGCCGATGGCAGCATGAAGTCGATGGTTGCCGACTGGCTGTCGCCTACCATCTTGGCGATATATCCACCGAGGGCTGAGCATAGCGACGTGCAGGCAGCTTGGGCTTTAATCGCTGCCAATTCGTTGAGGCGGCAGCGGTTGAATGGTAGTGCTGGTGTTTGCTCGTCGGCGCGGCAAGCTGTGGCTATTGCAAGTGTCGCCATTATTTCCTTGGTGAGTTGGGCGTAATCGATGCCCACTGAGAGTGTTCGTGTGTTGTTCATTTTGTCAGAGTTAAAAGTTTGATTATAATGGTTGTAACCAATGCGGCAGCAATGACGACGAGCCACCAGCCGATGCCTGTGCGGTGAGGCTTGTTTTGCTCGGCGACTTTTGTCGTGCTTGCCACTGTGGCGGTTGTCGCCTTGTGAGCTGTGGTGGTCGAACTGTCTTGCGCATTGATATGGCTGCGGCGGGCGACGGTTACTCGGCGGTGGAGCGAGAGGCTTGCCGTGTCGCCGAGTGTCACAGGTGTAGGGTAAAAATACCATTCATCGATGTTTGCAGTGATGTCGTCGGCTATGTCGATGTCGAGACGTGCGACAACTTCGGTGGCAGTGCTGTCGGCAATCTGTTGCAGGCTGGCAGCATCGATGGTTTTGCTCGACGAGCGGCACGATGCTGCCACAGCTGTCATGATGCTAATTGTAGCTGCTAAGCTGGCGGCTTTCGCGGCACACGGTGTAAAGATATTTGTAGGCATAGTTTTCCGATATGAAGTATCTCGATGCTCTTTCCGATGCCAACACCCTTGCCAGCGCGCAACTTAGCGACAACGACGGGCGTTTCTCCTGCTCGGCTTTCACTTTGTGGTAGATTTCGAGCCACATGGCTTGCTTTAGCCGCGTTTTTTTCGACACGTGGCTTTTGCTGTTGATGTGCATTATCACGTTATAGGCATGGTCGAAGTCAACATAGTAGCGAGGTTTGCCGTCGAGCAGCACGCGTCGCACGATGTCGCGGCGGTTTATTTCAGGGTTGTTTTTGTAGGCATCTTTCAGAGCCTTGCGGTAGTCGCGCAGCAATTCCCTGTTGCGCAGCCTTGTGAGGCGTTTCCGTTCCTCAGCCATTTGTGTGATTGAGTTTTTCATGATTCGATGGTATTTTATTAGATTCAGTGTTGCAAAAATAGCACCATGGTTGGTGATGTGCAAGCATTTTCAGGTATTTTTACCATTATTACCTTTTTTGCTTGTAGTTAATGTCTTGGCAACCAATGCCGGCGACACAATAAAATAATGCTTAAAATTTAGCGCATTGCGAGCTATAATCCTTATCTTTGTATCTCAATTACAATAGCAAATGGCAAATATATGAAGATTGGTGCAATAATAGCGGTCGTGGGTTTGGCATTGCCCGCGCTTGCAGGCAACCATGCCGGGCTGAAATCATCGTCGCCCGAGGGGTATCTTGCCCGAGGCAAGATGATGTATGAGAACAAGAACTATATGGGGGCAATCGACCAGATGACGCATCTCTACATGATGGATGGCGGAGAGGAATATCTGGAAGATGCCGATTATTACATAGCACTTGCCACGTATGAGCATGGCGACAAGGATTGTATTGAAATGTTCAAGAAGTTTGTCGCCAAATATCCTGCCTCCCTCAGGGTGCCTATGGCATGGGCGAGGATTGGCGATTATTACTTCTTCGAGGGCAAATATGGCGAGGCGCTGACTGCCTACCGCAATATAGTGCCTTCGGCGTTCAACAACGACTACAAGCTCGATCTCACCTATCGTGCAGCATATTGTATGCTGAAGATGGCGGAATATGACAAGGCAAAGAAACTGTTCGAGAAACTGTCATATACTTCACAGTATCGCCATGCGGGGCTTTTCTATGACGCTTATATCGACTATGCCAACAAGGAGTATGCCGATGCCAAGCGCAAGTTTGCCATGATACCATCGGCAAGCGAACTTGGTCAGGCGGCGCAATACTATTTGTGCCAGATGTACTTCCTCGACGGCGATTACGACCACGTGATACGTGCCGGAAAGCAGTTGATGACGGCAATAGCCGACGACAACAGCGAGTATGCCGACGAGATGAGCCGCATCGTGGGCGAAAGTTATTACCACAATGGCGACGACGGCTTGGCTGGCGACTACTTGTCGCGTTACGTCGAGGGTGCCGATTCCGACCCCGTGCGCTCGTCGCTGTATATAATGGGTGTGTTGCACTACCGCAATGCCGACTGGAAGAGCGCGGTTGACTGCTTTGCCGGCGTGACGAGCGAGGACGACGAACTTGCCCAGAGTGCCTATCTCTACTTGGGGCAGGCATACGTGAAGCTCGGCAACATGAATGGTGCCTCGATTGCGTTTGAAAAGGCGTTGAACATGGATTTCAATTCCTCGATACAGGAAACGGCATTCTACAACTACGCAATATCGCAGAACGACGGCGGACGCACGCCGTTCAACCGCTCGATTGACATTTTCGAGACTTTCCTGAACCGTTTCCCCAACTCGCGCTATGCAAGCGATGTGGAAGATTACATGATAAAGGCATACATGACTGGCAACGACTACCAGCGCGCGCTGGAAAGCATCGGGCGCATAAGCAAACCGTCAAGCAAGGTGCTTGCCGCCAAGCAGAACGTGCTGTTCCAATTGGGCGTGCAGGCATTGTCGAATGACGATGCCGACATGGCTGCCGACTATTTCAACAAGGCTCGTGCCGTGGGCAGGTATGATGCGCGTGTTGTGAACAATTGCAACCTGTGGCTCGCCGAGTGCCGCTACCGCCAGGAAGACTACAAGGGTGCCGAGAAGTTGCTCAAGGCATTCTTGTCTGATGCCGACGAAGCCGATGGCGGCAACGTAGCTTTGGCGCAATACAATATGGGCTATGCGCGATTCCAGCAGCGCAATTACAGCGGCGCGCGCACGGCTTTTGAAAAGGCTGTTGCCGACCAGCAGTTGTCCAAGGAGCTGTGCGCCGACGCGCTTAACCGCATTGGCGACACATACTATTACGTGCGCGACTACGAGACTGCCGAAAACTATTATGAACAAGCCTACACGGGCGACGATTCGGCTGGCGACTATGCGCTCTACCAAAAGGCTATGATGCTCGGTTTGCAACGCGATTACAAGGGGAAGATAAATATGCTCGACCAGTTGCTGCGGCAATATTCCAAGTCGCCGTTGTGCCCGCCGGCATTGTTGCAGAAAGCCGAGTCGTATGTCAACATCGGCAACAACACGTCGGCTATCGACACCTACAAGATGCTCATTTCGCAATATCCAGGGTCGGCTGATGCACGCAAGGGCTTGCTGCAACTTGCCATAACCGAGCGCAACGCCGGCAAACTCGATCGAGCCATCGAGGCTTATAAGAATGTCATCAAGTTGTACCCGACAAGCGACGAGGCCGACGTTGCCGCCGAAGACTTGAAGTTGATTTATGCCGATGCCGGGAAGCTCGACGAGTATATATCTTTTGTAAAGACAGTGCCAAATGCGCCGCAGGTTGACGTTGACGATATCGACCGTCTTGCCTATGAGGCTGCCGAAAAGGCATACCTTGAACAGCAGGGTGTGGAAAAGCTCGAAAGTTATGTGAAGGCATACCCCAATGGGGCATACGTGTCGAAGGCACGTTATTACATTGCAATATCGTGCTACGAGGCAGGAAAGTATGACGAGGCTTTGTCGCTGGTCAACGAGGTGGTGGCTGCGAGTGCCGATGCATCGTTTGCCGTCGATGCCTTGCGCATAAAGGGTGAGATATTGATGAAGCAGAGCCGTGCCGCCGACGCGCTTGAGGCATACCAGACGATGGCGCAAAAGGCATCGACACAGGAGGCTACCATCAACGCCAACCTTGGCTTGATGAGGGCGTCGCTCATGCTTAGCAACTTCACCGAGATGCGCGATGCTGCCGACAGACTTTTGAAGTCGGGCGGATTGACAGCCGAGGAGGAGAAGGAGGCTCGATATTGCCGTGCCACGGGCAACATGAAACTTGGCAGCGGCTCGGCTGCCGTTGCCGACTTTGAAGTGCTTGCCAAGGACACGCGCAACGAGTATGGCGCACAGGCAGCCTATGACTTGGCAAACTATTATTATGCCGCTGGCGACAACGTTGCCGCCGAGGATGTGCTCAACCGCTTCATTGAGGCTGGCACCCCCCACCAGTACTGGTTGGCGCGCGGGTTCATATTGCTTGCCGATGTTTACCACAAGGAAGGAAAGAAATTTGAAGCAGTGCAGTACCTTAAGAGCTTAAAGGACAACTATCCGGGCTCGGAGAGCGACATATTCGAGATGATTGACACGAGGCTCGAAAAGTGGAACGGGGGTACAAAATAAATAATCACAACTATGCTTATGAAACGTTACTGCATATCATTGTTAATAGCCGCTGTCGCTTACAGTACAGCCTTTGCGCAAGAGCAGGAATTGAACAAGGAGATAACTGTTGACCGCGATTTTGTGCCTGTCGAGCAGAAAGCATCGAAAGCCAACCACCTGCCCGAGGCATATCGCCCACAATCCGATGCCAATGTCGGAAAGATTGGTTATAGCGACTGGGCTGTGCCTGCCGAGGTGCCCACGTCGGCTGTCACGTTGTCGCCTTATGGGTTTGGCACTACAAACAATTTCTCTGCCAATCGCGGATATTTCGAGTTTGGAATCGGTACGTGCCTCAACATGATGGGCAGTGCCGGATACAGGATTGCCGACTTGGAACGCACCAAGTTGAGTATATGGCTGCAACATAATTCCACATGGGTTGGTGAGAACAAGTCGAGCAATTCGCTCTATGCCATCGACCAGCATTGGAACGACAATGTAATTGGTATCGATTTTTCGCACCGTTTCGACAAAGGGGCTTTGTCGGTGAATGCGTTTTACCACTACGACAATTTCAACTACTTCGGTCGGGTTATCGACGAATGGCCCACTGCCGACTCCACGCAGTCGGTCAATGAGTTCCGTATCGATGTCGGGTGGACTGGCAAGTATCACGAAGACGAGGGGCTGAATTACTCTTTCCATGCAATGTATAACTATTTTGGCTTCTCCGAAGATATTTTCGACCCCACGCAAGGGAACAGCGAAAACCATTTGAAGCTCACGTTAAAAGGAGACTATGGCAACAATGAGCATTCGCGTGTGGGTTTAAATGTCGATTTCGACTTCATCAATTACAACCGTCACCATTATCTCGGGCCCGAAATGGGAGTTGACGTGGGTCATGAAAACTTGGGGATATTCGGCGTGATGCCCTATTATTCCTATCGCAGCGACCGCATGAGTTTCTTGGCAGGTGTCAACCTCGATGTGTCGTTCAACGACGGCGCCACATTGCGCCTTGCGCCTCAAGCCGAGTTCCGCTTCGACCTGCTGCGTGGCTTGCAGTTCTATGCCGAGGTTGAGGGCGGCAAGGAAGCTAATACGTTGAGCCGAATGTTCTCGACCAACCGTTACATCTCGCCGCGACTGACGCCTGTCAATTCCTATACACCGATAGATGTTACCGGCGGGTTCAAAATTGGACCATTTGCCGGGTTCAACGCCACGCTGTTTGGCGGCTGGGCAAAGGTTAAGAATGCCATGATGCCAACGCTTAGCGAAATTACGCCCGACAACGTAGGAACGTCTGTAAATACCTACAATCGCAGCATATCCGACTATGCCGTTTTCGACATGAAGGGCTGGAGGGCTGGCGGTGAGTTGGCTTATTCGTTCCGCTCGCTTGCCGATGCGTCGGTAGCCCTCACATACTCGCCGCAGAAGGAAGACGACGGATATATAATGGGTGACGACCGTGCCGAGTTGGTACTCGATGTGAAACTTATGATGCACCCCATCAAGGACCTCACGGTGGGTATAGGCTATCAGTACCGTTCCGACCGCTCGGTGATTTTCAGGGGCAGTAGTGGGCAATGGCTTGAACAGGATTTGCAAGATGTCAATTACCTCATGCTCGGTGCCAATTATAGGCTCAACGAGATAGTGGGCTTCTTCATGGAGTTTGACAATATACTTAACAAGCGTTGGGATACGCACTATGGCATGGGAGCGCAGCCCATCGGCTTCTTGGGCGGCGTTAGCTTGTTGTTTTAGACAATGTATATAACGGGTGTAGAGCCGCAGGGCGCGTGCGCGTCGTGCGGCTTTTTTTGCGATGGTGGTTAAAAAACTGCCATATTTTTTCGATTTGATTCACAATTCTTAATCTCGTATTATTTGTTGTTTTCGGTTAATTTGTTATGTTTGCGTCAGTATTGGAATTTTGCAATGAGACGCGTGTTTGTCACGAGCCCCATGATAAAACCATAGCGTATAATCTTTATTCACTTATTTAAATAACCTCTTAAAATTTTTCAGCGTATGAAGAAAGTTTTACATCTATTGTTTGCCGTCGTGGCTCTGATGGGTTTGTCATCGCAGGCGGCTGCGCAACTGTTCATTATTGGAGAGGTTGAAGGTGCTGGCTGGAGCGCAAACCTTGGTGTGCCCATGACCGAGACTTCGACTGCCAATGAGTATGAAATCACCATTCAAGTGAATGGCACGTTTGGGTTTGCCACCCAGCTTGGCAGCAGTGCCGACGACTGGGATGGACTGAACGCCAACCGCTATGGCGGCGAGTATGACCCTTACCCCATTCAAAGTGGAGTTACTACTACGTTGTACAAGAGTTCGGCAGCTTTTCAGATTGCCAATGCCGGCGAATACCACATTGTTGTCAATATGGACGCAATGACTGTCGTGGCTACGGCTACCACAGCCGTCGAGTTGCCTACGTCGATGTATGTGATTGGTACTGTTGACGATTGCACCTGGACTCCCAATCAAGGTGTCGAAATGACTGCCGGCGACGAAGAGGGCGTGTTCACTGCAACTTGCACCGTCAATGGCGGAGCGGGCGACGGTGTAAACAGCCTGGGCTATTTTGCATTTGCTTCGCAACTCGGTGCCGACGAAAACGACTGGGATGGATTGAACGCCAACCGTTATGGTGCAAATGCCTACAACAAGGTGCTTGCTCCCGAGGTTGCTACGCTCTTGGTGAAGAACCCCAACAATTCGTTTGCCGTCGCTGGAGGCGAATACACGATGACTGTTGACTTGAACGCCAATACAGTTACCGTTGTTCCGACGGGAGAGATTGAATATAATTTCCCCGATGTGATTTATATGGTTGGTTGCGTTGAGGGCGGTACGCCCAATTGGGATTCCACGACCACAGGGCTGGCAATTGCCGAAAGTGAAGACACTCCAGGCGTGTACAACGCTTCTATCACGGTTGTCGAGAATGGCTATTTTGGCTTTGTTGCAGCCTTGACCGAGACCGAGGGCGATTGGGATTCGTTTAATGTTTTCCGCTACGTTCCTGCCGGTGATGCCGAATTGGCTGTTGGCACAAGTGCCGATTTTGTAATGAATGGCGGCGATTCGTTCTACATTGCCCCGGGCACTTATAATTGCACGATTACTCTCACAAGTATAGGTGCAGGTTCTATTCTCTTCACCGAGCCGGTGAGTGTCGATGAAATTGGTTCCGATGTTGCTGCTGCACGTCCGCTTGCAGGCAAGGGCGAAATCTCAATTGTTGGCGATGCTGCCGATGTAGATGTTTATACCGTTGGTGGAGCTTTGATTGCTTCGGGTGATATCGAAACCGTCAATTGTACCGCAGGTGTTTACGTTGTTGTAATCGATGGCATTGCACACAAGGTGATTGTCAGGTAAACCACACTCTGCACAGGCGAGAATATAAAGCGAGTGAGCCAAAATCATGAAATTCTTTGGCTCACTCGCTGCTTTTTTGATACCAATTCTACTTGTTTTATTTCTTTATCGGGCGGCATGCACCCATATAGCGTTTGCTGTAATAGGCTTCGTCCGACTTGCTCACGCACACACCTTGCGAGGTGCTGGCATGTATGAAGCTGAAACCAGTTCCCGAGCTATCGACTTCGGTGACGATTCCCACGTGTCCTATGCTCTTGTTGACTGCCCGACCGTTGAAAAACACGAGGTCACCTGGTCGCAGGTCGCTTTTGTCAACTTGCTTGCCGTCGTTGATTTGCTGGCGTGACGCACGGTTGAGGGCGTAGCCGAATTGCCCGAACACATAGCTTGTGAATCCCGAGCAGTCGAATGCCTTGGGCCCGTTTGCGCCACGGCGGTAGCGAGTACCTGTGAACGATGCGGCAAAGTCGAGAATTTCTTTTATTACCTTGCTTTCGGCAATGCTGTCATGGCTTTCGTAGCTGCCTTTTAAGCCCTCTTTCCAAAAACATGCGCTTTGGTAAAGGCTCACATAGTCGGTTGCGGCGAGCGCGGCTGAGTCGATTGGCTGGTAAAGTGCAGATTGATGCAATTGCTCAAGCACAGTACCGGGTTGACGTGTGAGCATCTGCCCCCACGCCGAAACCGAAACAACCGCCATGACGGCTGCCATGACAATCTTTGTTGATATTTTATTGGTGATATGTTTCATCATTCAATTTTTTCCGATGCAAAAATACAAAAAAATATTCCACCATTTTGTTTTTAACAAAACAAATGCAAATATTGTGCCTTCTTTTGGGTGATTCGTATCGGTGGTGTATAGAGTTAAAAACCAGTTGCTTCGGCGTGGTATTTCGGGATTCCAAACGAGCTGTGTTTTAATATTTGTTTGCAATATTTGAAGCATTTAAACCATGTTGTTGAGGTATCGTTTACAAATAGTTTTGTTGTGCTTTTATGTTTAAAAAATTATCTTTGTGAATAAGTATCGATTTGGTTTTATGATGAAATGTCCGATAGGCATACAGAGTTTCGAGCAGGTCGGAGATTGGAAAGAGGAAGAAAGGAACAGATTATGAAAATGGAGATTGCAGCTATTGTAGTTGTCGATAATGCTTGGGCAATAGGTAGCCAGGGTGGATTGTTGTGCCACTTGCCAGCCGATTTGAAACATTTCAAGGCAACTACTATGGGCTATCCTATTATAATGGGGCGTAAGACATTCGAGAGTTTCCCCAAGGGTCCGTTGCCCGGCAGGTTGAACATAATATTGACGCGCAGCAAGGCGTATGAAGTGCCTGACGGCGCGGTGGTGTGCCATAGTGCCGAAGATGCGCTTGCCATTGCGGCAGGCGAGGGCAAAGGACGTTGCTTTATAATAGGGGGTGGGCAGGTGTATGCCGATTTTGCCGATTTGTATGACGAGCTTTTCTTGACTCGTGTGTATGCCGATTTTCCCGAAGCCGATACTTATTTCCCAGCCATCGACGAGCAGCAATGGACGGTGGTAAAAAAAGAGGATTACGCTGCCGATGAGCGTAATCCATATCCTTATAGCTTCGTTCACCTTAAGCGCAATGCGAAGCCGTAACTGTTGTCGTTGTTAGTCGTTGGCTTGTTTTTCGGGATGCAGACGCACCAATTTTGCAAAATGCAGCGGAATTGGTGTGGAGAAATTCATTTCCTTGCGCGTGATGGGGTGAACAAATCGCAGCGTCATGGCGTGTAGAGCCAAGCGGTGGATGGGGCTCGTTGCTGCGCCATATTTGCGGTCGCCCACTATGGGGTGCCCCAAGTCTTTAGAGTGAACCCTAATTTGGTTTTTGCGGCCCGTGTCGAGTTCATATTCCACGAGCGAATACCCATTTCCCGTTTTCAATGTCTTGTAACGGGTTATCGCCAATTGTCCTTTTTCGGGGTCGTCGGTCGAGTAAACGTTGAATTGCGAGTTTTCGGCGAGGTAGCTTTTCACCACGCCCTCCTTGTTTTCCATTATGCCTTCGACCACAGCCACATATTTGCGGTTGATTACCATGTTGTTCCAGTTGTGCTGCATCACGTCTTTGGCTTCTTGTGTTTTTGCCATCATCATCAGCCCCGAGGTGTCGCGGTCGAGGCGGTGCACGATGTACACGTGCGCACGTGGATCGTGCGACTTGACGTATTCGCGCATGATGCTATATGCAGTGCCGTCTTTAATCTTGTCAGTGCTCATCGAGAGCAATCCATATCCCTTGTTTATCACCAAGATATGCTCGTCTTCATAAACGAGCTTCACGCGGCGGTTGTCAAACACCACAAACGACCGGTCGAAGTTTACCGAGAATGTGTCACCCTTTGCCACGGGGAAGTCAAACTGAGTGTGTGGCACATGGTTGATTGCAAACTGGTTGTGCTTCAGCATCGATTTCACTTTTGTCGGGCTGTGGTCCGACAGTATTTTGATTGCAGTTTCGAGCAGTGTGCTGTCTTCGGGCGCAGTCCATGTCTTTATATTGTCGGGCCGAGTCCTTTTGTTTTCGTCACGGTCGTTTGGCTGTTTCATAACGTTTTAAATTTTCTGCAAAGTTAATACACAACAACGGTAATGGCAAATTGTGCGTGTCGCAGCGGTCGCTTGTGGCGTGGAATAGATTTGGTTGCGATCTAAGGTGGCGCGCTTATGAGAAAGAAATTTTTACGCATTTTTTATAGAGAAGCTGTAAGATCCTTGTTGATGCTTCGAACGTCTTTTCGGTCGTTTACGATTATAATTTTCGACGTTTAGCTCGCTAAACTTACGAAAATTATAATCAAAACCGCCTCGAAAATCCATTTCAAATCATCGAACAAAAAATTTAAGCAGCTTTTAAATTTCTCATAACACACGAGAAGCGAGGGGCTGCATTGGTATGTCGCCTCTCGCGTTTTTTATTGCCGTCGCGTGGCGTTATAGCTTTTGCCGTGGGAATGCGTCGATAAAGCTGCCCGGGGTGATATTTATTATTTCCTTGCCCAAGTGGCTGGCATAGCGCGCAATGGTGAAGTAGGACTTGAATGCCACGTAGAAGCTGTGCAGGATTGTGTGCAACGGGTAGTGCATATATTCGGTGTTGATGCGCTGTACCTCCTTGTCGTCTTCCTTGTAGAAGTGGGGTTGAATCGACACTACGTTGTTGTTGTCATCGACCGACAGGGTGCGCATCCACGAGTGGTCGGCACCGGCAAGGAACACTCGCTTGTAACCCATTGCGATGGCTGTCATTATCGACGGGATAAGCACGTTGCGCGGGCGCGGCATTCCCCAGCCGTGGGCAAAGAAGCAGTTTTCTATCGAGGCGAAGCCCTCCACTGGAGTTGTGTTGTAGCGAGCTATGGTGAGGTTGCGGTTGGGCTGTAGCTCGGGCAACTTGGCTTTTGCCGGAACAAATAACACCATTTCCCATTCCACGCTGGCGATGTTGTGCCACATCTTTGCCACGTTGGGCTGGTCGAGCGCTTTGAAGTAGTGGGGGTCGGCAAGCAGGTAATAGCAGGGGCGCAGCTGCGAGAACAGCGGTGTGCAGGCTGCGAAATTCACGGCGAGCAGGTCGTGGCTGGCGAGAAACCCTGATGCGGTTGCCACGGTGTCGTTGAGCGACGGCCCGTTGCCAAGTATCACTATGTCGCGGTCGAGGTGGCTGCCCGATGGCTTGTATCGCTTTATGTGCCACGCCGACAGGAGTATCACTTTCACAATGCTAAGCATTGACTGCCATAGCAAAGATAAGAAGGTCGATATTTTTTCCATTGTGCCATTTGATGTTTTAGCCATGCAAAGGTAGTGCAAGGCTGGCGTAATAGCAAATGTGAGAAGTCTGTGTAGGGGTATAAAAAAGCCCGGGAGAAGATCTTCTGCCGGGTTTTTCCTACTAATTTACTAATACTTTTAACTATTTCCTTAATGAGAAGTTTTGATACACGATTCACATCGTCTTTTCGTTTGTTAGAAGTTCGTTTTCTGATGCAAAGGAAACACATTTATCTCGATTGATAACAATTTGCATGGTTAAAAAATGCTTAATTGTGTTTCTAAAACTATCTAATAGTTATTATCAATGTGAATATTAATGAAATAGTATTTATAAATCATAGTTGTGTAAATGTGTAAATTATTATATATCAAATATATAAGCGAATGCGATGCCTGCATTAAAAAAAGTAGAGACGCGATTTATCGCGTCTAAAAGGGAAAGAATGTAAGCTCTACAGAAAATTCCAGTTGTTGTGCAACGCATGAAACTCTTTTAAAATAGAGCGTTGGATGGCTTTGCCGCCCTTTGTTCAATGTTCTGTCATCGCGCTTTAACCCGAAAAAAACTTCGAGCGGTCTAATGACCGATTTGGGTTTAAATGCAAGAGCCGTGCTCGGCAATTGGAATTTTCCGCAGGTAAAATACTACCACACACTGGGGAGTGAAGTTTTGGGTTAATCAATGAAAAAAGCAGGAACGCTCGATGTAGTGCGTTCCTGCTTTTTCTTCCCTTGAAAGTGGGTGTTATTTCTTTGCCGTGCGGCGAGTTGTCGTGCGTTTCTTCTTTGGGGCATTCGCTTCGTCGGCGATTATTGCCTTGCAATCTTCGTATGTGAGCGATTCGGTGTCGGTGCCTTTGGGTATCTTGTAGTTTTGCTTTTTGTAGCAAATATACACGCCATAGCGACCGTTCAATACCTCCAGTTCGGGGTCTTCGGGGAATGTTTTCAACACCTTCTTTGCCTCGCTCGTGCGCTTCTCCTCGATGAGGTGTATAGCCTCTTCGAGTGTGATTTGTTGCGGTGTGAAGTCTTTGGGAATCGACACATACTTGCCATCGTGCTTGACGTAGGGACCGAAACGCCCAACGCCGACGCTCACCTCGCTCCCCTCAAACTCGCCAAGCGTGCGAGGCAGGTCGAACAGCTTCAAAGCCTCTTCGAGCGTGATAGTGTTCACCGATTGCCCTTTTTGCAGCGGGGCAAATAGTGGCTTGTTGTCGCCGTCGGCAGTGCCGATTTGCACCAACGGACCGAAGCGGCCGATTTTCACCGACACGGGTTTGCCGCTCTTGGGGTCGATGCCGAGCTGGCGTTCGCCCACTTTGTGTTCGAGCCGCAGTTTCGATACGTTTTCCACTGTCGGGTGGAACTGGTTGTAGAATTGGCTGATGCCGTCGTTCCACTTCACTTGCCCGTCGGCGATTTCGTCAAATTCGCGTTCTATCTTGGCAGTGAAATTGTAGTCCATGATTTGCGGGAAGTAGTCTTCGAGGAAGTCGTTGACCACCATGCCCACGTCGGTCGGGATTAGTTTTCCCTTGTCGGCTCCAGTGGTTTCGCTCTTTTGCGCCGACGATATTTTGCCCGATTTGAGCGTAATCACCTCATACTTGCGTTCGGTGCCTTTTTTCTCGCCTTTTTCCACATAGTCGCGGTTTTGTATAGTGGAAATGGTGGGCGCATAGGTCGATGGACGGCCTATGCCAAGCTCTTCGAGCTTCTTCACGAGCGATGCCTCGGTGTAGCGTGGCGGTTGCTGCGTGAATCGTTGTGTGGCTGTTATGCTGTCGGCATCGACGATGTCGCCGCGCTTCATTGGCGGCAATGTCACTTCGTCGGTAGTTGCCGTGTTATCGTCGTCGTGGGTTTCGATATACACACGCAGGAAACCATCGAACTTTATCACCTCGCCAGTGGCAACAAATTTCTCGTCGCGACCGGGAATGATGATGTCGGCGGTAGTCTTTTCTATCTGTGCGTCTGCCATTTGCGATGCAATGGTGCGCTTCCAGATGAGTTCATACAAGCGTTTCTCTTGCGCTGTTCCTGCAATTTCGTGTTTGTTGATATAGGTGGGGCGTATAGCCTCGTGTGCCTCTTGCGCACCCTTCGACGAAGTGTGGTAGTGGCGCACCTTCAGGTATTGCTCGCCAAGGTTGGTGCTGATTTCTTCGCTTATCGACTTGATTGCCAGCGTAGAGAGGTTGACCGAGTCGGTACGCATGTATGTGATGTGCCCCGATTCATACAGGCGTTGTGCCACCATCATGGTTTGCGACACGGTGAAGCCCAACTTGCGGGCTGCCTCTTGTTGCAGCGTCGAGGTGGTGAATGGCGGTGCCGGAGATTTCTTGAGCGGCTTCACGGCTATGTCGCCCACGGTGAATTGCGCTCCGCGGCAGGCTTCGAGCAACGACTTGGCTGCCTCGCTGTCGCGCAGGCGGCGGTTGAGCTCGGCATCGAATTTCGAGCTTGAGTCGTTGCAGTGCATCTGTGCCACTACGCGGTAGTATTGCTCGCTCACGAATGCCTCGATTTCTTTTTCCCGCTCGACGATGAGGCGCACGGCAACGCTCTGCACGCGCCCTGCCGACAATGCTGGCTTGATTTTCTTCCACAACACGGGCGACAACTCAAATCCCACAATGCGGTCGAGCACGCGTCGTGCCTGTTGGGCATCGACAAGGTTATAGTCGATGTCGCGCGGGTTTTCGATGGCGTGCAGTATTGCCGGCTTGGTGATTTCGTGGAACACGATGCGGCGGGTCTTTTCGGGTGTCAGCCCGAGCACTTCATACAAGTGCCATGCAATAGCTTCTCCTTCGCGGTCTTCATCGGACGCGAGCCACACCATGTCGGCATCGGCGGCAGCCTTTTTCAACTCCTTGACAAGCTCCTTCTTTTCGGCAGGGATTTCGTATATCGGTTTGAATCCGTTTTCGGTGTCGATGCTGAAGTTTTTTTTGTGCAGGTCGCGTATGTGTCCGTAGCTTGACATGACTTTGTAGTCCTTGCCCAAGAATTTTTCAATCGTTTTTGCCTTGGCAGGAGACTCGACTATTACTAAATTGTTTGGCATATTTCTGTGCACCTTGTGTGTTGTGAGATAGAAAGATAAAGAATGATTCCCGTCGATGTGGGTAGTGTGTGCAGATGGTTGTGCCAGCTGCGAGAGCGGTAAATCGCCGCAAAATTAGGCAAAAAACGTCGTATTGCAACTATTTATTGTGATATAAATCTTTAAAATAGCTTGCATGGACGGGAAAATGGAACCGGTTTGCGCTCTCGTGGGGTGGGGCTATGTGGTGTATATTTAATGCAGGGCGCACGTTTGGTGCGCCCTGTTCCCTGTGTTTTGGTTGAGAATGCTTTGCAGGTTTGGTGTAAGCTGCAGGAGGTGGCGGCTCGTTTGCTTTTCTCCGCGCTTTGGGGGCTACATCGCCTTCACTGTCACTTCCCTGCCCGAGTATTTTATTACTGCTCCGTCCATGTCGGGGTCGAATGGGCGTGGATGATTCTTGCCGACGGGGATTACGATGAAATTGCGGTCGTTGGGCATTCCGTCGTATTGACCCTTGCGGTTGCCGATGGTGAGCGTCTTCGACGATTCGCTATATGTGATAGGGATTGTCGAGAAGTGCCCTTGCTGGTAGCCGAGGCTTGTGCCGTCGTCCTCATAGAGGTTGAATTGCGCGTCAGCCCCTTCATATACATACAGGCGTATCGTGTTGTTTCCCTCTGCGTTGTCGGCGGTGTGCTGCACCAGCTGTCCGGCTGGGATAATCGACCCGGCGCGGACGAAAAGCGGAATTTGCCCGGATGGGGCTTCGGCGGTGATTGCCTGCCCGGCGGCGATGAAGTTGCCAGTGTAGAAGTCATACCAGCCGGCGCATTGCGGCAAGTAAACCGTGCGCGAGCGGGCACCATATTCACACACCGGTGCCACCATGATTGCGGTGCCGAACATATATTGGTCGCCGATGTCATTGACTGCTTCGTCGGCGGTGAAGTCCATTATGAGCGGCCGCATGATGGTGTAGTCGTTAAACCATGTCATTGCGGCAAGGGTGTACAGGTAGGGCATAAGGCGGTAGCGCAGCCGGGCGTGGTGTGTCACCGACTGGTAGGCTGCCGAGTCTTCGGGGGCTATCTCCCATGGGGCGAGGTGGGAGAGCGCAATGGGGCAGAAGGTTGAAAATTGCACCCATCTCACGTTGAGTTCGCACCACTCGTCGATGCTGGCTGGTGCCGGCTGGCTGCCGATGCACGTGTCGCCGATTGCCGTGCCCCAGTAGGGGGTGCCGCATATCGAGAAGTTTAGCCCAGCCGCAATTTGCGATTTCATCTCGTTCCAGCTCAACGGGGCTTGGCAGTTCAGTGTTGCAGCCGACAGACACTGTTGCCCTGCGCGTCCGGCATGGGTGAGCGTGAATGCCCGGCTGCTGCCGCCGCTGCCGCCGTTGGGCTGCAGGCTGTCGGTGGGCTGTGGTGCGATGTATAGGTTCATTGCGCGAATCGAGTCGGCGATTGCTGCAAGGTTGGGAAAGCTGTCGCGGTCGAGCTTGTTGCTGTCGGCAATGATGATGTTGTCGATGGGGATTTGCCTGTTGCGCAATTCGCGCAGCGTCGATAGCAATGCTTCCTGCGAGCGGGCTCGGCTGCAGTCGAGCCAGTTGCCGAGTGCGCGTTTTGGCACTATCGGAGCTTTGCCCGTGAGCCGGCGGTAGCTGCTTATTACCCCGTCGATGCTGTTGCTGGCGATGAAGTAGTAGTCGAGCTGCTGGCACATCTCGTTCCACCACGATTGTTTCTCTTGCAGGGCGGCATCGTTGCTACCAAAGCTGCAACGCGTGTTGTAGTCCATGAGCAACCCATACTTTTTGTTCGACACGATGAAGGGTATCGAGGTGTTGTCGCCCTTCTGGAAGAGTTCTTCGCTTTTGCTCTTGTAGTTCATCATGCCCGATGGCTGAAGCCCCAAGCCATAGAATGCCTCGTCGGCTGGCGACTCAAACACCTGCTTCACCGAGTAGCCGCTTGTGCCGTTTATCTCGGTCGGGGTGAATTGCTTGCCGCCGCCGTGCTGCTCTTGCAGCAAGATGTTGCCGTTGGTGTCGGCAAAGCGCACTTCGCCCGTGGTCAGCACTATCGATGTCTTGAGGGCAGATGTTGTCACGGTCACGGTGTCGTCGGTCTGCGCTACCGTAAATTCGGGTGTTGTAGCAGGCTTGTCGCTTGCCAAGGGGGCAGAAGTGGCGGCAAGTTCGTCGGCAGGAGTTGCCGATATGTGAATGATGTTTTTGTCAACTACTTGGATTTTCACGAGTTGTACATCGCTCGGGGAGTCTTGCGACATTTTCACGGTCACACCGTCGGGGTCAATGGTGTAGTCGCTTCCACAAGATGTTGCGCACACGAGCAAGCTCGCCAGCAGCAACACTGACATTAGTTTATTAGTCATGGCAAAACACAATAAGTGCGTAATCAGATGATTTTCAATTGTGCAAATATAGCAAAAGTCGAGCGTAAAGCAAAAAAAAGAACTTGTTCATTTTTTTTCGCTTTGCCGAGACGCAGCCTATATTCTCTAAATATAGCAAAAGTCGAGCGTAAGGCAAAAAAAAGGACTTGTTCATTTTTTCGCTTTGCCGAGACGCAGTCTATATTATCAAAATATAGCAAAAGTCGAGCCCTGACTTCGTCAACGCGTACCCCAAAATTCATCAGCAAACAATGGAGCGATACGTTGATGCCGTTTCATAAGCATAGTCCTACTGATAGTCTGCTTGCTTTGAGGCAATGTCATCTGTATAGTCACGATGGTCCGGGCAAGAGCGAGCACCTTGTCCACACTCATATTTATGTCGGATAGTTTCAGCAGACGTTCCAATTCCTTGTAAACTTTCAAGGCC
>CASEAQ010000002.1 GCA_949285735.1 uncultured Bacteroidales bacterium
GTACTATTTCTTCATCATCAATACGTAATTCATTTATAGAATTTTCTATTAGGCTTCGTGTTATCATAATTTTCGTTTTCCCAAGATAATATTCTAAGGTGGCCTGAGCTGACATGTTAATAATATCATCAGCCTCATTATCTATCCTTGAACTGAAAAAATCTTCATCAATATATACATATTCTGGCTTTTTTGAATTTTTTGTTATTTTATTTCTTTTCTTTTTATGCCCTACTAAGCAATAAATAACAACATTAACAAATGTAGTCTTTCCAATACCATTTGCACCAACAACCGCATTAATTCCATCTTTAAACTCATATTCGAATGTCGGCTCTTGTTGATACAAAGTATAATTACTATACATATAATAATGCAACATTGTTGAATCAAAATATTGATGCTATGACATGGCAAATGGGAAATGATGTCGCAGATAGTGTCGGAATGACGTATTTCGACTTGTTGCCATACGGTTGCGGTTACGACACGGCATTTGTGAATGCGCCGGTGTCGCACCACATTGCTGTGCCCGAGCCTGTCGCGGCGCGGCAAGAACGCCCGGTATCACCGTTGCACGATACAGGCACGGTGGCATTGCTGCTGCTCGTGTTCCTGCTTGTCGCTTTGAATTTCAAGAAAGGGCATAAGTATTTTTCCCACCTTGGCAACTACCTCTTCTCGGTGCGCCGCCGCCAAAACACGTTTGACGACCACACAGTGAGCGAAACCAACCTGATGCTTGCCCTCATAGCCAATACCTGTGTCATGGGGGGGATAATATTGTACCTTGCCGTGGGGTATCTCTCGCCGTCGCTGCTTGCCGGCGGTCTTGTTGCAAAGCTCATTTGGGGCTTGTCGGGATATGTGTTGCTATTCTACCTCCTGCAATTGTTGCTTTACTGCATCATGGGCTATACTTTCCTTCCCGACAAGGCATATACAAAGTTGCTCGTCGATGGCTTCAACGCCTCGCAGGCGGTGCTTGGGCTGCTGTTGTGTCCGCTGGCATTTGTCATGCTTTTGTCGCCATCATCGCTTTTACCGCTTTTTTATGTCGCTGCGATTTTTTATATTTTATGCCGTATAGTGTTCGTTTGTAAAGGTTTTAGGATTTTTTTCAACAATTTGGCATCGTTGCTTTATTTTATTTTGTACCTTTGCAGCGTTGAAATTGTACCCGTCATTCTCTCTTTCACTGGGGCAATATTTTTATGTAGATTTTTACAGTCATAAAAACACAGCTAAAGTGGATATTAAGAAAATTTTGATTTCGCAACCCAAACCGGAATCCGACAAATCCCCCTACTATGACATTGCGCAAAAATATGGCGTAGAGGTAGTTTTCAGGCCGTTCATAAAGGTTGAGGGATTGTCGTCAAAAGAGTTTAGACAGTCGAAGATTTCAATTTCCGACTATACGGCAGTGATATTCACGGCAAAGACCGCAATCGATCATTTCTTCCGTCTTTGCGAGGAGATGCGTATCACAATCCCCGACACTATGAAGTATTTCTGCACCAGCGAGACCATCGCCCACTATTTGCAGAAGTATATCATATATCGCAAGCGTAAGATTTTCTATGGCGTGTCGGGCAAGCTCGATGACGAGAAATTGCTCAAGGACCTCACCAAGCACAACAAGGAGAAATTCTTGTTCCCGATTTCCGATGTGCACCGCGACAACCTGAGCATTCTCGATGCCAACAAGATTGCCTATACCAAGGCGGTAATGTACCGCACGGTGAGCAACGACTTTGGCAAGGACGAGCCATTTGACTATGATATGCTCATTTTCTTCAGCCCGGCAGGGATAAAGTCGTTGTTGAAGAATTTCCCCGACTTCCATCAAGGTGATATAAAGATTGGATGCTTTGGCGAGACAACGGCAAAAGCCGTTGAGGCCGACGGGCTGAGGCTCGACCTGAGTGCCCCCAATGCCGAGGCTCCGTCTATGACCGCTGCCCTCGACTTATACTTGAAGAAGGTTCAAGGTCGCAACTGACCTTCACAATAGCAATACATTGAAGAATTAACAGGCAGCCGCCTCCCGACATCAGAGTGGCTGCCTTTTTTGTTTTTATTACACGAAGATATGAAAGGCAACAGGTTATATAAATGCGAGAAATTGTGCAGCCGCACTGCCATCAACGGGCTTTTTGCCTCGGGGCGAAGTGTGGTGGCATATCCCTTGCGGGCTGTCGTGGCTGTCAAGGAGGCGGAACCGGCGAGAGTTGCTTCCGCTCGGTTTATGATAACTGTGCCTAAAAAGAAGATTCGCACTGCCTTGGGCAGGGTGTTGCTGCGCCGTCGCATTCGCGAGGCTTACAGGCTCAACCGCCCCTTGCTGCTGCCACGTCTTGCAGCTGCCGGGCAGGAGGTGGACATTGCATTCCTGTACATGGCTAATACGATAGCCGATTATGCCAAGGTGGAGTCGGCGATGAAGACTGTGTTGGGCAAGATTGCGGCTTTGGCAGAGACTTGCAGCCAGCCTCCCGTCGAGGCAAAGGAGGTGACAGATGATTAAGAAAGTGGCGGTGTGGCTGCTCGTTGCGCCGATTCGTTTCTACCAATATTGCATTTCCCCGCTGTTCCCGCCAGTGTGCCGTTTCACGCCCACTTGCAGCCAGTATGCCATCGAGGCATTGCGAAAACATGGACCTGTGAAAGGGTTGTGGCTCGCCATCAAGCGCATTTGCCGTTGCCATCCTTGGGGTGGAAGCGGATATGATCCCGTGCCATGATCCCGTGCCATGATTGCCATCAACGATATTCACACACATCGAGCCGATGCTGCCAGTGCTGTCATCAGCGTCAACCCGTGGGAATTTGTTCCACGGCAGGGACGTGTTTATTCTGTCGGCATTCACCCTTGGCAAACTGCCGAGGCTGGCAAGGTGGCGCTTGAATCGCTTTCTCGACTTGCCACTCGCGACGATGTGGTGATGATAGGGGAGTGCGGCATCGACAAGCTCCATGGCGGGGCTGTCGAATGCCAAGTGGAGCTGGTGAAGTGTCATGCGGCTTTGTCGGAGCGGCTGGGCAAGCCGCTTGTGCTGCATTGCGTGAGGGCGAGCAACGAATTGTGCCAGTTGCGTCGCTCGTTGCGCCCCGTGCAGCCGTGGATTATACACGGTTTCAGGGGGAATGCCAATGTGGCACGGCAGTTGCTCGATGCCGGCTTTTTCCTGTCGTATGGCGAGCGTTTCAATGCCGAGGCTGTGAATGCCACTCCCCCCGGGCGGTTGCTTGCCGAGACCGACGAATCGCCAGCGCCCATAAAGGAGATTTATGCCAATATCGCCGAGTGCCGCCACGAGAGTTTTGCCGTTACGGCTTCAGTCATCGAGAGAAACATTGCAGAATTGTTGTCGCGGTGTGTATCTGTGGAAAAATAAAACGGGGCTATTATACAATTATTTGGACTGGGGGAACATTATAGCTAACTTTGCGTGTTGAGATTGTAATGCCTATTTTTGGCAAGGTCTAAAAACTTGGTTAAGAAATCATGACTCTTGAAATATTGATTTGCACGTATAACGACCGCATCAACAGCGTTGCCAACGTGTTGATGCAGCCAATGCATAATATATCTTATCTGGTGTCGTGGCAACAAGGGGAGGGTTATGTTGCACCCCAGTTGCCCGACGCTCTGTGTCGCGACGATGTGAAGGTCGTGACTGTCCAAGGCAAAGGATTGTCGGCAAACCGCAACAATGCCATAAGCAATGCGACAGGCGACATTTGCCTGATTGCCGACGACGACCTGACTTATATCCCAAACCATGTGGCGCATATCGTGGAGGTGTTTGAGTCGCACCCATCGCTCGACATAGCCACCTTCAGGTATGACTCGCGCAATTACCCTAAGAGCTACCCTTCCTATTCGTTTGATTTGCGGCAGCCGGCAAAGGGGTACTACATTTCGAGCGTGGAGATTGCTTTCCGCCGCAAGTCGGTTAAGGGGAAAGTGTCGTTTAATACGCTTTTCGGAGCCAATGCCCCAGTGCTTAATTCGGGGGAGGAGAGTGTCTTCATTCTCGATGCCTTGAATGAGGGGCTCAATGGGTTTTATTTCCCATACGTCATTGCCCGTCATGACCATGCAACCACGTCGGCGCGTGATATTGACGATGTCAAGTATCTGATGTCGCAAGGGGCATATATATATTTGGCTTACAAGGATGGTTCGGCATTGTTGCGCCATGCGTTGTTTGCATGGCGTTCGTGCCGCAATCCATTCAAGTTCCCTAAAACTTTGCGCCATGTGTTGCAAGGCGCAAAATACATAAAGAAAAACCTTTAAACAATAACAATTATGTCAATAGGAAGAGTTATTCTCTCGATTATTTTCCCCCCGCTTGCAGTATATGACAGGGGTTGCGGTTCAATGCTGATAGTTTTTATTCTCACGTGTTGCGGTTGGATTCCGGGTGTGATAGGAGCCTTGGTTATCCTTAACAGGAATTAAACAGTCGTAACCATCTAAAATTCAACGGTAATGCCGATAGTAGGCAGTATCGTACCTCCTATTTCATTTTCAATTTCCTGCATTTCGTAGTGTCCGGGGCGCGATGCGTCGGTCACATAATTGTTGTGTTCGTCGGTCACGGGGGCAAATATTGGTTGTCCTTGTGCGGCGAAGTTGTATATGTTCTGAATGTCGATGTAGAAACCAAGCCGCCAACGGTCGAAGTACCAGATCTTGTCAACCCTCACATCGAGTTGGTGATAGGCTGGTTCGCGCATCGAGTTGTAGCGCGAGTTGTCGTTATATGGCCTGCGCCTTTCATCCCAAGCCGAGATGAGCGACGACCGCTCCTTGTCGTATGGGGTGAAAGGCAGTCCGCCCGATAATTGCCATTTGGCACCTACAGTCCAGTTGCGCCCCAGCCGGTGTATTACTGCAATTGTGAAGATGTGGCGCACATCCCACGGCGCGCTCCAGTAGCCTGGTTGCCCGTCGGTGCGGCGCAATTGGGAGCGGACAAATGTGTATGAGGCATTCACCACGGTATTCCACAAGTCGCGGTGCCGCCACGACAGTTCCACGCCGTAAGCCCGTCCTTTGCCCGATGATGTTGCCGGCACGTCGCCCACGATGTAGTCGCTGAAGTTTTGTGTCGTCACCGGCATTCCGTCGATGAGCGAAACGGGCAATTGTGAATATTGTTTCCAAAACCCTTCGGCGCGGAAAGCCTGCATGGCATCGGGCATGAAGCTGATGCCTGCCACATAGTGGTTGACGGCGGCATATCGCAAGCGGCGGCGTTGCGAGGCATCGTCGTAGTCGAGTAGCGTCATCGACGGCTCTTGGTAGTAGCGAGCCACGCTGCCGCTTATGGTGATGCTGTTGCTGGCGCGGTATGACAGGTTGAGGCGCGGAGAAATCTGTTTCAGAGGATTTGCCGTGTGCTTGTTGTAGCCCATTCCGTCGAGGCGCAGCGAGGCATTGGCTGCAAACCGTCCGAATACGCGGCTTGCCGAGGCATACAGGGCATATCTGCCAAATGTGTGCCGCTTGCTCACGCCCACGCCTCCGTTTGCCCCTACGCTCAACTTGAAGCCGCCAATGTCGTGCCACTTGGCACCGAGGCTCAGATGATAGTTCATTTCGCGGCTGTCGAGGTCGAAAAGCAGTGGCTGGCTCTCGTCGTTGCCCTGATATTTATACAACTTGTTCTTTAAATAGTCGATGCTGGCTGTGGCTTGAACGGTTCCGCCATCGAAGCGGTGTATATATCCCGAGCCAAAGGTGAAACTCGTCTGGTCGTTGTTGGGCAGGTAGCCGAGTATGTATTTGCGGTCGGGTTCAAGGTCGGTCTCGCCAGTGTTCAACCTGTTGTTGTCGAGCGAGCCGATGCCGATGAAGTACAACTTGTCATTTTCGGAGAGGTCGGTGGTTAATTTAAACTGGTAGTCGTTGTAGGTGGGCAGGAATGGCAACTTGAGCATACTGAAAAGCATATTGAGGTAGCTCGTGCGCCACGATGCCGTGAGCGTGGTATTGCCGTTGCGGCTCACGGGGGTGTTGATGTGCAGCCCGGCATCGGTGAAGCCCACGATAAACTTGCCGTGCAGCCGTTCGCGATTGCCCTCGAGCATCGTCATTTCCATCACCGAACTAAGCCCAGCGGCAAGATGTGCCGGGAATGCCGATGTGTAGAAGTCGGTACTGCTCAACAACTCGGTGTTGACGAGCGAGGCGTTGCCGCCCGAGCCGCCTTGCACTGCAAAGTGGTTAAGCACTGGTATTTCTATCCCGTCGATGTAGTATCGGTTTTCGTTTGCGCTGCCTCCGCGCACGAGCAGGTCGTTGCGGTTGGAGTTGCTAACGGCAAGCACGCCGGGCATTGATTGCAGCACCTTTGATATGTCGCGGTTGGCTCCGGGCGTGAGGTCTATTTCCTGTGCTCCGATGCGCATCATCGACACTGGGGCTTCGATGCCTGTCCTGAATGGCGATGCCGTCACTGTCACCTCGTCGAGGGCATGGCTGCTGCGGTTGAGCCTGATGTCGATGATTGCAGTCTTTGCGGTCGAGATGGCAAAAGCCTCGGTCGAGGTGTATTCATATCCCTCTGCCTCGACTTGCAATATGCAATAACCCACGGGTAGCCCGTTGAGGGAATATGCCCCTGTGCTGTCGGTGGTGCATGAATGGGCAGTATCACCTGCCATTGTCACAAATGCTCCGGCAATTCCCTCGCCACTGTCGCCGTCGGTGATGAATCCTTTCACGTTGCCAGTTTTCGTGGCTGCCACGGTGGCGATGGTTGCTGCCATAGCAACGAGGAACAGAGTAGTAAGAAATCGGTTCACGTCAATCCCTTCCTGTTATAATCTTCTTGATGTCGTTTAGTTTGTTGAGTGCCTGCATCGGCGTGAGGTTGTCGATGTCAACGTTGAGAATCTCGTCGCGCACCTGGCACAGCACCGGGTCGTCGAGTTGGAAGAACGATAGTTGCATTCCGCCTGTTGCCGGGGCTTCTTTTATGTTGAGCGGAGTTTTTTCTCCGCGGTTGTTCTCTTCGAGTTGGCGCAGCACTTCGTCGGCGCGTTCCACAATCGACGGCGGCATACCAGCCAGTTTTGCTACATGGATGCCGAAGCTGTGTTCGCTGCCCCCTTTCACGAGCTTGCGCACGAATACCACCTTGCCGTCGATTTCCTTTACCGACACGTTGTAGTTGGCGATGCGCTGGTAGCTTTTCGCCATTTCGTTGAGTTCGTGGTAGTGTGTGGCAAATAGAGTCTTGGGGTGTGCCTTGCCGTTTTCGTGCAGGTACTCCACAATCGACCATGCGATAGAGATTCCGTCGTATGTGCTGGTGCCCCTGCCGAGTTCGTCAAACAGTATCAGGCTGCGCTCGCTTATGTTGTTGAGAATCGAAGCAGCCTCGGTCATTTCCACCATAAAAGTCGATTCACCGAGCGAAATGTTGTCGCTTGCTCCCACGCGTGTGAAAATCTTGTCAACGATGCCAATGCGTGCGCTGTCGGCGGGAACAAAGCAACCTATCTGCGCCATCAGCACGATTAACGCCGTCTGTCGCAGCAAAGCTGACTTTCCTGCCATGTTGGGGCCCGTTATCATTATTATCTGCTGGTCGTTGTTGCTCAGCCTGATATTGTTGGAAACATATTTCTCGCCCACGGGCAACTGCCGCTCTATCACTGGGTGGCGCCCCTCGGTGATTTCTATGTCGAGCGAGTCGTCGAGTTGCGGGCGGGTGTAGTTGTTGTCGGCTGCCACCTTGGTGAATGCAAGCAGGCAGTCGAGGCGTGCAATGAGGTTGGAATCGACCTGTATGGCAGGGATATAGTCGGTGACTGCGGCTACAATTTCGTTGAACAGGCGGGTCTCGATTGTGATAATTTTTTCTTCGGCACCAAGTATCTTTTCTTCATATTCCTTCAACTCTTGGGTGACATACCGCTCGGCGTTCACAAGCGTCTGCTTGCGAATCCATTCGGGCGGCACTTTTGCCTTGTGGGTGTTGCGCACTTCGATGTAGTAGCCAAACACGTTGTTGTAGCTGATTTTCAAGCTCGGGATTCCAGTGCGCTCGCTTTCGGCTTGTTGCAGCTTCATCAGGTAGTCTTTGCTCGAGTGGGATATTTCGCGCAGTTCGTCGAGTTCGGCATTCACGCCGCCGCATATCACGTTGCCGCGGTTGGCTATGTTTGATGCGTCGGGGTTGATTTCACGGTCGATGCGGTCGCGGATAATCTTGCAGGGATTGAGTTGCTCGCCGAAGTGTCGCAGCACGTCGTTGTCGGCAGCCGAGCAAAGAACCTTCACTGGCTCGATTGCCGTCAAGGCGTTTTTCAGCTGCACCAGTTCACGTGGGGTAATGCGCCCCACTGCTACTTTTGAAATGAGGCGTTCGATGTCGCCTATCATTTCCAGCTGGTGCTGGAGCGTGTCGCGTGCGTTGGTGTCGCGGAAGAAGTATTCCACCACGTTCAGGCGATTGTTGATTTGCTCCACGTCTTTCAGTGGGAACAATATCCAGCGGCGCAGCATTCGCGCCCCCATCGGTGTCAGGGTGCGGTCGATGACCGACAGCAGGCTCTTTCCGTCTTCACACATCGAGCCGGTGAGTTCGAGGTTGCGCACGGTGAACTTGTCGAGGCGCACGTATCGTTCCTCCTCGATTCTCGATAGCGTGGTGATGTGCCCGATGTGGGTGTGCTGAGTGATGTCCAAGTAGCATAGCACGGCACCCGATGCCACTATCGCATTGTGCATAGTGTCAACTCCGAAGCCCTTCAGGTTTTTTGTCTCGAAGTGCTTCAGCAGTCGGTCGGTGGCAGCCTCTTCGGTGAAAATCCAGTCGTCGAGTTCAAATGTGAGATATTTCGACGAGAATGTTTCGGCAAACCGCTTGCGGCTGCTGCGCTCCACAAGCACCTCCTTGGGCGAGAAGTTGCCCAGTAGCTTGTCGATATAGTCGGTGGTGCCTTCGGCAGTGAGAAATTCGCCCGTGCTGATGTCGAGGAAAGCGATGCCGCAAGCCCGCTTGCCAAAGTGCACGGCGGCAAGGAAGTTGTTTTCGCGGTTGTTGAGTATGTTGTCGTTAATCGACACCCCTGGGGTGACAAGTTCGGTTATGCCCCGTTTCACGAGCTTCTTTGTCAACTTGGGGTCTTCGAGTTGCTCGCATATCGCCACGCGCTTTCCTGCCCGCACGAGTTTTGGCAGGTAGGTGTCGAGAGCATGGTGAGGGAATCCAGCAAGCTCTACATATTGCGCTGCCCCGTTGGCGCGCCGTGTGAGAGTGATGCCCAATATTTCGGAGCTTGCTATCGCATCTTCCGAAAAAGTCTCATAAAAGTCGCCCACACGGAACAGCAATATTGCATCGGGATGCTTCTTCTTCATCTCGAAATATTGCTTCATCAATGGGGTTTCTACAATCTCTTTTGCCACGAACGTATTCTGTTTTTTAATTATCAAAGTTACGAATTTCCACCCAATCGGGGAAATAATCGTGTTGCCACAGGGCGATTTTTTGTTTATGCTGGCAGATGTTTTTTCAATATGCGCGGAAATTTGTAAACGAAAATCAGGGTGCATATTATTGCCGCCGTGGCATCGGAAACACCTTCTGCCAAATATACTCCATCGACACCATAGAAGATGGGCAGCGTCAACGCCAGTGGAATCAGTAATATGACTTTGCGCAGCAGGGCTATGAATACCGATATTTTGGCTTGCCCAAGGGCTACAAACATATTTTGGCAGGTGCGTTGAAGCCCGAAAATGGTCATGCCGAACAGAAACAGCGGCATCAGCCGGCTTACGACGTTTATCAGTGTCTCGTCATCGGTGAACACTGCGGCTATGCCCGAGGGGAACAGTATGAACGACAGTATCACAATGAAATTGAATGAGAACATGGTGATGAGCACAATCTTGAAGCACTCTTTCACTCGGTGTCGGTTGCCGTGGCCATAGTTGTAACTCACAATCGGAACAAACCCTTGTGCAAACCCTATTAGTGGCACGCTCACTATCATCATTGCTCCCTGCATTATGGCGAGCGCGCTCACGTAGATGTCGCCAAACCGTTCGAGGCTGCTGTTGAGCACAAATCCCACGAGGCTTTCGGTGCTTGCCATGATGAACGGGGAGACTCCAAGGGCGAGGATTGATAGGATTATACCCTTGTCGATGCGCATATATTGTGGTTGCAGGCGCAACGATGCCTTGCGCGACGACAAGAAGCCCACTATCCATGCCGCGCTGCACGCCTGTGAGATTATAGTTGCCAGTGCAGCACCTTTTACGCCCATGCCAAACGTGAAGATAAACAGTGGGTCGAGTACGATGTTGAGCACTGCGCCAATCAGCACCGAATACATGGCTATGGCAGGTCGCCCCTGTGTGCTGATGAACGTGTTGAGCCCGACTGACATCTCGACGAAAACAGTTCCGATGAGGTATATCGACAGGTAATCGGCGGCATAGGATATGGTGTGGCTCGATGCTCCGGTAAATAGCAGTATCGGCTCCATGAACACATACACCAGCGTGGTGGTGACTATGGTGAACGCTATGAGCAGTACAAAACCGTTGCCCAATATCTTGCTTGCGCGTTCCCGGTCGCCATGCCCGAGGGCTATGGCTGCCAACGGCGCGCCACCGCCGCCCACTATCGACGAGAATGCCGATATCAATATTATCACTGCGCTCGTGACACCTATCCCAGCCAAGGCTTCGGTGCCGATTTTGGGGATATGGCCTATGTAGATGCGATCGACAAGGTTGTATAGCAGGTTGACCAACTGTGCTGCTACCGACGGCATTGCCATCCTGAAAACGAGTGGCAGCATGCGGTCGGTTCCGAGCCGTTCCTCATATGTGTAGTTGCTTGTTGTTCCCATTCGGACTACAGAAAAAAGTGTGGCGTAAATTGTGCGCAATGCAGCCCATTGCGTGATTGGAGCAATGGGGTGGCATACTCAATTTGAATGCAAAATTACTACAAAATCGCATTATGCGTGTAATTTTCAGACCAATTGGCAGTGTGGTCGGACGACGTAGTAACAAATAGTGATGCCGTTAGGTTTTTTTACCAACTAATAGGGATTGTTCAGGTTTTGGTGTGTCTATACTTTTGCATTGGAATAAATCACGAAAAATTATAAAAAAATGAAAGAAAAAGTTTTACTGCTTTCTTTGTTGCTGATGGTTGCGGCGACCACAGTGTTCGCAGCCGGAAACGACAAGAAAGACGACGATGAACCTTCTAAGATAGAAAAAGTTATGTCGCGCCTCTCCATTGGCGGTTATGGCGAAGCGGTGTATTCCTACAATATGTATAGCGACAAATACACGCGTTATATTTCACCCGGAAATTACAAGGACGAGCATCATGGGCGGTTCGACTTGCCTCATGTAGTGATTTTTCTGGGCTATGATTTTGGCAATGGATGGACGATGGGCAGCGAGATTGAGTTTGAGCATGGTGGCACCGAGTCGGCTGTGGAAATAGAGGAAGAAGAGGCTGGCGAATATGAAAGTGAGATTGAGCGCGGTGGCGAAGTGGCTTTGGAACAATTTTGGATTCAGAAGTCGTTCATGCCGCAATTGAATGTCAGGGTGGGCCATATAGTGATTCCCGTGGGCGGCACCAATCAGCACCATTTGCCTACCGAGTTTTTTGGCGTTTACCGTCCCGAGGGGGAAAACACCATCATGCCATGTACGTGGCACGAGACGGGTATAAGCGTCTGGGGTAGGGCTGGCGACTGGCGTTATGAGGCGTTGCTTGTGCCAGGGCTCGATTCTGACCGTTTCAGCCGCATGGGGTGGATACACGATGGTGCCGGCAGCCCCTATGAGTTCAAGATAGGCAATGCCGTCGCCGGTGCGTTCCGCGTTGACAATTTTTCGATTCCCGGGTTACGACTTTCGTTGAGCGGATATGTGGGTAACTCGTTCAGCAACACCCTGAGTGGAAACAAGGACAACTCGCGCTACAAGGGCGTGAAAGGCACGGTGGTCATCGGTGCTTTCGATTTCAACTACACAGGTCACAATTGGATTGTGCGCGGCAATTTCGACTATGGTCACTTGAGCGATGCCGATGCCATTTCGCGCGCAAATTCCAATATGAGCCAAAACTCTCCATCACCCCACCAGGCTGTAGCCGAAGCTGCCATAGCAGGAGGTGTTGAGGCAGGTTACAATATTTTTGCCCACATTCCCAAGGTGGCAGAAAAAGGACAGAAGTTTTATGTGTTTGGCAGGTATGACTATTACGACTCGATGCACGAGTCTTCGACTTCGATTTATGAATATTGCGGACGCAGCCGCATTGCCGCCGGCATCAACTATTGCCCGATAAAAGATATTGTGGTGAAAGGCGAGTATTCGATAGGATTGCTGAAGTCGCCCTACAACAACGAGCCGGCAATATCGGTAGGGATTGCCTATGCAGGTTTCTTCACAAGATAAACGATAACTGACATGTTTAACATAAAAAAGATTGATTGAAAAATGAACAAGTTTACGAAATTCACTTTTACTATGGCGATTGGTGCATTGGCGGCAACGAGCCTCGTTGCTTGCAGCGACAATGAAGATCCTACACCATCGCCCGAAGGCGACGCAAAGGACATTGCGCTCCAGGCTGCCGTGACACCCTACGTGAACAACACGGTTGTTCCAAATTACAAGACGATGGCCGATGAGGCAATCACGCTCAGCAACCTGTGTGCTCAAGTGCGCGACTTGTTTGCGCAGGGCAACATAAGCGAGGCAAACAGTGTCATCGAGCAGGCTTGCACCCACTGGACGGCTTCACGCGCTGCATGGGAGTTGAGCGAGGCTTGGTTGTATGGTGCCGCTGCCGATTATAATATCGACCCACACATCGACTCGTGGCCTCTCGACAGGCAGGCTCTCGTGTCGTTGCTCAGCAATGCCTCGATGATGGAGAACATTGGCAATGGCGGTGCCGAATGGGTGAGTGCCAACTTGGGCTATGGCTTGCTTGGCTTTCATGCAATCGAGTATATGCTTTATGAACTTTCGGCAGATGGAATGTCGAGCAGCCCACGTGATTTGAACCATACGTTCGACGATGGCACAGTTGTCACCAACAACCACATGATTTACATGGCGGCTGTAGCCGAGGACTTGCGTAACCAGTGTGTGCGCCTTGAGGCTTCCTGGGCTGGTATCGACAATGTAACCGAGGAGAAGCAGACAATCCTTGCCGATGCCGAACTTGAACCCACTCGCAACTATGGCGAGGAGATGCGCACCGCCGGGCAAGCCGGGAGCAGCTACCAGAGCCTGACGCTTGCCGCCCAACAAATCATTCAGGGTTGCATCGACATCGTTGACGAGGTAAACACCCAGAAGATTGGTCGTCCTAACAGCGGAACGAGCGAAGAGGACAAGAACTATATCGAGTCGCCCTATGCGTTGAACTCGGTGGTTGACTTTGCCGACAACATACGCAGTGTGCGCAATGCCTACGAAGGGCAGAACGATGACGCGTCGATAAGTGACTACATCGCCACCGTCGCTCCCGACGTTGACAGCCGCGTGCGTTCGCTCATCGATGAGTGCATCACTCGCATCGAGGCTATTCCTGAACCATTTGCCAGTACAGCCACCGGTAGCGAAGCCGATGCTGCAATGGAGAGCCTCGGCGAACTGTCAACAGCTCTTGCAAGCGTCAACAGCGTGCTTGTAAACAACTAATCGTATTGTTATCCTACAACAGGAGGGGTGTGCCAAGGTATATGCGTTGGCGCATTCCTCATTATAGCACACATGGATTAACTTTAAAAACATAATCAACTTTATGAAAAGGAATTATTATCTAATGAGTTTACTCCTTATCGCCGGCTCTTTGTGTGGCTGTAGCGAAGATGAGCCTACGCCCGATGCTGGCGGAGGTGGAAGTTCGACGACCAGTTTGCCCGACTGGTACTATGCTGGCGGCAAATTGGGAACTGCCTACCTGAGCACTGCCAATGCCTATGAGCAGCCTACTCCGGTGGTAGAAGCCGATGCCGACATGAACCGCCGCTTCAAGAATGGAGAAGCGCTGTTTGAAAACATGTATATGACCAACCACGCTGGAGTGCGTCATGGGTTGGGGCCCGCTTATGTGCGCAGTTCTTGTATTCATTGCCACCCGGGCTACGGACATGGCAAGCGCAATGCTGCTGGCAGCTTCGAAACCAACTCGATAGGCAACGGTTGTTTGCTGGTGGTTTACAACCCCGATACCGATGCCTACGTGAGCTGGCTCACTGGTATGCCACAGGGGCATGCCGCCGAGCCGTTCAAGGCTCCGCTCGACGAGTCGAAGGTTGTCATTACGTGGCACAAATATACCGACGAATGGGGCAATCGCTTTGAGGATGGGGAAACATACGACCTCGAATATCCCGAAGTCACGATGGACCCGTCGGCTGTGTATGCCTATAACCAAGGCGTTGTCTCCGACCTTGGCAACTATGACGTGTTGCTTGAATCGACCATCGGCATATATGGCACGGGGTTGCTCGATGCCATTTCCGATGAGGACTTGAAAGCCGAATATGCCAAGCAGGAGAGCGACGGCATATTGCCCAACGGCATCAACCCGTCGTTTTTCCAGAATGGCGAATGGACTCGCCAGTACAGCAACACCAAGGCTACCGACGTTGCCGATGGCTTTGCCGATGCAGGCGAGCAGCACCCGTTCCGCTTCACTTATGCCCTTAGCCGTGGTCCATTGCAAGATGCTGCCGGGGTGAATGCCATGTGGAACATTCCGAATGTGACACGCAGCAATCGCCGTTACCACTACCTCGACACATATTTCGCAAGTTCTACTGGAGAGGATAAGACTAAGTTCGGAGGTAGTTCATGGGTGAAGGCGTCGGCTTACGACCCTGAGGTGCAAGCCGGCTATCAGGCATATATCGAGGGGCTTGACCCCTCGGGTAACCACCCCACGTGGCATGCCTCGAATTATTCCGACAGGGAAGAAGTGGCATCGGCAATTGCTGCTTATCTTTCCTCGACCGAGCTCGACGTGGAGATGGACGATGAGGACTTCCTTGACTTCATGGTGTGGCATCGTGGACTGGCTGTGCCGGCTGTGCGCAACATCGACGACCCAGATGTGATTCGTGGGAAGGAACTGTTCGAGCAGATAGGTTGCACCTATTGCCATCGTCCGTCGTGGACTACTGGCAACGACGACTATTACGACCCCAACGGTTTTTTTGCCCGTGGCGACAGCCGCTTGCCAAAGTATCCCAATCAGACCATTTGGCCCTATTCCGACCTTGTTCAGCACAAGTTGCACATGGAGAACGATATTCGCACGGGCTGGTGCCGCACCACTCCGTTGTGGGGGCGTGGATTGCACCAGTTGTGTACTGGGTCGCCCACAGCCGACCGCCTGCACGACAATCGCGCCCGAACGGTCATCGAGGCAATCATGTGGCACGGCAATCCGCAGAGCGATGCACGTTACTGCGTCGAGCAGTTCCGCTCGTTGCCCAAAGAAGACCGCGATGCCATCGTGAAATTTATCGACTCTATTTAGGAACCGTTTCTTAATTGGGTGTTTGGTGACGATATGGTAAAAAATGTGCGGTGTGTTTCTGCATCGGTGTGCAGGACGCATCGCATATTTTACATATCTTTGGATTAGTTTTCGTAAGAATTAAAACAGTTTCTATCTGTAATGACAAAAAATGTCAGACTGTTGCGGAACATCTGTTTCTGCCTCATGGGATTTGTGATATTGTTGCTTGCCGTCGCCACGGTTTTGGAAACGATATATGGCACTCCGTTTGTGAGCAAGCATATCTATGGCTCTCCGCTTTTTGTGTTGTTGTGGTGGGCAGTGGCTGTCGCCTCGATTGCCTATATTGCAGTTAGGAAAGTCGTCGTGCGCAAGGCGGTGTTTTTGCTGCACTTGTCGTTTGCTGTGATACTTGCCGGGGCGTTGATTACCCACATCGTGGGCGAACAGGGAACGGTACACTTGCGAAAAGGTGAAGCTCCTATTCATGTGGCAATGCGCTCCGACGGCAGCGAGATAAGGTTGCCATTCGGCATAAGCCTCGACAATTTCCAACTGTCTTATTATCATGGAACGTATGCGCCGATGGATTTCGTGAGCACCATTTCGGTGCACGATGGCGGCGAGGTTGCGACTGGCACTGTCTCGATGAACAATATATACGACTATCGCCACTACCGGTTTTATCAATCGACCTACGACAGCGACGGCGGTGGAAGCACGTTGTCGGTATATCACGACCCTTATGGGATTGCCGTGACTTATGCCGGGTATGTGATGTTGCTGCTGTCGATGCTGTTGTTCTTTTTCGACAAGAGGAGCCGTTTCCGCCAGCTTCTGCACCATCCGGCATTGCGCAAGGCGGCTGCTTGTGTGGCTTTTGCGGCGGTTGCTTTTGCGGCAACGGCTGCCGACAAGCCAAATACGCTGCCACAGGAGACTGCCGAGCGTTTTGGCGGCATATATGTCTATTACAACGACCGTATATGCCCGTTGCAGACGCTCGCCCGCGACTTCACAGTTAAGCTGTGTGGCAAGCCGACTTATCGAGGCATGACTTCCGAGCAGGTGCTGATGGGGTGGTTTTTCTATTACGACGATTGGAAAACCGAGCCGATGATACGCATCAAGAGCAAGGAGGTGAGGCGGTTGCTCGGGATTGACGGCGAATATGCGCGGCTTGCCGATTTCTTGGATAGCAACGGCTACAAGTTGGAGCAGGCTTTGCTGACGGGGTCTTATGTGAAAGACCTGCGAGGCGTGAGGGAAGCCGACGAGAAGTTCAACCTCATAAGCATGGTTAGCACTGGCAATGCGTTAAAAATATTCCCTTATAACGACCACAGCGGCGACCAGCCTGTGTGGTTCTCGGTCACCGACCGCTTGCCTGCATCGATGCCCCACGAGCAATGGATGTTTGTTCGCTATTGCATGAATTATGTCGCCGAGAATGTGGCGAAAAAGGATTATGCCAAGGTTGACACCCTCGTAGCCAAGACGCGGCGGTATCAAGTGCGTGAAGCATCGGGATTCTTGCCGAGCGATGTGCGATTTGGTGCCGAGCGACTCTATAATGCCATCGATTTTACACGTCCTGTGGCAATGGCTTGCCTTGCCGTGGGCATTGCTTCATTCTTCTTCTATTGCTGGCGCATGGTGCGCCGAAGCGTGGGCAGGTCGCGGTTGGGGTTGGTACTTGTGGCATTGATGTCGGTAGTGTTGTGCTACATCGTTGCCATGCTTGCGTTGAGGGGTGTCATAGGCGGACATTTCCCTGCGTCAAACGGATTTGAAACGATGCAACTCATGGCGGCTTGTGTGTTGGTCATATCCATAGTCATGCACCGCCGTTTCGAGGCAGCACTTTCATTCGGGTTCTTGTTGAGTGGTTTTGCCATGCTCGTCGCCATGCTTGGCGAGGCAAACCCGTCGGTCACACAGTTGATGCCCGTGTTGTCATCGCCATTGTTGAGCATTCATGTGGCAGTCATCATGGTTGCTTATGCCCTCTTCGGGTTTGCCATGTTCAACGGCATTGCCGCCGTGGTCATAAGGTATTCGCGCGGCAAGGAGGGCGGCGATCAGATAGAGCGGCTGCAAGTGATGAGCCAACTTATGCTTTATCCTGCCGTATTCTTGCTGGCGGTGGGCATTTTCATTGGAGCAATATGGGCAAATGTGTCGTGGGGGCGTTACTGGGGTTGGGATCCCAAGGAAACGTGGGCATTGATTACGATGCTTGTCTATGCTGCGGCACTGCATTCGGCATCATTGCCGGCATTGCGTCGCCCCATGTTTTTTCACTGGTTTACAATCATAGCATTCCTGACAGTGGTGATAACCTATTTCGGTGCAAACTTCATCATGGCAGGACTGCATAGCTACGCCTGAAAACAATTAGGAATTAGGAGTGAGGAATTAGGAATTATGCCAACTAAAATCATGCCCATGAAACGGCAAGGCTGCAAATTCCTAAATCCTCACTCCTAATTCCTAATTAATTGTTAGTTGCATGGTCTATTGCAGCACCCTCCGTGACGGTGATGGCGGTGGTGGCGACCATTGTGGTAGTCGCAGCAATAGCCATTGTGGTGGCAGTCGTTGCATTCTTTGCAGCCCTCGTGTTTGCGGCAATAGTCGCAGTTAGTGCAGTCGTTACCGCATGGGCATTCACCCTCGCAGCCGCACGTCTGTCCACAGCAGCATTCCACTTTGGGGCTGTTGTTGTCGTCTTTGCGCGAGTTGTCGTTGTTATCGGCAAAGGCTATGGTTGAGAAAAACATTACACAACCGATTACGATACTTGTAATTCCAAACTTCTTCATAGTCGTTGAATAATTTATTATTGCACAATAACATTCAGGGCAAAGATAGTGAAAGTCAATGGCAATGTAATCATGATTATTGAAAAATATTTGTAAATTAACGATTTATATGATTTTTTGCCAGCATCGTTATTCCTGTTGGCCGATGATTCTTTGCCAGAAGTCGATGTGACGCTGTGCCACGATGTGGCTGTCGTTGTGTTTCTCGACAAATTCGCGGCTCATGCGGGAGAGCGCAGGCAGCTGGTCGCGGTGTTCCACAATCCATGCGAGTTTCTGGTCGATGTCGCCCTCTACCAGCGGCGACACGTTGATGATGGGTTGACATTGGTGCTCGCCGATAAAATCGTAGTATTCGGGTTCGGCTCCGCTTACAGCCACCACTCCATGCGCCATGCCGAGCAGTGCGTTGGTGGCAGGGGTGTAGGAATAGAGTTGGTCGAGGTTGACGTGTGCCGACGACAGCAGCTCGAGGTATTCGTTGTATGGGCGGTTTTCCACCACTTGCATTTCGCACAAGTTGGGGTAGCGGTCGCACGTGCGGCGCAATGCGTCGAGCATCAGGTCGGTACCTTTCAGCACAGTGCGGTTGCGGTGTCTGCCAAGGAAGAATTTTACTTTACCAGGCGGTGTGGTGATTATCCGTGGCTTGATCGATTGTGTGTCGATGGGGATGCCTCCATAAACGAGCTTGTCGGCATTGACTACGCTTTCATACACTTTATGGTATTCATACAGGCAAGTGACTACCCCGTCGAACTGCGGTGTTACATAGTCGGAATACCATTTCATCACGGGCAAGTTCCAGTTGGATTGGTTGGCACTCTCGGGCGACAGCATGAATGGCGAGGGCTTGTCGCCCACCATGTAGTCGGAGTAGCGGAATGTTTTCCCGTCATGGCAAGTGTGGAAGTAGTGGTAGTCGGTTCCTATCGCCGACAGCAGCAAGTGGCTGTTGTTGCGCTTTAGGTAGTCGAAGATGTGGCGCATTTTTTCGGGGCGCAACTCCATGAAGATGGGGTTTATGACATGTACGATGTCAAACCCTTTCAACCGTGGCAGCAGCTTCAATATGTCGAGCACATACCTTATCGCTCCCATCTTGCCCGGTCGGCGCGAAAGGTCGATGTTGCGGTCGGTGTCCATCCAGCGGCTGCCGTTGGAGATAACCGTCACTTCATGGTTCATTTGTCGCAAGGCTTGGGCAAGGCAAGCGTGGAAATTGCTGGCATCTCCCACGAATAAAATCTTCAGTTGTCGCATCGGTCAATGATATAAGTGTCGGCAAAGTTACGAAATTTGTATCCTCGCAAGGCATTCTTTACCCCGGATTTCACCTACAGTGGCGAGAGTTTAGGTATATTTGGATAATATAGGCTGCGTCTCGGCAATGCAAAAATGAACGAGTGCTTTTTGGCATTGCACTCGACTTTCGCTATATTTGCGCTAATATAGTTGCAGATGGTTTCGGTAATAATTCCTGTTTATAATAGGGCGCACTTGGTGGGGCGCACTTTGCAGTCGGTGCTGGCGCAGACGTTGCGTCCGCTTGAGCTTGTGCTTGTTGACAACAATTCGACCGATGGCACGCTTGCCGTGTTGCAAGATCTCGGGCGGCAGCATGGTAGCGATGATTTTCGTGTGATTGTCGGCACTGAACCCGAAGCCGGGGCGGCACGGGCGCGCAATCGCGGCGCATCATTGTCGAGCGGTGAGTGGTTGCTGTTTTTCGACAGCGACGACACGATGGAGCCAGATATGCTTGAGTGCTACCTTGCCACGGCACAGAGGGAAGGTGCCGAGTTGGTGGCTGGACGCGCCGACAGGGTTGACTTGGACGGGTCGAAGCACGAGAAGCCTTTCTACAAAACCGACTTGCTTGCCAACAATATTTTTCATGCGTCGATTTGCCCGTTGCAGTGTTGCCTGCTGTCGAGGTCGCTGTGTGAACGGGCAGGGTGGTGGAACGTCAATTTGCCGACGTGGAACGATTGGGATTTTTCGATGCGGCTGTTGCTGCAGCGTCCGGTTGTGGCATTCTACGACGATGCAATCAAGGTGCACATATTCTTGCAACGACAGTCAATAACTGGCACCGACTTCTCGTCGAAAGCCGGTACGTGGGAATTGTCGATAGATGCGGTCGAGCAATCGTTGCGACAAGCTGCCGACTTGCCCGATCGCGAGCGGCTGCTGAAGTATGTCGAGTATCGCCGCATCGTCTTGTCGGGGTTGTATCTTGGCGAGGGGCGCAGAGACTTGTCAACACCGTTGTTTAACACTGCCTATGGGCGAGTACGCCACGACCGCGTGATGCGGTGGCTTTATCCCTTGCTCCGCAGCTATATCGCGGCAGGTGGCAGGGGTGCGTCGCACATTGTCAAGTGGCTGGTGAAGTAGGGGGCTGCTTATTGGTGCAAGCGTTGCTTGCGGTCGCGTGTCACCGATGTCACGCCCTCAACGGCTTTGAAGTGCTTGATGGCTTCTGCCACATTTTTCCCCTCGGGTATGCGCAAGGCGATACCTTTGAGGTTTTGATACTGGTATATGATTTCGGCACCATATTCCTTGGCGGCGTTGAGTAGCGGTGTGCTGCCCGTCGTTTCGTCGTAGTAGATGATGAGAGTGCGGTTCACGGCATCGTTGGTTGTTTGGGTGTTTGTGATTGTGGTTGCTGTGTCGGTTGCGGCGTCTTTCGACGATTTGCACGAAGTCGCCGTTGCTGCGGTGAATATCATTGTCCCGATTGCTGCGAGTTTTATTATATTTTTCATTGTCATGAAGTGTTGTTTGTGGCTATTTTTCGTGTTCGGCAATGACTTGCACCAGTTGCCTTGCTGTCTGTATGGTCTCTGCCTTGTCGATTAGGTGCGTGGCATTGAAATCGATTTTGGCGCGAGTGTAGTAGGGGAGGCGTTTGCACAGCCCCTCGCGCACGAAGTCGAGCAGCTCCTCATCGCTTTTGTCGGCTATCAACGGACGCTTGTTGCGCGACCCTGGCAGGGCAAGGCGCAGGGCAAGCACTTCGGGCGACACGTTGAGGTAAACCGTCAGCCCGTGCGTGAGCATGAAGTCCATGTTGTCGTAGTAGCATGGTGTTCCGCCGCCGCAAGCCACAATCACGTTTTGGAACTCGGCAACTTCGTGTATTATGTTGCGCTCTATCAGGCGGAAACCCTCTTCTCCACGCTCGGCGAATATCTGCTTTACGGTGGCATGAAACCGTGTCTCGATATATTTGTCGAGGTCGATGAAATCGCGTTGCATCTCATGGGCGAGTTGCCTGCCCAGCGAGCTCTTGCCGCTGCCCATGTAGCCTATCAGGAAAATTGGTCTGTTCATTGCCACTGTTAAGAAGCTGTTTAAAATTTTACGCAATTTTTTACCGAGAAGCTGTGTGGTTATTTTGTTGGTGCGTTAAGCGTCTTTTCGGTCGTTCCAGATTATTTTTCGATGTTTAGCTTACTAAACTTACGAAAATAATAATCAAAATCGCTTCGAGAACCACCTCAATTCGTCGAACAAAAAAATTAAAACAGCTTCTTAATTTGTTCTCAAATGTACGCAAAAAATATCAATCTTTTCAGCATTAACCGCGATTGAATGCAAAAAAAACAGTTTTGCCGCAGTACTGTCGTGCGGAATATTGCGGCACGAAATTGCAGCTTGCTACGCAATATTGCACCGATTTGGTGCAGTTTTCGTTAATTTCTGCATTTTTTCGGTGCAAAAATGCTATATTTGCTTTGATAAAATGAGTGTGATGCTATGGAACGGCTATATGAGTTTTTCAATCGGAAATTAAAGAGTACGCCTACCGATTTTTTGCGGTACAGCTATCATCGTGTGAAGTGGAACGGGCGTTCGTTCGGGATTGTCGGTCCTCGTGGCGTTGGCAAGTCCACGATGCTGTTGCAATATATCAAGCTCAATCTTGATGCAAGCGACACCTTATATGTATCAGCCGACCATCTGTATTTTGCCGAGCATAAACTCGTGGAACTTGCCGACCGCTTTGTCAAGATGGGTGGCAAGCATCTGTTCATTGACGAAATCCACAAGTATGATGGCTGGTCGAGGGAGTTGAAACAGATTTATGATAGCTATGACGACTTACAAGTGGTTGTTTCGGGGTCGTCGATACTCGACATTTACAAGGGGCTTGCCGACCTTAGCCGTCGAATGCCGATATATGAGATGCAGGGGCTTTCGTTCAGGGAATATCTGCAATTGTTTCACGGAATCGAAGTGCCGGCTTACAGCTTGGACGAAATATTGGGGCACAAAGCCGTCATTCCAGGCATTGACCACCCGTTACCGCTTTTCCACGATTATTTGCGCCGTGGGTATTATCCTTTCGGGAGAGATGTGGAGTTTGAAATAGAACTGCTGCAAGTTGTCAATCAGACTATGGAGGTTGACATTCCCGAGCATATCAAGGCTAATGTGTCGGTTGGCAGGAAGTTGAAAAATCTATTGATGGTAGTGGCTCGTAGTGTGCCGTTCAAGCCTGTGATGCAGCGGTTGGCTAAAGCCACGGGCATAAGTCGTAATGACATCCCCGACTATTTGATTTGCATGGAGCGTGCCGGCATTGTCGCACAGTTGCGTAATGCCACCGGGGGAATCCGTGGGCTTGGAAAAGTGGAGAAGCTCTACCTTGACAACACCAATCTGATATATGCTTTGGCACCCGTTCATGCCGATATTGGCAATGTGAGGGAAACATTCTTTATGAACCAGACGAGGGTGGCTAACGATGTGATGAGTTCCAGTTGCTCCGATTTTGAGATTGATGGAAAAGTGTTTGAAATCGGAGGACGAAAAAAGGGGCAAAAACAGATAGAAAGTGCCACAGAGGGATATATCGTGAAAGACGATATAGAAAGTGGCTATGCCAACATTGTTCCGCTTTGGGCTTTTGGGTTGAACTATTGACGGCTTGTGCCATCTTTTGTGCCGAAGACTCGAAATGGCTAATGCCATGAGCAGTTTGCTGGCTTTTACATTTTTCTTAGTATTTTTGTGGCTGAGTTGACGGGGAAGCGCGCATGGATAAAAAAGGAGCTTTCCCTTGAAACAATTGTGATACAAGGCACGTACAATAAGCAGATGGGCAATAATAAGTTCAAATGGTATGTGGTATGGGTTGGCGACCAGCCTGGCATTTACGACTCGTGGGAAGAGTGCAAATTGCAGGTAGAGCGTTACCCGGGAGCCAGATACAAGAGTTTTAACACAAAGGAAGAGGCGATAGAGGCATTTCGCGGCGACACCTCGCAGCAGATGGGCTTGTTGCGCAGCATTGCCAGCGGCATCGGGCAACGCCCCATAGTCAACTATGAGGCATTCCCCGAGATAAACGTTTGCAGCCTTGCTGTCGATGCGGCTTGCAGTGGCAACCCGGGGGTGATGGAGTATCGAGGCGTGTGGGTGGCTACAGGCGAGGAGGTGTTTCGCAAGGGTCCGTTCCCTAATGCCACCAACAACATTGGCGAGTTTCTTGCCTTGGTGCACGGACTTGCGCTTCTGCAAAAGATGAGGTTGCCCGATATGCCCATCTACAGTGACAGCCGCACGGCGCAGGCGTGGGTGAGGGAACGGCACTGCAAGACCACGTTGAAGCGTGACGCGCGCAATGCCGTGTTGCTCGACATTGTTGCTCGTGCCGAGGTGTGGCTTGCTAATAATACCTATCGTAATCGCATAATAAAGTGGAATACCGAGTTGTGGGGTGAAATACCTGCCGACTTTGGGCGAAAATAAAGTTATGGAGCGTATGGCTGACAACAAATGTGGCGAATGTGGAAGCCGGCTGCCGCAAGGGGTTGCAAGGTGTGGCAATTGCGGCGCGCCTGTGGGCGGCGAGTTGCGTCAATGCCCTGCGTGTGGCAAGTCGATTCCTGTGAAATCGGTGTTTTGCCCCTGTTGTGGCAAAATGGTGTGGAACGACATGGAAGAGGTGCCGCCTGTTCCCGAGCCAAAGCCCGACTCAAGCGGTATCGCCGTTGAGCCAAGCGGGAATGCTGCCAGCGATGGAGAATTACCAGCAGAGGAATTACCTGCCAGCGACAGCAACGATGGCGATGGTGGCAACGATTGCGTGGCAAAGAGGCACACTGCGCTCGACCGCACCATTACAGCCTTGCTTGTGGCTGCCGTATTGATTCTTGCAGCTTACAGCATTTATGACTGGGGCGGCGGTGGCGATGAAACCACCAACCCATATATGGAGATTGTGGGCGAAGACACCGTGGATACTCCCGACCCCGACAGGCTTAACATTGAGGATGCATCGAGCATATATGGCAATGCGCTTGTCCATGACAACCGCATCGGCGACAAGTCGGTTTCTGGTCCGGCGGCTTATGCCGTGGTAAAGGGTGCCCCGCTGATTGTCGGCATCAATTATTTCTCGGAAGAGAAGCAACGCCCGTTTTTCAAGCTCACGCAGGTGCGCAAGATTGATGGCAGGTGGCGTTGCGGCGAGGAGAAGTTGCGGCATGAAGATGGCGGCGTGCTTGTGTTCGACCGCGACAAGTTGAAGTTGTCGGGCGAAAACGTTCCACGCTTCGTCTCAATCGACGGGAAAACCTATTTCTATTTTGTCTATCTCCACTCGCCCTCCCGAGGCGTGTTCGGAGCGTCGGGCAAGCACCATCTGAAGTTGTCGCTTTTCAATGTCGAGAGCCTCGACGTTGTGCAACTCGACTATGAGTGTGAACCTGTGCTTGTGCGTGGCGAGACGTTGTATTACGGCAAGGTCGCCGACAGGCGGACGACACCCGAATTTAAGTTCCTTTCAGCCGAGTTGGACCGGTTGCTGATAGTTTACCGCCCTACGCCCGAAGAGCAGAGGGATGCCGCTCCTGCCAATGCCTCGCACAAGTGGCAAGCCGACAACGACTCGTTGTTGTCGCTCTTGCGCGGTGGCAGGCAAGAGGTCGTTTTTTCGATGATGCGCTATGGCTCGCCGTTGTTCTCGCGCAGCGATGTGATTATGGATTCACGAGTTGAGACCGAGGCTGTGATTTATTATGCCACCTACGGCGGCGAGGTGTTCGGATATGACAGGGTGGGCAAGAAGTTTTTCATAGCCTATGTCGATGAACATGGGGCTGTGCCGGCGATAGAAATTAACAGCAATGGCACTCTGCACGTTGTGGCGAGCGGCGTTGATTTCGACCTCGACCCCGTCACGGGGCGGGCAACCTTAAATTGACGAACATGTGTGATAGAATGTTGATAAGTATTGACGAATATGCAGCGAGGCATGGCAATCGCCCGGGTGAGGTCGCCGATGTGTTGTTGAGGCAGCTGCCCGAGGCTGTTGCCCGGTGGCGCAGCGAGCAACCAGAACCATGCGGACGGTTGCTGAAAGAATGTGTGATGGTTGACGATGCGACGGGGTGGGTAGAAATTGTTGCCGTAGGCGGCGATGGAGGCAGCGTTGCCGTGAGCGACCTCGACGATGTGAAAGACTATGGCGCGATTGCCTCCAGTGTGCTTGCCATGTTGCCACACACGCCAGCACGCGTTGTCCGCTTTGTCGATGCTTGCCGCCGAGGCGAGTATGCCAGCATGGGCGACGTGATGCTTGCCGTCGAACGCCGTAAGTCGGACAGCATCTATATCCTCCTCATAATACTCCTCGCCGCCCTCATGTCGCTCCTGCTGCTCCTCTCCCAGTAACCCCGATGCACTTACAATACGATTGATTCTGTAAACTTTAGTAGCGAGACAGCTATTCTTGTTTGCTTATGTATGTTGATATTGTATCTATTATGTAGTCAATGTCTTGTGTGTGGAGCATTTCAAAAGTTCGGTCTAAAAACTCGAAAACGTTGTATCGCGAGAATAACGATAATGTTTCTTCTGCCGATAGGTTTCTGATGCTTCTATAGTTTTATATAGCACGATGGTGCTTGAATACCATTGTTTGGTATTTTCGTCCAGCAGGGATTTATATAGGTTGGTTGTGTATATAGTGCAGAGCATCGTCCAAGAGCAATGCTTTCTTTTTCATCACCATTTCTGCTAATTCTTTAATGACAAATGGTAGCATTGATTGGCTCAGCTCTTCGTTATGTGTTGAGGGTGTTTCCATATATCGGGCGGATTATGATGTTCTCTGCAAATATACTGAATAAATGGGTTTGAATGGGTGACGGGGGTGGGTTTTTGCGTGTCGCTGGGGTGGTGTAGTTGTTGTTTTTGAGGGGGTTGGTGATTTCTTTTGTACAAAAAAATCATAATTAGGCTTGCGTATTGTAAATTATAACTAAATTTGCAGCCGTAAAAATCTGCAAGTCATGGCAATTGAAATTCGAGAAATAAAGCCGGTTAAACGTGAATTGTTGAAATTCGTTCATTTCCCTATCGACACTCTTTATAAGGACAATCCATATTATGTGCCTTCGTTGGTGCTCGACGAGGTTGACACACTCACGCCTGAGCGCAACCCGGCTTTCGACTTTTGCCGCAGTGTCTATTACATGGCTTATGCCGACGGCAAGCCCGTGGGGCGCATTGCCGGCATCATAAACGATGCCGTGAACAAGAACACTGGCAAGCGCGAGATGCGCTTCGGCTTTGTCGATTTCATCGACGATGCCGAGGTGAGCAGCAAGTTGTTTGCCGCCATCGAGGAATGGGGGCGCAAGCAGGGCATGACGCGCATCGTCGGTCCGCTGGGCTTCACCGACATGGATCCCGAGGGACTCCTCGTGGAGGGTTTCGACCAGATGAGCACTATGGCAACGATTTACAACCACCCTTATTATGCCAAGCACATCGAGGCACTGGGCTTCGAGAAGGAAATCGACTGGGTGGAGTTCAAGATATTCGTGCCCGAGGGGATTCCCGAAAAGCATAAGCGCATAAGCGACATTATCAGCCGCAAATATGAGTTGCAGACTATAAAGTACACCAGCTCGAAGAAGATTGTCAACGACTACGGGCAAGCCATATTCAAGTTGATAAACGAGGCTTATGCCGACTTGTATGGCTATTCGCCTCTCACACCGAAGCAAATCGACCATTACATCAAGATGTATTTGCCTGTGCTGAGGCTCGAAAATGTGTCGCTCATCATCGACAAGGACAAGCAACTTGTGGGTGTGGGTATCGCCATGCCGTCGATGTCGCGGGCGTTGGTGAAGAGTCGCGGACGGCTGTTCCCGTTTGGGTGGGTTCATTTGCTGAAGGCTTTGCGCGGCAAGAACGATGTGGTTGACTTGCTGTTGGTAGCCGTCAAGCCCGAATATCAGAGCAAGGGTGTGAATGCGTTGCTGTTTACCGACTTGATTCCGTGCTTCATAAAGAATGGGTATGTGTATGCCGAGAGCAACCCCGAGCTTGAGGTTAACCAAAAGGTGCAATCGCAGTGGCAATATTTTGAAACGCACCAGAACAAGAGGCGCAGGGCATACTCTAAAGAATTATGAATTAGGAGTTAGGAGTTAGGAATTTTTTTGCAAATGCCGTAGAGGCGCGATTCATCGCGTCTGACCGCCACTATAAACTATATTAAAAGAGCCGCTGAGTTGGTTATCGGCGGGTTTTAGTGCCGTAGATGGCTCTTAGGGAGTCGCCGTCGCTGAGGAAGTATAAATCCATGTCGTAGATCGGTTGTGACGAGTCGCGGTGGGGGATGTTTTCCCAATGGAATAGCATCACTCTTGCTGTGGACAGATTTTTCAGTATCGAGTCTAAGAGTTCGGTGTTGCCATAGCCGTGGGTGGATTGCAGTTTGCCGTTGCGGTATTCTATTTCGCGGTAGAATGCGGGTCCACCATATTCACGTGCCACGCTTTCAAACGTCCGATAGTGCAGGTCGAGGTATTGGTATGGAATGATTGCTGCATCGGCAGGCAGCAGGTTGCTGTTGTTACCGAAGTACCAGTCGGCAGGGTAGGCGAGCAATGGGAAAGGATTGCCGGTGGCGGCAGTGTCGCCGAGAGTAACGGTGTCGGGTGCAGTGTCGGTGCTGAGCGCAGAAGTGCTATTGTTACCTTGTGTGCAACCAACGAGGCAACAGCATACGATTATGTAAATCAGCTGCTTCATACTATTCTTTCTTGCTCAATGATACAAAAATACTACAAAATGTGGAATCGTGCTTAATTAGGAATTAGGAATGAGGAATCGTGTTCAATTAGGAATGTGGAATTAGGAATTTTTTAAGTTTCTGACGGCAAATGCTATTCCTCATTTCACATTCCTAATTGTTTGGAAATTATGCAGGAAGGGTGTGTGGATTACAGGCTTTTGATTATCAATTCGTTGGCACGGTCGATGGCTGATTTGTCGAGCGAGGCGAGATAGATTTGTGTAGTTGCTTCGTTGTCGTGCCCCATGCCTTCGCTGATTATCGATAGTGGAATATGCTTGGCGTGGGCGATTGATGCCCACGAATGGCGGCTTACATACATCGTTAGTCTTGCCTTCATCCCTGCCATCACGGCTACTTTCTTCAGCTTTCCGTTTATCAGTCGCAAGGCATTCTGGTATTGTTGTCGGTCGCGTCCGTGCCGCGTTATTATCGGCAGCAGATATATGGTGTCGTTGGGGGGATATTTGTCGATGATGCGTTGCATGCACTTCTCCCATTTCACGTAGAGTGTCTGCCTCGTCTTTCGGCGGCGGTAGCAGAGTATGCCGTTCTTGAGGTCGGTCTTGCGCAGGTATGCCATGTCGATAAACGACATTCCACGGGTGTAGAACGAGAAAAGGAACATATCGCGAGCATAGTCGAGGCTCGGATTTCCCGACAGGTCGAGTTCCTTTATCAGCTTTATTTCTTTCAGCCCGACAGCCCTTTTCACTGTTTTGCCAATCCCGGTATATACATGGCGGAAGGGGTTGAGTTGCTTGGTGATTCCACGCTCCACGGCGCGGTTGTAGGAGGCGCGTAGAATGCGCATGTAGAACGAAGAAGTGTTCATCGACAAGCCCCGTTCCTTGAGCCATGCTTCGTATTGTTGCATGATGTCTGCCGAGAGGCGGTTGAGTTGTATGTCACGCCCGTGCCTGAAGAGCATGAAGCTGTTGAGCGCCGACAGATAGGTTTCGGAAGTGCGTTCTTTCCCGAGTTGCTTCAATTGCATAATCACATTGCACATGTGGTGCATCAGTGTCCGCCGTTTGCGACTGGCGGAAAGCCGCGGTTCGGCATGACCACTTACCACGGTCGAATCGTTGCTTTTCATTTTCATTTGTCAAGTGTTTGTTTGGTGGATAATAATTGAAATTTGTGCAGATGCCAGGCTGCAAGGACGCAAAATAGGTGTTTGGCGGGATAATGGCGCAAGCATGGCTTGGCAATTGCCTGTGCCGTGGATTTGTGAGTTGAACTTATTATGGCTAAATTTGCAACAAATCTTAGAAGCTATTCAGCTTCTCGGGATAAAAGATTGCGTAAAAATTTAAACAGCTTCTTATAAAATCAGTTGATATGGAATCTACTCGACAATCACGTATAGCACGGCTCATTCAAAAGGAATTGAGCGAAATTTTCCGTTTGCAAACAGCGAAGCTCGGCAATGTAATCGTGTCGGTGAGCGCGGTGAGGATTTCTCCCGACCTCAGCATCGCCCATGTTTATTTGAGCATCTTCCCGTCGGCACAGGCAGGACAGTTGCTCCAGAACATCACCCGCAATGCCAAGACCGTGCGCTACGACCTGGCACAGCGTGTGCGTTTCCAGTTGCGCAAGACTCCCGAGCTGCTGTTCCACATTGACGACTCGCTCGACTACATCGACCATATCGACCAACTGCTTGAGGAAGACCGCAGGAAGCACCCGGGCAGTGCCAATCGTGAGGAGGGCGAAACGCCGGCTGCCGAATGAACTTCGTACTGAAAATAGCATTTCGTTACCTGAAGTCGAAGAAGACCCACAGCGCGGTAAATATCATCTCGATAGTGGCTGTGTGTGGCGTGATGGTGACGACGGCGGCTATGGTGTGCGTGTTGTCGGTGTTCAACGGCTTCACGAGCCTCATAGGCGACAAGTTGTCGAAGCTCGACCCGCCACTTGTGGTGAACGCCGCCGAAGGGAAGGCGATTGCCAACGCCGACAGCGTGGCTGCCGTAGTGGCTGCTGTCGAGGGGGTGGAGATGGCTATCCCCACCGTTGCCGACCACGGGCTTGCCGTGTATGACGACTTTCAGATGCCCGTGCTCATAAAGGGTGTGCCCGACAGCTACAACCGGCTCACCGGCATCAACGATGTGATTATCGATGGCGAGTTCCTGCTCGCCGACGGTGTGGCGCAGTATGCCGTGCTCAGTGTGGGCGTGGCATTGCAATTGCGTGTGAGGCCTGGATTTGTGGGTGGAGTGCGCATCTATGCGCCCAAGCGTATGGGCAATATCAACCTTGCCAATCCTGCCGGGGCTTTCCGCTCCGACACGGTTTTTGCCGCAGGTGTCTATCAGGTTGACCAAAGCGACTACGACCGCGACATGATGATTGTGCCGATAGAGACGGCGCGCTTCCTGTTCAACTATACGCACGAAGCTACGGGTGTCGAAATATCGTTGCTCCCCGGTGCCGACGAGGCACGTGTGATGCAGGAAATATCCAGCCGCCTTGGCGATGGTTACACCGTCAAGAATAGGCTGATGCAGCAAGACTATGCCTTCCGCATGGTGAATATCGAAAAGTGGATTTCGTTCCTGTTGCTTGGCTTCATCATGGTGATAGCCACATTCAATGTGATAAGCACGCTGTCGCTGCTCATCATCGAAAAGGACGAGAGCATTGTCACATTCCGCAACATGGGGGCTACCAACAAGCAGATTACACAGATTTTTGTCACCGAGGGGTGGCTCATCTCGATTGCCGGTGCCGTGGTGGGCATCGTCACGGGGCTTGTGCTATGCTGGCTGCAACAGGCCTTCGGGCTTATCGAGTTGCAGGGGGCTACCGAGATGCTTGTGGTGAAGGTTTATCCAGTCGAGGTGCGATTGTCCGACCTGCTTGTGGTGTTTGCCGCCGTTGCTGCCGTGGGGTTGCTCACGTCGGCAGTCACCTCGATAGCCATGCGCCGCAAGTTGCGCCGTTGAGATGGCGCGCTGACGGTGGTTAACGCTTTTGGCGGAAGAAGTCGGTGACGATGCTGCTGCATTCGTCGGCAAGTACGCCTGCCGTCACCTCGGTCTTCTTGTGGAATGGTGCGTCGCAATAGGTGTGGTAGCCGCGCTTGTCGTCGCTTGCCCCATACACCACTCTTTTCATCTGGCTCCAGCCAATAGCCCCGGCACACATCAGGCAAGGCTCGACGGTCACATAGATGGTGCAGTCGGTGAGGTACTTGCCCCCGAGGTAGCTCGTTGCCGATGTGATTGCTTGCATCTCGGCGTGGGCGGTGGGGTCGGTGAGCGTTTCGGTGAGGTTGTGTGCCCGGGCTATCACTTGCCCGTTGCACACTATCACAGCCCCGATGGGCACTTCGTCGCGCTGTGCGGCTTTGCGTGCCTCGTCGAGTGCGAGGCGCATGAATCTCTCGTCGGTGTTTATATTTGTTTCCATAATTTTTTGCAGGTTTATTTTGCCCAATTTTCACGGTCGAGGTTACGGTAGCTGAGGGCTTCTTGCAAGTGTGCCGAAGTCACCTTTTCGCTCCCGTCGAGGTCGGCGATGGTGCGTGCCACTTTGAGTATGCGGTCGTAGGCGCGAGCCGACATGCTGAGGCGCGTCATGGCGTCCTTCAGGCGTTCGAGCCCCTCGGCATCGGGTTGGGCGTATTGGCGTATCAGGCGCGAGGTCATCTGCGCATTGCAATGCACCCCTTTCTCGTCCTTGAAACGCATTTGCTGTATCTCGCGCGCCCTCACCACTCGCTGGCGTATCGCCGCGCTGCTTTCGCTTGGCGTGTTGGAAGCCATTTCGTCGAATTGCACGGGCGAGACCTCGATTTGTATGTCGATGCGGTCGAGCAGTGGACCCGAGATTTTGCTCAAGTATTTGCGCACCGCGCCGGGCGGGCACACGCATTGCTTGGTGGGGTGTCCGTAGTATCCGCAGGGGCAGGGGTTCATCGATGCCACGAGCATGAACGATGCAGGGTAATCGACCGAATACTTGGCACGTGAAATGGTGATGTGGCGGTCTTCGAGCGGTTGTCGCATCACTTCGAGTACTTGGCGGCTGAACTCGGGCAACTCGTCGAGGAACAGTATGCCATTGTGGGCAAGGCTGATTTCGCCCGGGGAGGGATATGTGCCGCCGCCAACGAGGGCTACGGGCGAAATGGTGTGGTGGGGCGAGCGGAACGGGCGGCGTGTCATGAGCGTCGCTCCGCGTTCGAGTTTGCCAGCCACGGAGTGTATCTTGGTAGTCTCCAAAGCCTCTTGCAGGCTCAGTGGCGGCAATATCGACGGCAGCCGCTTTGCCATCATCGACTTGCCCGATCCTGGGCTGCCCACGAGGATTATGTTGTGTCCGCCGGCGCAAGCCACCTCGAAGGCGCGTTTCACGTTTTCCTGGCCGCGCACTTCAGAGAAGTCGAAGTCGTAATTGCTCACGGTGCGGAAAAACTCTTCGCGAGTGTTGACCACTGTCGGTTCAAGCTGCACGTCGCCGTTGAAGAAGCCTATCACTTGGTCGATTCGCTCAACGCCATAAATGTCGATGTTGTTGACAACGGCTGCTTCTTTCACGTTGGCTTTGGGCACGATGAACCCCTCGTAGCCGAGTTCGCGCGCCTTGATAGCCATGGGCAACGCCCCGCGTATGGGCAGCACCGAGCCGTCGAGCGACAATTCGCCCATCATCATGAAACGCCCCAGCCGGTCGGCATTCACTTTGCTGTCGGCGGCAAGAATGCCTATGGCAAGCGGCAAGTCGTAGGCGGCACCCTCCTTGCGCACGTCGGCAGGAGACATATTCACCACCACTTGCCGCCGTGGGAAGTTTTGCCCACATTGCTTCAGTGCGGTGCGTATTCGTTCGTGGCTTTCCTTGACGGCGGTATCGGGCAACCCCACTATGGTGTAGCCAATGCCCGTGTCAACCGACACCTCGATAGTGACGACAATAGCGTCGATGCCATGCACCGCCGCTCCGAAAACCTTGGTGAGCATAATTCCTCTGTGTTGTGATTTGTAGTTTATTCACAAAATTAGCATATTCCCCCGATAATCCGCAGTTTTCGCCGTCATAATTTTCAGTGGCAGTATTGTTGCTCTTAGAGTGCCAAGATCCATTGGGCGATGTCGTTGAGGACCTCGGGTGATATGGTCTCGGTGATGGCGTTGTATTCCATCGGGCTGCCGGTGGTGCAGTGCTGGAACAGGTGGTTGAGTCCGTCGTACAGGCGAGTACGGTTGTGTTGGTTTTGGGGAAGCAGCGAGGTGATGATAGCCAAGTTGCTTGGCGCAACCTGTATGTCCTTGCTGCCAGCGATAGCCATCACGGGGCAACGGGCTGCGGCAATGTCGGTGCGTGGGCTGTAAGCAAGCCAGTAGTCGAGCCACACATTGGGCTCTTCAAGCACGGTCACAAGGTTTTCGCGCATCGGTTCGGGCAGGTTGGCGGCAATGCTGTCGATGAATGCTTGTGGAGTGGACGTGCTGCGAGGGTTTGTGCGCTGGGCGAGCACAGCCGCCAGCGCGTCGGTGTAGGCGTCGGTGTAGGCGTTGGCGTATGTCGCTGGAGTGCCGTTGAGCTGGAGTATCAGGCGATTTTGCTCGACCAGCAGGCTGTCGCCGCGCATTGCCGGCGATGCAAGTGTTATGGCAAAATCAACATCACCACTGGCAGCAAGGGAGAATGCAATTAGTCCGCCCTCGCTGTGCCCGAGCACACCCACTTTGCCAAATTGCTTCAAACCTTTTAAATATTTGATGCCGGCAGCAGCGTCGTTGCTGAAATCGGCAGTGGTGGCTTTTGAGGCATCGCCCGTCGATTTGCCGCAACTGCGGTCGTCATATCGCAACGATGCAATGCCGTGGCGGGCAAGGTGGTCGGCTATGACGGCAAAGGGCTTGTGGTCGAATATCTCCTCGTCACGGTTTTGCAGTCCGCTGCCGCTCACCATCAAGACCACCGGGGTCGAGCTGTTACAACCCTCGGGCAAAGACAATGTGCCCGCAAGTGTGGCACCACCAGCCTCGTTGGTAAAAGTGATTTCACGAGTTTCGTAGCCATAGGGCGGTTGTGGCGTTTGCGGACGTTCGGGAATAGCTTCGCCCGGTTGCAGGTCGAGAGGGAACGAATAGCCCATTTGGGTGAGTTTTCCCACCAACTTGCCATCGGAGAGCCGTCCAGCATAGCTTGCACCAATCATCGGTACGTCAACGCTGATTGAGTCGGCAGAAAGGAACAGCGTCTTGCACGGGATGCCTTTTGCCCCTTGGTCGGGACTGTCGAGCGTGCAGCCGCTGTCGCTCACGTTGAGCACGATAGTCAGCTCCTGAGGTCCCACCGACAATTTCCCGTTCCAGGACCCCGAAATGTTTTGTGCCGCCATCGTCAGGCAAGCAAGAAGCAACGCGATAGTAAACAACGATTTTTTCATGACCGTGATAGTTCAGAGAGTTATTGTAGTTTTAGAAAATTTTGAAAATGAATATCCAAGAAATCTTTGCGTGGGAAAAATTTGCCGGGTAGCATTATTTGTTGCCCGTTCAGGTGCATTAAATAATTTTTGAAAACAGTTTCCTTTGCATCATTAAGCAGTTTGTCTGATATGATTATAGTTAAATCAGGGGTAATTGCAACCAGATGCTTGTCATATGCTTTATGAAAAAAAGGATTCATGCAAAGTCCGTTTTTGGGATTTGTTTTGTTGGCTTTGTCTTGCGACCAATCGACGATATTACACGCTTCCAATAATTCCATATTACTTATTCCCGATATGCAGCAGCAAAAATTGTAGGCACTAATTACTGCCACTCTGAAGAAAGATTGGTTTACGCGCTGTTTCACAATGGTTTCCCGCTCTTCCCCTTGAGGCAAATCTTGTACGTTTATGTTCTCGACGAGATTTTCAATGTTTTGTTGCGTGAGTTGTGCAACCAAGCGTTCGCTTTCAAATGCAAGGCGTTCGGGGTCGTTGTAAAATTCGTTCCACACATTTTCCTCCAATTTAGCCCCGTGGGTTAGCCCTGAGATTCCTTTTGTTTGCAGGTCGGGGTCTAATCGTCCAATGTTGCCTATTTTCATATTTAGCGCACTTGGAGTGCGTCCAAGTAGTCGGGCGTATTTTATTATCGTAGGGTGAGCTTTATTGCAGTCCTTAAAAGGAATTTTGCAATAAAGGTTAAAAGCGATAATGGTTTCTTCTTTGCTCCAAGGTCTATTCATGATTTTATTTCTTGAACTCGGTATGGTGAAAAGAATTTTGTCGAAAGCAAAATTACTGAAAAATAATTGTTTTTGGAGGAGGGTGGGGTAAAGATTGTTATTGTGGGGTGAGAAAAGTTTTTGTGGGCTGTGGGGGAGGAATGGAAAAGTCCGCCCTGGGATTTTTCCATGGGGCGGACTTTGTTGCTTGGCAGCTGGGAAGTTGCTACTTGAACAACTTGTCGATGTATTCATAGAAAGCCGGGTCTTCCCCAAGCACCACTTTCGTGATTTTGCCATCTGGGTCGATGACGATTTTTGTGGGGTAACCCTCGATGGCGTATAGTAGGCTCACGTTGGTGTCGCCGGCGTTGCGCACGTGCAGCCACGGCAATTCATGCTTTTTCACTGCCTCTTTCCATTTTTCTTCGGTGTCGCGGCAGTCTATTCCGAGTATCTCCATGCGGTTGCCATACTTGGCATAATATTTCTTCATCTCGGGCATTCCCTTGATGCACCAGCCGCACCAGCTACCCCAGAAGTCGAGCACGACATACTTGCCGCGGAGCGACGACAAGGTGAGGTCGTTGCCTTCAATGTCTTTCAGCGTGAAGTCGGGTGCTGTTGCGCCTTCAACGATATTCTTTTTGGCTTCGATGCGAGCCTCTTCTCTCTTCAGGGCGTTGTCCATCATTTGGTAGAGCGGTGCAAGTTTGCCAGTCTTTACCTTGTCGGACAACAAGGGGAATACTTCCTTGACCTTCCTGTAGCCGATACGCGATGCAATGTATAGCGCGACATCGCTGTCGGGGTGCTGGCGTATGTATTCGAGTTGCGTGTCGAGCATCTTTTGCATCAACTCCTCGGCTGGTGCATAAAATGCCTCGATTGAGTCGGCGGCTACTCCCTCCCGTTCCATCTTCTGGGCTTGTGCCGACAGGCTTTGCAGGCTGTCTTCATAGGTTTGCCACCCCCGTATGGCTTCGTTGTAGGCGGCATAGAAGTCGCTTCCCTCAACGGTGTATTTGTCGATGTCGCCCGACACCGTGAGTGATTCGTTGGGGTATATCACGAAGTTGATGTTGTCAATCCTTGCCATTTGCCCTATGACTGGTTTGGGGAAAATACGCACTTCGGCAGGAATGGTGTCGAGGTCCAATTCGAGCGTGAAAGCCCCGTTTTGCATCACCACGGTGTCGCGCTTGGGTGCGCCTTCCCTGTTGACGGGCATCGATTGAACAATCAATGTGTCGCTTCCCATATCTGACAAGTTGCCACTGATGGTGGTCTTTGTCGTTGCAGGCTGGCAAGCGCACAACAGTGCCATGCTTGCCGCCACAGATAAAATTTCGATTTTCATATTGTGTTTATTGGGTTTTATTTTATCAAAGTGATTTTCAGTCGTTTGTTCTTTATTTTCAGCGTGGCGATTTGTTGCAGCACGGCGTTTGCCTTGCTGGCAGCTATTGCCACTATGGCATAGTGGTCGTGCAGGTCGATGACTCCTATCTCTGATGCCGACAGGTTGCTGTTCTTGAGCAGGAAGCCCACTATGTCGCCGCGCGATATTTTTTCTTTCTTGCCTGCGTTGAAGTAGAGCGATGCCATGTCGGGAGCCGTTGTGGCGGTTGTCGCCGAGTCATCGAGCTGCCGTTCCTCGTCGATGCGAATATAGTCGGGCAGTTTTTCCTCGGGTCCTGTGATTACATATACATTGCCGGTGGCATCGACGCGAGCCGTGCGGCCGTTGCGGTGGGTATAAACCTCGGCACTCGTGGGCAAATGGTAGTGGACAATGTTCTGCACATCGTCGATGTCGAGCCCGCGGGCGGCAAGGTCGGTAGTGACAAGTATGCGGCAAGAGCCGTTGTTGAACAGGGCGACGGCTTTCTCGCGGTCGATTTGTTCAAGTCCGCCGTGGTACATTCCCACTGGCACGTTGTGGCTGAGGAGGAAGTCGCAGATGCGTTCGACCGATTCACGGTAGTTGGCAAAAACAATTGTGCGCTCGCCGGCGATGTTGTTAAGCAGCTGCAACAGCGTTTCCAACTTGTCCTTGCTTGGCGATGCCACTTGCCACACCTTCAGCCGCAAGTCGAGTAGCTGCTTCTGGTCGAGGAAATTCAGTTCCACCGGGCGGTTGAGCCGCAAGAAGTCGGGCATTTCGGCAATCATTGTTGCCGAGGTGAGTATGCGCCTTGCCAGCCGAGGCATCCGCTTCACGATTTTGCTCATTTCGTCGTGGAAGCCGAGTTCGAGCGACTTGTCAAACTCGTCGAGCACGAGCAGCCTCACTGTTGCCACGTCAACGTTGCCGCGGTTGATGTGGTCGAGCAACCGCCCGGGAGTGCTTATGATGATTGCCGGCGTGGCTGATAGCGAATTTTTCTCGTCAGCCATGTTGTGCCCGCCGTAGCAGCAAGTAATCTTCAGCCCGGTGGCTATGGCTCGTGCCACGCCGTCGATTTGCTGCACAAGTTCGCGCGACGGGGCGATTATGGCACATTGCACCGTGCCATTGTCGCCCTTCAGTGCTTTCAGCACGGGCATCAAGTATGCCACTGTCTTGCCCGTGCCTGTCGGTGACAGCAACACGATGTCGCCCCCCTCCTGCGAACGGCGGTTGACGGTTTCCTGCATCTCGTTGAGCTGCTCGATGCCTATGCGGTCGCGCAGCCGTTGCAATATTTCGCTTTCCTTCATTGTCTCTCGGATAATGGATTTGTTGTTTACAATAACCACATTGCCGCAAACGACAGCCACAGCATTGCAATGAGTATCACGGCAATGTAGGGGCGGTCGGCGATGGTGCGGTAGGACAGGTATATCGACAGCACGGCATACACCGGGAAGGTGAGCAATAGCAAGTTTGCCAGGTTGTCCGGCTCGTTGTGTGCGTCGGACGAGGCTATCATCCAAGGCCACGCCAGTACCGGTATCAACGAAACGGCACATGTGATACCAAACCACAAGGGTATGCGTGGTCGGCGTTGTTTGTTGTTTTCTTCCATAATATGCCAAAGTTAATACATTATTCTCAATTGTAAAAAAACGAAGCGTTATTGTGTAGTTCTATAAAACAAACCCAGGAACGCGGTGCGCCCCTGGGTTTTCATTGTCTGGCACGTATGAGATGGGATTAGTGCTGCTGTTTGTTGCGGATTTCCACGCGGCGGATTTTCCCGCTGATGGTCTTTGGCAACTCATCGACAAATTCCACTACGCGTGGATATTTGTAGGGAGCTGTGGTGTGCTTCACGTGGTCTTGTATTTCCTTGATTAGTTCGGGGCTTTCCTTGCCCTTGTATTCTTTCGACAGCACGATGGTGGCTTTCACCACTTGCCCCCTTATCTCGTCGGGAACGCCAGTTATGGCACATTCCACTACGGCAGGGTGGGTCATCAGTGCCGATTCCACCTCAAAGGGACCTATGCGGTAGCCGCTCGACTTTATCACGTCGTCTTTGCGACCTATGAACCAGTAGTAGCCATCTTCGTCGCGCCAAGCCACGTCGCCAGTGTGATAAATGTCGTTGTTGTATTGCTGGCTGGTCAGTTCTGGGTCGCGGTAATATTCCTTGAACAATCCCACCGGGCGTTTTCCCCCGTGGGTCTTTACTACGATTTCGCCCTCTTCGCCGTCTTCAGCCCAACGCCCGTCGGAGGTGAGCAGCGCGATGTCATACACGGGCCCCTTCTTGCCCATCGACCCTGGACGCGGCTCGACAAATGGGTATGTGCCCAGTGTCACGGTGGTCTCGGTTTGCCCGTAGGCTTCCATCAGCTTGATGCCCGTGAGCTTGAGCCACTCGTCATACACGCTCGGGTTCAACGCCTCGCCTGCGATGGTGCAGTATTTGAGCGTCGAGAGGTCGAATTGCGTCAGGTCTTCGCGAATGAGGAAGCGGAACACCGTCGGCGGCGCGCAAAACGATGTGATGCCATAGTTGTGAATCATGTGCAGCACGTCAACGGGCTTGAACTTCTCGAAATCATAGACAAACACGTTGGCACCGACGAGCCACTGCCCGTAGTATTTGCCCCACACGGCTTTTCCCCAACCCGTGTCGGCGAGGGTGAAGTGCAGGCTGTTCTCGTCGAGGTTGTGCCAGTATTTGGCTGTGATGATGTGCCCGAGCGGATATGTGAAGTCGTGTGCCACCATCTTCGGCTCGCCGGTGGTGCCCGATGTGAAGTACATGAGCGAGATGTCGTCGTTGCTGTTCACGTGCTCGGGTTTCACAAACTCGGGGGCTTCGTCGCAGCCGCGGTTGAAGTCTTCCCACCCGTCGGGAATCTCGGGTCCTATCGAAATCACCTTCTTCACCGATGGCGACTTCGGCAAGGCACGGTTGATGTGCTCTACCACAATGTCGTCGCCGACAGCCACGATGGCTTTGATGTCGGCAGCGTTTGCGCGATAGACGATGTCTTTCTCGGTGAGCAAGTGGGTGGCTGGTATCACTGTCGCGCCTATCTTGTGCAGGGCGGTGATTGCCGTCCAGAACTGGTAGCGGCGTTTCATGATGAGCATCACCATGTCGCCATGGCCGATGCCGAGCTGCATGAAGTAGGAGGCAGCCTTGTCGCTCTCGCGCTTGATGTCGGCAAATGTGAACTGGCGTGCCTCGCCAGCCTCGTTCACCCACAGCAAGGCTTTCTTGTCGGGGGCGATGCGTGCCCACTCGTCAACCACGTCGTAGGCGAAGTTGAAGTTGTCGGGCACGTTGATGTGGAAATTCTGCATGAAGTCCTCGTAGGAGGAGAAATTTATCTTGTCGAGAAATTTTTCTAACATTGTGTAATGCGTTGTATTATGTTTTTGAGAGTGTAGTGAATGCGATAGGTTATGAAATAATAGCGAGGAAGCGCACCGGCTTGCCGTCGAGGGCGCGCATACGGTGGGGCAGGGCAGAATTGAATATTATGCTGTCGCCTGTTTCAAGGGTGAATGTGTTGCCCGATATTTGCATCTCCATGCGCCCTTCCACCACATAGTTGAACTCCTGCCCGTCGTGGGTGTTGAAGTTGCCGCGCGGTGCGTCGCTCGGCTCGACAGTCACAAGGTAGGGGTTGATTACCTTGTTGGAAAATCCTGCTGCAAGGGCTTGGTAGCTGTAAGCCTTGGAGCGTTCGACGCTCACTCCGTTGCCGCAGCGAGTCACGAAGTAGCTGCTCATCTTGGGTTCTTCCCCAAACAGGATTGCCGGCAGCTCGACACCAAACTTGTGGGCGAGCGTGCGCACGAAGCTCACGGGAATGTCGATTGTGCCCGATTCATAGGCTTTATAGACGTCGCAGTCGATGCCACACACGTTGGCAACCTCTTCGGGGCTCATTTCGAGGGCTTCGCGAAGACCTTTCAGCCGCTTGACGACCTCTTCGATATTTTCAATTTTTGTCATGTCGGTATATGTTATTTTGTTTTCTTGTTAACGTTTTAAGTGTTAAATAACAATTGAAACCATTGTTTTCTTAACCTCTTTGAAGCAAATATATGCAAAATGGAAATAGCCACAGAAACGTTTTAAGAAAAAAGAACAATATTTTACCATTTTACGGCACGAATCGCCGCCGATTGTGCAATTTTTTGCACATAACACGTTGATGTGTGCCGATTTATGCGGGGCAAGATTGCTGCTTTTTCGAGCGTTGAAATGTGGCGGTTTGTGTCTTTTGCGTTGCTTGGGCTTGGTGTTACACCCGTATTGGTGCCCGTGGGGATAATTTTAGTGGCATTGTTTTGAAAATTGCGGTATAATGTTTTTTTATTTAGCTGGAAACTATTACTTTTGCAAATCCAAATTCGGAATAAAATCAATAAAAACATCATAGTTACATAACAAAATGGCTAAGAAAGAAACTACGCGTACCTCTATTGACGAGCTTAACGAATCGCTGTCGTCGATAGAGCAGAAGGTCGAGAGCAACAAGAATTACATCTATTGGGTGTGCGGAATAATTGTGGTTATTGCCGCCGTCATAATGGGTTATATATATGGCATACGCAATCCGGGCATAGAGAGTGCCAAGAGCGAAATATCGCAAGCCGATATGCAACTCGCACAGGGCAACGACTCGATTGCTCTTGCGCAATACAAGGCAGTAGCCGAGAATTACAGCAACTCGGCAGCCAACCGTGCCAACCTCAATGCTGCAATTTTGCTTTATGGCGAGGGCAAGTATGACGAGGCTATCGGTTATATCAACAACTTCGACCCCGAAGGTGTGATTGTTGGTCCGGCATCTCAATCGTTGCTCGGCGACTGCTACGTTAACACCGGTAAGCTCGATGAGGCTCTTGCAGCCTACGACAAGGCTATCGCCCTGTCGGATGACAACAGCTACTACACTCCGCTTTTCATGGTGAAGAAGGCTACAATCTATCGCGAGCAAAAGAATTATGCAGCCGAAGCCGATATATTCCAATCGATATTGGACAAATATCCCGACTTCTCGCGTAATTACAATTTCAACGTCGAGAAGTATCTCGATCGTGCCAAGGCAATGGCTGGCAAGTAATACACGAATTGCCCCGTCGTGGTGGGCTATAGATACACACAGGGAGCGCACATCATGGTGATGTGTGCTCCCTGTGTGTAGAGAGGTGGGTATGGGCGGCTAATACAACACATCTCAAAGAGCTCCGTTGGACCTCTTCGAGGTCCTGTTGAGTGGAGTGGTTCCATTCCGAGGGTTCCTTGCCTTAAAGGGCTGCGTCACCGCTCGGTTATAAGAAAATTGGACGGCTTTGCCGCCCCCAGTGCGCCGTATATACGCCATTATTACATTTGGATAAGCGAGCCACGGCGCGTATATATTGTGCTGGGTAAATAGGATTTGGCCGATGGGGCATTTTTGACAGACACCTACGGTATTGCTGGTGCAGACCGCCGGATTGAAAAAAGAAATATAGGGAATGCGCGCTGATGGTGCATTCCCTATATATTGGCGTGTGGCGGCGGCTTTGTTGCTGCCGCTTGGTTCGTTGCTGTGTGTTATGCTTCGGGATTCCAGAAGATTTCTTCAATCTGGTTGTGGATGTTGTTGTAACGGGCAAACACGAAGAAGAAGTCGCTCAAGCGGTTGAGGTATTTCAATACCACTGGGTCAACGTATGCCTCGTCGGCAAGCTCGAGTACGCGGCGTTCGCAGCGGCGAGTAACCACGCGGCACACTTGCGACGATGCCGACAACTGGCTGCCACCAGGCAAGATGAATCGGTTGATTGGAGGCAGTTCGCCGTCGAGTGTGTCGATTGCGTGTTCTACTTCGGTAACATCGTCGATCGTCAAGTTGGGGCACGGAGTGCGTTGCGAGCTGCTGTTGTCGCTGGCAAGGTATGCGCCGATGTTGAACAGCTTGTTCTGTATCTTGCGCAAGAAACCATACATTTCGGGATATTCAAGTTTGCAGTTGATTGCAAGTTTGCCAAGGAAGGCATTGAGTTCGTCCACAGTGCCATAAGCCTCTATGCGAATGTCGGTCTTTTTGACCCTCTTGCCACCGACGAGCGAAGTGGTTCCGTTATCGCCAGTTTCGGTGTAAATGTTACTTTTCATTGTCATAACGTATTATTTTTTAATTGATTAATCATTTCTTCAACACTCTCTACCACTATGCAATGTCCATCGACAGGTGTGCCGCCGCGGGCAAATGGCGATGCTGCCGTTGCTGCAATCTGCGCTATCATGTGGTTGAAAACGCCGTCGATGTTGACCACAATTATGCGTTTCGACACGTCGCCCTCCACCACGAGGTGGGTGAGGGTTGAAATCCACTCGTCGATGGTGCCTATGCCGCCAGGCAACACAACGAACAGGTCGGCAAGACCTATCATGCGAGCCTTGCGCTCGGCGAGGTCGGCAGTGGGAACAAGCGTGTCAACAAGGCTGTCGGCGCGGTGGGCAAAGCATCGTGGCACTACACCCGTTATGTGTGCGCCAGTGTCGTGTGCAGCTTGGGCAAGCGTGTGCATTGTTCCGGCATTTGACCCTCCATATATTAGGGTATGCCCATTACGCCCTATCCACCCACCAAGGGCGTCGGCGGCTTCAACAAAACGCTCGTCGAGATTGCTGCGTGATGAACAATATACGGTTATATTCATCTGTCAAATTCTAATTCTGTGCCACGTCAATCTCGACGCGGCAAATGAAAAAGTTATAAAATTTTTTGCAAAGATATGTTACATTGCCGAACTAAACAAGTGCGTCAGCCTTGTTATACTTAATTAACGAAAAATTTCCGTAATTGCCAATCATGCTCATTATCAGAAAAACAGAACATTCCCTACCCTTCTTGCCGTCTGTTTCACACTTAATTTCAGGGCTGTTGCGGTATAGTTTTGCGGTGCAGCCACGATAGGTTTATTTAACTCATAAAATAACAGAAATAGGCGCATTTGGGATAATGAGCCCACGTTTTTTTTGTGTATCTTTGTTTCAGACTTATAATCTTCAATACTATAATTTTTTTAGGCACCATGGATAATATGATTTTTTTGCTTGTGCCGATAGCGTCGTTGCTCGCACTTGCCTTTGCTTATTACTTCTATCGTCAGATGCTGAAAGAGGAGGAAGGTACCGAACGTATGTCACACATTGCCGCAGCTGTGCGTCGGGGTGCCATGTCATACCTCCGTCAGCAATACAAAGTCGTCGGCATTGTGTTCCTTGTGCTTGTGGCGTTCTTTGCCATAATGGCATACGGATTCCACGTGCAGAATGAATGGGTTCCTGTGGCATTCCTCACTGGAGGTTTCTTCTCGGGGCTTGCTGGTTTCTTGGGCATGAAGACTGCAACGTATGCCTCGGTGCGTACAGCCAATGCAGCCCGCCGCTCGCTCAACAAGGGCTTGCGCATAGCATTCCGCAGCGGGGCTGTGATGGGGCTTGTAGTGGTAGGTCTTGGTTTGCTCGACATTTCGTTTTGGTATATTATATTGAATGCAGTGATTCCCGAAGAGGCTCTCACGCCCACGGCTAAGTTGTGTACAATCACCACTACGATGCTCACCTTTGGCATGGGAGCCAGCACTCAGGCACTGTTTGCCCGCGTTGGTGGTGGCATTTATACGAAGGCTGCCGACGTTGGGGCTGACCTCGTGGGCAAGGTCGAGGCTGGAATCCCCGAGGACGACCCTCGCAACCCTGCCACTATTGCCGACAATGTGGGCGACAACGTGGGCGACGTTGCCGGCATGGGAGCCGACCTGTATGAGTCGTATTGCGGCTCGATACTTTCAACTGCCGCGCTTGGAGCTGCTGCCTACATACACTCGGGCGACGTGGGTATGCAATTCAAGGCTGTAATTGCCCCGATGCTTGTGGCTGCCGTGGGCATTTTGCTCTCGATTGTGGGTATTTTTGCCGTGCGCACCAAGGAAGATGCCAATATGAAGGGGCTGCTTGGCGCATTGTCTATGGGCACGAATCTCAGTTCTGGGCTTATAGTCGTGTTTACGTTTGCCATTCTATGGCTGCTTGGCATCGACAATTGGTTTAACATAGGTTGCTCGGTAGTCATCGGCTTGTTGGTGGGCGTAGTCATAGGGCGCACTACCGAATATTACACTTCGCAAAGCTACCGCCCTACACAGCGGCTTAGCGAGAGCGGCAAGACGGGGCCGGCAACGGTGATTATTTCGGGCATAGGGCTTGGAATGTGCTCGACGGCTATCCCGGTGCTGTCGGTCGTTGTCGGGGTGATACTTTCCTACTTGTTTGCTGCCAACTTTGTGCCTGCCGATGTCAACATGGGGCTTTATGGTATAGGCTTTGCCGCCGTGGGTATGCTCTCAACGCTTGGCATCACGCTTGCCACCGACGCTTATGGTCCGATTGCCGACAATGCAGGTGGCAATGCCGAGATGTCGGGGTTGGGCAAGGAAGTGCGCCAGCGTACCGACCAGCTCGACTCGTTGGGAAACACTACTGCCGCTACGGGCAAGGGATTTGCAATTGGTTCGGCTGCTCTCACGGGACTTGCCTTGCTTGCTTCTTATATCGAGGAGGTTCGCATAGGGCTCCAGCGTATCGGTACTACCACGCTCACCATGCCTGATAACTCGGTGATAGAGACGGCACGGGCGACGTTTACCGACTTCATGGAATATTATAACGTTACACTGATGAATCCCAACGTGTTGGCTGGCATGTTCATAGGCAGTATGCTGGCATTCGTGTTCTGCGGTTTGACAATCAATGCCGTGGGGCGTGCCGCACAGAAGATGGTAGAAGAGGTGCGGCGTCAATTTCGTGAAATAAAGGGTATTCTCACTGGTGCTGCCGAACCCGACTATGAACGATGTGTGCAGATTTCGACCAAGGGCGCGCAACACGAGATGGTGGTACCGTCGTTGCTTGCAATTGTCGCTCCGCTGCTCACTGGGCTTATATTTGGCGTTCCCGGCATACTCGGGTTGCTGACTGGCGGACTTAGTTGCGGATTCGTCCTCGCCATATTCATGGCAAACTCGGGCGGAGCATGGGATAATGCAAAGAAATATGTCGAAGAAGGCAACTTCGGCGGAAGGGGTAGTGAGGTACACAAGGCGACTGTCGTTGGTGATACCGTCGGCGACCCGTTCAAAGACACTTCGGGACCCAGCCTCAATATCCTCATCAAGTTGATGAGCATGGTGGCAATAGTGTTGGCGGGGCTTACAGTCTCGTGGAGCTTGTTGTAACAGGATAAAAATTATAAGGGTAGGGCGCACGGAATAATGGTTGTGCGCCCTTTTTCTGTGTGTAAGGAAAGTGAATGGTGCGCCACGACGGGGGCGAGTCACTCATGTATGATATGGCTGGAGGTTATTCTTCTTTGCCGGAACCTTCTTGAGTCTCGTCTTGGTGTGTAGGTGGTGTGGTGTCGATAGCCTGGTTCCACGGGCGCGCATCACGGTGGTTGATGTAACGCTCATAATAGGCGAGTAACAGTGTGGTGAGGGGCACGGCGATAATCAAGCCAACGAATCCCAGCAGTGCTCCCCATATCGAGAGGGAAAGGAAGATTATGGCAGGGTTCAGGCCCATATATTTGCCCATTATCTTTGGAATCAATATCAGGTCTTGTATTACCTGCGAAATGCAATAAACCAAAATGGTCAGTCCAAACATTTCCCAGAAGTTGGCTCCTGACGAAACGGTACTCACAAGGCACAGCACGGCGGCGATGGGGATAGATATGAGTTGCAGGTATGGCACCATGTTGAGCAGCCCTATGAACAGCCCGAGGACAATAGCCATCGGCAATCCTATAATCCAGAAACCGATGCAAAACGAGATACCCACGAAAAACGAAACCGTTGCCTGTCCGCGGAAGTAGCGGTTCATGCTCGACTTTACTTCGCTGAAAATACCGAAGACGCGTGTCTTGTGCTTGGGAGGAACTATGCTCTTGAAACCGACTACCACTTTGTCGTAGTCGATGAGTATAAACACCACGTAGAGCAATACTATAAACCAGCTGACGATGCTCAACAACACACTCAGTGTGTCGCCTACAAACGACCACGTCTGGCTCGCTGCGTTCTTGAACAGGTTGACCCACTCTTCACGTGTGAGCAACGATGAGAGGCGTTCCACGTCAATTGTCTTCACGATGAAGTCGTGCACGGCTTGTGGAAGGTAGGGAACATCGAAATTGGCTGTGGCATACGCCTTGAACATCTTTATCATGCTTTCGCACTCGCGGTAAAGGTAGGGGATAAAGAAGCGTAGCCCTATGCCAACGGCGAGTGTCATTTCGACAATTGTCAATATTGTGGCAAGCACCCTGCCGCGCAACTTCAGTAGCTTGCAGTGCCACTCTACAATAGGATTGAGCATATAGGCAATGATACACGCTACAAGAAAAGGCACAAGCACCCCTTTCAGGTAATAGAACAGCCACAGTGCAGCCACTATGCAAACGACTGTTATGACAAGCCTCACCACGCGGTCGAATGTGTATGGCTTCCTCTCTTCGTCCATAATCAAATATTATTAGAAGCTGTTTAAATTTTACGCAATTTTTCTACCGAGAAGCTGATAAGTTCTTTGTTGATGCTTTGAGTGTCGTCGTCAATGATTGTGTTTTCGACGTTTAGCCCACTAAATTTACGAAAATAATAATCAGAGAACCGCCTCGAGAATCCATCTTAAATCATCGAACAAAAAATTTAAACAACTTCTTAAGTCTTAACAAAAGTAGCTCAATGCGGCCGATTTTGCAAATGGTGATGGCGAGATGCCGTGGTAGAAATCAGCATAAAGTACAGAATGTGAAACAAAAAGTAAAATAGGTGGCATTTTCGGTAAAATATGTACCGCCAAACATGGAGAATTGGTATAAATTTGCAATAAGAAAGTTGAATTTTAAAAGAATCTGTAAAACTATGTTTGGTATCGGAACTCAAGAGGTCATAATTATTGCATTGGTGGTATTGTTGCTGTTTGGCGGAAAGAAAATACCGGAATTAATGCATGGCATAGGGAAAGGTGCGAAGGGTTTTAAAGACGGAATGAGGGGCATCGAGGCTGAAATCACCCCCGACACCAAGGCTGACGACAAGAATATGCAATAGGATTTGGTTCATCCTCTTTCTCCACATGCGGTACTAAAATGAAGAAGAGAGTAAAAGAGCATATCGCCAATGTAGCAAGCGTATTGTTTTCCATTGCAATCACATGGGGAATATTGTCGATGGTTGACTGCATGGGGCGATGTGCCGATGAGGCTGCTTGCCCCACAGAGCAGGCGCGTGTCTTGCCTGCCGACCGCCAGCACCCACATATGGCAATGTCAATTACATCTCGCCCCGACACAGTGGCAGGACTACACGAACCGTGTACCCATGCCACTTCGTCGGTTGTTGCATTTTGCGAAAAATGAGCGATATTGCCTATGAATTGGGCGATTTCACAGTGTGATGCACTTTTGGTGGCTCAATGATTATTGTGCTGCGGCTCACAATGCCATGCGATTTTGGGAAAATGTGAATAAATGGGGTGGTCTTTGATAGCCGAAAATGTGAAAAATAAGTACGTTTATAGTGCCGAAAAATGTGATATTCCCTATAAAAGCACGACTAAAATGTATATTGGAGATGTATCTCGCAGTGTGTTAATCCAAAAAATCGCATGAAATTTTGGATTATAATCCAAAAAACAGGTCAAATTTTTGGATTAGGAAATTTTTGCGGGTGCGAGGTGTGATTGGATTTATTGCCTTTGATGCAGAGTCGTGTGTGATGAGAGGGGGTTAGGATGGGGGTGTTAATACAAAATTTAACGGTATAAATTTGGAGGTGAGGAAAGCGTGTTTTACCTTTGTGTTTGACAATGGTGTCAAACAGATGCGTAAACAGACGATTTTATATGATTAGGATAGGGTTAGACGTAGGGTCAACGACTGCCAAGCTCGCAGTGATTGGCAACAATGGCTACATATTGCACACTCAGTATGTGCGGCACAACGCAAGGGCGAAAGAAGCCATCTTGTCGTTGCTTGCCGAGGCAATGCCCGTGTGTGGTGACGCTGACGTGTCGTTGCGCCTCACTGGCTCGGTGGGAATGGGCTTTGCCGAGCGTCATTCGCTGCCGTTTGTTCAAGAGGTGGTGGCGGCAACCCATGCCATAAAGTACAATTACCCCAGCACCCGAACGATGATTGACATAGGCGGCGAAGATGCCAAAGTGGTGTTTTTCAAAGACGGGCAAGCTACCGACTTGCGCATGAATGGCAATTGTGCCGGTGGCACGGGGGCGTTTATCGACCAGATGGCAATCATATTGGGTGTCGAGACTGCCCAGCTCAACCAGTTGGCTGCAAATGCCACCCACGTCTATCCAATCGCATCGAGGTGTGGCGTGTTCAGCAAGACCGACATACAGAATCTTATTGCCAAGAATGTGAGCCGCGAAGATGTGGCAGCGTCGATATTCCATGCAGTGGCAGTGCAGACGGTGACCACCCTTGCGCACGGTTGCGACATCGAGTCGCCTGTGTTGATGTGCGGCGGCCCGTTGACGTTTATTCCGGCATTGAGGAAGGCTTTCAGCGACTACCTGACGCTTGCCGAGCACGACATCATTCTGCCCGACAGGGGGGCGTTGCTGCCGGCAATAGGTGCGGCTATAGCCGACATCGACAACTTGCGCGCTGAGCCGTTGGCGGCAATCATCGACAGCATCAATAATTTTGTGCCCGTTGTGAAAAGTGCGAAGGCGGCTTTGCTAAGCCCAATCTTCAAGAGCAAGGAAGACTATGACAACTGGACTGCGCGAATGACACGCCATGCCATCAAGCGGTCGCGTCTGCAACCGGGGGCACAAGATGTGTATATAGGCATCGATTCGGGTTCAACCACAACAAAGATTGTTGTCCTCAACCACCGCTCGGAGATGCTGTATTCCTACTACAAGAGCAACGGCGGCAACCCGATACAAGCCGTGAGCAATGGGTTGAGGCTGCTCGACGAGGAGTGCCGCAACGCTGGTGCAACACTTTGCATAAAAGGGAGCTGCTCGACTGGCTATGGCGAAGACCTCATCAAGGCTGCGTTCTCGCTCCATTCGGGCATCATCGAGACCATTGCCCACTACATGGCGGCGAGCCACCTCGACCACGACGTGAGCTTCATTCTCGACATAGGCGGGCAAGACATGAAGGCGATATTTGTCAACAACGGCATTGTCGATCGCATCGAGCTTAACGAAGCCTGCTCGTCGGGGTGCGGCTCGTTTATCGAGACATTTGCCCGCAGCCTTGGCTACACGCCGCAGCAATTTGCCCAGGCGGCTTGCCATTCGTCGGCACCATGCGACCTTGGCACTCGTTGCACCGTGTTCATGAACTCGAAGGTGAAGCAGGTGTTGCGCGAGGGCGCATCGGTCGAGGATATTGCTGCCGGACTTGCCTACTCGGTTGTCAAGAATTGTCTTTACAAGGTGTTGAAACTGAAAGACACTTCCTCGCTTGGAAAGCACATAGTGGTGCAGGGCGGCACGATGCGCAACGATGCCATAGTGAAGGGGCTGGAGTTGCTCACTGGTGCAGAGGTGACCCGTTGCGACTGCCCCGAACTGATGGGGGCGTATGGCTGTGCGCTTTATGCCAAGAGCCACACAGGCGAGGCGCGCAGGCTTGCCGATGTATTGTCGCAAGCCGCCTATACCACCCGACAAAGCAATTGCCACGGTTGTGAAAACCAGTGTCTGATACAGACCTATATCTTTGCCAACGGCAAACGCTACCACTCTGGAAACCGCTGCGAAAAGATTTTCAACAATGGCAGCAGCTTTGGCGCGAATGGCATGAATGCCTATTCGGTGAAGCACGATATGCTGTTCAATCGCGACAACGCTCCAGCACATCCGACAAAGACCGTGGGGATACCGCGCGCATTGAACGCGTTTGAGGAATACCCGTTCTGGCACACGCTTTTCACCGAGTGTGGAATAGGCGTGTGCCTGTCGGAAGCCTCCAATTTCACCCACTATGAAAAGTGTGCCCGCATGGTGATGTCGGACAACATCTGCTTTCCAGCCAAGCTCGTCCACAGCCACATCGAATATCTGCAACAGCAGGGCGTTGACCGCATCTTCATGCCCTTTGTCATTCACGAGCCGCACACGCAGGGCGACCAAAACAGCTATAATTGCCCCATCGTGACGGGTTATTCGACCGTGATACGAAGCTCGCAGCCCACCAGTGTTCCCGTCGATTCGCCCACGATAAGTTTCAAGGAGCGCGACTTGCTGTTGCAGCAGTGTGCCGACTACCTCGGCACCACCTTCGGCATCGACCGCAAGACTGTCGCCAAAGCATTTGTCAAGGCTGAGGCTGAATTGGTGCGGTTCCACAGCCGCCTTGTCGATGTCAACGTGGAGATACTCAGCCATGCCAAGGAGAGCGGCAACCTGTGCATAATGCTCGTTGGCAGACCCTACCACACCGACCCGCTGATACAGCACAACGTGTCGCAATTGCTTGCAAGCATGGGCATCGACGTGATTACCGACGACATCGTGCGCAACGCGAGCCCGATTGCCGACAATGCCCACTACCTTTCGCAATGGGCTTATCCCAACCGAATACTCAAGGCTGCAAAATGGTGTGCCGAGCAGGGCGACCACGTGCAATTCGTACAGATGACTTCGTTCGGCTGCGGACCCGATGCATTTCTCAACGATGAAGTGCGCGACCTGCTGTTGCGCCATCACAAAGCCCCGACGTTGCTGAAGCTCGACGACATAAACAACGTAGGCTCGATGAAGTTGCGCATACGGTCGATGGTCGAGAGCCTGAAGATTGCGCAAGAGCGTCACCGTCTGTCAGCGGGCGACAAGGGCTTCAAGACCACACCGGTATATGACAAGACCTACCGCCACCGCAAGATACTCGTTCCATTCTTCACGCCCTACCTGTCACCATTGATTCCGTCGGTGTTGAAGTTGTCGGGTTACGACATCGTCAACTTACCGTTGAGCGACCAGCAGTCGTGTGAGTGGGGGTTGAAGTATGCCAACAACGAGGTATGCTACCCAGCAACGCTCATCGTGGGCGACATCATAAAGGCTTTCCGCAGCGGACAGCACGACCCGGCACAGTCTGCCGTGGCGATAACGCAGACGGGCGGGCAATGCCGCGCTTCGAATTACCTGCCTCTTATCAAGAAGGCACTTGTTGATGCCGGCTATCCCAACGTTCCAGTGGTTTCACTCTCCTTCGGCAGCGACATCGACAACGACCAGCCGGCATTCAAAATCAACTGGATGAAGCTGTTGCCCGTGGCGTTGCGCACCATCCTTTACAGCGACTGCATCAGCAAGTTTTTCCACGCCACTGCCGCCCGCGAAACCGAGCCGGGGAAGGCGACGATGCTTGCCCAGTTATATTTGCAAAAGGGAAGCCAGCTCATCGAGGCTGGGCGCAGCAGCGAGCTGACAGGGCTGTTGGCAGATGCCGCCGTGCAGTTCAATGCCATTTGCCGCGAGCAGGATTTGCCGCGAGTGGGCATCGTGGGTGAAATATTCCTGAAGTTCAACCCATTTGCGCAAAAGAATGTCATCGACTGGCTCATCGCCCACGGCATCGAGCCTATGCCGCCGCTGCTGCTCGACTTCTTCATGCAGTCGTTTGTCAACCGCCGCGTGAACATCGACACCCACATCGAGCGTAAAAACTTGCTTGCCGATGCAGCCTTGGCTGGAGTTTACAAGATGGTGAAGTCGCAAATCGCCAAGGTAAACAAGATTGCATCGCAGTTTAAATACTACAACCCATTCAGCGACATCTTCAATGAAGCCGAAATGGCAAAGGAGGTAATCACGCTCAATGCACAGTTTGGCGAAGGGTGGCTGTTGCCAGCCGAGATTATATCGTTTGCCCGTCATGGTGTGAACAGTGTGATAAGCCTGCAACCTTTTGGCTGCATCGCCAACCACATCGTGTCGAAAGGCGTGGAGAAGCGCATAAAGAACCTTTACCCACAGATGAACCTGCTCTCGCTCGACTTTGACAGCGGCGTGAGCGACGTGAACGTGACAAATCGACTTCTACTGTTTATCGACAAAATCAAACAACATGAGTATTCAAGACAATAATAAGACCGACAATCATAATCCTACTGAAGCAAAAATAATCGAAGCGGCAAAGTATCTGTTCATACAGAAAGGCTATGCCGAAACCAGCATGAGCGACATTGCCGCCCGTGCCGGGATAAACCGCCCTGCGTTGCACTACTATTTCCGCACAAAGGACAAGATGTTTCACGCCGTCATTGGCGACATCGTGTCGGCGATTATCCCCAAGGTGTATAAGCTGCTCACCAAAAAAGAGATGCCGATAGCCAACCGTATCGGGGGGATGATCGATGCTTATTATTCTCTGTTTATCCAAATTCCCCGGTTGCCGATGTTTATCATCAGGGAGATTAACCGCGATGCCGACATGCTCATCAGTACAATCATACAGATGCATCTCAACGTCAAGGCGCAGAATGTGATAAATTGCATACAGGAGGAGATGAACTGTGGCAAGTTCAACAAGGTACCGATACGCTTCTTTTTTTGCAGCTTCTACGGGCTGCTTGTCACTCCGCTGCTGATGCAAGACGTGATAAGGGCGGTAATGCTCGAAGATGGGGAGACATTCGAGCAAATGCTGCAGAAATGGAAACCCTACTTGTTGCGGCAAATACTTGCCTTGCTGCTGCCGCCGCAGGAGTTTGTCAAGGCTTTAGGTGGGATATGAAAGTGATAATGATTGGGGCTGTGTCATAATTGTATAGTTGTGGAGCCGTGGAGTGCCGCGGCTCGTTTACTGCCACAAGGTAAACGCCTGTAACCCATTGATTGGGAATATAATTTGCGCAGACGAGCCACGGCTCTACAAGGCTACAATATGACGGCACACCTCGAAGTTGGTCAGGTCGGGCATCATTTGCCGTCGTATTGTAACCTGCCTATAACGATCTGTGTGGAGAGTGTCAGCGTTTCTTTCATCTCTTCCGACAGCACACCCGACTCCTGTATCAGTCGTTTCACATCGTTGGCGTAGCTGTTCAGTTGTTCGGTTGTCAGGGTTGTGCAAAAGTCATATTCGCTTGCCACGAAGTCGTAGAGTGCCTCCATGTCTTGCTTGCTGTAGCCGCACACCAATTGAGCCATTCCCGTAAGTTTGTCTAATACCTCTTCGACCGATGGCTTGCTGGCTTTATGCTTGACGAGCAATTTGCTCATTTGGTCAACATACGGGAGCAACTTGGCTTTGATTGAGTCTTTGTTAACGTCGATGCCCGATTCTTTCAGGTATTTTGCCATGTCGTCGTAGAGCAGGCTGGTGTTGACTGTATCGCCGCTGAAATACTTGTCGCGTCCTTCCTGGATTTTTCCCTTCATTTTCTCGGTTTCGACGGCAATGTAATAGCCCGTTGAGTCGATTGCTTCCTTGCTTGCAGCTTTTGCATCGTCCAACGTTCCCTTGGCTGCTGATGCATACACTGCGTGCAGGCTGTCAACCGCTTGCTTGAATTGTGCCAATTGGGTTTCCATGGAGGTTTCTTGGCTTTTTCCACCCGAGCAACTTGTTATGGGCACGATTGCCAACAGTGCCAAAGTAACACTCCAAATTGCGTTTCTAAATGTTTTCATAATTATAAACTGTTTTTTTAGATAGACTTATATGCGTGTGGTATCACGAATTTCTTCACTGGCAAAGTTAGGTTGCTCGGCGTTGTTCTGAAAATTTTAAAGCGTGATTCTTGTGTACATTCGTTTTCGACAGAATGTTTGTAATATATTGAATAATAGGTTGATATAAAGATAGAGCAAATTTTTCTTGTGTACATGGTATTTTCGAGGCGGGCAAAATTGGCGAATTGTACCGATTTTCGGCACGTCGCAGCGCAGTTTTGGAAATATGACAGATTGGGAGGCGATATTGTAGGAATTTGGTAGGGCGGAGGCTGTCGGGGTGGAGTTGTAAAAATGGCGGCGGCAGTAGTGGTGTGTCGCTACTGCCGTCGCTGTTATTGTTGTGATGTTGCCCCCTCGTGTGTTTACAGGCACATTTGGAATATCTTTTCGATGTCGTCTTGGCGCAATGGCTTGAAACCTTCGAGCACACCGCCACCGCAAGACTTGCGAGCCATTACTGGGAAGTCCTCGGCTTTTATGCCCACTTCGGTGAATGTGCTCTTCAATCCCAATGTTCCGAAGAGGAATTGCGACAGGCGGTTGATGCCTTCGCGAGCCACGCTCATCAAGTCCATGTCGGCATTCACGCCAAACACGTTGATGGCAAATTGCACGTAGCGCGACACGTTGTTCTGGTCGAGGCAATACTCCATCCAGCGCGGCGTGAGTATCGCAAGCCCCAGCCCGTGGGTGATGTCGTATATCGCCGACAGCTCATGCTCCATCGGGTGGCAGCTCCATGCCTGGCAACGACCGCCGTTGATGAAGCCGTTGATTGCCCACGACGAAGCCCACATCAGGTTGGCGCGGGCTTCATAGTTGTCGGGTTGCTGCATTGCTATCGGGGCATATTTGATGATGGTTTTCAGCAGCCCCTCCATGAAGCAGTCGAGCATGTACAGGTCTTTGTCCATGTTGAAATACACCTCCAAGATGTGCGAAATCATGTCGGCTGCGCCGCAAGCCGTCTGGTAAGGGCTGACGGTGAATGTGTTGGTGGGGTCGAGGAACGATGCCTTTGGCAACAGCGGACGTGCTATGCGCCCTATCTTGTCTTGCGTTTCGGGATTGCTGATAACGCCACCTGAGTCCATTTCAGAGCCAGTTGCCGACAGTGTGAGGATAGTGACAATAGGCAATGCTTTTTCGACGGGGGCCCATTTGCTGAAGAAATCCCAAGCATCGTGTTCGACGCAAGCCCCGGCAGCCATCCACTTGGTGGCATCGAGTGTCGAGCCGCCGCCCACGGCGAGCAGCACGTCGATATGCTCGTCCTTGCAAATCTGTGCGCCACGGCGAACGGAGTCGATGCGTGGATTGGGTTCGATGCCCGACAATTCAAACACCTCAAGTCCGGCTTTCTTGATTTCGGCAATCACCTCGTCGTATAGCCCCATGCGCTTTATTGAACCGCCTCCGTAGGTTAGCAGCACGCGCTTGCCATATTTGCTCAATTCTTCGCCCAAGTGGCACAATTGCCCAGGACCGAAGTAAACCTTTACTGGAATGTCATAAACGAAACTATTCATACTCAATTGAATTATTGTTGGTATAACTCTTTTGTTCAAAGATAGCGCAAATCGAGAGCAGAACAAAACAAATTGATTTGTTTTTTATGCCGCGATGCCGGCAGCGCTGTGGAGTGATGGCTATTACAAACGTTTGTGCTATCTTTGCAGCACAATTGAGATTGATTGTTATATGGGAAATGTTAGAACTGTTTACTCCAACAAAGAGATTTGGAAGATTGCCTATCCTTGCCTTGTGAGCCTTGTGATGGAGCAAATGATTGGTGTCACCGATACTGCGTTCCTTGGACACGTGGGCGAGATTGAGTTGGGAGCTTCGGCTATTGCTGGCGTGTATTATGTGGTGATTTTCATGCTTGGTTTCGGGTTCAGTACCGGCGCGCAAATCATCATGGCACGGCGCAACGGCGAAGGGGAATATGCTCGCATGGGGCAGGTGTTCTATCATGGTATGTACTTCCTTGTCGCACTTGCGGCAGTGGCATTTGTCCTCACTACGGCGTTCACCAAGCCTATACTTGGGAGCATGATTTCCGACCCCGAAATATTGCACGCCGCTTGCGACTATATGCAGTGGCGCATCTACGGGCTGTTTTTCGCTTTCCCGGCGGCAATGTTCAGGGCATTCTACATCAGCAGCACACAGACCAAGACGCTCACACTCAATTCGGTAGTGATGGTGTTGTCGAATGTGGTGTTCAACTACATTCTCATCTTCGGAAAACTTGGCGTTCCGGCAATGGGCATTGGCGGTGCCGCGCTTGGCTCGTCGCTTGCCGAGATGGTGTCGCTCATCTTCTTCGTGGTTTACACCTCGCGGCGTATTGATTGCCGCAAATATGGTCTTAACCGCTTGTCGCGTTTCCACCTGGCAACGCTGCGCAAGATATTCCCGGTGTCGTTCTGGACGATGGTGCAGAGTTTCATATCTCTGTCAACGTGGTTCTTGTTTTTCCTTTTCGTCGAACACCTTGGCAAAGAGCCATTGGCGATAACCAACGTCATTCGCAGCATCTCGGGGTTGCTTTATATGGTGGTCGCCGCCTTTGCTGCCACTTGCAGCTCGCTTGTGAGCAACCTGATAGGTGCCGGCAAGCGCGAGAGCGTAATCCCGACGGTGTGGCAGCATATACGCATCGCCTATGCGATGGTGCTTGTGCCGATACTCTTTTTCTCGTTGTTCCCCAATGTCATATTGGGCATATACACCGATATACCCAATGTGCTTAATGGCGCGGTGGCATCGTTGTGGGTGCTATGTTCGTCGTATATAGTCACCGTGCCGGCGCAGATGTTTTTCCAGTCGATTTCGGGTACTGGAAGCACGCGTACAGCTTTCTTGCTTGAGTTGAGTACGCTTGTCGTGTATGTGGCATATTGCGCCACGATTATCGGATGGCTCAAACTTGACGTTGCATTGTGCTGGACAGCCGAACACGTGTATGGCACAATCCTCACCATTCTGTGTGCCACATATCTGTACAGCGGCCACTGGCACGGCAAGCGTATATAGGTTACAAACTCTCCTTGGTGGAGGGGAGCTGGTAGGTGAATATGTCGCGGCGGATGGCGGCGCGAATGGCTCGGGCGAGTGCCTTGAAGATGCCTTCTATCTTGTGGTGCTCATTGTCACCGCGTGCGCTGATGTAGAGGTTCATTGCTGCGGCATCGCTCAGGCTCTTGAAGAAGTGGCGGAACATCTCGGTGGGCATGTCGCCTATGCGTTCGCGCCCGAACTCGGCATCCCATAGCAGCCACGGGCGGCCGCCAAAGTCGATTGCCACCGTGCAATGGCAGTCGTCCATCGGTAGCACGAACCCATATCGCTCGATGCCGCGCTTGTCGCCGAGTGCTGTTTTCAGTGCCTCGCCAAGCACGATGGCAGTGTCCTCGATGGTGTGGTGCTCGTCTATCCACAGGTCGCCTTTTGCCTCGATGGTGAGGTCGATGCCCGAGTGGCGGGCGATTTGCGACAGCATGTGGTCGAAGAATCCCAGTCCTGTATTGATGTGCGCCGTGCCGCTGCCGTCGAGGTCGATGCTCACCGAGATGTCGGTTTCGGCTGTGTGGCGATGCACATGTGCCGTGCGTGTGCCGCCGCGCAGGAAGTCGGCAATGCGTTTCCAGTCGTTGGTTATGAGGGCGGTGCAACCGGCAAGGTCGGCTTTCTCCACTTCGGCGCGTCCTTGCGACGGAGGTGCGAAGTATATTGCCTTAGCCCCGAGGTTGCGCGCAAGCATCACGTCGGTAATGCGGTCGCCGATGACAAACGATGCCCCAAGGTCGTAGTTGCCTGTCATATACTTCCCGAGCAGCGCAGTGCCGGGCTTGCGCGTGGGTTTGTTGTCGTGAGGGAAAGTGGTGTCGATGACGATGTCGTCGAATACTACCCCTTCGCCAGCCAAGGTGTCGAGCAGCAATTGTTGTGGCGGCAAGAAGTCCTCGATGGGGAACGATGGCGTGCCAAGTCCGTCTTGGTTGCTCACCATTACAAGTTGGTAGTCGAGCGTCGAGGCGATGAATGCGAGGTTGCCTATCATGCCGGGGATAAACTTGAATTTGTCGAGGCTGTCGAGCTGTAAGTCGATGGGCGGTTCTTCGACAAGTGTGCCGTCGCGGTCGATGAACAGGACTTTGCGCAACGGAATGCTATTCTTGGCAATCATATTCCTTTAGAGTTTTGATTAGTAGCTGGTTTTCTTCGTTGCTGCCTATGGTGAAACGCAGGCAGCCGTTGCATTGTGGCACACGGTTGCGGTTGCGCACTACTATCCCACGGGCGAGCAGCCAGTCATAAAGGCGGTCGGCATCATCGACACGCACGAGCAGGAAATTGGCATCGGAGCGATACACGCGTTGCACGAATCGCAATTGCCTAAGCTCGTCGGCAAGCACGTGACGGGCGGCAACGAGCTGTGCCACCTCGTCGGTTATCTCACTGAGGTGGTCAAGCAAATCAAGGGCGTAACGCTGCGTGAGCAAGTTGATGTTGTAGGGGTATTTCACCTTGTTGTACAGGTCGATGATGCCGCTGCCGGCAAATGCCATTCCAAGCCGAACCGCTGCGCTTGCCAGTGCCTTGGAGAAGGTTTGCAGCACTATCAGGTTGGGCAATTCGTCGATGTATTGTAGCATTGAGCCTTTCTCGGAGAAACTTATGTATGCCTCGTCAACGACCACTATCCCGGCAAAGCGTCGGCACACCTCGGCAATGGCTTCGGGAGGGAACGCATTGCCTGTGGGGTTGTTGGGCGAGCATATCCAAATTATTTTGGTGTGTTCGTCGCAGGCGTCCAATAGCCGAGTGGTATCGAGGTCGAAATTTTCGTTGAGGCTTGCCGTGCGGTATTCAACATTGTTGATGTCGGCACACACTTCATACATTCCGTAGGTGGGCGATATTGCCACCACATTGTCGATGGCAGGTTCACAGAAGATGCGGTAGGCGAGATCGATACATTCGTCGCTTCCCACGCCGAGGAATATCTGTTGCGGCTGCACGCCCTTTGCCTCGGCAATCTTCGACTTCAGTTGCCGTTGCATCGGGTCGGGGTAGCGGTTATATGGCTCGTTGAAAGGGCTTTCGTTGGCATCAATGAATATTTGGGCATTGCCCGTAAACTCGTTTCGGGCAGAGCTATAAGGCTTTAAGTGCCATATATTGGACCTTGTGAGTTGTTGTAAGTTCATGCTATTTAGTAGTTGATTGAGAGTTTGTGCCATTTGTCCTCACTTCCACGGCGAGGCTGTGTGCCACCAGCCCTTCGTTGCGTGCCATTGTAGTAACGGCTGGGGCTATTGACACCAGCCCCTCGCGCGATAGCCGCTGGAATGTGATTTTTTTCATGTAGCTGTCGATGTTCACACCGCTGTAACAACGGGCGTGGCTGCCCGTGGGCAGGGTGTGGTTGGTGCCCGAGGCATAGTCGCCTGCGCTTTCGGGCGAGTATGCTCCGAGAAACACCGAGCCGGCATTCTCGACCATCAGTGCGAGGCGGTCGGCATCGGAGTGGTTGATTATGAGGTGTTCGGGTGCGTAGTAGTTGGCAAACCGCATCATCTCGGCATCGTCGTGGAGCACGATGATATGGCTGTGGCTGAGCGACTGCACAGCAAGCTCCTGCCGTGGCAACTGCTCGAGCAGCGTGGTGATTGAGCGGTTGACGGCTGAGGCAAGACGCTCGTCGGTGGTGAGCAATATCGATTGGCTGTCGGCACCATGCTCGGCTTGCGACAGGAAGTCGCTTGCCACAAACAGAGGGTCGGCTGTGCCGTCGGCTATGACCATCACTTCCGATGGTCCTGCAGGCATGTCGATTGCCACTCCACGGGTGCTTGCCTGTACTTTTGCCTCGGTCACGTAGCGGTTGCCTGGACCGAATATTTTATACACCGGCTTGATGCTCTCGGAGCCTACGGTCATGGCTGCTATGGCTTGCGCGCCGCCCACTTTGTAAATTGTGCCAACGCCAGCTGTATGGGCAGCATAAAGTATTGCCGGGTGTATTGTGCCGTCGCGCCGTGGAGGGGTGCAAAGCACTATCTCGCGGCAACCTGCTATTTGAGCCGGAATGGCGAGCATTAGCACCGTTGAGAAGAGCGGCGAGTTGCCACCGGGAATGTATAGCCCTATGCGCGTTATCGGCACTGCACGCTGGGTGCAGCGTATGCCCGGCATCACCTCGACGGCGACCTCTTGCTGCATCTCGGCGGCATGGAATTTCTTGATGTTGCTTGCCGCGATGGCTATTGCCTGTTTCAATTCGTTGGAGACGGATTGGCAAGCCGCGTCTATCTCTTGTCTGCTCACTTCGAGCACCGTGGGGCGGAATCCGTCGAACCGCTCGGTGAGGTCTTTCAGTGCCTCGTCGCCGCGTTGCGCCACGTCGTCGAATATGCTTGCCACGCCGCGCCTCACGTCCTCGCCGACTTCGGCAGCGCGTCGGGCATATATGTGCCAATCGCCTTGTTGTGGATATTTTATTATTTCGACCATGATATTCGTCCTCCTTATGGTACCATTTTCATTATGTCGAGCACGAGTATTCCCTCTGCTCCTGCATTTTTGAGTCGCGTCACTATATCCCAAAATTGGGATTCCTGTATCACCGAGTGAACCGAACACCAGTTTTCGTCGGCAAGCGGCAAGATGGTGGGGCTTTTAATGCCTGGCAAGATGGCGATTACTTCGCTGAGCCGTGTGCGTGGCACGTTCATAAGCAGGTATTTATTGCCGTCGGCAGCTTTTACTGCCTTGAATCTGAAAATCAGGTCGTCGAGTATCGCTTGTTTCTCGGCTGGTAACGGCTTCAGCCCACCTATCAGCACGGCTTGCGAATCAATCACTTTCTCGACTTCGGCAAGATTGTTGCTCACGAGCGTGCTACCCGACGACACGATGTCGAAGATGCCGTCGGCAAGCCCTATTCCAGGGGCAATCTCCACCGAGCCGCTTATGACGTGTATGTCGGCTGTTATTCCATTCTGGTCGAGATACTCCTTCAGGATATTGGGGTAGGAGGTGGCAATCTTCTTGCCGTTGAACCACTGTCGTCCGGGATAGTCTATTTCACGTGGAATGGCGAGCGACAACCTGCAACGGCTGAAGCCGAGGGGGTGGATTGTTTCTACCCGTTGGCGTTTTTCGAGCACTTCGTTCAAGCCCACTATACCCACGTCGGCAGTTCCTGTGGCGACCGAGTCGGGAATGTCGTCGTCTCGCAGATATAGGATTTCGACGGGGAAGTTGCGTGATGCAACCAGCAACGTGCGTTTCACGGCAGGGAACTTTATACCTGCCTGAGCGATAAGCTCCATTGTCTCTTCGTAGAGTCGTCCTTTTGATTGGACTGCAATTCTAAGCATCTTCGTTTTCGTTTTGGATTTCTATTGCTTTCGCCTGTTGCCCGAAGTTTTGGAGTTTTGGAGGTGTACATCGGAAACAAGAAACGCCGACCTCCCTTCTTTGAGTTTCGGGCAAGTCGGCGAATTGATGTTTTAACTTAATTTTGAATGACAGTGTGTATGGATATTTTTTATTTTGTCGATTCATATTGCCATACATCGCCTCGCCGCAGCCTCGAATGGATTGCAGTGATGATGTAGATGCATATATAAGTCACAAAATATCATTTCTCACATATTTATGCCGCAAATATAATAGTTTTTCCATGCGCCACAAAATTCTCTGCCTCTTTTTTATAATTCCACCCAAAAAAATCTAAAAAATCAAATTCCAAACACCTCTGACAGAATTTCGTCAATCCTTTTGATAAAGCTGCTGTCTTTGGTGGTTATGCTTTTGCGATATAATTGCTCAATTTCCGATTTGGCAGTGGTTGGTATAAGTTCCAAATCTAATACAAAACTGTGGTTCAAGTCGTTTGGCTCGAACTTCTGCAATCCGTTTCCGTATTCTCTTGCATTGTCGTTGAATATGCTATGTGCTGTTTCACTTAGCAGGTATGCAAGAAACAAATCGATTGATATTTCGCTGAATTGTTCTGTATTTAAGTAGAGGCAGTGAAATGTTGTAAGGTTGGAAACGTTGGCAAGGTTGCGAACAAACCGCAACCCGTTACGGTTGAATACCGATACCCAAATTGGTGCGGGAGGGCGTTTCTCAAGTGCATACCAAGGGTTGCGTTTCGACGTAAGGTGTTTTTTGTTTATTCCATCTGTTTCACCTTGCTTGATGTAGGCGGTGGTGTTTTCACTTTTTGAGTTTTCGGCATTCAGCAAAAACACTTTTTTGTCGTTGCTTTTTAATTTGTTGAAGTCGTCGAGTGTGAATATATTTCCTTTTACGTCGGCACTACGGCAGATGCATGGGAGCAGGCATTCTTCTCCAATACCATATTCACGGGCTTTGCTCATGTTGAATGTAAAGAAGTCGTTTGCCCCAGTTGCAATGCCTCTCATCACCTTGGCATATTTGCTGAAAGGTACAAGGTTGTTGTATCGAGGACTGTTCTGCCCTTGATAGTAAACCTTCCATTTGGTATCTGCCGACAAGTCGCTGTTATTGTATGATTTTGATAACGGGTGAATTGCAGGATATGAATTTATTACCTCGTATGCTTTATGCAAGTCGGTTGCCGAATGTATGTTGGCAAATTGTACTTGGTTAGCTTGCCCATCGTTTGCGCATAGGATTATACATGCGGTTGTTATGGAGTCGTCAAATACATTTCTATGTCCAAGTATGCAGTGCCGCCATTGAATGTGACATAAAACAGCAGTCGTCCTCTGTCCATTTCTTTGCGGACGCTTTTGTGCGATGGTTCATCAACTTTTGAGGCAATTTCTATTCCCTCTCGCGACTTGATTTTGATAGTGGTTTTATTTTGGTTTTTAGTGTCGGCTTCGACCGAAAAAATGATGCCTTCGTTGTCGGGATTGGAAATAATTGCCAGTATATTCTCAAATGATATTCCATAAATTTTATCGAAAAACACTTGAAAATAGAAGTGAGGAACATTGAAAGTTTCAATCCATTTATACACCACCTTTAAGTCTTCAACTTTGGGGGTGATAGACAGATAGTCGCGTTGCTGCACCTTCTTTATGGCATGGCTTATTATTGGTTATGAAGTTGGAACTTGCTTGTGTGGGAGTGTGGGCTTTGTCGCGCGGTTGGGAGAAGTCAACCAATTCGGCAGGTAGCTTTTTTGTGAGATTTCCGATTCTCTCGAAGTATGTCATAGCGTGTCGTAGAATTTTGCTCAAAGATAGCACCAATTAGTTGGATTATCAAAGTACGGGTTGCAATTTATTCTTATTCGAAGTGGCTGTTTTGGAAGAGCAGGTGTTTTTTGCGGCGGTTGAATTCTGTGGCGTAGTCGGGTGGAAGGTTTAGGGCTGAGAGTTCTTCGGGGGTGATTGACTTGATGATGCTGTTGAGCCTCGCGGCGATGTCGTCGAAGCGGAATGTTTTCTTTTCCTCGTCGCGGTGCCCCTTCATCTCGGGCGCTGAGGCAAATGGCACGGAGGGGTGAAGCACATAGTAGAGCGCGATGGCAATGTCGGTTCGGTGCCTGCCCATTGCGCACGAGATGTAGAAATTGCCGTCGTCCATAAGCCTGAACAGCAATGGAAGCGAAGCGATAATCTGGTGGGAGTCGGTGCTTTTGCTGTCGATTGGCAGGCTGTGGTATTCAAGTCCTGCAGCAACCACGTTGCGGTCGTAACGGTCGGTGTGGTCGGCAGTGCGCAAGTCGATAATAACTTTCACTCCGGCGTTGCGCACTTTTTCGAGCAACCAGTTGCTGCCACGCCCCGACATGGTTCTGCCCCTCACGCCACGGTCATAGACGGGAGCGAGGTCGGCGATGGGGAGCTGCCGTAGCGCGTCGTACAGCGCGTTTGGCTCACGGACAAAAGCTGGCGCGTGTGGCGTTGCCGCATCTTCAAGTGTGGTATTCATATAGAATGATTGTTTTAGCTGCCAATGGCTTCTCCTGTGCACCCACGTCAGCGTGCAGGGAGAGGGGAGTTGATGAGGTAAACGTGGGAGCGGGCGCGCGTGATGGCAGTGTAGAGCCAGCGGTAGAACTGGATGTCGGTGAATGCGTCTTCGGGAATTCCGCCCATGTCGATATACACATCTTCCCACTGTCCGCCTTGTGCCTTGTGGCAGGTGATGGCATAGCCATACTTCACTTGCAGGGCGTTGAAGTATGGGTCTTTCTTCAAGGCGCGGTAGCGGGCGCGCTTGTCGCCCGTGAGTTGCGACATGACGCCGGTGTATAGCATCTCGCTCTGCTGGTGAGTGAGTGTGGCTGCCTCGCTGTAGAGCGCGTCGAGCACGGCTTTTACCTCAATCTCCACGTCGTGGTCGGGCAATTCGAGTTCGAGACGGGCAAAGCGCAGTCCATACATATTTTCCTCCATGCCCCTCACTCTCACCACTCGAGCCATTTCGCCGTTGGCGATGAAGTCGATGCCCTCATATTCCTCGCTCCACAAGTAGTTGTTTTTTGCCACCATCAACAGGTCGCCAGTGACGAGTTCGTCCTCGTAATACATTATGCTGTTGCGAATGCCCATGTTGAACCTTGCGGCGCGCTTGTTGGAGCGCGTGATGAGCGTCGTGCCGCGAGTGCCGAGGCGGTCGTAGCTGCTGCCGAGGCTGTCGATGAGGTATTCGCTCGAAATGCTGCGAATGTCGTCATAGCCTTGCAGGCGGAGCGTGGGCGGGTCGAGCTCGAATGCCTCGCCGCGGCTGTGTGCCTCGATGGCGGTGCGCAGCAGTGTGGCGTTTTCCAGTATGCCCGAGTTTTCACGTTGCCGTGCAACCTTGTGCAGTGTGAAGTCCATTACTTGCAAGCCATATCCAGCAAGCACTTGCGGGCTTAGTGCCGGGCTTTGGTCGAGCCCCACGGGTGGAAGCTGGGCGCTGTCGCCAAGCAGTATTAGGCGGCAATTGCTGCCGCTGTAAACGTAGTGGATGAGGTCGTCGAGCAGCCGTCCCGAGCCGAATATCGCCCCCTCGGCAGGGTCGTTGGCTATCATCGAGGCTTCGTCGGCGATGAAGATGGTGTCGGTGTGCTTGTTTTCGGCTATGCCGAAGCCGCCATATTCCTCGGGGCTGTAGCTGCGCTGGCGGTATATCTTGCGGTGAATGGTGAAAGCCGGGTGTCCGGCATATTCCGAGAACACTTTTGCCGCGCGCCCCGTTGGGGCAAGCAGCATCGACTTCATGCCGAAGTGGGTGAGCGTCTTGACGAGAGCACCGGTGAGCGAGGTCTTGCCCGTGCCGGCATATCCGTTAAGCAGCAGTAGCCAGTCGCCGTGGCAGGAAACACAAAAACGAACAAAACCGGCGATTAGCTCGTCTTGCTCTTCATTGGGTTCATATTCGAGAAATCGTAATAGCGTGGTGGCAAATTCCATTTCCCCGTCACGACCCACGGGTCGGTGTGTGGCAGGTGCCATCGTCGGTGGGCTACAAGTGGAATGCTATGGGCAGGTAGCAGCGCACGGGAACAGGCTTGTGTCCCATTTTGCCGGCTTTCCATTTTGGCATCATGCTTATCACTCTCAGTGCCTCGCGGTTAAGCTGGTCGTTTCCTGCACCTCTCACAATCGAGATGCTTCCCACGCTGCCGTCGGGGTTGACGACGAATGTGCAGAACACGCGCCCCTCGACCTTGTTCTGGTAGGCTTCGTAGGGATATTCGCGTGTTTCGCTTATGAAGTTGAGCAGTCCGCAATTTCCGCCGGGGAATTGTGGCTTCTCGTCAACATAGTCATAGTCGTAGATTTTCTCGTAGGGCGCACCCGTCATCGGGTTCACCGTCGAGACGCGGCTAACTTGTGCAGAGGCTCGGTTACCGGCTGCAATGCATAACAAGACGAAAGAAATGAAAAAATATTGTATTAAATTCATAATTCTGTGGTTTTCTCTTTGCCCACCCGTGCGTATCTCTCAGACTTTGATACTTCCGTGGATTTTGTGAGGCAAATATAAATGCTTTTAATATGTAAATCAAATTTGTATGCTCTCGATTTGGTATTGATTAATAATGTTTAGACATTTTTTTGCAAACGCTTTGGCTGCTTGCCCGTTTGTTGAAAAAAATTAATAAAGGCTTGAACATCGCCTGTTTGGAATAAAAAAAGGAGTAGTTACCGTGCTGCGCAGTGGTTGGAATGTCGTTTGTGGAGTGTGGTGCCGAGTCATGCCATGGTGGGCAACTGATGCGGAGAGGGGCGGTTTCGGATAGGTCTCGGAGGCAAACTTCAAAAAACTACTGGCGAGGTTGCACACTAATTGGTGAAATATTCCGTTTTAAGCAATAGGTATATCATTTTTTGTACACACCTGCATTGGAAATGATTTTTAAACGCCATATTATAATCCTGTTCTGCATGTTGTGCATCTCTGTTGCGGCTGTGGCGCAAGACGGAACTACGGCTTACGAGTTCTTGAATGTGCCCGTGTCGTCGCACGTGTATGCGCTTGGCGGAACGAATATAACAATCATCGACGATGATGTGAACCTCATTGACCAGAACCCCGGATTGCTTGGACCCGAATATGAAATGCAAGCCGGGCTGAACTATATGCGCTACCTCGGCGGCAGCAACTTCATGGGGGCGCGCTTTGCCGTACCGGCTGGCGACCGCGGCGCATGGGCGGTGGGAATACAGTATTTCGGCTATGGCAGCATCGACGGTTATGACGAGCAGGGCAATGCCACGGGGTCGTCGTTCAGCCCGTCGGACATCTCCTTTTCGGCAACTTATGCCCACGACATCACCGAGCGTTGGCGCGGCGGCATCACGCTGAAGTTTGTACATTCGAGTTACGAGGCATACAAGGCACTCGCCATCTGTGCCGACCTTGGCGTGAACTACTATAATCCCGACAACGACTTGTCGTTTTCGGTAGTGTTCAAGAACCTTGGCGGACAGGTGAAAAAGTTCAACGAAAACTACGACCGCCTGCCGTGGGATATACAGGTGGGGTTTGCCAAGTCGCTGGGGTCGTCGCCGTTGCGGCTGTCAATCACTGCTTGCAACCTCAACAAGTGGAGTTTGCCCTATTACAGCACCGACGATAACTCGGCAACGCAAGAACTTGAAGAGCACGATGCCTTCATGAGCAACCTGTTCAGGCACTTGATTTTCGGTATCGAGTATGTACCGTCCGAAAAATTCTATATCGCCCTTGGCTACAACTACAAGACGCGCACCGACATGAGCACCTATTCGCGCAACTTCTTGTCGGGCTTCTCGGTGGGTGCTGGCTTGAAAGTCAAGGCGATGGGATTCGGTGTGGCGTTTGCGCAGCCGCATGTGGGCGGCACCACATTCATGTTCAACCTCACCGCGTCGGTGAGCGAAATGTTAAGGTAGGAGAAGTATGGATGAGATAAATATTCCAGATTACGTTATCGGTCAAGGGGCGACGGTGATTGATGCCCTGCACAAGCTCAACAGGCTGTCGGGGCGCACGATGACCCTCTTTGCAGTCGATGACATGGGGCGTGTAACGGGAACGCTCACCGACGGCGACGTGCGTCGTGCGCTCATCGAGGGTTGTTCGTTGCAGTCGCAGGTTGTCGAGGTGATGCACCGTGCGTTCACTGCATTCCGCGGTGAGCACCCCGACATTGCCGACATTCGCGACATACGCCGCCGCCAGATAGAGCTTGTGCCACACCTCAATGGCGACGGCACGATACGCCGCATATATGATTTCTCGGTTTTCCATTCCATTTTGCCGATTGATGCCGTGTTGATGGCTGGAGGCAGGGGCGAACGGTTGCGGCCGTTGACGCTCGACACGCCCAAGCCGCTGTTGCCCGTGGGCGGACGTTGCATAATCGACTACAATATCGAGGCTCTTGCCCGCAACGGCATTGCCGACATAAGTGTTACGGTCAACTACCTTGCTGAGAAAATCGAGCAGCATTTTGCCAACCCCGTGGCTGGGGTGCAGGTGAAGTGTGTGCGCGAGCCGCGGCGGCTTGGCACAATAGGCTCGCTCACGCTGGTCGAACCAGGGAGCAACGACACCGTGCTGCTGATGAACTCCGACTTGCTGACCAACATAAATTATGAGGCGATGTACATGACGCATATCGACGAGTGTGCCGACATGACGGCGGCAGTGATTCCCTATGTGGTGTCGGTGCCGTATGCCATTTTCCGCACCGAAGGCAACGCCGTGCTTTCGCTTGAGGAGAAGCCTACTTATAACTACTATGCCAACGCCGGCATCTATATGATACGCCGTGAGTGCTTGGATATAATACCGCAAGACACCTATTACGATGCCACCGACTTCATCGAGGCGTTGATAGCCCGCGGGGGCAAGGTGAGGCAATATGTGATAGACGGCACATGGATCGACATCGGTTCGCCCGACGACTACCGTGCCGCCCAGGAGCTAATGCGCCGCCGTCCAGGCAATATGTCACTTTAAATAAAACATAAAGAGTTATGAAAAGAAGAATTGGCATGGCTGTGCTTGTGTTGCTGGTGGGGGCATTGCAGATGCTTGCCGGCATAAACATCTTGCATGGACCATATTTGCAGAATGTCGATGAGCATGAAGCTACTGTGGTGTGGGTAACCGACAATTCATCGGTCGGCTGGGTCGAGTTAGCACCCGATGATGGCAGCCACTTCTATGCACAAGAGCGCACAAAGCTGTTCGACACGAAGATAGGCATCAAGAACGTATCTCGCGTTCATGCCGTGAAACTTGTGGGATTGCAGCCCGGCACAAGCTACCGCTATAGAGTGTGTGCACAGGAAGTGCTGTCGCACGAGGGAGTAAAGGTGGTGTATGGCGAGATTGCCTCTACCGATGTATATAACAAGTCTCCGCTTGCGTTCAAGACCAGCGACAGCAAGAAGCCGACAGTGTCGTTTGCCATGATGAACGATATTCACGGACGCAACGATGTGCTTGAAAACATGGTGGGGCAGTGTGATTTGGGTGCAACCGACTTGATTCTGTTTAATGGCGACATGGTGTCGATCTCCGATAGCGAGGAGCAGGTGTTCGGCGGTTTCATGGACAAGGCTGTTGAACTTTTTGCAGGCTCGGTGCCCATGTATTATTGCCGTGGCAACCATGAGACGCGTGGTGCAATGGCACCATATTTCAAAGACTACTTCAATCCTCATGCCGATGAATTGTATTATATGTTCAGGCAGGGACCTGTGTGCTTCGTCGTGCTCGATTGCGGAGAAGACAAGCCCGACAGCGATGTCGAGTATTATGGAATTACGGCTTATGACAGTTATCGCTCACAGCAAGCCGAATGGCTCAAAGAGGCGTTGCAAAGCGATTTGTACAAAAGTGCTCCGTTCAAAGTGATTGTGTGCCACATGCCTCCCTTCGGTGGCTGGCATGGGGAGAGCGACATTGCCAAAAAGTTTGTTCCGCTCTTGAATGCGGCAAAGCCCGATGTCTATCTGTGTGGACACTTGCATAGCTATATCAGGAATGATGCAGGAAAGGAAGGGGTGGATTTTCCGTTGATAGTCAATTCCAATAATACACTTCTCAAAGCCGAAGCCGACAACAGCAGACTGACGATTTGCATATACGATCTCTCGGGAAAAGAGACCGACCGCTTGGAAATAGAGAAATAAGAAAGCCCTTTCGGGCAATTAGGAATGAGGAATTAGGAATGAGGAATTATTTTTGTGGGTAATCAATCGCCACTGTGCAAATTCCTCATTCCTCATTTCTAATTCCACATTCCTAATTGCCCAAAGCGGCTTTGCCGCTGTGTTTCGTGGTGTGAAACAGTGTTAACTATTGTTTCATGTATTCGTTTGCTTGGGCAGAATGTTTGTAACTTTGCATGGCTCAAACTGTCATAATCGATTGTAATGTTGTGATAACTTGGCGATTGTGACTAATTTGGGGCTTAATGTAAAAAAGATTGTTTTATGAAGTATAAAGTGTTTTTGCTGGTCTTGTTGGGAATGCTCACGGCATTCGGACCCTTTGTGACCGATATGTATCTGCCTGCACTCCCCTCGATGACAGGATATTTCGACACATCGGTGTCGATGGTTCAACTTGGTTTGACTTTCAGTATGATAGGGCTTGCCGTGGGGCAGTTGCTCATTGGTCCGTTGAGCGACAAGTTTGGTCGCCGCCGACCGCTGGTGGCATCGATGCTGCTTTTCATTGTTTCCACCGTGGCGTGTATATTCTCGCCCGACATAGTTTTCTTCACCGCCATGCGCCTGTTGCAGGGTATGGCAGGGGCTGGTGGCATAGTGATTTCGCGCTCGGTTGCCACTGACGAGTTTTCGGGCAAGGAGTTGATGAAGATGCTTGCCGTGATAGGCGCAATCAATGGCATTGCGCCCATAGCCGCGCCTGTGGTGGGCGGAGTGATGCTCTCGGCTACCGACTGGCGTGGCATATTCGTCATTCTGCTCTTGATAGGCGTGGTGTTGCTTGTGGGCAGCTTCATGTTTCGCGAGTCGTTGCCTGCCGAGCGGCGCAATACTGGCAGCGTGTTCTCGACTTTTGCTTCGTTTGGCACTGTGGCGCGCAACCGGCGGTTTATGTGCTACGTTTTGCAACAAGGGTTTGCGCAATTCATCTTGTTTGCCAACATTGCCTCTTCGCCGTTCATAATCCAGCAGCATTATGGCTATTCACCGCTTGTCTTCAGCGTGTGCTTCGGTGTCAACGCCGTAGCGATAGGTGTGGCTTCGGCATTGTCGGTCAAGTTTCGCCGACCCGAAGGTGCCGTTGCGGCGAGTTGCGTGGGCATGCTCGTGATGAGTATTGCAATTGCGACGGTGCTGATGCTCGACGGCTCGTTTTGGGCTTACGAGATTTGCCTGTTTATATTGATGTTCATGATGGGTCTGACTTTCACCGCCTCTACCACGCTAGCGCTCAATAGCGAGCGCGAGCGGGCTGGTGCTGCTTCGGCATTGCTTGGGGCTATATGCTTCCTTGCCGGCGGCGTGGTGTCGCCGCTGGTGGGCATAGGCAACATATTGTATTCGACTGGCATAATCTTTATCACCGGGGCAGTGCTGTCGTCGGTGTTTGCAAAGATGGCAGCAAAAAGTTGACAATTAACAATTAGAAGTTAGTAGTTAGCAATTAGGAGTTAGTAGTTAATCGTTAGCAGTTTGGGGCGTAAGAGTGGAACAATTGCTTCAAACTTTTAACCGCGACAGTCGTTTACTATTAACTACTAACTCCTCACTGCTCACTAACTATGCTATTCTGGTGTAAACGTCGCCGCCGATGGTCAATGTGTCGCCGTTGATGGAATATGGGTCTTTTTCGGTGTCGCCGTTGCCGTAGTCGGTGAACAAGATGCCATCGAGAGTGGTGAATGTGCCTTCGTTGGTGTATAGCATTCCACCTTCTTGCAATTCTTCATATACCCTGCCATCGGCAGTAAATGTGAATTGGTGATAGCCGTCGGCAAATGTCAACCTCCATGTACCAACGATGTTGTTGTCGATGTTGCCGTCGCCGCCGTTGCCATTCTCTTCGTCGCAAGCAGCCATGCCCAATGTCAACACTACGATTGTCAGCAGCATTTGTAGGTATTTAGTCGTTTTCATGTTCAGTAAGCCCTGTATTCGTGTCGGGTGCAACTTCTAAGTTTTTATGTGTGAATGTAGTAAATCCATCTTTCTGGCTGCATGTGGAACGTATGCGGCAGTGCTGAAGTCATTGCAAAGGTAAAAAGATTATCCTTGTTGTCGGGCTGCGTGTAATCACGGTTTTTCTTTGACTTTTTGGGATGTTTAGCCATTTTTTGCCGTCAGACGGTTTCGTTCTCGATACATAAAAAGAGAACTGCCATGTTTCTCAACACAGCAGCCCCAGCAGAAGTTATACAAAGTTATGTTAAATGTATCTCATAATGTTATATTAAAGCTATTTATTACCTGATGAACCTCAGCGAGCCGCCAGTTGCAGTCCTCACAAGGTATATCCCCTTGTCGAGGTTTCCCACTGCGATGCGTTGCCCCTCGGTTGCCATCACCTTTTGCCCTGCGGCATTGTATATGACGGCAAACTCGCTTTGCGGCAACACCACTTCGGCAGTCGCGCGGTCGTAGGTTATCTTGTTGGCTTCGTCCAGGCTTGCTTCGCTTATACCTGAGGTTTCGCCCTCTGTTTTCACCATCAGCTTGTCGAGGCAGAAGTAGGTCGAAGTGTTTGACCCGAAGCTGCCGGAATCGGTGCTGCTCATCGTGAAGTATAGCGATTCGACTGCGCCAAGCGACGACAAGTCGATATATTTCCATCCCCTTATGGCTTGGAATGTGTCGTTTTCGTATTTTGCCATTGCCACGTCGATGGTTTTCTCACTGCCATCGGTAGCCACACCGTGAATTGTGAGCGTGAACTCATCGCCATTGACGAATGCACGAGCAAAGCCGTTGCCATACAGGCAGTTGTAGAACGACGTGGGAAAGTTGGTAACATACACGCCCACCAGCTCGTGTGCCAGCCCGTCGTTGAAGAGGATTTGGCACGACCGCTCGTTGTAGAAGTTGGTGTAGTAACCCACCAAGTATGGCATCGATGCGTCGATGGTTGCATTATTGTTCTCGTCGGTAACGACGTTGTTGTTTTCGTCGATGGCTATGCCACCGCCAGCCATGCAGCCCACGGTGAACGAGCTGTTGTCGCTCATGACGGTGCTTGTGCAAGGTGCGAAGCCTTCCCAGTATGTGCCGCCGAAAGATGCCATGTGGCTCATGATGAAAATCTGAGCTTCGAAGAAATCCTGTGAATTGTCTTCATTTCCGACGTATAATTTGTCCCATGCCCCGTCTTCTCCGAACGTGAGCGTTTCGGGATTGAGCGGTTTTGTCAAGTCGAGGGTGCTGACACCGTCGGCAGCTATTGCGTTGTTGCCTGCAACGAGCAACGATGCTGTTATCAGTAAGCTGTAAATATATTTCATAACATTTAATAGCGCGCGTAGTTACGCAACTGGTTATTTGCGAAGCAAGGGCTACCACTTTGTTCATACACCGGTTTGCGGCAAGTTCGCGCCCGGAGGAGGTGGGGGAGAGTGTCGGTCGGGCTGTTGCCGCCTTCCCGAACACGCAGTGCCGATGCTCGACATTGGTTTATGGAGGCAAAGATAATACGTTTGCTTTGCAAGGCAAAACAAATATTGACGTTTTTTATCACCAAATGTCAGATAATTTAGGTTAAATGGTTGATTGCGGCTGCAAAACGAGTATATAATTGTTGTATATACATTATTTTGCTAACTTTGCGTCGCATTGAGCCTCGCCGTTTCGGCGGGGTAAAGAATTAGGGTTAGGAGCTGTTTTAGTCATGATAAGCAAAAGAGGAGTCGAAGCAGCTTCGGAGTGTTAGCGTAATTGTAGGAATTGGATAACTTTACAATTTTATAATGGAACAAAAACGACATTACACTGGGCTTACCGATGCCGAGGTGTTGGAGAGCCGCAGTCGGCATGGAGTGAACATACTCACTCCGCCAAAGAAAGACTCACTGTGGAAGAAGTTTTGTGAGAAACTTGTTGGTCCTTTCGGACGTTTTATCGGGTGGGACAATGGTGACCCGTTGATATTTATCCTCGAAATTGCGGCGTTGCTGTCGATAGCCATCGCTTGCAGCGAATATTGGGGATGGTTCGGGCTCGAACCCAAGGGGTCGTCGGTATTCCTTGAACCAGTTGGCATATTGCTTGCCATATTCCTTGCCACCGGCGTGGCATTTTATTTCGAGGTGAAAGCCGACAAGGCTTTTGCCATTCTCAATCAAGTCAACGACGAAGAACCTGTGAAGGTGATACGCAACGGCAACACCGTGGAAATCCCCAAGAAGGACGTGGTGGTGGGCGACATCGTGATACTCAACACTGGCGACGAAGTGCCAGCCGATGCCGAACTGCTCGAAGCCGTGACGTTGCGCATCGATGAATCGACCCTTACCGGCGAGCCTGTCTGCGACAAAACGGTGAATCCTGCCGAGTTTGACAAGGACGCTACTTTCCCGTCTAACCATGTGATGAAAGGCACCAAGGTGATGGAGGGTCATGGGTTGTGTCAAGTGTTTGCCGTGGGAGACAAGACCGAGAACGGAAAGGTGTTTGTGGCAGCGCAAATCGACAATAGCGTGAAGACGCCGCTTAACGAGCAGCTCGACCGCTTGAGCCACCTCATCACATGGGGTAGCTACATCGTTGCCGCGCTCATCATAGTGGGGCGCATAATCATGTTCATGACTTCGACGCATGGAGATTTTGCATGGCCCGATTTTCTTGCCTATCTGTTGCAGACTGCAATGATTGCCGTGACGCTCATCGTGGTGTCGGTGCCAGAGGGGTTGCCAATGGCTGTGACGTTGAGCCTTGCATACAGTATGCGCCGCATGCTCAAGACCAACAACCTCGTGCGCAAGATGCACGCTTGCGAGACGATGGGTGCAACCACCGTCATTTGTACCGATAAGACTGGAACGCTCACGCAGAACCAGATGAGAATATACCGCACCAACTTCTATGGTCTCACCGACGAGCAGAAGATTGGCGACGACGAGATGAGCCGCATCATCACCGAGGGCATTGCCGTGAACTCGACAGCATCGCTCAACCTTGCGCACCCCGATAAGCCACAAGTGCTTGGCAACCCCACCGAGGGCGCGTTGTTGTTGTGGCTGCATGGCAGCGGCATCGACTATCAGGCATTGAAGGACAACGCTCCTGCTATCGAGGAATTGCCGTTTTCGACCGAGCGAAAGTATATGGCTACCGTGGTGCGTTCGGCTGCCACTGGCAAGAATGTGCTTTATGTGAAAGGCGCACCCGAGATTATCCACTCGCTGTGTGACAGCACTTGTGGCGGTGTCACCAAGGAGGCTATCGACCGCCAGTTGCTCGAATACCAGAATCAGGCGATGCGCACGTTGGGATTTGCCTACAAGGTGCTTGCCGAGGGCGAGACCGTTATTGCCGATGGCAAGGTGGTGGCTAAGGGGCTGACGTTCCTTGGCATCGTTGCCATTGCCGACCCGGTTCGTGCCGATGTGCCCGATGCCGTGCGCGAATGCTTGAACGCCGGCATTGCCGTGAAGATTGTAACCGGCGACACTCCTGGCACTGCCAAGGAGATTGGCCGCCAGATAGGCTTGTGGACCGACAGTGATACCGACCGCAATATTATTACTGGTCCGGAGTTTGCTGCTTTGTCTGACGATGAACTGAAGGAGCGCATTCTTGACTTGAAGATAATATCACGTGCTCGCCCGATGGACAAGAAGCGACTTGTAGAAACGTTGCAGGAAAAGGGTCAAGTGGTGGCTGTTACCGGCGACGGCACCAACGATGCCCCGGCACTGAAAGCCGCTCAAGTGGGCTTGTCGATGGGCGACGGCACATCGGTTGCCAAGGAAGCGAGCGACATAACCATCATCGACAACTCGTTTGCCAGCATCGGCAGGGCTGTGATGTGGGGGCGTTCGTTGTATCAGAACATACAGCGGTTTATATTGTTCCAAATGACGGTGAACGTGGCGGCATGCCTCATCGTGCTTGCCGGTGCATTCATGGGCACTGAGTCGCCGCTGACTGTGACGCAGATGTTGTGGGTGAACCTGATTATGGACACATTTGCTGCCATGGCTCTCGCCTCGCTGCCGCCGTCGGAGTCGGTGATGAAGGACAAGCCGCGCGACCGTCGTGCATTTATCATCGACAAGATAATGGGTTGGGGCATCGTTGCAACGGGCGTTATATTCTTTGCCTTGCTGCTCGTGTTGCTTTACATCTTCCAGCACGCCGACATTACGAGCCTCACCGACTTGATGCACCTGACGCTTGGCACTTCGGGCAAGCATCTCACACCCTATGAGTTGAGCATGTTCTTTACAATATTTGTGATGCTCCAGTTCTGGAATATGTTCAATGCCCGTGCGTTCAAGACGGGGCGTTCGGCATTCCACTTCAAGGGTTGCAACGGCTTCGGGCTGATTGCGCTTGTTATACTCCTTGGGCAGGTGTTCATTGTGACGGTTGGCGGTGAAATGTTTAATGTGACACCCATCAAGCCGCTCGATTGGGCGATAATTATCGTTGGCACCTCTGTCGTGCTGTGGGTAGGGGAACTGTTGCGCCTCTTTACACGTCGCCGCTAAGCCGAGGGTCCTAAATACAATAAAACGAGGAGATGTAGCCGCCAGCTGCATCTCCTCGCTTTATTTATGTCGGTTTACCTGAAGTGGAAATCAGTCATGCTTTTTGCCTTTGGCGAGCAATTCGCGGTAGTGCTTGGGCGACATGCCAAGTTTCTTGCGCACATATTTGCCGAAAAACGAAATGCTTGAGAAATTCAATTCGTTGGCTATTTCCTTTATGCTCAGGGTGTTCATCTTGAGCAGTCGCTCGATTTCCTTCACCATGAAGGTGTTGATGATTGCCGATGCGGTGTTCCCGGTCAGCTCCTTGCACACTGCCGATAGGTATTTGGGGGAAACAAACAGACGGTCGGCATAATAGGTTACGGTGCGTTCGTGTGGCAGTGAAGTCGAGAGCAATCCCATGAATTTGGAAAAGAGCAGGTTGGACGAAGTGTATTTTACGGGTTCAAACTTAGCGAGAGGAGCAAACACATCTTGTATCTCACACAAAATGGCTTGCGTAAGCAAATCTAAGATTTCGTTGAGATTCACAGAGTTGGCATTAAGTATCTTGGTGCGCATCAAGTTGTAGTATTGCATGAGCAATTCCACATTACTGTCGTCCAAGTGGGCGAGCGGCGATTTTTCGATATACAGGATTGTCTCCCATATATTCCTCGGCAACGTGATGAGCTGCTTCATGTAGTCGCGAGAAAGGCATATACCGCGTATTTCAAAATCATTGCTATATTCATTGCCGACAACGATTGAATTGGGGTAACAAACAAACAAGTCATTTGCTTTTAGTTCGAGTTTTTCACTGTTGTAGGAAAAAGAGGCTTTCCCTTTCAGGCACAGAATGTTTACGACCATTTCGATGTGCACTGGTTTTATGTGATTCTCGATATTGTTTAAGTTTTCGATAAGGGTTATTTGGTTATCCCCATATACAATCATGTCTTTTCCGTGTAGCAATGATGGATTTTTAGATACTACATCATTCATAAAACTTCAAGATTTGAGGATTGCAAATTAAGTCAAAAATGGCGTAACGTCGGTGTTATGTTTCTCTCAAACATTGTTACAATAAATCATGAACTTGGATTGGCAAGGGCTTTAGAGATGCTGTTGCGGATATTTGTCGGTTGGCGTGAGGGGATAAAAAAATGGGACGCACCGCGGTGTGTGCCGGGGTGCGCCCTTGTGGTATTTTGTTGGTATGTTCAGTGTCAGGATTTGCGGAACATGGCTGTGGCGCGCTTGACGGCGGCAATGAAGCGTTCTATCTCCTCGGCTGTGTTGTAAACCGCCAGCGAGGCTCGCACGGTGCCTTCGATGCCGAGTGCGGTCATTAGCGGTTGGGCGCAGTGGTGGCCGGTGCGCACTGCCACTCCCATCTTGTCGAGCAGCATACCCATGTCGTAGTGGTGGATGCCATCGACGAGGAACGAGATAACGCCTTCCTTGCCAGCCGATGTGCCATAAATCTTCATGCCAGGTATTTCCATAAGTCCGGCGGTAGCCGCCTTCAGCAACTCTTGTTCGTGGGCGGCGATGTTGTCGAGCCCGATGCCGCTGATGTAGTCGAGGGCTGCCGTCATGGCTGCCACGCCCACGAAGTCGGGTGTTCCTGCCTCGAAACGGAACGGGAGGTCGGCAAAGGTGGTCTTTTCAAACGACACGTGGCCTATCATCTCGCCGCCGCCCTGGTAGGGTGGCAAGGTTTCAAGCCAGCGACGTTTGCCATACAGTACGCCCACGCCCACGGGGCCATACATCTTGTGTGCCGAGAATGCGTAGAAGTCGGCATCGAGGTCGGTCACGTCAACTGGTCGGTGGGCAACGGCTTGTGCCCCGTCAACAAGCACCGGCACTCCGTGGCGGTGGGCTATGGCAATCATTTCCTTCACGGGGTTGACTGTGCCAAGTACGTTCGACACGTGGGTGAGTGCCACAAAGCGGGTGTTGTCGGTGAACAGGTCTTCGTAGGCATCGAGCATCACGTCTCCATTGGCATCAACAGGCACCACGCGCAACACCACGCGGCAGTAGCGTTGCAGCAACTGCCAAGGCACGATGTTGGAATGGTGTTCCATTACTGTGACAATGATTTCGTCGCCGTTGCAGAACGATGCTCCAAACGATGCTGCCACCAGGTTGATAGCCTCGGTGGTGCCGCGAGTGAAGATAATCTCGTCGGTAGAGCCGGCATTGATGAAATCTTTCACCTTGTTGCGCGCCTCTTCCATGAGGTCGGTTGCCTCTTGCGACAAGGTGTGTACACCGCGGTGCACATTGGCCTTGTGCTCGTAGTACATTTTGCAGATGCTATCGACGACGCAGCGCGGCGTTTGCGACGTGGCGGCGTTGTCGAGGTAAACGAGCGGGCACCCCTCCACGGTGCGGTGCAGTATGGGGAAGTCTTCCCTTATTTTGTTTATATCAAGTGGCATATATACGTGAAAACTATGTTTATTTCTTTTTGATTTTGCTGTGGCACGACTGCGAGGCGGCGCAACTGCGGCATTGAGCCAGTGTGCCGGCAAAACGCTTCTCGACGAGGTGGCGCAGGCGGTCTTTCAACGCATCGAGGCGCACGCCGTCGATGATGTCGCTCATGAAGGCTTGCATGAGCAACGTGCGGGCTTCGTGGCACGATATGCCACGCGTCTGCATGTAGAACATTGCGTCCTGGTCGAGCTGCCCCACGGTCGAGCCGTGGCCGCACTTCACGTCGTCGGTGTATATTTCGAGTTGCGGCTTGGTGTACATCTTGGCTCGGCTGCTGGCACACACATTGCGGTTGCTCTGGTATGCCTCGGTGCGTGGCGAGCCTGGGGCAACGAGAATCTTGCCCGTGAATGCGCCCACGGCATCGTCGTCGAGTACATATTTGAACAGCTCGTTGCTGTGGCAGTAGCCTACGTTGTGTCCTATGTAGGTGTGGTTGTCGATGTGTTGCGAGCCGCTGGCTATCGCCATGCCCAACAGGCGTGTTTCGGCATGGGTGCCGTCGATGTCTATGTGGTAGTTGTTGCGTGTGGTACCGTTCATCAGCGTTATGCCGTTTATAAGCACGTTGCTGTTTGCTGCTTGTTTCACCCACATCGACGATACGCGGTGGGTGCGTTCGCTCGCTTCTTCGAGGTCGTAGAAGTCGAATGTGGCACCGTCGCCCACCACCACTTCTATCACCTGTGTGTTGAGGAAGTCAACGTCGTGGCTCTGGGTGTGGTCGCACACGAGCATCTTGGCTTGCGCTCCAGCCTCGATGACGATGAGCACACGGCGGTTGGTCATCAGCGCGCTGTTGGCGCGCAGCAGGTTGACGAGCTGTATGGGCTTCTCGACCACCACGCCAGCAGGCACATACACGAGTATGCCGTCTTGTGCGAGCAGCGTGTTGAGTGCCACTTGCGGGTCGTCGATTGGTGCGACTGTGCCGTAGTGCCGTGCTATTATTTCGCGGCAAGCCTCGTCGGCGTTGCGCAGCGAAGCCACTATCACGCCGCTCGGCAACTGCCCTTGTGCAAAGCCGCTGCCGTGGTAGGAGTCGTTGAAAATGTAGTAGAGGCTTGTGCTCAGGTTGGGCACGTCGCAGCGGAACGGCTCGTCGGTGTCGGCAGCCACTTCGAGGCGGTCGATGTTGAGCCCGTAGTCGGGTGCATAGAGCGCGTCGAGGTCGCTCATTTCATAGTTTTCGTCGCCCTTGGTTGGCAGTTTGCTACCTTCGAGGGCGGCAAGAGCGGCTGGACGCAGGGCATTGAGTGCAGGCGACGATGCTGCATCGATGCGAGAGCCGAGTTCCCGGTACAGGTCGGTATATTGTGTTATTGCTGACATGGTTTACTTGCCTTTTGACTCGTCAAATTCCTGTTTAATCCAGTCATACCCCTTGTCTTCGAGCACCAGTGCCAGTTCTGGTCCGCCAGTCTTGACGATGCGCCCCTTGTAGAGCACATGCACGAAGTCGGGCTTGATGTAGTCGAGCAGCCGCTGGTAGTGGGTGATGACGATAGTGGCGTTGTTTTCGGTCTTCAGCTTGTTGACACCGCCAGCCACCGTGCGCAATGCGTCGATGTCGAGCCCGCTGTCTGTCTCGTCGAGAATCGACAACTTCGGTTGCAGCATCGCCATTTGGAAAATCTCGTTGCGCTTCTTCTCACCGCCCGAGAAACCCTCGTTGACCGAGCGCGATGCGAGCTTGTTGTCGAGCTCGACCACGGCGCGCTTCTCGCGCATCAACTTAAGGAAGTCGCTTGCGCTAAGCGGCTCTTGGTGGTAGTATTTGCGTTTTTCGTTGATAGCGGCGCGCATGAAGTTCACCATCGACACGCCTGGAATTTCCACCGGGTATTGGAAGCTGAGGAACAGCCCCTCGTGGGAGCGGTCTTCGGGCGACATTGCAAGCAGGTCTTTGCCGTTGAAGGTGACTGTGCCGCCTGTGACGGTGAAAGCCGGGTTGCCAGCCAGCACCGAAGCAAGTGTGCTTTTTCCCGAGCCGTTGGGGCCCATTATGGCGTGAACCTCGCCGGCTTTTACTGCGAGGTTTATCCCCTTAAGTATTTCCTTGCCCTCGATTTGGGCGTGTAAGTCGTTTATTTCGAGCATTGTGTCTATATTTTGCTAATTAGCTGGTTCCACATTATTTTATGTTCAAATTTTTTCGCTTTGTCTTGTGCCTGAGTGTATTATGCACGGTGTAAGCCCCATGCCATAATCTGTCAAGCAATTGCCAGTATGGTCGAATCTGAAATTTTCGGTTCTAAGATAAGTGCAATTTCCTCAAATTTCAAATTAGCATCGGCGTTAAGTCCTAACAGCTTGGAAATTCCGTTGCTGTCGGTGCTATACCTGCTGCCAAGGGTCAACTTATAGTTTTCTGCATCCTTCTTGAGATTATAAGAATGGAAATGCATTGAATCGCCCAATAATGGTTGGCTTGAAACATGGTCGAAAGAAAATTCTTTCCTTATGTAATCGAGCAGGCAATCTTGTACAACGAGCACAAGGTGCTTGTTGATGTTTTCAAATGTTGTTATCTTGTGGTGCAGTTGTACCAAGATTGTTTTCGCTGTCATTTTCCAGTTCATTCCGTAGGTCTTGTTTCCGGCATCATCGCCATTTGCCAAGCCCAATTCTTTTAAAGCCAGTTCTCTTTCTGTCCATATTGAGCCTGTCGTGTCGATAGTTTGCAGTTCGATACCCACAAAATCTTTTACTTTGCGGTTTGAATCGGTCGAGACCAAGAAGTAGTCAACGCTTCCGCCAGGGATAGACACTTCGGGAACGATGTGCAGTTCGTTGCCGGGAGTGTGCGACGTGAGCAGGTGCAGACAGTCGATGAATATTTGTTTACGTTCTATAAGACGGTGGGGGCAGATAATCACATCGCGATTATCCTTGCCATATTGAACGGTACAAGTTCCTATGGATATGCCAGGCTGGCTTTTCCTCACCTTCATGCACTTCTTTTGCGAGTATCGGCATACTTGTGTGGCGACAACCTCGTTCCAGTCAATGTCGTTCCGTTCTACTGAAAACGTAAATAATTCTCTGACCCGTGACATATTCTGCTTTTTGCTAAATTAATATATTCGTCTGATATATCTATGCCTATTGACTTTCTGCCCAATTCAAATGCCACTTTCATTGTCGTACCTGTGCCGCTGAATGGGTCAAGAACTACACCATTTTCGGGGCAAGTGGATTTTATCGGGATTATGCACAATTCTTCGGGATAGGGTGCAAAGTGGAGTTTCCTGTGCTGGCTGTCCTCGGGGATAATCTCCCACACGTCGTTGGGTATTGCTCCTTTGGGATTGTAAAACAAGAAGTAAAACCCTTTTTCAGCCAGTTCTTTTGCTCTGCCGGATAGTGCGGTCGAGTCGGAATGAGTGGTACGTTGTTCGTTCCTTATCACCATTCTGAAATCGTGCAATTCTCCATGCCTGATTTTGTCCAAGACGTTTTCCAGCTGTCGGGCAGCGTTTTCTTTTTCGCTTTTTGTCAAACTTGTTGAGAGTTCTATCTGCCTGCGGTATTTTATGCCGCTCACGCCTGTCGCCGACACGACTGCGCCGTTTTTTACTATAGGCTGCCTTGACTTGGCTCGTATTGCGTCGGCATCGAAATAGTATTTCTCGTTTTTGACAAAGAAGAAAAAGTCCTCAAAGACAGAGCCAAATCTGTCCTTGTTGGGTGTCAGCCCCCCCTTGCGCTTGTTCCAAATCACATTGTTGCGAAGTATCCACCCGTCATCAATCATTCTCAGGGCTATTCTCCAAGGAATGCCCTGTAATGACTTGTTTTGGTAGGTGTCGCCGATGTTCAGCCAGAAAGCGCCGCTGGGTTTCAGTACCCGTTTGATTTCCTTGATAATTTCAAAGAGGCAATCGATATATTCCTGTGACGTTTTTTCCAAGCCTATGCCCCCGTTTTCATATTGCCTTTTTTTCCAATATGGCGGACTCGTGATGCAACAATCGATAGAATTGTCGGGGAATGATTGCAATATCGACAACGAGTCTCCTTGCAGAAACAGGGGCGACATATTGCAGTCATATATGTATTCTTCTATGTTTGTCGAGTTCGTCATTGATTGTTTGCAAATGTTTTGATGGGGTGTGGTGGCTTTATGCTATCCGATGCTGCCTTCGAGGGAGACTTGCAGCAGCTTTTGTGCCTCCACGGCAAACTCCATCGGGAGCTTGGTGAGCACTTCTTTGGCATATCCGTTGACGATGAGGCCTATGGCATCTTCGGTGGGTATGCCGCGCTGGTTGCAGTAGAATATCTGTTCCTCGTTGATTTTCGATGTGGTTGCCTCGTGTTCGACCACCGAGCTGTCGTTGCGCACGTCGATGTAGGGGAATGTGTGTGCCCCGCTGGTGTCGCTCAGCAGCAGGCTGTCACACTGCGTGTAGTTGCGGCAGTTGGTGGCTTTGGGAGCAACGCGCACCAGTCCGCGGTAGCTGTTTTGGCTGTGTCCAGCCGAGATGCCTTTCGACACGATGGTGCTGCGCGAGTTCTTGCCCAGGTGTATCATCTTGGTGCCGGTGTCGGCTTGCTGGAAGTTGTTGGTGAGTGCCACCGAATAAAATTCGCCCACCGAGTTGTCGCCGGCGAGTATGCAGCTGGGGTATTTCCAAGTTATCGCCGAGCCGGTTTCGACTTGCGTCCACGACAGCTTGGAGTGGTCGCCGCGGCATAGTCCGCGCTTGGTGACGAAGTTGTAGATGCCACCCTTGCCATCCTTGTCGCCGGGATACCAGTTCTGCACGGTCGAGTATTTCACCATCGCGCGGTCTTCGACCACGATTTCGACGATGGCGGCGTGCAGCTGGTTTTCGTCGCGCATCGGGGCGGTACATCCTTCAAGATAGGAAACATAGGAGTCGTCGTCGGCAACGATGAGTGTGCGCTCAAACTGACCCGTGTCGGCGGCGTTGATGCGGAAGTAGGTTGACAGCTCCATCGGGCACCGCACCCCCTTGGGGATATACACAAACGAGCCGTCGGAGAATACAGCCGAGTTGAGGGCGGCATAGAAATTGTCGGTGTATGGCACCACCGAGCCGAGGTAGCGTTTCACCAAGTCGGGATAGTCGCGCACAGCCTCGCTGATGGAGCAGAATATCACGCCAAGTTCGGCAAGGCGTTCCTTGTAGGTGGTTTTTACGCTCACGCTGTCCATCACGGCATCGACTGCCACGCCCGACAGGCGCATCTGCTCTTCGAGCGAGATGCCAAGTTTGTCGAATGTCTTGCGCAGCTCGGGGTCAACCTCTTCGAGGCTTTCCAATTGCTTCTTTTGCTTGGGGGCGGCATAGTAGCTTATGGCTTGGAAGTCGATGGGCGGAATGTCGAGGTGCGCCCATTGCGGCATTTTCATCGTCAGCCAGTGGCGGTATGCCTTCAGCCTGAAGTCGAGCAGCCACTCGGGCTCGCCTTTGATGCCCGATATATACCTCACAACCTCCTCGTCGAGCCCTTTGGGAATGACGTGGGTGTCGATGTCGGTCACGAAGCCATATTTGTATTCGCTGCCGGTGGCTTCGTCGATTATGTTTTTGCTGTCTGTATTTTTTTCCATTGTCGGTTTCTTAATTCTCCTTGAGTGATTTGTTCAAGTCGTCGATTAGCTCGGGCAGTGTGCCAACGCCCAACAGCGACGGAGCCAAGTCCATCGTCAGTTGCAGCGGTTTGTTGCCGGCGTTGCGCGATAATATTGTGTTGTCGGGGGCAATCACGTATGCCACATTCAAGACGATGCTCACCACCAGCAGGTATTTGAACGTGCAGAATAGCGCGCCAGCCATTTTGTCGAGCAGCCCAAGGTGCAGTTTTTCCAATGCCGATTTGAACATTGCCCCGATTATCTTTATTCCCAAGAAAATGATTAGGAACAATATGATGTTGGCGATGATTCCTGTGGTGTATTCTGGTGCCGGCCAGGTTGCCGACTCGGGCACAATCTCCACCAGCACGCGTGTAGCCCAGTCGCCCCACAAGTGGCAGGCAACCACCCCCAGCACGATGCCACAGATGGTGGACAGTTGTTTCACCAGCCCCTTGATGTAGCCCAGCACAAGCCCGACGACTACGATAATCAATATTATACTGTCGATTAGACTCATTATGGTAGCATATATATTTGCAACTCGCAAAGATACAATTTTTCCACGACTTTTCATAAACCGCCGTGCAGGGGGGTGTGAATATGTGCGTTGTTCTTTCTCGCAAGAATGGTAGTGTAGCTTTGTTGGACCTCTCCGAGGCGCCAGATTGGGTGGGGTGATGGTGTCCGCAGGTTCCTTGCCCCACTGCGTTGGGCTGCGTCACCTGCGGTTACCGATAGTTGGACGGCTCCGTCGCCCGATATTCCGTAGCACACCGTTTCACGCTTTAAATGAAAGGACTGTGAGTTAATGGGGGGAGTGATATGTGTTATTTTATTTGCATTATGCAGATATAATTATTATTTTTGCATAAAACGTATTGAGGGCACAGATATGGCACGAGTTAAGAATCCGTTTATAGTTTCGGGAAAGATTGAGCCCGAATATTTTTGCGACCGCAAATCCGAGTCGGCAAAACTCATAAAATCGGTTGTCAACGGCAACAATGTGGTGCTTATTTCCCCCCGCCGTATGGGCAAGACGGGGCTGATAAGGTTCTGCTTCGATGCCGAGGAGATTGTCAATGAATATTATACCTTTTTTGTTGATATATTGCACACTTCGAGCCTGAGGGAATTTACATACGCTCTTGGGCGTGAGATATTTGAGCGTCTTATGCCACTTGGGCAGAGGGTTGTTGCCATGTTTGTGCAGACAGTGAAGTCGCTGAGTGGCAAATTTGGATTCGAGCCGACTACAAATATGCCCACTTTCAATGTCGAACTTGGCGATATTGAACACCCCGAATACACGTTGGAGGAAATCTTCAAATATATAGAACGGGCTGACAAACCTTGCATAGTTGCAATAGACGAGTTCCAGCAAATAGGGAAATATCCCGAGAAAAATGTAGAGGCATTGTTGAGGTCGCACATACAGCGCGCAGGGAATGGCAAATTCATATTTGCTGGCAGCGAGCGTCACATGATGCAAAATATGTTCATGTCGTCGGCACGTCCATTTTACCTTAGTTCGGATATAATAGAATTGAAAGCGATACCATGCGACACGTATGTGTCTTTCGTCGTGGAAATGTTTGGCAAGTTTGGCAAGAGCATAAAGCCCGATTTGGTTGTGAAAGTTTATGATATGTTTGAGGGGCACACATACTATATGCAGAAGATTTTCAACGAGTCGTTTGCAAGCACCATGCCCGACGGCGAATGCACGTTGGAGCTACTGAATGATGCAATAGCCGAAGTGATTGAGTCGAACGACACGATTTTCAGGGAAATCTTGTCGAATATGCCCGAACGGCAGAAGGATTTGCTGTATGCCATCGCTTTGGAAGGGAAGGCGCAGGGCATAACCTCGTCGCAATTTGTCAAGCGTCACAATCTCGCATCGGCAAGTTCGGTGCAGTCGTCGGCGAGGATTTTGCTCGGCAAGGAGGTTATTACAGAAGTCAACAAGGTGTATTCTGTAACCGACCGCCTGCTGGCAATCTGGATTAACTGCCAGTTTGGCAAAGGGGCTGCGTGTGCCAAAATCGAATGACGCATCGTCGCCACCGAGATGAGTGCTACCGACAGCTTCTAAGAAACAGTTTTGAATTTTTACAGAAATAATTATAATGAAAGTTCTTTGTTCATATTTTGAGAGTCTTTTCGGACGTTTTCGCTTATTTTTTTCAACATTTAGCTCGCTAAACTTATTCAAAAAATAATCAAAACCGCCTCGAAAATCCATCTCAAACCATTGAACAAAAAATTCAAAGCAGTTTCTAAATTTGTGCAAGATTGGGGGTTAATCGAGGCTTTCGCCTATATTTATCTATATTTGTCTATATTTTTTGAGCCGCAATAGGCATAAATTTGCTAACGAATATAAACATTCATTAGCAAATCATGACCGCAACGAACGACACGACTTCACGATTGTCTATTTCAATTATTGCCGGCAGCCTTGCCCGCGACATGGCTTGCTCGTCTATCAGCGAGGAGATGAAAGAGCTGTATGGGCGCAAGCTGACAAGCATTGTCGTGGACGACAGTGTGCTCGAAGCCTTGTACCTATATAATGACAAGATTACCGTGACCGACATTAAATATCTGTTGTGCTTCTTTATCGGAATGAGTGCCATCGACATAAGCCGATTGTTCAACATAGAAATAAATAGCGTATATACCGTGCGCTACCGCATACGCAAGAAGTTGAAAAACGACCCGCAGTTTAATTTGATACCGCTTTAGAATTAGGAATTAGGAGTGAGGAATTAGGAATTGGGGGAAGGAGTTATGTGATGTGGATTTCCTTAACATATAAATATTATACAACATGAGAAAGAAATTATTTTGGACTTTAGGCTTCGGGCTTTTGTGGTTGCCTTTGCCACCGGCAATGGCGCAAGAGCAGGTGCAGCAGTTCAACGTTCCTTTGCCGGCGGCTGTTGCGTTCTACGATTTCGACGGTAGTGGCGAGATAGGGTTTGTGTCGTGCTTCCCTGATAAGAATTCGGATACTGAGACACTTTATTTTCATGACGGATACTCTACTGGTTTTGCTCCCAACGGCACGACGGCAAATTTAACGTCGGAGACCCAGACATACGGGCCCAGTAATGCCTACGTTACTGGTATCGATGATGTTAATGGCGATGGGGTGCCCGACGTGGGGGTGTTTGCGGAGGAGTATTCCAGCCATTTGCAGTGGGCGGCAATAAGCGGCAGCGGCGCAGGGCAGTATGATGTGATGGAGTTGGTGCTGTTTAACAACTACGACATTGACCGCAACGGCAGCACCGATCTTGTGCAGGAGAAGGGCGACTATGTGGTGGTGCACCGCTATATGCCCGACGGCTCGATGCAGTCGGCGCAGATGATGCCTGTCGCCTATGAGGAGTATCAAGGCGACTTCGATGCCGCATCGTGGATGGAGATGCAGGAGGCTTCGGTTGTGAACAAGCCACTTGGTCCCAACCCGTGGGCGATACTCACCGGGGCTGCACTCGAACCACCGTCCGACCCGACGCCGTCGTCATTGCCCGACTTGGCACTCGACTTGAACGGCGACGGATATACCGACTTGATTGAGAGTGCGACAGGTACACTCTACTATGGCACTCCCGAGGGGTCGTATGTGGTTTCGACCGTGGGGGGAGCAGTGCGAGTGCGCGACCTGAACGGTGACGGCATTGCCGACTATGTGGTGTATGGCGGCGAGCAGGGCATTGTCAGGACGCTTGTCTATCGTGGCGGAGGCGAATTTGAGACTACCGACTTGATGGACAACCTTGCTGCCGACTCGCCGGTGTGGTGCTACGACTTCGACCGCGACGGCGATGTTGACATTCTTGTCACCTTCAGTGCCTATAACACCGACGGGGCGACGAGCTACACCCTGTTTTATGAAAACGACGGCAACGGCAATTTCACTTCCCATGAGGATTATGTGGAGAAAAACTACATCTATTCCACTTGCCGCGACATCGACAACGACGGCTACTACGACTTGTTGCTGCTTGAGTATGTCGATTCGTATCGGGAAGGTTATACCACATATTACAACTTCAACGTGTTGGTGCGCCGCGGCAGTTCGGGTTTCGCGCTTGGCGATGCCGAGGTGCTATATTCCTTCACAACCAACCAAAACATTCTTTACTTTCAAGATGATATAGGCAATTATGTAGTTGAAGCCGAAGACCTTGACGGCGACGGCAGCCTTGAAATATGGGTGTCGCACAGGCATATATCCCGTTTCTTCGATGGAGGCAGGCAGGTGTATTCGGTTGAATCGGCGATAAAGAATACTGCCCCATCGGCACCTTCGCGCCCGGTGGTGAGCTACACTGCCTCGAATGGAAGCCTGAAAATATCGTGGGGCGAGGCTCGTGATGCCCAGTCGGCTTCGCGCGACTTGACCTATGCCGTGCGCATCGGTTCCACCCCGGGTGGCAGCGATATGCTTGAAGCCCATGCGCTTGCCGACGGCACTCGCCGCAACTTCATGGACGGCAATGCCGGCAGCAACCTCGAAAAGAGCCTCGACGTGCGCACGTGGCAGGCAGGAACCTACTACGTGAGCGTGCAAGCCATCGACCCCAACCATGCCGGGTCGGCATGGAGCGAGGAAGTGAGCTTCGAGCACACCTATATCCCCGTTGACTTCACACTATCGGCTCAGGATACCTACACCACCGGCACGCTCGACATCCACTATACCGTGAGCGACGGCATGACACACTCGTGGCAACTCGACGGCGGCACAATAGTGAGCGACCAAAACGGACTGTTGACGGTGAAGTGGGATAGGGCAGGAGAGAAAACCATAGTCCACACCATGACGGCAGCCGACGGCACGCAAGCCATGTCGCGGCAAGCGGTGAGCGTGATGGATAACTATTTTGCCCGAATCACTGGGCACAGCATATTCTATAACGAATATGGTCACCAGTTCTTCGATTACGACAACGACGGGCTGGTTGACTACGGGCTTTCTGGACAATTTGACGACTGCGGGCTGTACCACAACGACGGCAATGGCACCTTCAGCAAGGCAAAGGGTATATTCAACCAAGGACTTGATTTTGATTATTCGGTGTGGATTGACTGGAACATGGACGGGCTTGCCGACCTGCTGTATTACAATTACACTGGTGGCTATGGCGTGCTGCTGAACAACGGCAGCGGCAGTTTCACCAAAAAGTCGAATCTGGGTGCCGTGTGTGATGTAGAAATGCAACTTCCTTCTGTAAAGGCAGACATGAACAACGACGGGTTGACCGACTTTCCGAGCAATGGGATGTCGGGAAGTATTTATGTCAACAACGGAGATGGAACTTTTACCCAAGTTGCCAACAACGGTCAGCGATATATAAGTTTCGCGAACCTGTTTGACTGGGATGGTGACGGGCTGTTTGACGTGTATGATTTTTACTCCGACCGTAACGATTATACCATGCTCAGAGTGCATCGCAACCTTGGGAATTTGGAGTTTGAACTGGTTGAAGTGCCGTTTGATACCCCAGTGGCAAGGACGAGTTTCGGGAATCCGTCAATAATCGACTTTGACAACGATGGGTATTACGACGTGCTTTATTGTTCCGACAACGGGGTCATGAAAGTGCTGAAGAACGACAACAACCAACGCTTCATCGATGGCTACACGATTGAAACGGGGCTTGAGTACACCGAAAGCGGAGGATATGAAGGCGGCTATTTCAACTATTCGCTTTTCGACATCGACAACAACGGATATGTGGATATTCTCATCACTTCATACGATGCCTCGCGGCAGAACGACATGGCAATATACGCCGTCTATGTCGATTCGCCGACGAGTTACCGACAAGGCTTCATTTCCGAAACATGGAAGATTGGCAGCTATGGAGGAAAAAGTGCAGTAATACTGAAAAATCTCATCTCTGGCAAATCACCGATGGTTTATGCAGATGAAAGTTTAAGCACCGACGCAGATATTGCCGACAACCAGACCACAGTCACCAACACCCGCCCCGTTGCGCCGACGACTGTTGCCGCACGACAGACTGCGACAGGGCTGCACATAGAGTGGAGCGAGGCAACCGATGCCGAAACGCCCACCAAGAAGTTGCGTTACAACCTGTCGGTGAAGAAGAAAGGCGCGACGGGAGAAGGCAGTTACATAATATCGCCGTTGAATGGTGGCAGCAATACAACTGGTCCGTATGCCGGTGTGCATCAGCTGCCCGCAAATGCTTATAATGAAGGTAACTCTGACTACTACTTCCCGCGAGCAACGCAGTTTGACATTCCCATCGACCGCCTGCCAGTGGGAGAATATGAGGTGCAGGTGCAGACCATTGACCTGTGGGGCGAAGCATCTGATTTTTCAGCCCCGGTGACTGTGAAAGTGGAAACTGCGCCACAGATAAGCGCGCCGGCGATGGTCACTGCCGGGATGATAGCCATAATCGAGTATGTGGGAACACGCGACGACGGTGCCGAGCCTGTGTGGGATTTCGACGGCGGAACTGTCGTGAGCGGCAGCTCGTGGGGTCCATACCATATAAGATGGAACGACTTTGGCACAAAGACTGTCGGCGTGACCGTTTCGGGTGTCACCTCGACCGTAGGCGTTGGCGTGACGCGGTGGTATGACGTGACGTTTGATATGCCCGATGAGGTGTATTTCAATTCGCCGTTTGAGATAACCATGCGCGACATTCCCAAGACGGCGACATTGCGCTGGGAACTGAGTGGTGAAACCATTGTGGGCGAAGACCTCGAAATAAGTGCCGTGGCAGGCGAGGCGACAGGTACAGCCCGCATCATCGGCAGGCCAGAACTCTCCAGTCGCCGCCTGACGCTATATGCCACCATCGACGGCAACACGCAGGAACGCTATATCGACTTCACCGTGCTGCCCGAGATTGAAGCCCCGTCGATTGCAATGGTCGAGAGCGAGGGTAGCCGCAACGTGGTGACGTGGGATGCCGTATCGCTGCCGGCTGCTTGCCGTGAGGTGATTGTGTATAAAGAGGGGTCGGTGCTCGATGAGTTTGTCGAGATAGGCAGGGTTGACAAGGCTGCAGGGCGGTTTGCCGACGCAACTTCCGACAACCGCGTGCGCAGCGAGCGTTACACCATAGCCATGACGTTAGAGTCTGGCGAGACAAGCCCCATGAGCGAGCCTCACCAGACGGTGCTGCTCACCATCAACCGCGGCATTGCCGAGGGAAGCTACAACCTGATATGGAATGCCTATGGCGGACGCAACATGGCGTCATACCGCATCTTGCGCGGTGCTTCGCCCGATGCTTTGCAGGAGATTGCCGTCGTGGCAGGGTCGGTGACAAGCTATGTTGACGCTGCACCGGGTGCATTGCAATATTATGCGCTCGAATTGGTTCCTGCCGCCGCAGCCCGCACAGGACAGGTGAAGATGCTTGCTGATGCCGCTACTGGCGGGGCTGTGCGCAGCAACGTGGTGTATGCCGGCAATGCCGGGAACATCGACTATGTGACCAGCCTGCGCATAGTGTCGCTCGACGGCAACACGTCGCTCACTGCCGACAAGCCTGTGGCATACCTCTATGCCGAAGTGCTTCCGCTCTCGGCTGCCTACCAACGCGTGGCATGGAGCATCGTCGATGGCGAGGAGCTTGCCGAAGTGAATGCCTATGGCGTGGTTACTGCCCGCACCAATACCACGGGCGGATATGTGACGGTGAAGGCGAGTGCCACCGACGGCAGCGGTGCCGAGGCAACGTTGCAACTTTGGGTCGATGCCATAACTTCGGGCGTTGACGATGTGGAAGGCGGTAACGGAGTGTCATTGAGGGTGTATCCGCAACCCACCCACGGCGTGCTATACATTTCATCCTCTTCCGAAGTGGTGCAACTGTGGCTCTACGATGCCAGCGGCACAATGGTCGAGGGCATCAAGCGGCAAGGCATCGAGATGGTTGACATGGGCGGCTTGCCAGCAGGGTTATACATTTTGCGCGTGAAGTGTGCCGATGGCAGCGAAGCAGTGCAAAAGGTGCTTAAACGATAGTTGCTATTATATATATAATGCAGGAGCGCAACCTTGAGTGTGCGCTCCTGCTATTTTTTTATGCTTGTCGGTGTTATTGAATCTTGTAGCCGGTGACAATTATCTTTGAGCTGCCGCGCCATGGCAGTGCGCCACGGTATTCCTTGTAGGAGAGCGTCACGCGGCGGCCAGTCGATTGCAGTTCCATGAGGTCGCGTGCGATTGAGTCGTCCTCGATTGAGAAAAAGAAGTCGCGCTGATACACGTGCACGGTGTCGGCAAGGCGTTCGTCGGTAATCATTTGCCCCTCGAAAGTCTGGAATATCAGCCCCTCTTGCCTCACCTGCACTATTGCTCCCCGTTGCTGCGCCTCGTTGACGTATGGCACGCCAAACACTATTGTCGTCCACAAGGCAACGGCGATTATTGCTGTCGTCACCAATATGGCTATCGCCTTGCGCAACGTGCTTGCCGGCTTGCCGATGGTCTGTCGTTCTATTTCCTTAGCCTCGATTTGTTCGGGAGTCTCCTCTTCTTTCTTTTGAGCCTCCCCATTCTCTTCGTTTTCGGTGGCATCGCCATCGAAAAAGTCGTTGTAATCCTCCTTTGGCATAATTGCAAATACTCTATTATGGTTATAATTTCATTCCGCTGCCGCTTGTCTTCACCACGGTCTTTCCGCTCTTGATGCGCTGGCGGTCGATGGCAATGTAGATGAACGTATAGATGCCGAGCACGATGAGCAGTGCCGTCTGTATGCCCCACACGAGCATGGCAAATGCCGATGCCTGCGGGTCGAAGTTGGCAGGGTCGAAACGCCCTACGCCGTAGAGCGACAAGCCGAAGATGATGGCGATGTGCCACGAGCCAAGTCCGCCGTTGGTGGGGATTCCCATGCCGATGCTGCTAAGCACAAACAGCACGAGCGTAGCCTTGACACCGATGTCGTGGGTGAACGTGAAGGCAAACGTGGCTATGTATAGCTGCATGAAGTAGCAGCCCCATATAAGCACCGTGTAGCCAAGGAACTGCCATTTGCCCTCCATGCGGGCTATTGCCGAGAAGCCTTCCCACAGGTTCGACACCATTTGCTTGATTTTCACTATGAAGCGGTTTTGAGTCTTGCTGGTGAACAGCCACACGATGGCTGCGATGCCCACGATGGCAGCACACCACACCCACGGCGAAGTGGCGAAGTTCCACAAGCCGTCTTTTATCTGCGGATAGGTGTCGAGGAACGAGTAGAACGCCCCACGGGCGATGAAGAATGTGAACAGCGTGAGCAGCAGCACCGTGACGGTGTCGGAAAGACGGTCGGCAAACATCGAGCCGAGGACAGCCGTGAACGAAGCCTTTTGCCGGCTTGCTATGTAGCCCGTGCGCCACACTTCGCCCAGACGCGGGAACACGAGGTTGACGGCATAGGTGCCGAAGATGGAGTTGACGAGCGCGCTCAGCGGGGCATCGATGCCGATTGCCCGCAGTTGCAGCCTCCACCGGCAAGCCCTGAAGATGTGGCTGAACGTGCTGACAATGATGACGGGAATGAACCACAAGTAATTGACATTCTCTTTCAGCACATTGCGCATCTGCTCCATGTCAACGTTGTTGTAAAGGAAGTAAAACAGTCCTACGCCGATGGCTATCGAAATGGCATATTTGAATATGCTCGAAATAATTTTTTTTATTTGCTGTTGCTGCATTGGATTGTAAATTTTATGAGGCACGAATCGGGGAAAAGGAGCGTTCGGCAGCTTTTTATGCACGTTTTTGCTTGTTTTTCTCTCGTTGGTGCATTACCTTTGTACGGATTTGCAAAGATACGCCAAAATATTGGATTATGTTTTTGGCACGGGGGAATAATTATAAACCATAAGACAAGATATTGGACCAATGCAACAGGTAAAGGCTAAAAAATCGCTTGGGCAACATTTCCTCACCGACTTGTCGGTGGCGCACCGCATTGCCGACACGATGAGTGGGCACAAGGACTTGCCGCTGCTGGAGGTGGGTCCCGGAATGGGTGTGCTCACACGCTTCCTTGTCGATGCGGGTCACGACCTGAAGGTGGTGGAGCTCGACGGCGAGTCGGTGGCATACCTGCAAAAGCATTTTCCCGCCCTCGACGGGCGTATCATTGCCGACGACTTCCTGCGGCTCGACCTCAGGGCGATGTATGGCGACGGCAAGTTTTGCATAATAGGCAATTACCCCTACAACATATCGTCGCAGATATTTTTCAAGGTGCTTGAGTATAAAGACCAGGTGCCGTGCTGCAGTGGAATGTTGCAGCGCGAGGTTGCGCAGCGCATTGCCGCAAAGCCCGGGTCGAAAACATACGGGATATTGTCGGTGCTGTTGCAGGCGTGGTATGACATCGAATACCTGTTTACCGTCGATGAAAACGTGTTCGACCCGCCGCCAAAGGTGAAGTCGGGCGTTATACGCCTCACGAGAAATGCAGTCACGTCGCTCGGTTGCGACGAGGCACTTTTCAAGGCTGTTGTCAAGACATCGTTCGGGCAGCGGCGCAAGACGTTGCGCAACTCGCTCAAGTCGATGCTCCCGTCACCGCCAGCCGAGTATGCCGAGTTGCTTGCCTTGCGTCCCGAGCAGTTGAGCGTTGAGCAGTTTGTCGAGTTGACCAATATGGTCGCGGCCTGCCGGGCCGGAGTGTGAAAAATACAATGAAGAATAACACATAGCCCGAGGTGTGTTCCTGTGACTGGAACGCTTGTGGCATGATTTGAGAATAATATCCTTTTTTGTTAATGATTTGCACGCCTTTAACGGGAGGCGTGTCGGAAAAAACGACGAGAACTATGAAAGAATACACCGATGAATATTTGCAGCAGGTGAAAGACATCGTTGCTGCCAACGACGTGGAGCGTGCGCGCGAGCTGCTCGAAGGCTTGCACCCTGCCGACATTGCCGAGTTGTTCCACGACCTCGACACCGAGGAGTCGGAGTTCCTCAATAAGTTGCTCGACGAGGAGACGGCAGCCGAGGTGCTGATGGAACTCGACGAGGACGACCGTAAGGAACTGCTTGCGCAGATGCCCAACGAGGATATTGCCAAGCAACTGGAACACCTCGACTCGGACGACGCCGTTGACCTTATCCAGGAACTCGACGAGGAAGACCGCGACGACGTAATCTCGCACATCGACGACATGGAGCAGGCTGGCGACATCATCGACCTGTTGAAGTATGACGACGACACGGCGGGCGGCTTGATGGGTACCGAAATGATTGTGGTGAACGAGAATTGGAGTATGCCCGAGTGCATGAAGCAGATGAGAATGCAAGCCGAGGAGATGGACGAAATCTACTATGTGTATGTGGTCGATGACGAAAACCGCCTGAAGGGCGTTTTCCCGTTGAAGAAGATGATTACCCACCCGTCGGTGTCGAAGATAAAGCACGTGATGGTCACCGACCCGATTGCTGTGAAAGCCGACACGCCCATCGAGGAGGTTGCTCTCGACTTCGAGAAATACAACCTTGTGGCGATGCCTGTAATCGACTCGATTGGTCGCCTTGTGGGGCGCATCACCGTTGACGACATCATGGATCAGGTGCGCGAACAGAGCGAACGCGACTACCAGCTCGCTTCGGGTATCTCGACCGACGTGGAGACCAACGACAACCTGCTGACGCAGACCAAGGCGCGCCTGCCGTGGCTGTTGATTGGCATGATTGGCGGATTGGCCAACTCGGTGATTCTCGGCAACTTTGAAAGCGGTTTTGCCACCAATCCGGCAATGGCGTTGTTTATCCCGCTGATTGGCGGAACGGGTGGCAACGTGGGCATACAGTCGTCGGCAATCGTGGTGCAGGGTCTTGCCAACGGTAGCCTCGACATAAAGCATGCCGCCAAGCAGATAGGCAAGGAACTTGGAGTGGGGTTGATAAATGCCACCATCATATCGTTCCTTGTGTTCCTCTACAACTGTTTCTTCCTCGACGACCCGGGGCGTGTAACGACGATAGCCGTGTCGGTGTCGCTCTTCTCGGTGGTGATTTTCGCGTCGATATTCGGCACTTTCGTGCCGCTTACGCTCGAAAAGCTGAAGATAGACCCCGCCCTTGCCACGGGCCCCTTCATAAGCATCACCAACGACATCATCGGCATGGTCATCTATACCACCGTGAGCACCATGCTCATGCACGTGCTGCAAGGCGTTGTGGTGTGACAGGCTTTTGCAGCCCGAATAGTTGGCTGGAATTGCAGGAATGGAAAGAAATCTGTTTCTAAATTTGCGATATAATTTTGCCTTTTCGTAGCAAGTTGCTATCTTTGTGCGCCGCAATTCATAGAAAAGGCAAAAAGGAGTGATGCTCGAGTGGTTGAAGAGGCACGCCTGGAAAGCGTGTATGCGTCAAAAGCGCATCGGGGGTTCGAATCCCCCTCCCTCCGCAACATACGTTAATTTTTAGTTAGGGGCTAAGGGGATATTCTCCTTGGCTCTTTTTGTTGAATAAACCCATCGCCATTGACGACGATGTATGGTTTCGTTTTGGCAACATTCTGAATTTGTGCAAGAGGCTCTTGCACAATTTATCAATCGAGCCATACGCAACGAACTGGAGCATGAGTGTGCCTCGATGTGATGTTGGTGGACGGGCATATCGTTGTTGCAGTTCCCGTCTGGCTGGCAGGGAGGGGTTAGCGGGTGCGGCGGTAGGCTACGGGCGACATGCCGGTGGCTTTCTTGAAGAATTTGCCGAGGCTCGACTGGTCGCAGAAGTTGTAGTCGTAGGCGATGCGCTGCACCGAGTTGCCCGACACGAGCAGTTCGCGCTTGATTAGTGTCACGATGAATTGCGTTATTACCTCCTTTGCCGTCAGGTGGGCCTTCTTGCGTGAAATCTCGTTGAGGTATTTCGGCGTGATGTGCAGTTTGTCGGCATAGAATGCCACGTCGTGGCGTTGGCGACAGTGGTCTTTTATCAGCCGCAGGAATTGCCTGAAGTAGTTGTCTGCCGATGTATAGACCGTGCTTTGGGGAGTCGTGTCGTTGAGCGCCTTGCGCAGGTGTATGTCGTAGATGGCTATGAACAGGCAGTGTATGGTGCCGTATATGAAATCTTTCTTGTGTGCCGACGATGGTAGTTGCATAAATATGCGCAGGTTTTCGACCATGTTGTGCATCAGCGTCATTTCACGGTTGTCGGAGACAGAGAAGCATGGTTCGCGGTAGATGACGTTGAACATCTCGGTTTCGAGTCCGATGAACGACGACATTGAGGTTTCTTGTGTCATTTGCAGCACCACTGCCGAGAAGTCGTCGGACACGTAGCGCGTCTTGATTATCATTGCCGGAGAAATAAGCACGAATGAATTTGGTTGTACGGTGTATTCAAGCATATTTAATTCGATAACTGCCATGCCTTTGGTGCATATCAAGACTGTGCTGTACTTTGCCAGCATATCTAATTTTTCTGCCGAGGTGCAGTCGAACACGACATACCCGTTGCTTGAATTTAATTCTTCGATATTAAGGTTTGACATCTCTGTGCTGTGAATCGTAATTATGAGAATAACATTGCAAATGTAACCCTTTTCCGTTAATTATTTATGTATGTAAGTTTCGTTAACTGCTTGTTACATGCAATTATACTTAATTATGTTTAAAAACGCAATTAATTGTCAATGTTTATTGTGGCGCGCACGGGGCATGGGTGCGTTTTTTGTGGCGGGTTACTTCGTTGGCGCGAAGAGGCGGTGTTGTGTAAAACATAAACTGTTTATAAATTTGTGACCAATAAAAGATTGTGACAATGGCATCGAAACTTTGGGAAAAAAATGTGCAGGTTGACCACGATGTAGAACGCTACACCGTGGGCCGTGACCGCGAAATGGATATGTACCTTGCGCCATACGACGTGCTTGGCTCAATAGCGCATATCACGATGTTGCAAAGCATAGGGTTGCTCACCGCCGACGAGCTCGACGTGCTCACCGCCGAGTTGCGCAGCATATATGTAGAAATCGAACAGGGTCGTTTCGCAATTGAGGATGGCGTCGAGGACGTGCATTCGCAGGTGGAATTGTTGCTGACACGCCGCCTTGGCGACCTTGGCAAGAAGATTCATTCGGGGCGTTCGCGCAACGACCAGGTGCTGGTTGACTTGCGCCTGTTCATACGCAGCCGCATAGAGGATGTTGTGGCAGCCATGACGCGCCTGTTCAAGACGCTGCAAGAGCAGTCGGAACGTTACAAGAATGTGCTGATGCCGGGCTATACTCATTTGCAGGTGGCAATGCCGTCGTCGTTCGGGTTGTGGTTTGGCGCGTATGCCGAGTCGCTTGCCGACGACCTTGCCGTGATGCGTGCGGCATACCACATCACCAACCGTAACCCGTTGGGGTCGGCGGCAGGTTATGGCTCGTCGTTCCCGCTCGACCGTGCAATGACGACCCGCCTGCTTGGATTCGCATCGATGGACTACAACGTGGTGTATGCCCAGATGGGGCGTGGCAAGACCGAGCGCGTGGTGGCACAGGCAATAGCCGGGGTGGCAGCCACTGTATCGAAATTGGCTTTCGACGCTTGTATGTTCAATTCTCAGAATTTCGGTTTTTTGCGCCTTGCCGACGAATTTACTACTGGCTCGTCGATTATGCCGCACAAGAAAAATCCCGACGTGTTTGAGCTGACACGTGCCAAGTGCAACCGCCTGCAAGCCTTGCCAGGAGAGATAACGTTGATTACCAATAATCTGCCCTCGGGCTACTTCCGTGATTTGCAACTCATAAAAGAGGGTTTCTTGCCAGCGTTTGACGAGATAATCGACATATTGACGATGGTCGATGCCATGATGAGGCAGGTGAAGGTGAACGAGCATATACTCGACGACAGCCGCTACGACCTGATGTTCTCGGTTGAAGAGGTCAATCGCCTCACGCAAAGTGGCGTGCCATTCCGCGATGCCTACAAGCAAGTGGGGCTTGAAATCGAGGCAGGACGTTTTTGTCCGGTGAAGCAGGTGGCGCACACCCATGCCGGGTCGATAGGCAACTTGTGTAATGCCGAGATTGAAGAATTGTACAGGCATGAACTCGACCGTTTTGATTTTGATACCTACCACAAGGCGTTTAACCAACTTTTAGGACGACAATCATGAATTGCAGGACAATATATGTGGCAAATCCCGACCGTTATGCCGATGGCATGATGAACTACCGCCAGTGCGGTGTGTCGGGAATCAGGTTGCCGGAAATCACGCTCGGTTTCTGGTGGCACTTTGGTGGCATCAATGCCTATGAGGAGTCGCGTGAGAAGGTGCTGTATGCTTTCGACCATGGCATTACGTGCTTCGACCTTGCCAACAATTACGGGCCTCCATACGGGTCGGCTGAGGAGACATTCGGCAAGATTTATGACGACGACTTGCGCAGCCACCGCCACGAGATGGTGGTGACGACAAAGGCTGGATATGACATGTGGGAGGGTCCCTATGGCATAGGGTCGTCGCGCAAGATGCTCATGACGAGCCTCGACGAGTCGCTACGCCGCATGAAGCTCGACTATGTTGACATTTTCTATTCTCATCGTTATGACGGTTTCACGCCCATCGAGGAGACGATGCAAGCGCTGATTGACATCGTGCGCAGCGGCAAGGCTCTATACGTGGGCTTGTCGAATTACCCTGCCGACAAGTTGGCTGCCGCAGCCGAGTATCTTGCCGGGCAGCACGTGCATCCGCTCATCTATCAGGGCAAATATAATATGCTTGTGCGTGACATCGAGGAGAAGCACATCGCGCTGCTCTCGAAACTCGGCATTGGCATGACGGCATTTTCACCGCTCGCCGAGGGGTTGCTCACCGACAAATACCTGTGTGGAGTGCCCGAAGGTTCGCGCGCCGCACTTGGCCATCACTTGCAATCGAGCGCAATCACTCCGTTGCTGCTTGCCAAGGTGAAGGCACTCAATGAAATGGCTGTAAGGCGCGGACAGACGCTGGCGCAGATGGCGACGGCATGGCTGCTTTCACGGCAATCGACCACATCGGTAATCGTCGGTCCAAGGACTGTGGCACAGCTTGCCGACAGCCTTGGAGCGATACGCAACACTCGTTTCACAGGCGAGGAGTTGATTGAGATTGACCGAATACTATCGATGCAGTTATGACGAAGATGATAAGATATGTTTTTATATTGTTGCTTGCGGTGTTGATGCTTGCGGGGTGCAAACAGGTCAATGACGACCGTGTTCCCTCATATCCAGTGCGCATGGAATTCAACACGCAGGTGTGGGAACTGTATGGGGTGCACACCTACGGGGAGCATCGTTTCTTCGACCATCTTGCCAATCCGCCTATTCCATCGGGCTTTTATAACTATGACCCCGATGCCTATACTGGTTATGGAGGCATATTGCTTGTGTCGGGATATGATTTTTCTGTGGGCGATTACAACTATCCGCTTGCCTATGATCGTGCCTGCCCCGTTGAGTCGAACCGTGACGAAGCCTTGCTGCAATTCGACAGCGAGACCTTTGAGGCATATTGCCCCAATTGCGGTTCGCGCTTCAATGTGTGCGAGGGTGCAGGGTCGCCCGTGTCGGGTCCGGCTTCGGAGCAGAATTATGCCTTGCGGCGTTACCGTGTCAACTCGCGTCAGGGTGGCGGCTACATAGTAGTCAATTAATTGGTGGTTTATACAAGTTCCGCAACCTTGTGCTTCACAATGGCACATCGTGGCTTTAATTTTGTGCCATAAATTGTAACTAAAAATAGATTATGAAAACAATTGATGGACATGACGTGAAGATATTCACCGACAATATCGAGGTCGGTGCAGTGGAGCAAATAAGGCAATTGCTTGCAATTGACGTGTTTGGCGGTTGCAAGATACGCATCATGCCCGACGTACATGCCGGGGCGGGCTGCGTGATAGGGTTCACGGGGAATCTTGGCGACAAGGTGATTCCAAACATTGTGGGTGTTGACATAGGGTGTGGAATACAGGTGCAGCCGTTCAGGTTCGTGGGCGACATAGATTTCCATGCGCTTAATGAGTTTATCGTTGCCAATATACCGTCGGACAGGAATGTGCGCGAGGGCGATGTCATATTGCCGCAGCCATATATGGAACGGTATTCGCAGGCAAAGCAGTTGGTACAGGAGATGCGCTGCTTCCGTGAGTTTAAGGAAGTAAAGCGTCACTACAAGGCGATAGGGTCGCTTGGCGGCGGCAATCATTATATCGAAATCGATCACGACGAGAATGGCGTGGGATATATTGCCGTCCACACTGGCAGCCGCAACATAGGCAAGCAAGTTGCCGATATTTACCAGAAATTGGCTGTAAAGATGCAGTCGGGGTGGGGCGAATTGATGCAAGAACAGAATGCCATGATAAAGGCATACAAGGAAGCCGGGCGCAAGAATGAGTTACAAGATGCCATACGGCAGTTGCACAATTCGTTCAAGATGCGTAAGCCGCCGATTCCTGCCGACTTGTGCTACTTGAGCGGAGAGGCGCGCGAAGACTATTTGCACGACATGCGCCTTTGCCAGCAATGGGCACGCATCAACCGCAGTGTGATTGTCGATTTGATAAGTGAGTTCCTATTGCGGCAAGAGTGGATGGAGATACCCGTTGGTGATGAGGCTTTTGCGCGATTTGAAAGTGTGCATAATTACATAGGCGATGATAATGTTATCCGCAAGGGTGCTATTTCGGCTCGTGCCGGAGAGCGTTGCATTATCCCGTTGAACATGCGCGATGGTGCGCTATTGTGTGTCGGCAAGGGCAACGAGGACTGGAACAACTCGGCTCCGCACGGGGCAGGGCGCATCATGAGCCGTGCCGAGGCGTTCAAGCGGATAGACATGGCAGCATTTCAGCAGTCGATGGCTGGAATTTATAGCGAAACTGTCAATGAGGACACCCGTGACGAGTCGCCGATGGTTTACAAGTCCAAGGAGGAAATCATTGCCAATATCAAAGACACTGTGGAAATTGTCAAGGTGGTAAAGCCCGTGTTCAACTTCAAGGCTGCAATGTAACCCACTTGGCGAAATTCCCACAGATAGAGCATTTTGCGACCGCATTTAACTGTGCATTGTTGCCGAGGCGCACATGCCCGCTACTTGACAAACAGGGCTGTGAGGCGGCAGCGCGACATGAGCCATGTGATGGCGGTGCTTACGGCAAATGTCGTGGCGGCGATGCACAATATGCGCAGCCAGTAGGGGAGAGCGGCGGTGTCGAGCAGGTCGTAGCTCGGGAATATGAATGCAAAGTGGCACAGGTAGATACCAAACGTGAGCGAGGCGAGCTGTGACATCCACCGTCGTGGACGCATGGCAGCCTTCTGTGCGATGACGAAGATGGGCAGCGTCATCATAAATACGTTGATGCCAGTGAAGTACCACACGATTTCGAGGTAGGCGTAGTTGCCCGGGAAATGTTCTTGCGTGAGAATATAGCCGCCCGAGGTGATGGCATACCCAATGACAAACATCGGTATCATGATGGCGAGCGTCTTGCCCCAGCTCCAGCCGATGGGGTACTTCTTGAGGTAGAATGCCAAGATGAGGTAGCCGACGAAGCCCGACAGGTAGTAGAATGTGCCATATATGTTCCAGTCGCACATTCCAAACAGCTCCATGTTGCCATAGTTGCCTTGGTAGCCAAGCACGGGGGCGAGCATCTTCAGGTAGGGCAGCACGAGCGACACGCCCCACAGCATGAGCACCGTCTTCAGCTCTTGGCGAGAGGCTTGTACGAGCCAGCTATTGAGAATGGGTATGAGCAGATAAAGCCCGATGAGCATATACAGATACCAAAGTGGCGTGGTGTCGAAATTGAAGTTGAATATGAACGTATAGATGCGTTGCACGAGCAGCAGCCCGGTGTAGCTTTCGGGGGCTACTTGCGGGTTTTGCGTGTCGGGGGAGACGAAATTGAAGTAGGTGAACATCAACACGGGCAGCACTACCGACCAAAAGATGAGTGGCGGAATGATGCGACCTATGCGCTTGCGGTAGAATGCCGTGAGGTTGTATGTCGGCGAAACGGGCAACAGCAACACGCCTGTCATCATGACGAACAGCGGTACACATGCCCGCACAAGGCTGCCGCAAAATACGCCGGTGAGGAATGAGGAGCGGTCGGCATCGAATTGAGCCACGAATGCGTCGCAACTGTGAGAAAATACTACAAGGAAGCAAGCCAATACTCGCAGGAAGTCGATCCACCCGATTTTTTCGTGTTCTGTCGTGTTCATTTGTCGATAATGGTTGTTTAGGTCATGTTATGTAATATGGCGGTAAAAGTACGAAAAAACGCAAATTAAATCGGGCTCAAAATCGTCAAAAATTATAAGAATCGCGACAAACAGACACTTTCATTAATAAATAGAGTGGAAGGGGTGTAATCGCAAATACGTTTATATGTAGTAGAGCCGTGGCGTGCTGCGGCTTGTATGTGCAAATTGTATTCAAGTTGTGTGGCAGATGGTTACGTTGTGGCGATAAACGAGCCGCGGCACGCCACGGCTCTACAAGTCAACAATTAAGGCTTCCGTCTCCCCCCTATATTCCGTAATTCTCACTTTTGGCTGAAATGGTTGCGACGGTGTACTGAATATTGTGGAGGATTTTGTGAGGAGCGGAAAAATGTATATATTTGCATATCACCCACGCCGTGCCATTACACACTGGTGGATGGAGCGGAGGGTGGGCGTACATACATAATGAAAGGCGTTTACTTGACGCTTTGGTTTTGACAGCTTAAGAATCTCGCAAATTCCCAATCGGTTGGTCAAAAACAAAGCAACGGTGAATGCTTCCGTGGGTGTATTATATCAGGCTCACGCCGTGGCTTGTTGCGAAACGGGCGCATGGCGGTGGGAGTGTATCATATATATACATCGGCGTGGGGCTTTCGCGTTGCTCGTTTCGACTAACCGGGCAATGCGAGAGCCTTTAAGCTGTGGAACGGGCAACAAGCATCGGCTCCACGTTCTTTTTTTTGCGTGTGCGGTAAATGAAAGAATCAATACTATAAACCACATTTCTTGCATGGCAGCCGGCAGGAAGACGTAATGAGATATGGTTGCCAGTGTAAGGTTGCCTAAATGGCTTGATGGGTATATATATGGCGAGTTGGGCGCAAAATATTGTCGCTCAAACGCTGACATGACAGTTATCGACTGGGATAAGGACGATGTGCTTAATTATTTGGGAACTTATTTCCCGCGAAGCTATACCGAGGCTTATTGTATCTATCGACAGCTTTTTTCTGCGTGTCCGGGCGATTGGGGATCGAGGCGGAATATATCGGTTTTTGATTTCGGTTGCGGCACGGGCGGCGAGATTATAGGGCTATTGGCTGCGATTGATGAATGTCTGCATGGCATGGAGGAAGTGGACATATATGCGATGGACGGAAACCTGCATGCACTCCGCCTGTTTGAAAAAGTGGTTGATGCCTATTCGAGTCGTTCGGAGCTTAGGATAAAATATCACGTAATACCTGTTAAAATTGATGACATATACGACTTGACGATTCTCGACGCTGTGGTGCAAAGTCGGTTTGATATCGTGATGTCGGTAAAGGCAATATGTGAATTCGTTACCAAGGAGCAGTTTGAGGAAACCAACGCCTATGAGTGTGTGGCTCGGTATTTCTTGCCTAAATTGAACGACGACGGTGTTATGCTGCTCATTGATGTGACCACTTATAGCAATGTGTCGCAAGAGTGGTTGCCAAAGATGCTCGACAGGGGATTATCGGCTGTCGATTGCCACATTGTGCTGCGCAATGATGGATATAGCCAAGTGTTTACAGTCGCGCACTCGCATTGCGTGAGAGACATAAGCAAAGTAGCATGGAGAATAATAAACAATAGATAAGCTATGAAAAAGGATTGGATGATAAAGGAGTCGGAGCTTGATGACGACCAAATCAAAATCTTAACGGCTGTGCTTGACAAGTCGTGTGTAGTAGCTGGGTGTGCCGGAAGCGGCAAGTCGGTGCTTGCATTGATAAAAGCACAGCGCATTCAGAAAGAGAGAGGTGATAATTACAAGATTATTGTTTTTACCAAGGCTTTGTGCGGATATATGAATTCGGGTCGCGAAGAACTTGGGTTGCATAATCAATTTTTGTATCATTGGCATTGGAAGCATCGGCTTGATTGTAGTCACGCTGATTACTTGATTGTGGACGAGATACAAGATTTCGAGGAAGAAGAGATAAAAGAGTTCATTAATGCGACAAACAAGCATTTCTTTTTCTTTGGAGATACAGCTCAGTCGATTTATGATGGGTTGAAAAATACTGTGTCTGTGGAGGCTATAGGTTATATTATGCTGAGAATGGAAAAACCTAAATATTTTGAATTGTACAGGAATTATCGCTTGCCGGTCGGGGTTGCAAAGTTGGCTCAATATGTTGGGGTTGATTTATCTCCATTTGAGGAGAGTACTTATAAAAGTACGTCACAAGCGGTGCCTCGAATATTGCGGTACGACAATCAGAAAGCACAGATTTTAGCGATAGGTAAAATTTTGGCGCGAAATTCCGCCATGACCGATTGTGCAATTCTTGTACCGCACAATGAAATGGTAAAGACTGTGGGAGCATTACTTGATGAATTAGGGGTGAACTATGAAATGCAATATAAAGACAAGGAAGATTTTCGCAAGAGTCGGTTTACATTGAATTTCTCGTCGTCAAATCCTAAAGTAATGACCTACCACAGCGCAAAAGGATTGCAATTTGAGACAGTGTTTCTTCCATTCATTGAAGACATCAACACATTTGGCACATCGAACAGAAAATCGTTATATGTGGCAATGACACGGACTTATAAAAATCTGTATATCATGTATAGTGGATATTTGCCTGAATTGTTGTCGAATATTCCGAGAGATTTGTATAAAACAACTGAAACAGATTTAGAATTTGAAGAAATATGAAAACATATTACATACCTACATCTACTCTTAATTTCAATAATATATTGTCGAGCGAAAGTATCTCGCCACAGGCTTTTTATGCCAAGCGAGGATTTGGATATTCGCGGTGGCAGTCGGTGGAGGAGAATGGTGTTGACAATGCCATTATTCTTTATGACAAGCCATTTGAGTTTGTGCGTCCACAAAGCGATGTTGAAGACCATCCGATGCTTGTCAAGATTGTTACTGATGAAGAGTTGCCGAAGTTGGCTGAGGGAATTTATTACTGTGACCACACTATTTATCTTTCACCGTGGTGGGCTAAGTTTATCTTTTTCTCCGAGCGAGACAAGCGGACTGCGTTATCGTTGTCGGACAGCAGCCTTGAAACTAAATTCATGATTTTTTATAAGCGATGTTTCGATGTGCGGCAAGGTTTGGGGCAATGGAATGGTAAGAAATGTAATTTCAATAAGGTAAATATTGAATTGAATGAGGCGGCAATAAAACGTGACCGCCAAATCAATAAGATGAAAGGACTGCTATATGGCTACTATATTGGTGCAATGCTTTCGACTTCACCCGAAAATGTTGCAACGTATGGCATTTTGCAAGAATTGCAGAATATTTTTTCTGCCGTAATAGCTTCTGACTATAAAGCGACTCCACTCCAAGAGGAAAGAATGAACTACTTGCTGTCGAGAATGCAAGAGCAAGAGCCCGTTATCAAGTATCTGAAAGAAATAGTGAAAGATGGGGTTGATATTGACAGTTCTATAAGCGGTTTAATTGCTCGTGGGGTAAGTTTCCCGTTTAAATACAAAAGTGAAATTATTCGCAGCTTGTTGTATGGAGGAGAGGAGCACAACGAGGCTATTTCTTGGCTGACGAGAAAAATAGAGCAGTTGAACAAGAAGATACAAAGTGAGACTACACTTTTAAGGATTGAAAATAAGGATGTTGTCGTAAAAGACTTGATGCTAAGCAAAATTTCAAATGCGGTAATTGTCGAGGAAATGGAGCGAAGTGTGGTTTTGGCTTGGGTGAATGATGTGTTCTGCAAAGATGAATACAATGGGAGCATTGAGAATGTCAAAGCGCAACTCTCAGACGAAGTGACACGAAAAGCGAAAGAGGTGTATGAAAACAGGTGGGAAACCTGCGAGATGAAAACGCAATTGAATGAGATGCGCAAATATGTTGGTGGAGCTGATTCGTCGCTGCGGTGGGGTGATAATTTGCCGTCTGTTATTGCCGCAGTGCTTTCAAGCGGTGATGATTGGGAGCGGCTGTTGAGGCAAATGCGCTTGAAGTCGATGTGTAATTATAGCTTGGCATTTGCCATTTATGGTGGACTGGTAGGATTTGCCAATTTGACACGAGATTTCACCGATATACTGTTTGGATACAAAGACAAGCAATATGTAACTAATGTTTATGTAGAATTGTTCGAGCAATTGATGGGCTATTCTCCTGTTGTAGAAGAATTTAGTGAAAATCAAGAGATTGTTTCGAAAGATAATAAAATGCATGATGCGGAGAAGAATAACACTGCTTCGAGAGAGTCGCGCAATTTGTTGTGGAAAAGTAAGCAGAATAAACAAAATCTTCAAGGCGAATTGAAATTTGCACCTGAAGAGTCGATACAGTTTAGTTTTCAATATATTGATGCAATAATGCAGCTAATCGTAGAGTATCATGGTAAATTAAGAAAACTAAATGCTTTGCAACAGAAAAGTATTAAACGTGCTTTAAACTGGGTTCTAAATGAAAAATACGCAAAGGCGGATGTTAAAGGGAGGTTGTCTGATTTCTGGAAAGAATTGTATAGAAATAAGACAGAGCCGATGAAAGAAGAGAACCAATCTTGGATGATGGATCTTTATCAGAATGTTGATATTGATGGGATAATTAAATGTTTAGAAGCTAAATTTGTGAAATGAAAGAAACTGCAAAAAATAAAGATAAGGTCGTAATCACGACTGATGCCGGGGAGCGTGTCGAGGCGACGGCTCCAGTGATAATTTCGGCAAGCAGGTCAACCGACATTCCGGCATTTTATGCCCGATGGTTTTTCAATCGGTTGGCACGAGGGTATTGTGCATGGTACAATCCGTTTAACCGACAAAAGATGTATGTGTCGTTTGAGCGGTGCAAAGTGGTTGTGTTCTGGACAAAGAACCCACGACCGATATTGCCGTTATTGCCCGAACTCGACAAGAGGGGGATTCATTACTATTTTCAAGTAACCCTTAACGACTATGTTGCAGAGGGCTTTGAGCCAAATGTTCCAAGCGTAGAGCAGAGGGTGGAAACATTCAAGCAATTGTCGGACATGATAGGGCGCGAACGCGTGATATGGCGGTTCGACCCTCTAATTGTGACCCCGAACATCACTCCGCGCACGTTGCTTAGCCGAATATGGCGGGTTGGCAACTTGCTGAAGGGTTATACCGACAAGTTGGTGTTCAGCTTCGTCGATGTGAAGACTTATCGCAAGGTGCAGAATAACCTTGTGAAGGAAACCAGTTGTTTCACGAAAGAGAATGTTGACACCGCCGAGATGAGCGACTGGCAGCGCACCGAACTCGTGGAGGGGCTGGTGAAGCTGAGGGAGATATGGGCAGCGGAAGGGTGGAACTTGACCCTTGCCACGTGTGCCGAGGGTATCGACCTTGATGAATATGGAATCGAGCATAATCGTTGCATCGACGGAGAACTGATGGAACGGGTGTTTGGCGATGACAAGGAATTGGTGTATTATTTGCGCACGGGGAAATTGCCTGAGCTGCCGCGGCAAGGGGCGATGTTCGAGCCTGCCATTGAGATACCCGACAAGCAGGCTAATTTGAAGGATAAAGGGCAGCGCAAGGTGTGTGGCTGCATGATTAGCAAGGATATAGGAATGTATGACACGTGCCGCCACTTTTGCGTGTATTGCTATGCCAATACGAGCCGCGACTGTGTCAAGAGGAATGCTGCACGGCATAGCGACGATAGCGAGAGCCTGATTGACTAAGATTGCTCTGCCGTTAAACCCAAAGTCTGACGACCGATTTGGGTTAAAAAATCAAATGAGGGTGCGCCCAGATGGATTTGTAGGGGGCGTACCCTCATTCGCGTTGTGGCTAATACATTTTTTTCGGCGAAAAAAAACATCTTGATGCTTGTCTTTGTCGGAAATTAATAATATATTTGTGATACTAAAATAGTATCATTTTAAATATAAAATTATGGAAACAAAGGGAGTGAATTTCAGGGGAATGAGAATGAATGGCTTCTTGATGCTGTTCGTACATTTGGTGCTGTTGACGGCGGCAATCGTGGCTTGCTTTTTGTTTGGCTTGGAGTGGCTGTATTGTGTCGGCGTTGCCTTGGTGGTTGTGTGGTTTGTACTGCTTGCAGGGTATATGCAATTGGAACCAAACGAAGCCCGTGCAATGGTGTTCTTCGGTGAATACAGGGGTACGTTCAAGGACACGGGGTTTTATTGGGTGAATCCGTTTTACAACAAGAAAAAACTTTCGTTGCGCGCCCGCAACCTCGACGTGGAGCCAATCAAGGTGAACGACAAGGTGGGGAATCCCATACTCATAGGCATGGTGCTGGTGTGGAAGCTGCGCGACACGTATAAAGCCATGTTTGAAATCGACTCGCAGACGATGGCGTCATCGACGGCGACGGTGGGCAGCGGCAAGGACGCAATAACCATCAGCACCACGGGCAGCGTGGCAAGCCGCATGAATGCTTTCGAGAATTTCGTGAAGATACAAAGCGATGCCGCGTTGCGCCAGGTGGCAGGGCAATATGCCTATGACGACAACGAAAGTGGGGCAGGAGAACTGACATTGCGCTCGGGCGGCGAGGAAATCAACGACCAGCTCGAACAGAAACTCAACGAGCGGCTCGTGATGGCAGGGCTTGAAGTCGTGGAGGCGCGCATCAACTATCTTGCCTACGCGCCCGAGATTGCAGCCGTGATGCTGCGCCGCCAGCAGGCTTCGGCAATAATCGGAGCCCGCGAGAAGATTGTGGAAGGTGCCGTGTCGATGGTACACATGGCACTCGACAAACTCGAAAAGGATGGCGTGGTGGAGCTCGACGACGAACGCAAGGCGGCTATGGTGAGCAACCTGCTCGTGGTGCTGTGCGCCGACGAGTCGGCACAGCCAGTAGTCAACACCGGTACACTCTATAATTAAAGCAGCACTGCTGTGGCAAAGAAAGAGTCTATAACCAAGAGCTTCGTGCTGCGTGTTGATGCCGCAACGATGGATGCCATAGAGAAATGGGCAGCCGACGAGTTTCGCAGCATCAATGGACAGCTGCAATGGATTATCGCCGATGCCCTGCGCCGTAGCGGGCGGCTGAAGAAGTCAAAAGAATCGACAACCGACAACAATACAGAAAAATTATGAAACGCAATTCGACTTATAAGCGCAGCCAGCTGCCCGACGTGAAGTTCCACCCCGATATCCCCGAACGGCTAATGGAAGCGGTGGCACTGCTGATTGTCATCGCTAACTGGGCATACGTCGTATATATGCGCGTCGCCAACGGAAACGAGCATTTCACCGACGGGTGCGTTTGCGCAGCCACTGCCACATTTAGCTTCATCGTAGTGGCTCTATGCGCCTATGCACCTATAAAACTGATTAATTTCCCATTCTCGTTGCGCCCCGACAACATAGCGACGCAATATGTGCTGTCGGTACGTTTTATACGCATCGTCAACATCTTGATATGCCTGTGCACGACGGCAACAACTCTTGCCGTTTATCACGACTGGGCAATGCCGCTCGTGTATGTCGCCGTAGTAATACTAATCGCAGCGACAATCGCCTACATCGTCATCGCCTACCGCCATCGTTGAGGCAATGACACCATACAACGAAGTTGGGCAATGCCTGAATGGCACTGCCCAACTTCATCTTTTTGATTAACAAATTTATTCTTCGGGTTTTGCGCGGAAGCAGCTCCATGCGAGCCATATTATCAACAGGGCATAGAGTACTATGCCAAGAGATTGCAATGTGGTCTCGGTCATTGTGTGGCTGTATTCAAACGGGTGCTGACAAACCAGCTGATTGCACCGCCCACGAGGAGAGGGGTGTTGAGTTCGAGAGGAATGAACATACCAAGCGAGAATGCCAGTGCCGGCACGCCAAGCCAGTTGAGCAACACGGCAAAGATTGCACCCACGATATAGAGCATCCACGGTGTTTCGCCACCCATCATCAACGGGTCGATAACGGCAGCCATTGCATTGGCTTGGGGTGCAACGAGTGCGTCCTCGCCCACAAAGCCATACACCTTGTTGAGCAGCAGCATGACACCGCCCACAGTGGCAGCCGACACGAAAGTGCCGAGGAACTTCCACGTTTGCTGCTTGGCTGGCGTTGTACCAATCCAATAACCGATTTTCATATCGGTGACCATGCCTCCAGCCATCGACAGAGCCGTACACACCACGCCGCCTATGACCATCGAAGCCACAATGCCGGCGGGTCCCTCAAGTCCGATTGCAACAAAGATAGCCGATGCAATGATGAGCGTCATGAGCGTCATGCCCGACACTGGGTTGGTGCCGACTATCGCAATGGCGTTGGCTGCGACAGTGGTGAATAGGAATGCGATTACTGTCACCACGATAAATGCTATCACCGTCTGGAACAGGTCGTGAATGACACCAAAGTAGAAGAATACTGCCGTCACAAGCAGCGCAGCGATGATGGCAAAGACAAGCACGTTCATCGAGATGTCTTTCTGAGTGCGCACAATCTCTTTTGCGCTCACGTTTTTGCCCTTGAATTCCTTGCCAGCAAGCCCTACGGCATTCTTGATTATGGGCCACGACTTGATGATGCCTATGATGCCCGACATGGCGATGCCGCCGATGCCGATGTATCGTGCCTGGTCGGAGAAAATCTGTTCGGGTGCGAGCGAGGCATATTCGGGGCTCATGCCGAGGAGCGGGATTATCACAAACCAGATGAATGCCGAGCCTGCAAAGATGATGAAGCTATACTTCAGCCCGACGATGTAGCCCAGACCGAGCACGGCGGCTTGTGTGTTTATCTTGAACACCATCTTGGCATTGGCGGCAAGTTCGTTGCCCCAAGGGATAATCTTTGTCGAAAGCACGTCGCTCCACCAGCCGAATGTCGAAAGCAGGAAGTCATATACACCGCCGATGAGTCCAGCCATCACAAGCGGGCGAGCCTGGTTGCCGCTTTTCTCGCCCGAAATTAGCACCTGAGTTGTGGCAGTTGCCTCGGGGAAGGGGAACTTGCCGTGCATGTCGGAGCAGAAATATTTGCGGAATGGAATGAAGAACAATATTCCAAGCACGCCGCCGAGCATCGAGCTAAGGAACACTTCGAGGAAGCTGACAGCTATCTCGGGGTATTTGGCTTTGAGGATGTAAAGTGCCGGCAGGGTGAAAATGGCTCCAGCCACCACAATACCCGACGAGGCTCCTATCGACTGGATTATCACATTCTCGCCGAGCGCGTTCTTGCGCTTCATCGCCGACGACAGCCCTACGGCAATGATGGCGATGGGGATTGCAGCCTCGAACACTTGTCCTATCTTCAATCCAAGGTATGCCGCCGCTGCGCTGAATATTATCGCCAATATCAGCCCCAACGATACGCTGTAAGGGGTGACTTCGGGATAATTCTTCTCGGGACGCAGCACGGGCACATACTTTTCGCCCTCCTTCAGTTCGCGGAAGGCATTCTCGGGGATTTCGACTCCCGTAGAATCTTGTTTGGTTTCTTTGTCGTTTTGCATCTTATTTCATTGTTAAGTTTACATTCAACCACAATAATTGCACAAAAGTAACCATTTTTGCACAAATATATTTACACTTCAATGATTATTGCTTTCCACGCACACAGCTTTTATTCATGGCATATTGACGGCACAACACAACTTTTTTGCTATTCGATGGCATACTTGCGCGGCGAGCAACCCACAGCTTTTTTGAAATATTTGCCGAAAAACGACGCACTGGCAAAATTGAGCTTGATGCTCACCTGTTGCACATTATAAAGCCCGCTTTTAAGCAATGCCTTTGCCTCAAGTATCACATAATCGCGTATCCACTCGCCGGCATAACGTCCGCTTGCCTGATACACTACCCTCGACAAATATTTGGGTGTCATGCACATAAGTCCGGCATAATACTGTATTTCACGTTCCTGCCCGTAATGTTCTTGCACAAGGCCGATAAACTTGTCAAAAAGGGTATGCACACGACTTTCGACCTGTTCGGAAACGCTATTCTGCAAGCGCAGGGCATGGTTGCAGGCGTTGCAAAACAACACCTGTATGCAGCTCAAGAGTACACTGCGGGTGAACCTATAGTCCTGCTGCATTACCTTCTTGCGCATCATGTTGTAAATCGACTCAGCCTCTTGCATTTCGTCGGGCGACAAGTGAAGCAATGGATATTTGCGCAGGAGCGATATGTAAGACAAATTGCCAATCTCATTGCCCAACGGAGTTGTAAACGCCATCAAAATTATTCGGCAATCGCTGCTCACTTCAGAGCTTTCACCTATTGTCCCAGGGAAAACCACAAGCATATCGTTTTTCTTAACGTTGGCTTCACCCAAATTCACATTGATGCGCATATTACCCTCAAGGCAGAACATAAACAACGTGAAATTGACCTTAAATGGATGCATAGGATTTACAAAATCGGCGGCAACATCTTTGTCATACACAGTATCGAAATTGTCGCTTATTATAAATTCATTGCCGCAAATAAGGGCGTTGTCAGTGATTGGCATCATCGACAAGTCAAACTGGGTGAATGGCGTTCCTTTATTTTCCATAAAGCAATATGTTATTCCATTGTTTTACAAATGTTGCACTAAATAAAATATAACTGTAAATCAGAAAGTTATCATCAAATAAAAAGAGAATAGGTAATGGTTTAGAAACCATCGAAGTTCGTCATTCTGCTCATTCCCAATAAGTCAATCAACTGTAATGCAAAGATAGTACTTTTTTGTTTAATGGAGAATAGTTAAGGCCTTAAAGTAGTGTTAGCGTGTAAAAATCACGAAAATCACCACAAAGTTCATAAAAAAGTGCTGTTTTTTCCCATCAATATAGTATCTTTGTAATCATAAAAAAGAAAAATATGATTGAGTTATTTACAATAAAGAATTATAGATGCTATCGTGAAGAAACAGAATTATCATTTATTGCATCAAAAAAAGAAGGAGGGAAAAATTCGGATTTGCCTCCTGTATGGTTTAAAGAAATAAACGGGAAGCGTATTTTGCGTATGCTTTTGTGTGTTGGTTTAAATGGAACTGGCAAATCTAAAATGTTTTCAGCCCTAAATTATTTGCGCATGTTAGCTATCGCAAAACCTCAGAAACCGACAGAGAAGCCAGAATATCGTCCATTCCTGTTAGACGAACATTCGTCAAATGAGCCAACCGAACTATCTTTAGTTTACTACATTAAGGATACATGTTATCATTATTATATTAAGGTGTCAAATGAGCGTATAGAAGAAGAAGAATTGAATCTAAAAAAAAATCGTTTAGTTCGCATATATCAACGCAAACATAATGTTAAGACAGATACTGTTTCCATTAGTTTTGGAAATGCTTGTGATTTGTCCAAATCGGACCAACACGATTTAGAAGTAAATACCTTATCTAATTCCAGTGTACTGTCTGTATTTGGTTCCTTAAATATAGATAGTCAAGTGCTAAGCGATAATTATAATTTTTTTGAAAATCATATTAGTCTGATTCGAAGGTCTGATAAAAGTCTTGCTGACAAACTGCAAACAGGAGATGCTGAGAAAGATGCTATAATGAAGCGTTTACTTTTACGCTTATTAAAAGATGTTGGCACTAATATTTGTGATTACATTGTAGAAGATGCGAGCTTAAACATATCTGAACTTATAGAAAATGGGGCTCCAGATATTATTGTAAAAGCAATGTTAGAGCAATATCCTTCAGGTACTATTACTCATAAGAACTTGCGTTTTGTCCATTCGACAGTTGAAGGTGAAAGAGCGTTGGATTCAGGATTAGAGTCATTAGGAACTATAAATATAATACGTATTCTTATAGTATTATATGATGTCATACTAGGAAAGAAATGTTCATGCATTGATGAAATAGAATATGGAATACATACTAAGGCGTTAGCTTTTATATTAAAAATGTATTTAACTTTGGCCGAAGATTGTCAAATAATTGTTGCTACGCATGATTTATCTTTGTTAAATGCCGATTTCCTGAGGCGAGATGCCGTCCGTTTATTTGAAAAGGATGAGCATGGCACTACTAAAGTAAAACGTAGGGATTATTTGCATAATACAGTTAGCTTTTATCGGACTTATGAGAAAGAAGTTGCTCCTGAAATTGATGATATAATGAAAAATATTGATGCATTCTTAAAATACAAAGATGATATAAATCATAAGTAAAAAAACGCTTGCAGAAATATGATAAATACACGGAATATCTAAATTCAAGCCAATAATCATGATAACAAAATCAATTATTCCGTGTTTTTTTCACGCAAATACTTGTTTCTCTAAAAAGGAAAGTATATCTTTGCAATGTCAATTCGAACTTAAGACCCTGGCAAAAGGACCAGAGAGTTGACATTAAATTGCAGATGAGTAAAACAACTATTCCAACAGATGTAAAGCGGGACCTTTGGTTTGCAGCTCATGGCAGATGTGAATTTGCAGGATGTAACAAGATTTTATTTCAACATGGTATTACAATGGATAAATGTAATATTTCCAATTACGCCCATATTATAGGAGATTCTGCAAAAGGACCTCGGGGGGACGAGGAAAAATCCAAAGCTTTATCAAAAGATATTAATAATCTCATTCTACTTTGTCCTGAATGCCATAAACTGATTGACAGCAATGAAGAGAAATATACTGTGGAAGTGCTTAAAAAGATGAAAAAAGATCATGAAGAGAGAATTCTGCTTGCAACTGGAATTCAGCCTAACATGAAGAGCCTGATAGTTGTGTATAGCCCCAAAATTGGAACTGACACTCCACATTTCCATAAAGATGCTCTATTCAACACAATCTTTCCCGAAAGATATCCAGCAGATTCGTCTCCAATTGAAATTCAGATGAAGTCTGTACTGCACGACGGTGAGTCTGAATATTGGATGGCAGAAGAACGTCAAATAGAACAAGTATGCAATGATAAAGTACTTAGGGCATTAGAGGATGGGGTCACGACACATATTTCGCTTTTCCCATTAGGACCCCAACCCCTCTTGGTAAAGTTAGGTACGGTACTTAATGATAAATATAACGTGAGGGTTTACCAGAAACATCGTGTGCCTGATACTTGGCGCTGGCTTGACGAGAGTGTTCAAAATGACATATATTTAGAAGAACCAGCAGATAAAAGTAAGGAGCCTGTACTTGTATTGGCATTAAGTGCAAATGCTATTAAAGAAAGGATTACTATGAAATATAGGGATACTGCAAGTATTTGGACTATAACTTGTAAGAAACCAGAAAATGACATGATGAGATGTGAGGGGCAGTTAATGCAGTTCAATCGTGTAGCCCGCGCAACGATGGATGCTATTAAGACAACACATCAGAATGCAGATCGTTTGAAAATTTTTATGGCAGTACCAGCCTCTTGCGCAGTGGAACTTGGGCGTATTAGAATGCCCAAGGCTGACCTGCCTTGGGTATTGTATGACTATCGGGGGGAAAAGAATGAAGATGTGGAAGCGATAACAATAAATTAAAATGCAATGGGAAAAATTTTAAGTAAAGAACAAAAAGAAGAATTTAAGGATATTCTTGAAACACTGGGTGAATCGTTAGACATCACCCAAACACAGTATGATAATCTAACGAAGAGTTATAAGGCTGTAGGTGGATTCTTGCAAAACGATCCTGAGCTTGAGTCGTATAAGCCTATTGTGACGCCTCAGGGGTCACTTAGATTAGGTACTATCATCCAACCTATTAATCCAAACGATGACTTGGATGTAGACTTAGTATATAGACTTACCGAAAAAGATCCAGAGTGGACACAGAAAGACTTAAAGGACAAAGTGGGAGTAAGGCTTAAAGGTAGTGACCGTTATGCACCAATGCTTGAGAAAAAGGAAGGACGTCGTTGTTGGACGCTATTATATAGGGACAATTCCGACAATCCCAAAGAGAAATATCATATGGATATTCTTCCTTCAGTAGTAGATGGCAAGTACGTTGAAAGAATGACACGATTGTTTTCTGAGAGTTTTTCTGCTCAAACAATAGATCGGATTTCTATAAGAATTACAGATAAGGAAGCGGAGGATTATGCAACGTCAACATGTAAAGAAGAATGGCTGAAAAGTAATCCTGATGGGTATGCATTGTGGTTCGCAAGCAGATGTAAAGCTGATGAATCGGTGAAACTTATGGCTGAGGCAATAGTTCCTATAGAAAAGTATAATAAGGATAAGACGGTTTTGCAACGTATAGTACAGATCCTGAAACGTCATAGAGACATGATGTTCCGCTATGATACAGATGACAAGCCTATTTCTATTATTATTACAACTTTAGCGGCTCGTGCCTATAATGGTGAAAAGAATTTGCTTGAAGGATTGGTGAACGTAATAGAAAATATGGAAAAGAGTATTATCAAAAATGATAAAGGTGAGGATGTTGTACCTAATCCAGTAAATCCGGAAGAGAATTTTGCTGACAAATGGCCGACTCATCCTAAAAGACGTGAGAATTTCTATAAGTGGTTGGCTGCTGTGAAAAAGGACGTGCATGAGATTCTTGATGGGGCAAACAGAATACAGATACAAAACACAATGAATCGTGTATTTGGTAAGGATTTGATTACAAAGGCTTCATCTCTCTTAGTAGAACGACGGAAGTCAAAGCTTGCAACCGGAGCCGCACTATTAACCAGTGCGGGAAAAGTAACTGCAAGTACAGTTGGAAGAATTGTAAATACAGCAAATACGTTTTATGGGGAATAAAGCAATAACAGCAATTCAGCAATACAACATTTTGAGACATGAATTTCCCGAATCGTCAGGTTCGGTTCGTTGTGGCACAATGACTTGGTTTGGAGAATTCATGCCTTCTGCTTTATCTGACACTTATAGACTGAAAATAACTTATACTACCGGAAAGCCGCCCAAAGTTTATATAGTGTCCCCTAAGCCATTACCGTTGGCAGAAGGGGCTAAACGATTACCTCACACATACAGCTATAGTAATGGGAAACAACAGTTATGTCTGTTTCTACCGAAAGCTGGCGAGTGGAATTCTTCAATGTTTATTGCTACAACAATTGTACATTGGGCCGTTCAATGGATGTACTATTATGAGATATGGGTAACTACTGGAAAGTGGATGGGAGGAGGTCATGGAAATTGGGATGCTGAAAAAAAAGACAGCAATGATTCAGGAACAACATGATTTTTCGACACTGTCCAAAATTTTGTGTAAATGGGAAATACGGGATTCAAGTTTGAGTCTCGTATTTCCCATTTACACAAGATATTTTATAGTGCCGTTTTTTCACTTCCTATTTTATTTTTACATAGGCTTTATCATCTTTTCAATGAATGCAATTTCTTCATAGGCCAGATGCTATTTTGTATAAAATTGTCTGTCATTTTTTTGTAGAAAGCACTTTTTTGATATACTGTCGCTGCGTATCAGCTATACCAAAAAGTCTGTACAACTGCATATTAACATCTTCATTATAATTAATTAACCCGTTACTATCGGTATAGTTTAATAAATCAGGAACTTTCTTTGCCAAGGATGTCAAAGACTCATCTGTCATTAAGAACGCGAACCGTATTATTTCACTGGTCGCGTATTTGAAGAAATTATGTGCTTCTTTTTCTGTTTCAAAAGTTTTCAAGGCTACTCGTGAACGTCCAAACGCACTATGGTTATCTATTACGGCTATTTGATTACTTCGCTTTTGTCCTCCGGCATTCGCACTTGAAACAATGACTTTCCAACGTCCTAAATACTCTGTTCCAGAAGATATAACATTCTTGCTTGCCACATACCAACGAGCACGCCCGCTCTTACCCGCTTTGTCGTTGGTGAATAGCTTTATTTCCGTATTGGGGTTAAAGGTGTCTCCCTCGTTATATTCCCTGACAAGAGAAGGATTTTTTTCCACGAAGTCGCTTTCTATGCCAAAAAGTTTTTGCGATAATACCGCATCATGCAAGCAGCCGTTCTCTTTTATCACCTTGTCCAACTTCCTTACAATCTCATCGTCATTAGGATTGAGCGGAAACAAGTCCTCACCCGGATTGTCCGCGTGAATGGTGATGGCCTTGCCTTCTTTGGAATAGCGATAGATGAAGCCTTTCTCCCTCTTGCCCATGTCTTTTAAGACGATAGACAATCCATCGGCGATGGCCACGTCCTTGAACACGTCCGTGGATTGAGGGAAGAATTCAAGCATAGCCAAGTGGGGGTCGTTCATCTGCGCCAAGCCAAATTTCTCTAGACCTTTGCCCGACCGATGAATCCATCTTGCGCCAGGATATATTAAGGAAGTGTATTTCCCAATTTTTTCGCTTATCATCTGGAAATATTGGAAAATACTGCTACTGCGTTTTTGCCCATTATCTGTATCTTTCTGAGCTACTACTTCTTGATACGGCGGATTCCCCACCACTGCGTTGAATCTCATATTGTCTCCTGCTAGGTCATGAACTTTTTTGATGAAAAGTTCCGGTTGGTTCTTAATTTTGTTGATAAGGTCATCGGGTGCATACATATTTGTCTTTGTTCCGCGAAAGCCCACGAGCGTCCGTTTGGTAATGCTCTTTGCCATCGGCGTCTTGCAGACCACGAAAATGTTTTCGCCAACGACCTTGTCCCATACAGCCTGCTGCTCTTTCAACGTGTCGGCAGAGATTGTGCTGTCTTTCAGCCGGGAGCGGTAAATACTGTAAGCCATGTAAAGCGGATACAAGCCCGACTTGGAATTGATTTCAAGGATGCGGCTGTCTGGCGTGAACACTTCTTTCGTCACCTTGCCATGGTCGATGAAATGCGGCTCGTCGATGGTATGCTCATATTCCCTGTCAAAGAAGCAGTAGCCGCCCAAACAGTCGCCCAAGTGCATGTTTACCACACGCCACGGAGTAAGCACCGTTTCCTTGTCGGGATTGCGGAAGGTGCTGAAGATGTCCGTGATGCGCCCGATGCGTTCTTCCACACTCAGTTTGTCAGCGGCTTTCGCCATCGCACGGATGCGCTTGCCTGCGGCACGGAAAATGTCCGGGTCGTAGTATTTCTTGAAAGCGTTGAACTTCTGCTTGCTCACCCCTTTGGGCATAAACTCCTCCCAGGAACGCGGATCTATCTTCTCGGCGAAGTTGTCAATGGTGATTTCCTCGTCCTCGTTATCCAGCTCCGCACCGTAGATGAGCAGGGGCATGCGGATAGATATGCCACGGAGAATGGAGATAGCCGCCTCGCGGTTCTTCGTTTTCTTTTTTAGTTCCTCCAGCCTGCGCTTCTCTTCCTCGGTCAGTTCCTTCTTGGATTTCTTCTCCAGCTTCTCCTTTTCCTCGTATTCTTCGCTTGTCAGCCCTTGGTTGTTAATATCCACCTGATTGGTCTTGGGCATAGCCTTGGTCTGGCCGATGATTTTCTTCAGGTCATCAAACTCCTGCAACTCCAAATCGCCCAGTTTCAATAACTCATCATTGTAGAGGCTGTTGTCCTCGAATCCGTTGCGCACCACACGCTCCACGTAGACCTTCTTCAACTGTTCCAACATACGCGGCACGTCAAACTTGTCCATGCGCGAGCCTTCGATGGAAATGACCGGGCAGAAGTTGAGGAAGTCGCCCATCGTCTTGCGGTCGTCCTGCGA
>CASEAQ010000003.1 GCA_949285735.1 uncultured Bacteroidales bacterium
ACGTGATTCTAAAATCCTCCGCGCTCCAAAAGATTATATAAAACTTTGTTGTTTAATGAGTTGTGGAAAATGTTAACAGTCTTTATTAGACACCAGTGGCCCGTGGCGCGTCACTTCAATCGAGCCGTCGTCCATCGACCGCAAGGTGATTGCTGGCTCGGCGGCTGCCGTGGTGCTGCTGCCCGTGAGCAGCATGGGCGAATAAATGTCGGAAGTGGCTTCGGTGGCATTGTCGCTTGTGCCGAAGAATGCAATTATGATTACGGCGACGGCAAGTGCCGTGATGTAAAATTCTATCGAGGTGAAAATGCTGCTCATGGTCGTGCGGTGGGGTAGGGGAGTGGCGGGTGATTATTGTTGCTGCTGCGGTGAGCGTAGCGACAGGTAGTGCTTGCGTTGCTCGGGCGTGAACCGCTCGATGGCATACCGCAGCGTGGTGCGTGGCATGGTGGCAGCATGAAGGTCGAGGAAGGTGCGCAGTCGTGCCTCGTCTTGCTTGCCCACTTCGCGCAGCACCCACCCGGTTGCCTTCTGCAACAAGTCGGCTTGCGAGTCGAGCAGCATGGTGGCAATATCGACAGCAGTCACTAATTGCCCCTTGCGCACTTGTGCGAGCGTCGAGACGATGGCTATGCGCCGCTCCCACATATTGTCGCTCTTGGCAAGCGACCTCACTATGCTGTCGTCGCCGGTGAGCAGCATGTATTCGCCCACGATGTATTGCGACGACAAGTCAACCAAATCCCAATTGTTGCAGCACGATGTGTTGGCAAGGTAGAACTCATATATCTCATGGCAACGGTCGCGGTCGCCCTTGGCTCGTTTGTATGCCTCGACAAGGGCGAGCAGTCCGGCAAGGCGGAACTCGTGTATGGGGTCGTGGAGCATTTCCTTGATTTGGTCGAGCGGCAACGAGTGGTAATGCCGGGATACCGAGCGGTTGACAGGAACGGGTATGCCGATGAAGATGTCTCCTTCGCCATATTCTCCTTTGCCGGTCTTGAAAAAAGAAGAAAGGATTTTCACTTTCTCCTCGCGAGCCACCGAGCGTAGCTCCTCTTTCCAAATGCTGATGTTGTCCATGACTGACACAGAAAAAAATTGTTTTCACAAAAGTAAGTAATGTGGTGCAAAGTTTTGGCGAGTTTCAGTGGAATATCCCGAATAAATTACCGAGGCGTGAACGATTTTTCAATTCTCAAGGGGTTGAAATTTGCCTAATCGGCATAAATACAGCTTGATAGGTGCAATTTTTTGATTTTTAAAACCAGCTGAGAAAATTTGCCAACGGCTGAAAGTGTGCCAATGTGCAAAAACAAAGTGTCGGAATATGCTCGATTTGCTTTTACGCTCAACTTGCACTATATTTGTACCAATTAAAAACGCACGTGTTACTTGCAAGAGTATGACTAATATAGTTTTTGAAACCGTGGGTGTAGAAGTGCCTGCCCTCGACCGGGAAACGACCGGCAAATGGATAGAGGCTGTGGCTGGTGGGTTTGGGAAAACCGTCGGCACGTTGACTTATATATTTTGCACCGATGAAGAGATATTGCGAGTGAACCGTGAATTTCTCAAGCACGATTATTATACCGATATTATAACTTTCGACTACTCGACGCGTCGCCGTATTGCCGGAGATATGTTTATATCGCTCGACACGGTGCGCACCAACGCCGAGGCTTTCGGCAGGGTATATGACGACGAGCTTCGCCGCGTGGTCATCCACGGGGTGCTGCACTTGTTGGGCATAAACGACAAGGGCCCCGGCGAGCGTGAGGTAATGGAGCGGCACGAAGACGAAGCGTTGTCGATGCTCTATGATGGGCGATTTTGACGATTAATGCGTGCCATCATCATTGCGCGTGAAAGAGTTATTGCGGTTTAAAATCGAATATACACACAATATTTTAAGGATATAGAATGAGATTTGACTATGATGTCATTGTGGTGGGTGCCGGCCATGCTGGCTGCGAGGCTGCGTGTGCTGCCGCGCGGCTTGGGTCGCGCACATTGCTCATCACGATGGATATGAACAAAATTGCCCAGATGAGTTGCAACCCGGCTGTGGGTGGCATCGCAAAAGGGCAGATTGTTCGGGAAATTGACGCACTCGGGGGGCAGATGGGGATTGTGACCGACCGCGCTTCGATACAATTCCGAATGCTCAACCGCTCGAAAGGGCCGGCAATGTGGAGCCCGCGGGCGCAAGCCGACCGCACTCGATTTATTGCCGAATGGCGCAATGTCATCGAGAATACCGACAACCTGTATATGTGGCAAGATAGCGTTACAGGGCTTGAAATATGCGATGGAACCGTTGTCGGCGTGACTACGGCCCTCGGTGTAGCATTCAAGGCTCGCGCCGTGGTACTGACAGCTGGCACGTTCCTGAACGGGCTGATGCACATCGGCAGGGTGATGCTCCCTGGCGGACGTATTTCAGAACCTGCCTCGCACGGATTGACCGAACAATTACGGCAATTAGGATTTGAAACTGCCCGCATGAAAACAGGTACGCCTGTACGAATAGATGCGCGTTCGGTTCACTTCGATGAAACCGAGATACAGGAGGGAGATACCGACTTCCACAAGTTTTCGTTTATGCCTGGCGTGAAGCGTGGCTTGCAGCAACGCCCGTGTTGGATTGTTTATACCAATCCCGAGGTACACGACATATTGCGTGCCGGGTTGCCCGATTCTCCATTGTATAACGGGCAAATCCAGAGTATAGGCCCTCGCTATTGCCCGAGCATCGAAACGAAGATTGTGACATTTGCCGAGAAGACACAGCACCAACTATTCCTCGAGCCCGAAGGGGAAACGACACAGGAGTTTTACCTCAATGGCTTTTCGTCGTCGTTGCCTCTCGACATTCAGGTGAGGGCGTTGCAGAAGATTCCGGCACTACGCGACGTGCAGATTTATCGCCCGGGTTATGCAATAGAATATGATTTCTTCGACCCGACGCAACTTTTACACACGCTCGAAACGAAACGTGTTGCCAACCTCTTCTTCGCCGGACAGGTGAACGGAACCACCGGCTACGAGGAAGCGGCGGGTCAGGGGTTGATTGCCGGTATAAATGCGCATCAGAAGATTAACGGGCTTGAACCGTTTACGCTCGGGCGTGATGAAGCCTACATAGGTGTATTAATCGATGATTTGGTTACGAAGGGTGTTGACGAGCCTTACCGCATGTTTACATCCCGCGCCGAATATCGCATACTGTTGCGGCAAGACGATGCCGATATGCGGCTCACCGAGCGGGCTTACCAACTTGGACTCGCCACTCGTGAGCGTTACGGCTTGATGCTCTCGAAGCGCAACCAGCGCGACGCGATAATCAAGTATGCCAAGGATTTCTCGATTAAGGCGTCGATTATAAATCAGTCGTTGGAAGCCCTTGGCACTGCTCCGCTAAAGCAGGGCGTGAAATTGCACGACTTGATTTTGCGACCGCAGCTCGACATCGAAAAATTGTCGGGCATAATTGCGCCGTTCAGGCAATTCCTCGACACAATCGAGGCTGAGCGCAGGGAGGAGATTGTGGAGGCTGCCGAGATACTTATAAAGTACCAAGGCTACATCGACCGCGAGCGTGTGATTGCCGACAAGATACGCCGCCTCGAAAATGTGAAGTTGAAAGGTAAGGTGGTATATAACGATGTGAAGTCGCTCTCGACCGAGGCGCGCCAGAAGTTGACCCGTATCGACCCAGAGACCATTGCTCAGGCATCTCGAATACCGGGCATATCTCCGAGTGACATCAATATATTACTTTTGCTTTTAGGCAGATAAGTCCAAAATGTTTCACGTGGAACAATTTTAAAATAGCATATATTCATGGAAAAAGAAAAATTGGAAAAGATAAAAAGTTTGATTCGCGACATACCCGATTTCCCTGCAAAGGGGATTCTGTTCAGGGATCTCACCACGGTGTTTAAAGATGGCGAGGCTTTCCGCATGGTGTGTGAAGAGTTGAAAAAAGAGTACGAGACTCTCGGCGTGACCAAGGTGGTGGGCATCGAGGCTCGCGGTTTCATTTGCGGGGCTGTGCTTGCCCATGAACTTGGCGCAGGCTTCGTGCCCGTGCGCAAACCGGGGAAATTGCCTGCCGACACGGTGCAGAAGTCATACACTAAGGAGTATGGGGTTGACGTGATAGAGATACACCGCGATGCAATAAACGAAAACGACGTGGTGGTGATGCACGACGACTTGCTTGCAACTGGTGGTACGATGGCAGCCGCCTATGAACTTGTGAAGTCGATGAACCCGAAAAAGGTGTATGTGAACTTTATCGTGGAATTGAGCGACCTCGACGGGCGCAAGGCTTTCCCCGACGATGTTGACGTGCGCTCGATGATTGTGTATTGAGGGTGCAGGAGTGAACACGCGCGAGGATCTTAAGGATAAAGTGGAATTGTTGCCCGATAGTCCGGGGGTCTATCTTTACTACGACAAAGAGGGTACCGTGATATATGTGGGTAAAGCCAAGCGTTTGCGCCGTCGTGTGAGCAGTTACTTCAACCGTGTGCACAGCGTGGCGCGCACCAATTTGCTTGTGCGCAATATTTGTGACCTGAAGTATATTGTTGTGGGGAGCGAGGAGGATGCGCTGCACCTCGAGAATAGCCTCATCAAGGAGTACAAGCCGCGATATAACGTGTTGCTCAAGGACGACAAGTCTTATCCGTGGATATGTGTCACCAATGAGATGTATCCACGGGTGTTCTTGACAAGGACGGTGACGAAGAGTGGAGGAAAGTATTTCGGGCCTTATTCCAACCTGCAAGTGGCAAAAGCCGTGATAGAGACATTGCGCGAAATGTATCCCATACGCACGTGTCGTCTGCCCATTACTGCCGAGAGCATCGACAAGCATAAGCACAAGGTGTGCCTGCAATACCATATCAAAAATTGCAAGGGGTGTTGCGAGGGGCTGATAGGCGTTGACGCGTATGGCAGATATTTCGATGAAATCAGGCAAATATTGAACGGAAACGTGCAGCAGGTGTGCGACTACTTGAAAGAGGAGATGGCGAACCTTGCTGCCGAGTTGCGATTTGAAGAGGCGCAAGAGGTGAAGGAGAAGTATATGCTTGTCGAGCGGTACAAGGCACGGTCGGTGATTGTGAGTGCCACGATTCATGACGTTGACGTGTATTCGGTCGATAGCGACGACGATTGCCACTACGTCAATTACATGCACATTCGCAATGGTTCGATAGTGCAGAGCCTAACGCTCGAGTATCGGAAAAAACTCGATGAAACGGTGTCGGAAATCTTGTCGATGGCGATTAACGAGGTGCAGACCAAGTTTGACCGCCGTGTGCGAGAGATTATCGTGCCCGAATTGCCCGATGTTGAGTTTGAAGGCGTGACGTTCACAGTGCCGCAAAAAGGCGACAAGAAGAAGTTGCTCGAAGTGTCGTTGAAAAATGCCAAACAGTATAAAGTCGATAAGCTGAAAACATCGGAGAAACTCAATCCCGAGCAGCGGACGATGCGCACGCTCACAACGATGCAGCGCGACTTCCGCCTGAAGGAGCTGCCGCGACACATCGAGTGCTTCGACAACTCCAACATACAGGGAACAAATCCTGTCGCCTCGTGTGTGGTGTTCAAGAATGCCAAGCCGTCGAAGCGTGACTACCGCCACTTCAACATCAAGACGGTGGTGGGACCCGACGATTTCGCCTCGATGAAGGAGGTGCTCACGCGCCGCTACACGCGGTTGATGCAGGAGGGCGAGGAGTTGCCCCAACTTGTCATCGTCGATGGCGGCAAGGGGCAGTTGAGCGCGGCTGTCGAGGCTTTCGATGCGATGGGGCTGCGTGGCAAGGTGGCTCTTGCCGGTATAGCGAAACGCCTTGAGGAGATTTATTTCCCGGGCGACAGCGTGCCGTTGTATATCGACAAGAACAGCGAGTCGCTCAAGGTTGTCCAGCATCTGCGTGACGAGGCACACCGTTTCGGTATCACGCATCACCGCAACCGCCGCAGCAAGGGGCAGGTGCATTCGGCGTTCGACGACATAAAGGGCGTGGGCGAGAAGACGCGCGACACGTTGCTGAAGCATTTCAAGAGCCTCAAGCGCGTGCGCGAGGCATCGCTCGACGATATTGCCGCAGTCGTTGGGCAGGCAAAAGCCAAGATTGTCTATGACGGGCTGCGCGAGGAAATTGTAGAAACCAAATAAGAAATTCTGAAACACAATGAAGATAGTAATCCAACGAGTATCGAGGGCATCGGTGTCGATTGGCGGCAACTTGTTCAGCTCGATAGGAGAGGGGCTGATGGTGCTTGTGGGCGTAGTCGAAGGCGACACTGCTGAAGATGTAGATTGGCTCGCGCAGAAGACAGTGAACATGCGCATTTTCGACGATGAAAACGGGGTGATGAACCGCAGCGTCGCCGAGGTGGGCGGCGAGGTGCTTGCCGTGAGTCAATTCACGCTTGCAGCCTCCACCAAGAAGGGCAACCGCCCGTCTTATATCCATGCTGCAGGGCATGAGTTGGCTGTGCCGCTGTATGAGCGTTTTTGCGAGCAGGTGGAATTGCTGCTTGGCAAACGTGTCGCCCGAGGACAATTTGGTGCCGACATGCAAGTGGAGCTTGTCAACGATGGTCCTGTGACGATTATCATGGACTCAAAAAACAAAATATAAAAGAGGGGAGGGATAGACTATGACTCTCGATGAAGCGCAGCAGCGCGTTGACGCATGGATTCGCACCTATGGCGTGCGTTACTTCAGCGAACTTACGAATATGGCGGTCTTGATCGAGGAAGTGGGTGAATTGGCGCGCATAATGGCGCGCCGTTATGGCGACCAGTCGTTCAAGCCGGGAGAGAATGCCGACGCCTTGCCCGAGGAGCTTGCCGATGTGCTCTGGGTGTTGATTTGCATCGCCAACCAGACCGGTGTGAACCTCACCGAAGCCCTTGAAGCAAGTTTCGCCAAAAAGACCCGCCGCGACAGCACCCGCCACCTCCAAAACGAAAAACTGAAGTAGCTGGCAGGTGCGTGAGGAGAATATTCGCTAAAAACGGTGGTAGATGTAAAATATATTTCCTACCTTTGGGTGAGTTACACTAATGTTCCATCTGAGATATGATACAATCAATCAGCATTTATAATTTCAAGAATTTGTCTGGATTGGGCATATCGAGTTTTTCTCGCGTAAACCTTATTTCGGGCAAGAACAACGTCGGGAAGTCGGCGTTGCTTGAAGCATTGGAGCTTCATATTTCCAATTCAGGTCTTTTCTCCATCTTGGAAAGACGTGGAGAGGAGTATGCCAGGCATTCAGCCCGTATTGGCGTTGATGCGCAGAAAAGGAATCATGAGGCTTTGTCGTCGTTGTTTACAGGACGCAACGGCTCGACTGATGGCAGTAACTCAATGTCGATTAATGACGGGGAACATACGTTTGCCGCCCGTTTTGTGCGGTATCTTTTCCAAACCGAAGAAACCGATGACGGCACCATCAGAAAGCGGTTGGTGTTGTCGGCAAGCGATGAAGCCAATTACACTGGCGAAGATGTGAAAGTCGGCTTGGAAATATCACGTGACAGAAGCAAAACGGTGCTTCCGTTAGACCGCTCCCTCTATGGGTTCGACTTGGAGGCGCGAAGGGCCGATATAGCGCGATGCGTCTATGTGAAGCCAAATTTCAATGAAAACGATTATATTTCCAAGTTTTGGGATAATATTGCGTTGACCGATAAGGAGCAGCACGTAATAAGGGCGTTGCAAATTGTCGATTCTAATATCGAGAACCTGGCATTCTTGGAGTCGTCGGCTGTCAGAGGGCGTTACCCTGTTGTGAAAATCAAAGGGGAAAACCGTCGGTTGCTGCTACGCAGTTTGGGCGACGGGCTGAACCACATATTGTCGATAATATTGGCTGTGGTGAACTGTGAGAACGGTTGCGTGCTGATCGATGAAATCGACAACGGATTGCACTATTCGGTGCAGAAGCAGTTGTGGACGGTGATTTTTGAATTGGCAATGGCGTTAAATGTTCAAGTGTTTGCTACCACCCACAGTTCTGACTGTATAAGCAGTTTCGGCAAGGTCTTGGCTATTGGCGACAATGCAAATGTGGGTCGTTATTTAAGGCTCGAATGCAAGGGTGGCGAAATCAAGGCTGTTGATTACGACGCAAGCGAACTCGGGATTGTAGCATCGCAAAACATTGAAGTGAGGTAGGCACATGGATTACAATCAAGTCTTGTTGGTGGAAGGCAACGACGATTTGCACGTGATAAGTGCGCTGTGTTGCCAGTTTGGCATAAAGGAAACATTTAAGATTGAAGACTGCAAGGGCGTGGACAGAATCTTAAATGGGTTACCTGTGAGGCTTAAAGGGTCGGGCGACATAAAGACCATCGGTATAGTTGTCGATGCCGACGTTGATATGGAACGCCGATGGTTGGCAGTACGTCGTATTTTGGTCGATTCGGGGCGCTATGATGCCGTGCCAGATGTTTGCCCGAATGGAGGATTGATATTGAAGCCGCGGATTGCAGACGACATAAAAGTGGGGGTGTGGATTATGCCTGATAACCGCACCAACGGAATGCTGGAAAATTTTGTGGCATTCTTGGTTCCCGAAGAGGATGACTTGATGCCTGTAGTCGATGAGACGTTGGCTGGAATCGAGAGCCGCAAGCTCAATAGATACTCAATTGTGCATCACGACAAGGCACGTATCCACACATGGCTCGCATGGCAAGAAAGCCCGGGAACACCGATGGGAATGGCTGTAACAAAAAAGTATTTGACAACAACGCCGGCAATCTGTCAGGATTTTGTAGATTGGCTGAACTTGTTGTTTAACGAAGATTGAAATTCAAACAGGAAAAACAGATATTGACAATGGAAGAGAACCACATTCATGACCACGAGCATGAGCAGCAGGTTACCGACAAGTATCTGCAAGCGATAAATGAGAGCAATGTCACTACCGACGACTTGCAAGTGAAAAACAGCGTGGAAAAGCTGCTTGCCGAGCATCTCGACGAGAACCGTTCGGAGAGCGTTTACAGCTTCATGTTTAACTGCATCGACCTCACCACGCTCAACAGCACCGACAGCGAACGCTCGGTGGCTGCCTTCACGCGCCGCGTGAACGACTTTGAGGAGAATTATCCGCAATATCCCAACGTGGCTGCGATATGCGTATATTCAAATTTCGCCGAGGTGGTGCGCCAAAACCTTGAAGTGAGCGAGGTGAACATCGCCGTTTGCTCTGCCAATTTCCCTTCGTCGCAGGCTCATCTCGAAGTGAAGTGTGCCGAGACGGCATTGGCTGTCGCCGACGGTGCCGACGAGGTTGACATCGTGTTTAACCTCGGATATTTTGCCGACAGGGCTTATGAGGACTTGTGTGACGAAATATCGGAAATAAAAGAAGCTGCCGGCAGCGCGCGCCTGAAGGTGATACTCGAAACCGGTGCGTTGAAAACTGCCGAGAACATCAAGGCAGCGTCGATATTGTCGATGTATTCGGGAGCCGATTTCATCAAGACTTCGACCGGCAAGATTTATCCCGGGGCATCGCTTGAGGCTGCATGGGTGATGTGCCAATGTATCAAGGAATATTACGAGAAGCATGGCAGAATGGTGGGCTTCAAAGTTTCGGGCGGCGTGAGAACCACCGAGGAGGCTTTGAAATACTACACCATAGTCAAGGAAGTGCTTGGCGAGAAATGGCTCACGAACGAGTATTTCCGCATAGGTGCATCGAGCCTTGCCAACAACCTTTTTGCCGACATCACAGGCGAGCAGAAAGAGGTGTTCTGACCAGCATACGCACGGCGTTGAAATAGCAAAAGCGTGGACGCACAACCATCGAGTGTGTCCACGCTTTTTGTGTAGTTGAGCCGTGCTGTCGTGCAGGGGCTACTGCGATATGGCTCAGGAGCCGTTTTAAAAGGCTACCTGACGAGTATTTTTATCGGGGTGTGCAATTGGTCGGTCGTGACGAGATAAGCCCCGTATGGCAGCGAAATCATCGTTCCCGGCTCGATGGTGTCGATGGAGCGCACCAATTGTCCGCTTATGTCATAGATTCGGCATCCCGTGTGCGGCTCTTCGCAGGTGAAGCGCACGAGTTGCCCGTCATAGATGGTCACGGCAAGCGGGCGGTCGTCGGTCGCCACTTGCTGCACTCCCGATGTGTTTACGGTTATCGTGTTGGACGGTTCCGACAGATACCCCAGGCGGCTCGATTGCACGTAGTAGGAGTGTATTTCGCCGGGCTGCATGTCATTGAAGTCAAAGTAATTTTCTTCCGACTGTTCTTGAGTTGTGGTTGCGTTCCCTCCGCTGTAAACCGTCCGTGTAATCACGTAGTAGTCGATTGCCTCGGTTGCTGCTTCCCATTCTGCGCGGTAGGACGTGGCAGTCACGTTGGTTGCCGGGCGGGCAGTCAGGCGCGAAAGGGTGGGTACGGGGAGGCTCTCGCCCGAAAGCCCCATGCCGACGCTGCCAGTCAATCCGCCATCGGAAAGCACCAGTCGAGCCGAGTGGCTGCCTGTCGCGGTCGGCGAGTAGGTCACCCTCAATGGGAATCCGTCGGCAGTGTTTGCGCTCGATGCAGGAATTGAATTTACGGCTATGCTGAAGTAGTTTGCGTTGGTGCCATACACCGTTACGCTTATGTTGCCCCTTAATCCCGTACCTTTCACGTTCAGGTCGATTCCTTGTGACGAGCCGACGGCAGCCTCGCCGAAGTTGAGTTCGCTGTCCTGTACCGGGCTTATCAGTATCGGGTCGCCGTCATAATGGGCGGCTGTGTATTGTTCGCCTTGGCGGTCGCCCCAGATGTATTCGACGAGTTCGGGGTCATCAACAAACGGGTTGCGGTTGCCCTGTATGGCATACACGGCGTTGTTGCGGTCGATTTCCTTTTGGCTCACCGGGTCGATGCGCGACCAGTCGAGCAGCATGTCTATCGCCCAGTCGCGCATCGACAGGTAGCTGTTGTTGGTGAACATGTAGGTGTAACGCCATTCATACGACTGGTAGCAAGTGACCATGTAGAAATAAATGCGAGCAAAGTCGCCCTTGTATTCGTCGTCGGGTTCAAACACACGCGACGAGCCGCCGCCTTGCCCCGACACGGGAATGCCCACGGTGCTTGTGCCGTTGCTGAATGTTATGCTGCTCGGGTCAACTTCGCCGAGGGGGTAGTTCGACTTTGCCATGTTGGCATCGCCGTCAGATGGCAATATGTGCATGATGTCGGTTCCTGCCGGGAAGTCGTAGATGGCATCGTTGCCCGAGCCCCACCAGCTTTTGGGCACCGAGTGTTCGCGGTTCAAGCCGCGGGTGCCGCCATAGTAGTAATACGTTTGGTTAGCCCAGTTGTCGGAATACATATCCCACACGAGCAATCGCCCGTTTACCCTTTCGGGATAGGCGTCGGTTTCGGGGTAGTAATCCCACAGGCTGTTGTAGCTGAGCCGTGTGTGGGAGTTGATTATCGAGCACAATTGGTCTTTCAGCGACTCGTCGCGCAAGCCGTCGAGCGAGCTGTAATATCCATCAGGGATTTCTGCCGACAGCGAGAGTGCCGTTGCCGACAGCAACAGTGTGGTAAGGTAAAAATACTTCATGCGGAATGATTTTGCAACTTACAAAGTTAGCGAAAAATGTCGAGCAGCAATGTTACAAAACAGTGAAAAAAACTTGCTTATTTTTGATTGGTATCTCCGTGTTGCAACAATTGATATAAGGGAAGGTTTTTTGCCAGCAAGGAACGCCAACTGTCGAGTTGGTGGAATTTTTGCTGTTTGCCAGGTATAATGTGGGTTAAAATGGGGAGTGGTAGAAAAAGAATTGCTAATTTTACCGCCCCAAAATTATGCTTGATGAACAGGAACTATCTCCATGTGGTGCTTTGGCTTGTCCTGCTGGTGATTATAGCCTTGCTTGCTCTGAACAGGCTGCCACAACTCTCGTTGATGGGAGAACCGTTGAAAGAGGTTGACATACTTGCCGACTTGAAGTCTCCGAAAAACAATTCCGACCCCGAAGATGCGGCGATTGCCGACATCATAAACCGTCGTGCCGACTCGATTGCCGCCGCCCGAAAGGCTGTGGTGGCGGCGAAGCAGGACACTGCCGGCAGCAGTGCCGGGCAGACGGCAAAACCCAAGAAGCCGCGCCAGCCGTCAGCCGTCAGCGATTCCTTGTTGGCGACGGGGGGCAGCAGCGCGTATATCGAAGATTTCAGCTTGGGCGACGGGTGTGGAATGGAACCATATTACGACGCTATCGACCGCATGGCGAGCGAGGGCGGCGTGGTGAGGATTGCCGTGCTTGGCGATTCCTATATCGAGGGCGACATTCTCACTGCCGACTTGCGCATGATGCTGCAAAAGCAGTATGGCGGTTGCGGAGTGGGCTACGTGCCTGTCACCTCCGAGACCTACGGCTTCCGCCGCAGCGTGCGCCACAGCTTCTCGGGGTGGCGTTCCTACAAGGTCACCGACGTGGGCAAGGGCTTCGACAAAAGCCGCGAGACCATTTCGGGCGAGTATGCAATCCCCGACAGCATGGCGACGGTCGAACTGCGCGGGCAGCGCAAGTATTACAGCAGCCTCGACAGTTGCGACGAGTCGTCGATATACTTCCGCGCCTTTGCCCCGTGCACGGTCACGGCATCGGTCAACGGCGGGCAATACAAGCAGCAGTTTGAGGTTTCGCCGCAACAGGGCTTGCAGGTGCTGACTGTCGATGCCGATGGCGGCAAGGTGGGGCGCGTGCGCTGGTCGGTTGACCGCAGCGGCGACGATTACACTTTCTATGGCGCGACGATGGATTGCCGCCGAGGCATAGTGCTCGATTGTTACTCGATGCGCAGCACGAGCGGACCCAACTTGCTGGGAGTGCCCGAGGGGAACATTGCCGACTACGACCGCTTGCGCCATTACGACCTCATCGTGCTGATGTATGGGTTGAATGCCATCACCTCGGAGATTACCAATTATGCCGGCTACAAGGAGCGAATGTGCGAAGTAATCGAGCGCATCAAGAGCAATTGCCCCGGCAGCGGCATACTGGTGGTGAGCGTGGGCGACCGTTGCGAACGCCGCGACGGCGAGATGCGCACGATGCGCGGCGTGCTTGCCATGGTGAAATACCAGCGGCTGATTGCGGCAGAGAGCGGCGTGGCGTTTTGGAGCATGTTTGACGCTATGGGAGGCGAAGGTAGCATCGTGAAGATGGTCGAGGGCACTCCTCGCGAAGCCAATGGCGACTACACCCACATCAACTTCCTCGGTGGCCGCAGGCTTGCCGGATATTTCTATGATGCCTTGGTGAAGGGGAAAGAAGAATATGACAACAACGAAGCACAATAACGGGAATTATGGGAGAACATATTTCAGGGATATTTGAACGATTGGGCAACTTGCTCGCCTACGACCCACAGGCACCGATGATTTTCAGCAGCGGCTTTTTCCTGTGGCTCTTTGCCGGTTTTCTTGTAGTATATACCTTGCTTGAACGCAAGGACAATGCCCGCATCTTGTTTGTGGTTCTATTTTCGTATTATTTCTATTACAAGAGTAGCGGTTTCTTCTTTTTCCTGCTTGCCGTGGTGACGGTGAGCGATTACTACATAGCACGATGGATGGGGCGCACCGAGGGGCGGTGGGCGCGCAAGGGGCTTGTGGCGCTGAGCCTTGTCATCAACCTTGGGTTGCTGTGCTATTTCAAGTACACCAATTTCTTCGGCGAGGTGTGGGCTGACCTGACGGGGGGCAATTTTGAGCCGTTCGACATATTCCTGCCAGTGGGTATATCGTTTTTCACGTTTCAGTCGCTCAGCTACACCATCGACGTGTATCGCCGCCGTATAGTGCCGCTCGACCGCCTCATGGATTATGCCTTTTTCGTGTCGTTCTTCCCGCAATTGGTTGCAGGACCCATCGTGAGGGCAAAGGACTTCATTCCGCAGATTCGCCGCCCGCTGATGGTGACGCGCGAGATGCTTGGCACGGGCGTTTACTTCATCGTGTGCGGACTTTTCAAGAAGGTCGTCATCGGCGACTACATAAGCATCAATTTCGTTGACCGCATATTCGACAATCCGTCGCTTTATTCGGGGCTTGAAAACCTCGTGGGCTTGTATGGCTATGCGTTGCAGATTTATTGCGACTTCTCGGGCTACAGCGACATGGCGATAGGCATCGCGCTGCTGCTCGGCTTCCATTTCAACATCAACTTCGACAGCCCCTACAAGTCGGCTTCGATAACCGAGTTTTGGCGGCGGTGGCACATCTCGCTGTCAAGTTGGCTCAAGGATTACCTCTACATCTCGCTTGGCGGCAACCGCAAGGGGAAGGTGCGTCAATACATCAATCTCATCATTACCATGTTCCTTGGCGGCTTGTGGCACGGGGCATCGTGGAACTTTGTGCTATGGGGCTTGCTTCACGGCGTTGCGCTGGCATTCCACAAGGTGTGGATGGCGATTACCGGACAGAAGGTGGGGCAGAAGCGCGGATTCTGGGCACAGACGCTCTGCGTCGTCCTCACGTTCCATTTTGTGTGCCTGTGCTGGATATTCTTCCGCAATGCCGACTTCGACAACTCTATGGCGATGTTGCGCCAGATAGGCACGTCGTTCCACATCGATTTGCTTCCGCAGCTCATCGAAGGCTATTGGAAAGTGCTGTTGGTGATGCTCATTGGCTTTGTGCTGCACTTCTTGCCCACGTCGTGGGAGTCGGCAGCCAAGCGCGCAATGGTGAAGTTGCCCATCGTGTGTTATTGGCTGCTGTTGGTGGCAGTGATATACCTTGCCATTCAAATGAAGAGCAGCGAGATACAGCCGTTCATCTACTTCCAGTTCTGAACCGCCGTCGGTGGGATTGTGTTAAAAAACAGTTTTATTGAATATATTTTCCGCAAGCCGATGCAAGGTTTTGCCAATTTTGGGGTTTATAAGGAAAAAGAATCGATGAAATGAAAATTTGCGTGATATATTTCTGTTTGTTTTTGTCCTTCAGTTTGGGCATCTCGCTTGCGGCGTTCACCACTCCGCGGCAGTTTGAGCAGGCTCTGAAAGATTATTTCATGCACTACGGTGACGAAGTTTCAGGCATCTTGAAAGTTGAAACCGCGCCCGACAGCAGCAAGTCGCCCGATGTCGTGGATGTGGCAAAGGCGAGGAAGGGCAACTACGTCGGCATCGACTCGCTGCAACAAGCTGCGCTCACGAGCGTTTCAATAGCCTATTAATTTTAGAACAATTGCATTAACTATTTTGTCGTACTAACTTGCTGGGGCGCACGGTTCATCTCGTGCGCCCCTGTTTTTGTGGGTAAACACGAGCAGTTGAGGCGACTTTTTCGGGGCGGCGTGGGTCAGAACTTGTAGGTGAGCATTGCGTAGATGCCCACTTGCTTGCTCGATATTAGCAGGTTGCTGCCGTTGAAGTAGCCGCCGTTTCCGTCCTCAATGTGGTCGGGGTAATTTTCGTAGTTGGTGAAGCGGTAATAGTAGTCAACGCCCACGGTGGCATATATCCTGTGCCACAATCGGCAACTCACCATCGCTTCGAGATGGTTGAACGATGCGGTCGAGTAGTTACCCTGCACGTTCACTGGTTCCCCCGTAACGTCGAGCCGTGTTGGGTCATACCCTTTCCATGTGAAAAGTTTGTAGTACTGGTCTTTCACCGATATTGAAAGCCGCTGCTTGAACAGGTGCAGGTTTACGCCGGCTTTGGCTGCGTAGCCTGACCCCCAGTTGTAATTGCGGTTGTAGTTGCGGTAGAAGTCGCTCAGCACCCCACCCATTATTATGCCGTTGACGTGTGCATAGGCATCGAGTTGCATGAAAGGGGCGTTGGTGTAGCGAAACACAGCTCCGCCGCCAAGCGAGGCAGGTGTTCCAAACTTGTAGGGCACCGTGCAAGGGTCGTAGAAATGCTGGTCGTTGTTGTCGCTTATGGTATCGGAGTCGAAATAGTCGAAGTGCTGGTACATTCCCACCGACAGGCTGCTATTGGGCTTTTCGATGAGGTTGGTTGACAGCAGCCGCCCCATGATTTCAACACGGCTCAGCAACGGTTGCGTCTTCATTGCATTCAGTTCGATGAGGAAGCTGAAGTTGTCGTAGGGCGTTGTGGTAGGGGTGAACGGGTCGCCATATTCGATGTTTACGCGCATGGCTGCGCCAGCCTTTGTCAGATTGTCCTTGTCGTGGAACAGCAGCATGCGAGTGCCGAGCGAGAGGTCGATGCTGATGGGTGGCAGTCCGAAGCGTCGCCCCGTGGTTGACCGCTTTTCCCAAGCCCTGCCAGTGACGATGCGAGTGAATCCGCGCATGGGCGACAAGATAAATGCTGCCAATTCGCGCCCGAAACGCCGTCCGCCGGTGGTGCGGTCGTCGAGCACCAAGTCGGACGTGCGGTATAGCACTTCGCCTATCGCCGCGCCGCCTATTGGTGTGGCAATTATGTCGTTGGTCGATGGATATTCACACTCCATGAACATTTCCCACATCGCGCTGCCGCCGATTGCAAACAGCCCCGATTGCCAAAAGTTGTAGCCGTTGGAGCGTCCGGCGTTGTAGAAGAGCGACCCGTTGTAGGGGTGGGCAAACATATTGGTGCCAAGGTGGTCGTTATCCCATTCAAACCCGTGCTTGAAGTTCTCTTTAATCGTTTCAAAGTTTATATAGGCGTAATGCCCCTTTTGCACATATCGGTCGAATGCCCACAAGCCAATGTTGAAGCCTACCGTCTCGGCTGATGCGCGCCAGAAAGCCTTTTTCTGCAGCCGTTGCACGTCGCTGCTGTCGGGTGGCACGGGTGTGCCCACCAAGTGCCTTGCGGGGTATAGTTCCCATTCTGTCGCTGCCGGAGATGGAGTGGAGTCCGTTGCTGAGGTTTGCCCGTTTGCCAGTGCGGCAAATGTGGCAATGCAGCAACATAATGCTGCAAGAACGATGTGCTGCATATTCGTTTGTATATCAGTATTTAAAAAACATATTCTTAACTTGCCTGCATAGTGTCGGCAAGGGTGGCGATTACGCCGGGCAATGCATCATATTCGAGCTGGTGGACGCGCTGGGCAAGCGACTCGGGAGTGTCGCCGGGCATGACGGGGCAACGCCGCTGGCACAATATGGCACCGCCGTCGATTTCCTCGGTCACATAGTGTATGGTGATTCCGCTCTCGGTGTCGCCGGCTTCGAGCACGGCGCGATGCACGTGCATTCCCCACATTCCCTTGCCGCCGTGGCGTGGCAGCAGCGAGGGGTGAATGTTGATGATGTTTCCGCCGACGGCATCAATGATTTCTTTCTTCACCACACTCAGGAATCCCGCAAGCACGATGAGGCGCGTTTCGAGCCTGTGCAGCTCATTCACGATGTCGGTGGGGTCGTTCCACTGCTCGCGCGAGAAAATGCGGCAGGGCACGCCGTAGCGGCTCATGCGCTCGATTACGCCTGCCCTGGGGTTGCCTGTGAACATGGCAGCCACTTTCACGGTATCGCTGCCGGCAAAGTGTCGGACTATGTTTTCGGCGTTGGTGCCGTTGCCCGATGCAAAGATTACGATATTAATAGTCATATTGGCTTTGTGGGTGTGTGGTGTTATCCATGAAAAAAAGTTAGAATTTCTGCATGTCAACGAGCCGCTTGTATTGCCCGTTGAGGGCTATGAGCTGGTCGTGTGTGCCGCGCTCCACAATCTCGCCTTCGTGCATCACGCAGATGAGGTCGGCGTTGCGTATCGTTGACAGGCGGTGGGCGATGACGAGTGTCGTGCGGTCTTTCATCAGGCGGTCGAGTGCTTCTTGCACAAGGTGTTCGCTCTCGGTGTCGAGTGCCGATGTCGCCTCGTCGAGAATCAATATGGGCGGATTCTTCAATATGGCGCGGGCGATGCTGATGCGTTGGCGTTGTCCGCCCGACAGGCGGCAGCCGCGGTCGCCGATGTTGGTCTCGAAGCCGTTTTCCGACTCCATGATGAAGTCGTAGGCGTTTGCCACCCGTGCGGCTTGTTCCACTTGCTCCATTGTGGCGTTTTTCACGCCAAATGTGATATTGTTGTAGAAAGTGTCGTTGAACAATATTGCCTCTTGGTTGACGTTGCCCATGAGCGAGCGCAAGTCATACACCTTTAGCTGCCTGATGTCGATGCCGTTGATGGTAATCGACCCCTCGTTGACGTCGTAGAAGCGCGGCAACAGGTCGGCCATTGTTGACTTGCCCGACCCCGACTGCCCAACGAGGGCAACTGTTTGCCCGAATGGGATTTCGAGCGACACATTCTTTATGACCCAGTTTTGCGAATATTTGAAGAAAACGTTGTTGTAGCGAATCGATGGCTTTGCCTCGGGGAGCGGCTTGGGCGATGCAGGGTCTTTTATCGGGTTGTCGGCTTTGAGTATCTTGTCGATACGTTCCATCGAAGCCATACCGCGCTGTATCGAATAAACCGCCTTCGACAAGTCCTTGGCTGGATTGATTATCGAGTAGAAAATCACCATGTAGTAGATGAACGAGGCTGCGCTAATCGAGCTGTTGCCCGCGAGAATTAGCGTTCCGCCAAACCACAACACGATGGCAATGGTGAGGGTTCCAAGCAGCTCGCTCATGGGGTGGGCGAGTTCATAACGGCGGTTCATGCGGTTGGAGATGCGCACAAATTTCTCGTTTTCACGCTTGAAGCGCCCGTTCACCTTCGACTCGGCGTTGAATGCTTTCACTATGCGCAGTCCGCCCAGTGTCTCCTCTATGTTTGACAGCAACACGCCCCATTGCGTCTGCCCTTCGAGCGAGGCACGCTTCAGGTTTTTGCCCACTTTGCCCATCAAAGCCCCTGCAATGGGTAGCAGGATGAGCACAAATATGGTGAGTTGCCAGCTCACGATAATCATCGTCACGAGGCACACGATTATCATGATGGGATTCTTGAACAGCATGTTAATCGACGAGGTGATGGAGTTTTCAACCTCGCCAACGTCAACGCTGATACGTGCCATCACGTCGCCCTTGCGTTCGGTCGAGAAGAACCCGATGGGCAACGACAATATTTTGTCGAAAATCTGTTCGCGAATGTCGCGCACGACCCCCGTGCGCATCGGTATGCTGAAGTAGGCGCTCAGGTATGCCGTGCCGGTCTTCAGCATGGTCATGAACACGAGCATTGCTGCCAGCGCAGCCAGTGCCACCGATTGCCCGTGGTTGACTATTATTTCTTGGGTGTAGTAATAGAAGTTGTTGACAGCCACGTCTTTAAAATCCCCGTTGCCCCAAGCGATGTATTCGTAGTGCTGAGGGCTGATATGGAACAGCATTTCGAGGATTGGGATTATCAGTGCAAACGAGAAAAGCGTAAGAAATGCCGACAGAATATTGAAGAAGATATTCAGTATGAGGTATTTCTTGTAAGGAGAAATATAACGTTTGGCTAATAAGAGAAAATCTTTCATAGTCGCAATGAGAAGCTGTTTTTAATTTGTTTATGAACAATTTTATGCAGAATGGCTGAATTGTTGTCCTTTGTTCATGATTTGCCGGAAACCGATTATAAACCATTGAACAAGAAAATCAAAACAGCTTCTGAATATCGTTAGTTGTCAAATGATTTTGCAAAGATAGTGTAAGGTGGGAGCATAAAAGGCAAACTTGACGGTATTTTTTGTATATTTTATGTAATTGCACGGTGGTGTAGCGTTATGTGTCACAGCAAGGCTGCGAGATTTTGTGTTTTTAAAATTTAACTTTGGCAGCATGTTTGCATCTAAAAGACTGTAATTGCAATGCTCGCATGGGTTGCGAACAGATGTTTTTTTAAGAGAAAAAGATTGGTTCAATGAAATACTTTTGGGTAATAGCGGTTTTGCTGTCGGTCGTAGGTTTTAGTGCATCGGCGGCAATTATAAGTGGTAAACTTGTGTCGGGTACCGACCAGTCGCCTCTTGCCGGGGCTTCGGTGAGGCTTATGCGCAACAATGCCGACAGCACATTTGTTTCGGCTGTGACTGCCGGCAACGACGGGTCGTTCAGGCTTGCCGGTGTGGCTCGGGGCAAGTATATTGTGGGCTTCACGTTCCTCGGCTATGAGACAATAATGCGCAGTATTGATGTGAAGGGTGCCAACATCAATCTTGGAAAGATGGAGATGAAAGAGAGCAGTATATTGCTGCAAGAGACCACCGTGGTGGGCGTGAAAACCGAAATCGTAGTGAAAGAAGATACTATTGAATATAACGCCGACTCATACCGCACGCAGCCCAATGCAGTGGTTGAAGACCTGCTCAAGCGGTTGCCTGGTGTGGAGGTTGACAGTGAGGGTAAAATAACTGCCAACGGCAAGGAAGTGACAAAAATCCTTGTTGACGGGGAGGAGTTTTTTTCGGATGACCCCAAGGTTGCCACAAAAAACTTGCCGGTTGACATCGTTGACAAGTTGCAGGTAATCGACCGCAAGAGCGACCTTGCGCGGCTCACAGGTGTTGACGACGGCGAAGACGAAACCGTGATTAACCTTACGGTGAAGAAGGGAATGAAGAACGGATGGTTTGGCAATTTCACTGGAGGATATGGCACCGACGATCGTTATACGGGCAATTTCATGGTGAATTACTTCCGTGACAAGAATCAGTTTTCCATTCTTGGAAGTGCCAACAACACCAACGAAATGGGATTTACCGACCGCGGTGCGTCGCGTTTCACTCGCTTCGGCGGTAGGAACGGCATCAGTTCGACGCAGTCGATAGGCGTAAACTTTGCTCTCGGTAGCGAAGACAAGTTGCGCATCGGTGGTGACGTGTTCTATTCCCACAGCGACCGAGACAGCCGAAACAGCAGCAATCGTCAATATCTGTTTACCGACTCCACTTCATATTACGATGAGGCTGGCTCGTCGCGCGACAAGGGGCATAACATCTCGGGAAACTTTAGGCTGAAATGGGAAATCGACTCGTTTTCGACGCTTGAATTCCGTCCGCGGTTTGCCGTCAGCCTGAGCGAATCGTCGAGCGGTGACAGCTCGCTGACGCGTGCCGGAGATGCTGCGCGCTCGCTTGTCAACCGAAGCCTTAGCAGCAAGTATAACGACGGCACAAGCTATGAGTTCAGTGGCAGGCTCATATTCAACCACAAGTTCCGCAGCCATCCGGGGCGCAGTTACAGTGCGAGCCTTAATTACCAGTTCAGCGACGTGAAGGAAGATGGCAGTACCAATACCGACAATACTTATTACCTCGTTGAAGGTGAAGATGAGAATATCGACCAAATATACGATAACCACCAGTGGAGCAACAATGTGCAGGGTCGCCTCACGTGGACTGAGCCGCTTGGCGACGTGAAGAACGCTCGTTTCCTGACATTCTCGTATAACGGGCAATACCGTTTCAACAATGCCGACAAATATGTCTATGACCTTGTGGCGGCAACCACTGCAGCCATCACTGCCAACGGTGCGCTCATGTCGATGCTCCGCGACCCTTCGTTTAAGCGGGCTGTGATTGAGCAGTATGGCGACTTGGCGTGGACCAACCCCACGATGTTGAGGCAGATTGTGGAGGACGAGTTGCAACCCGAGCTTAATGCCGAGCAGAGCAACCGCTTCCGCAACCACTACTTCAACCAGTCGATACAGGTGGGATTCAAGCAGGTGAGGGATAACTACAATCTCGATGTGGGGGCTATGGTCAACTCGTCGATGTCGAGCAGCGAGGATTTGATAAACGCCGACCGCAACATCTCCACGCGGTGGGTGTGGAATGTGGCTCCGTATGCCCGCATACGCTTCAAGATGAACAAGTCGAGGTCGCTCGCGCTCGATTACCGTGCGCGCTCCACGCAGCCGTCGTTGACGCAGTTGCAGCCTGTGGCAGATGTTTCCAACCCGTTGCGCATTGTTGTGGGTAATCCCGACTTGGCTCCTACTTTCACTCAGCGCGTGAATGTGAGATACAGCGACTTCAACCAGGAGAAGCAGCGCAGCATCATGGCGATGCTCAATGTGCAGTTTGCCACCAACAGCATCATCTCGACCACCGACTACGACTCGCAGACGGGCGGACAGGTGACGACCTATGAGAATGTTAATGGCGTGTGGAGTGCCAATTTGATGGGAATGGCAAGTATGCCATTCCGCAACAAGAGTTGGTATTTTTCGTCGATGGCTGCCGTTCGATACTCCAACACCGTGGGCTACAACAATGGGCAGTATAACCGCAGCGGCTCGTTCTCGGTGAACTTGTCGCCGGGCATACGCTTCAACACCGATGTCGTGCAACTTGAGTTGCGCCCTAACTACAACGTGCAAATCACCCACAACACCGTGCAGTCGCAGAACGACCGCACCATTCACAGCTACGGCGGAATGTTCAACGGGGCTTATTACACTCCGTTTGGGTTGTCGATTAACACCGACCTTTCTTATAGCGGCACTCAGGGCTATAGCGAGGGCTACGACAGCGACCAATGGCTGTGGAATGCGTCGATTTCCTACCAGTTCCTGAAAAACAAGGCGGCTACAATTACAGCCAAGGTATATGACTTGTTGCACCAGAAGCAGAACATAAGCCGAACCATAAATGCCAGCTACATCGAGGATAGCGAGTATAACGCAATCACTCGTTATGCCATGTTCACGTTCACCTACCGTTTCACGACATTCGGTAAAAACGGCAGCGGCGATGAGCCACCCATCGACTACGATGGCAGTGGACCTGGCAGGCATCGTGGACGCATGATGGGCCCGCCTCCGGGCGGAATGCGCCACGGCGGCAGAATGATGTAGAGCCGAAGTCTCTCCGATGGAAAAGTAACGAGGCAGGGAACGTGCAATTCGGGCGTTCCCTGTTTTTTATTGCCCTGTGGTCGGGTGTAGCATTGCTATGACATCTTCGGGATAGAAAATGCGGCAATCGCAATCGTCTTGCGGCTTTTCACGCAGGAACAAGGCGAGGTGTATGTGCTCAACTTCCTTGGCGAATGGCAGCAACGATGCCTTTTGGGCGAGATTTGCTAATAGGCGAGATGCACATTCTGGGGAGGTCCATTTGCATTCGCCAACGAACAGGTGCTTTTTGTCGATTGACATAGCCACCACGTCCAACTCCAGTTGTCTGCCAGTTTTAGCGGTTTTGTCGTAAACAGTTCCCCACCATCGAGATGCCAGCCCGTAGGTTATGCCATCAACGTTTTGCCCGCTTATTGCTCGTCGGCAGAATTTCTCCCAGTGGTTTCCAACATAGCTGTTTATGTCGGTCGAAATAATGTTCCACACGGCATCTTCCCGCCCCAAGCCTATGAGTGACAAGTTGGGTGCGATGAAACGGTAATAAGCGTCCATGAACTCGTCTTTGATGCGGTAAATCGAACGTTTGCTGTTTTTGGGGTCTTCGCCAAATGGCATTTCGCGTTCGATAAATCCCATTTCGATAAGTCGGCGTAACGGTGCTGTGAGTTCCGATGCGTTTTTGTCGAGCCTTCCGGCAATTTCCGACAGGCGGTTGGTTCCGCTGCCTATAGTTGAAAGCAGTGTGCGGCTAAGTGTCAAGTCGCGCAGTTCGTCGCGCAGCAATCGGCTTGGCTCGTCGGCGAGAGTTCCATCGGGGGTGAGCAGCAGGTGGCGCAAGGCGTTTTCAAGCGACCCCTCGCCCGATAGTAGTTTCCAATACCGTGGCACACCGCCCCAAAAGGCATAGTTGGTTATGGTGTCTTTAGCCGAAAGCCCGGTTATTGCCTCCTGCAAGAATGGCAGCGCGATTGGCTGGAGCTTGATGATGCAGTTGGCTCGCCCATACAGTGGGGATTTGTCGTTAAGCACGTCGGAGTACATCGATTGTTGCGATGAGCCACACAGTATGAGGTTGAAACGTGGTGAGGCTGTATCCCAAAATTGCTGTATTACCGATGGCAGGGCGTTGAAACTTTTCACCAAATAGGGGAACTCATCGAGGCAAATGGTTATTTTTTCGGTTACACGGTAATTCAATGTTTCGAGCAGTGACGACCAGTCGCTGTAGGTGACACGGTCGAAACCTTTGACAACTGTTGAAATGGCTTTAGCCACGAGGCGTAACTGGTTGGCTGTCTGCGTTTCATCGGCTTGGAAATACACGTCTTTCCCAGGAACAAGCACTTTCTGTATAAGTGTTGACTTGCCGATTCTTCGCCGTCCATAAACTACAATCAGTTGGCTTTCGTCGGCTTGCGTGACTCTTGTCAAACGCTCGATTTCGTTTTTGCGATCTACAAACTTCATGGCTTTGGGAATAATTGATGAGTACAAAAATAATGTTTCTACTCCATATTTTCAAGAAAATGCCCGTATTCTTCTCTGCCAATGTGCAATAGAGGGGATAGCTCGGTGCAATGGGCATTCGGGCAACTTTGCTTTCTTATAGACAGGGATTGCGTGTTTTGTATGTAATTATGCTATTATTTTGAATTAATTATAAAATTATTGCTATGAAATTTGCGTGTTTAAAAACAAATAGATAGTTTTGTGGCGAAAAAGATTGCAAAAAGTTTATTTAAAGTGGAATAAAATGGAAAAGGTTAAGAAAAGATGGCTGATACTGTTTTGCATTGTTTGTTTTATCAGTGTTTTAGGTTTATTTGTTTCTGGTTCGACTGCCGATTTTGATTTGCCCGACCTCTCTGCGCAGCAATATGCCAATATTGCATGGATGATTACAGCCACGATATTCGTGTTGATGATGACTCCAGGACTTGCATTCTTTTATGGCGGCATGGTGAGGGCAAAGAATGTGATTAGCACCATGTTGCAAAGTTTCATCGTAATGGGCGTGGTCAGTGTCGTTTGGGTGGTGTTTGGTTTCGGGTTGTCGTTTGGTGATGATATTTGTGGCTTGATTGGCAATCCCGCCGATTTCTTTATGCTGAAAGGGGTAGGTGCCGAAAACCTGTATCCTGCCGGCAGCGGTTTCGACCTCACGCAAGAAGACCTCGCCATCACCACTATACCGCTTGCGTTGTTTGCACTGTTCCAAATGAAGTTTGCCATTATTACGCCATCGCTCATCACGGGGTCGTTTGCCGAGAGGGTGAAATTTTCGGGCTACCTGGTATTCATGATTCTGTGGGTGATTATAGTGTATTGCCCGTTGGCTCACTGGACGTGGCATCCCGAGGGGATTTTTGCCAAGATGCACGTGCACGACTTTGCCGGTGGCATAGTGGTTCATGCCGCGTCGGGCGTGGCGGCTCTCGCCGGGGCTTTGTTCCTTGGCAAGCGCACGAGCGAAGAGGGCAAGGCGGCAAACATACCTTTTGTCTTGCTTGGGGCGGCATTGTTGTGGCTCGGGTGGTTTGGCTTCAATGGAGGTTCTTCGCTGGCTGCCGACGGGGTGGCAATTGCGGCATTCCTTAACACCAACACGGCTGCAGCCACGGCTATGGTTACGTGGGTATTCCTCGATTGCCTGCTTGGTCGCCGCCCGTCGGCTATGGGTGCGGCAATTGGCGCGGTTGTCGGGCTTGTTGCCATCACGCCGAGTGCCGGCTGGGTGACTGTGGGGCAAAGCATCTTCATCTCGTTTGTCACCACGCTCATTTGCAACTTTGCGGTGACTTACAAGGCAAAGAAGCATCTTTTTGACGATGCGCTCGACGTGTTCCCGACACACGGACTTGGTGGAATTGTGGGCACGATATTGACAGGTGTGTTCACATATACCTACTTTTTCCCCGACGGGAACGAAGAAATATCACACACTCAATTCTTTGTCAATCATGTGTTGGCTGTGGCAATAGTTTTTGGTTATACTTTTGTCATGAGTTACGGGCTTTACTGGTTGACCAACAAGATGGTGCGTATGCGTGTGTCGCGCAAGAGCGAACGCATCGGGCTCGACCGCTCGCAGCACAACGAGGAGTATGGTGGTGAGGTGGCAAACACCGAGATAGCCGAGGAGATTCCTACCGAAGCCGAGTGGATTAAATCGGTGTCGGAAAATTAGCGTATCGCTCCATGTTGGCATAAAAAAGGTACTTTGCCAAGATTGCAGGGGCTATCGGTCGCGCAATCTTGGCAAAATGTGTGTGTTGGGGCTACCGCAGGTGCAGTTTTATGTCGGGCTTGAGCGAGCGTTTCGAGTTTTTGGTTGACAGCTTGTTGAGCTTGCACAGCGATTTCACGCTTATCCCGAATTGCTGGGAAATGGAGTGGACGCTGTCGCCCGTCTTTGTGACGTAGGAGTCGGGAGTGTCGGCGGTGGCTTCCTTGTGTTTCTCTTCGAGATATATTATAGAGCCGGCTTGTAATTCGTCGTTGCGTTCGCCTCTGCCAAGGTCGTTGAACGACAATAGCTTGCGTGAACGTATGCCAAACTCCTCGGCGATGCTCGAATAGGTGTCTCCGCTCTTTGCTATCACGCAATAAAGCCCGTTGCGTTGCACTATCTCATGTACCGATGTTATTTCTTCGTAGATTTGGCTGTCGATTGAGTGCTGGAGCGACTCGTCGCCCTCCAAATGTTTCGGCTGGGCGATGATTGGCTGCCCGGTGTCGTAGCGGTATAGCTCGTAGGTCTCGATGATGTCGATTAGCTTGTCGGCATAACGCTTGTCGGTGGCATATCCGCACTCCCTGAGGGTGCGCGCCCACCCCTTGTAGTCGGTTACCTTCAGCTTGAACAAGGGAGCATATCGTTTCTGCTTGAGAAACCGCGCATGGTCTTCAAACGAATCGTCTGCCGAACGATAGCTGCGGAAACATTCGTCGGGGGCATCGTCGTCGGCATAGATTTTTCCACCATTCCATCGCTTCCCGTGACACTTTATGCCAAAGTGGTTGTTGCCCATCGTGGCAAGGCGGCTGCGTCCGGCGCGGCTTTCGAGCAATCCTTGTGCCAGCGTGATGCTGGCTGGAATGCCATATTGCTGCTGGTGCAATATGGCTATGTGGTGGTAGGTTTCGATATATTCGAGGTAGGCTGCCGATTTCCCGTGGGCAGCCATCGAGCAAGCCATCATGCACACGAGGGCAATGAGCAGCTTGCTGAACATGGTGTGGTGTGATGAAATGGTTTTTTGTGATATAGGCTGCGTCTCGGCAATGCAAAAATGAACGAGTTCTTTTTGGCATTGCTCTCGACTTTCACTATATTTGCATAAATACTGTACTGCCATGGAAGAAAAAGTTTTGAATACAAAGATAAGGGTTTACTCTTATAATGAATTGGGCGAAGATGAGCAAAAGTTGGTTGAAATGGCAAAGGATGCCACTTCACGAGCTTACACACCTTATAGCCATTTCCACGTGGGGGCGGCACTGTTGCTCGAAAACGGTGAGATTGTGACTGGTGCCAACCAGGAGAATGCGGCGTTTCCGGCTGGAACGTGTGCCGAGCGGTCGGCGTTGTTCTATGCGGCTGCGCGTTACCCGGGTGTGCGTTTCGTCAGGATTGCCATTGCGGCATGGCAGAATGGTGATTTTGTCGAAGAGCCTGTTTCGCCTTGCGGCGTGTGCCGGCAAGCTATATTGGAATATGAGAAACTTGGTGGTAGCCCTATCGATATATTGCTGTGTGGACGAAACGAGGTTTACCGCATCGAGGGTGTGAGGGCATTGTTGCCGCTCAGCTTTGAGGAGTTTTAGTCACTGTGTGTGATTGATATCTCGAGTAAGATATGGTCGCCCAAAGTATGGGTGAAAATTGCGATTAATTCGGTGTCGCGGCGACGAGTTAATCGCTTTTTTTGTGCGTTATCTTGTCGAGTAGTGGCATCAGGTCATCGGCTGGATTGGCAGAGTGGGTTATGTTGTCGATGCCGAGGCTGTGCAACATGGGCATATCCTCGATGCTTTGTGCCATGCAGTAAAGTGAGGTGCCGCTCCTTTTGATAGCTGTGATTAGTGTCAAGAACGCAGGGCTGGAAACGACTGTGGGGGAGAGGTCGGGGCAAATCATTACTGCTGCCGATGCTTGTTTCAGAGTCTCGCAGAGGCATTTGCTGCCAGGAACTATTTCGGTTGCTGGTTTTAGCCTGGCGTTGAAAAATGAAACGAAAGCCCCTGCCAAGCCGCCCCCGGCACCGCAGGCGGTTGCATACGACACATCACGACCGTTGTGCTTGAAGTATATCGAAGCCATGTTGCGCAGCCCGTTGTCGAGAATGTCGGCAGTTACTTCGTTTGACCCGAGGTTGCGAGCATTGCGTCTTGCTGGACCTGTGGAGGCATAGAATGCTGCATCGTCGTTGCAGGCGATGGTGAAGCGGCATCGTTTCAGCGCCAGCGACTTCTTGCTGTAGGTAACGCTGGTGACGCGTAGCATCTCCGAGCCGCGATATAGCCGCAGTTCGGTACCGTCATGAGTCAGCATCTTGTAACCCAATGCGTTGAGTGCGCCCAGCCCGGCATCGATTGTAGCCAAGTGATTGATGCCGATAACGAAGTTGCGGCAATTGTGCGACAGTGCGTCGGCAATTGCCTCGCCTATCCCGTGTGTGAAAGTCGTTGCAGGGTTGCTGCCGCTGTCGGCAGGGTCATAGCCACATATTGCGTCGGCTTCGATATATGCCGATTTTCCGTCGTGCGAAATCAGGTAGCTTGTTTCCTTAGGGGCAAGGTGGCGGTCGCGCACCGTCACTGAGACGCGCCGGCAGCCACCGTGGCTTGCCTCGATGGCATCGAGGAATCCTTTGCCTCCGTCGGATATTGGCAATACCGCGACGGGGGCAATCGGTGCCTTGTGTGTGGCGGCATATTCTTCTGCCACATTTTTTATGCTTGAGGCACCGGCGATGCTGGTATGGTATAATATTGCGATGCTCATTGTGTGTGCAAAGTTATGAAAAAAATTGACGAAATTCTTCGATTAATCCGCTAATCGGCTGAAATACTGACAAAAAAGCCTATTAAATATTTGGTACAAAAAGCGTCTTGACATTATATTTGTAAAGAAGTCTGTGAAAGACAAGCAGAAGTTCGTTTTAAAAAACGGGTCATGAAACTCCTTTTTTATGGGGGAGTGGCATGGCACGAAAACGCCTTATGGAAGTTTTGATTTTTTATGGAAGTTGACTACGGTACATACGTGTTTAAGGTGATTTCCTACTATTTTTGGTACTTGTGTGATTTATATGTAGGTTTTCCCTTAGTAATACAGATTTGTGTCCTCATCATTATGCTCAGCATTTGTGTGGGGATATACTTGTTGTGTCAAACGATATACTTGTATATAATCAAGCACAAGGAGCGCAAGATTATGGACAGGTTTGTTGAGTTGTATCGCGACCCCATGATAGAAATAGGCAACGACGATGTGGTACACGAGCCCGACGAAATTGCCGAAGTGCTCGAGTATGACAGACGCAAACCGATGTCGTTGAGGGAGAAAAGGCTGCTCGTGCAAATGATAGTTGACACCAAAACCGAGATAACCGACACCCGTACAGATGCCGGTGAAACCATCAACCGCACCAATTTTCACAATATAATAGTGGCATTCGGCCTCCAAAGTTTTTTTGAGAGCGAATTGCAATTTTCACGTACCAAATACAAGGTGAGGGCTCTGACGTGGGTGCGTTTCCTCGAAGAGAATGTGCCCGGGGCTGTGATTACGCCGCTGCTTTATGCGCGCAACAACGACTTGCGTAAGGCGGCACAAGCCACCTTCATGTGGAACAGCGTGGTAGAGCCGTTTCGTTTTTTCGACAATGGCGACTACGACAAGTATTATCGCGATTGGGATAAAATCGACATTCACTCGATACTGGTCAACCGCCGCAAATGGGGGCTTCCGATTCCAAATGTTGCCCACTGGGTGAAGGACTCGAAGAACGAGAAGTTGAAACCGTTGTTTGCAAGCGAGATACGCTATTTGAACAAGACCAATGAGTGTGACGAATTGTTTGACACATTCATACGCACGAGCAACATCGAGCTGAAGTGCGAGATTGCCTGTACGCTCGGAAAGATGCATCACGTGGCAGACGAGGAGAATCTGGTGGATGCCTACAAGGTGCAGGTGGAACAGGTGAAGATGGCTATCATAAATGCCATAGTTGACATGGGCACCGGGCGGCAAGTACATTTCCTTGAACGGTGTTACGACGAGGCTGGTGACTACTCGGTGAAGTTTGCCGCTGCGCTGGCTCTGTACAATTATGGCGATGAGGGAATGCAGGTGTTTAACCGCAAGCAAGCCAATGCCGGAACCAAGTATGAATGGATATTCAACCACATTAACGACCCTATTATCAATAGGAGGTTTGCCGTATGAAAGATATGCTGTTTGACATTTATGGCTATTGTGTGTTTTTCTACAGCTTGCTGTTGATAATCAACTACACTGTGCTGATGTTCCTCAGCTTCAATTCGCAGCGCAAGGAAAAGACATTCCTGAGTATCGCCTACATAAAGAAGATGCTCAGCAACTCGCCCTACACGCCCGGGGTGTCGATTATCGCCCCGGCATATAACGAGGAGAGCAACATTATCGACAATGTGGTGTCGATGCTGTCGGTCGATTACCCGAAGTTTGAGGTGGTGATTGTCAATGACGGTAGTACCGACTCGACGCTCGAAAAGCTGATAGAGTACTTCAGCCTTGTCGAAGTGCCATTTGCCTACCGTGAATATGTGAAATGCGCCCCGGTGAAACGGGTGTTCAAGTCAACCAAGCCCATCTTCGAGCAATTGATTGTGGTTGACAAGGTTAATGGTGGCACCAAAGCCGATGCGTCGAATGCCGGCATCAACGTCGCCCGTTATCCATATTTCATCGATACCGACGTGGACTGTATTATCGACAAGAACGCGCTTTACCGCCTTGTGTGGGCAGTATTGAAGGAGAAAACGCCCGTCATAGCCGTCAGTTCGACAATGCTCATGGTGAACGGATGCAAGGTCGAGAATGGTAGAATGGTTGAGTCGCGTGTCTCCAAGCGGCCTGTTCCGCTTTTCCAGCAAGTCGAGTACCTGCGTTCCTACCTTGTGGGCAAAATGGGGTGGGCTGCTATCAATGCCGTCAACAACGTGTCGGGTGGATTCGGTTTTTTCCGCCGCGACGTGGTAGTGGCTGTCGGCGGCTACGATTCTTCGAGCTTTGCCGAGGATATGGACTTGATAATGCGCATGATTTCATATATGTGTGAACTCAACCAGCCCTACCGCATTCCGCATGTGGCAGAAACCACTTGTTGGACCGAAGGTCCGCCAAACTTGTGGGCGTTGAGCAAGCAGCGCACACGTTGGGCGCGAGGATTGATGCAGTGTATGGTCATGCACCGCAAGTTGCTGTTCAATCTACGCTACAAGCGTTTGGGGCTCATCACCTATCCTTACATGTTTATGTTTGAATTTATAGCTCCTGTCATCGAGTTCATTGGGTATATTTCGCTTATTTGGTTTGTGCTGATTGGAGCGGTCAACTGGACTACGTTCTGGGTGATATTGCTCATGTTGTACACTTTCAACGAGTTTATGTTGCTGGTCATTTGCTTCTTCAGCTATTACGTTGAAGACCCGAGCAACCGCAACAGTAAGTGGGATTATCTGTGGCTTTTCGTGGCATCGTTTTTCGAGCCGGTACTTTACCACCCTATAATTGTGTTTTTTGCAGTAAAGGGTTACTTCAGCTTCCTCACCAAGAGGTCGTTTAAGTGGGAAGACATTAAGCGCGAAGGTTTCGGCAAGGAACGCCGAAAGAAGAAAGGCGAGGATGCGGATGAGGACAATGAGCCTGTTCCGCAAACGTTGTGAGAATAAAGACATTAAATATACGCGCATGAAGCGACAAAAATTTGCATATACTTGGTTATTGGCGATTGTGTGTTCGCTGTTTTTCTTGTCGGCTACCGACGAGGACAGCGTGCACCTGCCCGACTATTATGTCGATGCGGCAAAGCAATGCTTTGCGCGGCACCAGAACGAAGCGGCAAAGGAGATTCTCGACAAGGGTGTAAAGGTGCACCCTGTCGATCCCAACATTCGCTGGTTGCTCGGGCGTTACTACTATGAAAAGCAAGACCTTGACATGGCTCGCTACAACCTTATAAAGGCTGTGGAGAGCGACTATAACCATGTTGATGCAAAACAGTTGCTTGTGAAAGTGGAAGATGAATCGGGGCATTATTCGAGCGCAATATGCTATGTCAACGAGCTACTTGAAGTGAATCCCTACTGGCGCGGGTTGTGGCGCAGAAAAATCGACCTGTACCGCAAAATGGGTAATGATGTCGAAGCCGACCGCTTGCTTGAGCGCATCAGCCAGATTTATCCCGAGGATAGCGGATTGAAGAAGGATTTGGCTTACTCTTATGAAATGTCTTACTTAAAGTATCGCAAAAGTGGCAATATTGCCGAGGCTACGAAATATCTTGAAAAGTTGCTCGCTACCGACCCCGACAAGGCTGACACTTACTTGGCTCTGTGCAATATGTACCTGCAACAAGGTTATATCGACAGGGCTTATGAAGTGGCTTCGCGCGGAGCCGAGCGTTTCCCGTCAAACATGGAATTGATGCGCAAGAAGGTGGGCATCTTGTGCGAACAGGGGCGTTATACCGAGGCTCTGACATACGTCAAGAATCGCATGAGCAGGAACAATTCCCCGGCGTTGCGCAATTACTACAATTCGCTGTTGGTAGAGTCGGCACAGGCTGCCCGCGATGGCGACCCTTATGTGATGTATGGCAAGATTTATGAGGCGACGCACAGCCGCGAGGCTCTCGACTACCTGCTCAACACATCGCTCTCGCGCGGATATTACGATGATGCCCGCTACTACTTGTCGGAGGCGAAAAAGCGCGACGGACGTGACAATGTCAAGTTGCTATATAAGGAGTATGTGCTCGAACGCCGTTTTGGCAACGACCGTGAAGCCAGCGCATTGCTCAACCGCATATACATGGCTGCACCCAACGACTATGACGTGAACTATGAAATGGTGAAAGCGCAATATAACGAGGCAGAACGGCTCATGGCAAACAACGACTTCGCAAGTGCCATCCCGTGTGTGCAGTTTGTGGTAAAGAACGAGAAGGAAGACAGTTCGCTCGTGGTATCGGCTCGTGAACGCCTCGTTACTTGCTACGCCTCGCTCAAACGCTACAACGAAGCTCTTGCCGAGGTTGAGGCGTTGAAGCAGTATCGTCCCGACTACATGCTTTATGTGGAGCGGAAGGGCGACATACTGAACCGCATGGGGCACACGACTGCTGCGCTCGACTTGTATTATGAGGCTTATAACGACACGACTTCGGTCAACCGCGATATTTATGCGATGGCTTATGAGGAAACGGCTGTTCCGTATATCAAGAAGTTGATGCAGGACGGTGCCACCAGCCGGGCTTATTATGAAGCGCAACGGTTGCTCGAAGTCAATCCCGACAGCGACCTTGGGCTGAGATATGCGATTAATGCGGCTGCCTTGCTCGGGAAATCCGAAGAATTTGAGCAATATGCGCAGACAGGTGCCGAAAAATACCCGAACGACTTGTTCTACAAGGTGAAAGTGGCTCAGTCGCTCGATGAAAAGGGGCAATATGACGAATCGCTCGAACTCTTGCGCGGGCAACTTGAGGACTATCCCGACAATCCCGACGTGACGGGGGCATACGCGTCGAGCAGCGAGATGTATGCGCTCGACTTGATACGCGACAACAAGCCCGAGGCGGCTGTTGCCGTGGTTGACTCGGCTCTGACTTTCGACAGCGACAACAATAGCTTGCTCTATACCAAGGGGCTTGCCTACGAGAAGATGCACCGCCTCGACTCGGCTTATATCTATCAGTTGCACTACGAGCCGACGATTGCCGAGGTTGGCGACTATAATCAGCACATGCGTGGGTTGCTCAACCGCAGCTACAAGAATCAAGTGGGGTTATATTATCTGCATTCGCGCCCAGCCAGCGAGGACGTGATTACGTCGATTGCTACGGTAGAATACACGCGCACGGGCGCAAAGAACGATTTTTCGGGCAGGGTCAACTACAAGAGCCTTGACGGCAACATGAACCCCGACGACGTGGGGGAGGATCTCGATGACGGCGGCACGGGAATACAGTTGCAGGCGGCATGGACGCATCGCTTCAACGCGTTGTGGAGCTTGAACGCCAATCTTGCGTGGGCAAACGATTATTTCCCCAAGTGGGTTGCCAACGTGGGTGTGACCAAGACGTTCAAAAAGGAGTGGGAACTGAATTTCAACTTGGGTTACCGCCGGTTGGTTGACGACAACAATATGTTCTCGTTGTCGCCCACGGTGTCGAAGATGTGGTCGCCAGTGCTTGCAAGCCTCAAGCTCGATTTGCTCACGACCAATTCTGAATTTTACTACAACGTCACGGGGCAAGCCAAGTTTTTCCTGAACCAAGACCGACGCACCAATATAACTGCAATGGCAGGCATAGGCAATTATCCCGAGATAACGTTGCTCGACAACGGTATAGTGACGGGCTATCAGCATCATAAAACGTCGTCGATGGTGGGGTTGGGCGGAACTGTCATGCTCACCCGCAACTTCTCGGTGGGCGTGCTTGGCACCTGGTACAATTATTTCAACCCATACAGCGAGGTTGTGGAAACTGCTTCAAGGCACAGGAATATATATAATGTCGAATTGCAGCTTTATGTCAATTTCTAAGAGGGCGTGTGCGGCAATTGTGTTGTTGCCATGCCTGCTGGGCGGTTGCGCCAACGCCTCAAGCACGACTGCCGATGGCGATATTGCTGCTCGGCAGCAGTGCAAAAGTGCCAATGTATATGAAATATTGGTGGCAAAAAAAGCCGATGAAATCGATGTCAAATGGAGCGATTATCTCGCTAAGTGCATGAGGCAGCGGTCGATTGACGGCAACCGAGTGGTCGAAACAAGCGATGAAAGCGCGCATTGCGCCGATGCCATGAGGATTACGGTTGACGTTGATGCCAAATACCCCGATGAATACGCAATAATCGAAAAAAACGGCAATGTGCAGTTGATTGCCCGCAGCGAGCGCACGATGCAGTGGCTCGTGTGCCAGTTGTTGAAGAACATTTCGATTGCCGACAAGTCGATTCTTGCTGACGACCTGCCTCCAGCCATTATAGAAGTCAAGGCTGGTGCGAAGAGATCGGGAAATTTTGCCTTTGAGTATCGTGAAGCATATTTGCCCGAAAACATCGAGCCTGAGCAATCGGCGATTCATGGCGAGAACAACGTTGGCAGCGATTGGGGGCTGTGGGGGCATAATCTTTACCGCATTATAGGGGAAGACCCCGATACAGCTGTGTATGCCTTGGTCGGCGGCAATCGTTATGGCGGGCAATATTGTTTTTCATCGAGTGTGTTGCATGAGGCGGTGAGCAGCTATATTGCCGATAACTTCAGCAAGCCGTCGAGGTTTGTCGTAATGCCCAACGACGACGATGCCGTGTGCCAATGCAGTTTGTGCACCAAGGTTGGCAACAGCGATAGGAATGCTACACCTGCTGTGGCGAAGTTGGTGAGGGAGCTTGCCGAGGCTTTTCCCGAACACACTTTCTTCATGGGGGCGTATGGCAGCACATTTGCCGCTCCTGCCGACAAGATGCCTGGCAACGTGGGCGCATTGGTGAGTGCGATGGGGTGGCAATTGTCGCCCGTGGCAGGAGGCAGGCGGCGCGCCGATTTCGATGCCGTGGTGCGCAACTGGCAAGGCGTGTGCAGCAAGATATATGTGTGGGATTACATCAACAATTTCGACGATTATTTCACTCCGTTCCCGGTGTTGCGCATCATGCAGCAGCGGTTGAGGCATTACCGCTCGATTGGCGTGGGTGGAGTTTTTCTTAATGGCAGCGGCGAGGAGTATTCTTCGTTCTCGGGCTTGCACAATTTTGTGCTGTCGGCGTTGATGATTGACCCCGATACCGATGTCGAGACGCTTGTGCACAGCTATTTCATGCAATATTTCCCAACGGCTGGCAAGATGCTTGCCGAGCAGTATTTGCTGTGGGAAGATGCCGTGGCAGCGAGCAAGTCGCGGCTCAATATATATGCCCCCATAAACCAAGCCATGGAGTATTTGGGCGGGGCAGAGTTTGGCGTTTTCTACCGCAATCTGTGTGCTGCTACTGACTATGCCGACGGCGAGGAGCGCAGCCATTTGCTCGATTTGCAGACGCGGCTGGCATACACCATGCTCGAAGTGGCTCGTGTGCTTGGCTGTCGCGACGGTGGCTGCATTGCACCGTCGGGCAAGGTGAGTGCCGATGTCAGGTCGTGGCTTGACGTTTTTGTCGCGGCTGCCCAAGATTGCATTTCGGAGTCGGGATTGAAAGTCGCCGACTATGTGAAGTGCTGGAATATGTCGATACTTGGGCATTCGACAACCAATCTCATTGCAGGAAAGGAGCTGAAGGCCTTGACGAGGCTCGATGCCGGCTATGGCGACTTGTCGGTGTTGACCGATTGCGTCAATGGGTTGCCTTGCGGCTACCACTACGGGTGGCTCATCTCCTCGCTTGACAAGCGGTTGGAGATTGAAGTGCCGTTAGACCCACGGGCGCAGCGGCTCGATGTGTCGTTCCTGAAGTTACCACGTCACCGCATCTCATTACCAGTGAAGATTGAGGTGCTGAAAGATGGCAAGCACATCGCTGCGCCACTGACGGCTGACGATGCTGCCGAAGCCGACGTGTTGAGGGAAGAGAGCCGACGGCTGGTTTACAGTTTCGACATAGGCAATGTTGCCGCCGACGGTGGCAGCGTGGTGCTGCGCATAACGAGGCACAAGGGGAGTAACAGCCACTTGGCGATAGACGAGATAAGGTTGAAGTAAACAGAAAAAATATCGGAAATATATGATGAAACGCGTGTCGAATATAATCGTTTTGGTGTGCCTGGCTGCTGCAATGCTTGGTGCGATGCAGTCGTGCAAGAAAAAGGTGAACATGACAGCTATCGAGATTGAAGACCAGGATCGCCATTATTATCCCATCTTGCAAGGCGAGGAGTTCGAATTGAACTACGGTATAACCAACGTTGGTGATGAACCACTAATAATCAAGGAGATACAAACGTCGTGCGGCTGCATGATTGTCAACGACAAATTGCCGCTCATGGTGATGCCTCGCAAGAAGGGGTTTATACACATCAAGTATAACAGCACCAAGAATGTGGGGCTTGTGAAACATTACATATATTGCTATGGCAACATAGCCGAGACTGGGCGCGCCGAGTTGCGCTTCGACGTGCATGTGGTGCCCGATGCCGATTATACGCGCGACTATGAGGAACTCTTCCGCGAGCAACGCAATCTCGACGGAAGTGTGGGCGATGCCGTCGATGGCGGTTTGCAGCGAGGATATTATGTAGATAATCCATAACTTTGCAGAAGAATAAAAATTAATTGCAAAGATTATGGTTATTTACCGCTTGGTTGCGCTGGTGGTCGCCTTGGTGGCGTTTATCCCAGCCATGCAGCCGCAAAATATCAAGGTCGGGGCTGAACGTGTAGCCCAATACGTGCCTTTGCTCAAGGGCAAGCGTGTTGCATTGCTTAGTAACCACACGGGCATGGTGGGCGAGCGGCACACGCTCGATGTGATGCTCGAAAATGGCATTGAAGTCACCACGATTTTCTCGCCCGAGCATGGATTCCGTGGCAACGCTGATGCCGGTGAGAAGGTGTCGAGCGGCGTTGATGCAGCTACGGGCATTCCCATCGCCTCGCTCTATGAAGGGAAGACGCGTATGCCCTCGGCAAAGACTATGGGGCGTTTCGACGTGATTGTTACCGACCTGCAAGATGTGGGATTGCGATATTACACTTATTATATCACAATGCTCGACTTGATGAACGCAGCGGTTGCCTACGGCAAGGAATTTGTCGTTTTTGACCGTCCGAATCCAAACGGAATGTATGTCGATGGGCCGATACTCGACATGAAGTATAAGTCGGGCGTGGGGCGGCTGCCAATTCCTGTCGTGCATGGCATGACTCTTGGCGAACTTGCGCTGATGGCTGATGGCGAAGGGTGGCTGAAAGGGGGCAAGCGGCTTGGCGACCGCCTCTCGGTGGTGCCTTGCGAGGGCTATACTCACCAGAGTCGATACCGCCTGCCTGTGGCTCCGTCGCCCAATTTGAAGTCGATGATTGCCATTTACCTGTATCCTTCCACTTGCTACTTCGAGGGCACAGTGGTGAGCCTCGGGCGTGGCACCAAGCACCCGTTTGAGATATATGGGCACCCCGACATGGAGGGCTACACCTTCTCGTTCACGCCGCAGAGCATCGACGGGGCTAAGAATCCTCCGTTGTTGGGCAAAAAGTGCTTCGGGCGCGACCTCTCGGGGCTTGACGAGGAAGAAGTGATAGCAGCAGGAATCAACCTCGAATATGTGATAGATACTTATCGCCGCTTGGGAAAGGGCGACCGCTTCTTCACGTCGTTTTTCGAGCTGTTGATTGGCGATGGCAACGTGCGTCGCATGATAGAGGAAGGGAAGAGCGCAGCAGAGATAAAAGCCACGTGGAGCGACGATGTGGAGGCATTCAAGCAACGCCGCCGCCCATATTTGTTGTATGAAGAATAATACTATCCCTAACACATACAGGTCTGAGCATTTATGAGTCCGATTATAGTTCTTGCCACGATAGTTGGCTATTTTGTGCTGTTGTTCATTGTCTCGGCAATCGCCGGGCGTGGCAGCAGCAATGCGAGTTTTTTCACCGGCAGCAGGCAAGCCCCGTGGCTGGTGGTAGCTTTTGCCACTACCGGGGCGGCAATCTCGGGCGTGACGTTTATCTCCGTTCCCGGCATGGTGGTTGCAAAGGGATATAGCTATTTGCAGATGGCTCTCGGCTTCGTCATTGGTTATGTAGCGATAGCATTTGTGCTTGTGCCGCTGTTTTACAAGCGCAATTTGGTGTCGATATATGGCTATCTCGAACAACGGTTTGGCTTGATGACCTATCGCAGCGGTGCGTGGTTCTTCTTCGTGTCGAAGATATTGGGTGCGTCGGTTCGCTTCTTCGTGGTGTGCGTGGTGTTGCAGAGCCTCGCATTTGGTCCGCTCGGAGTGCCGTTTGTGCTTAATGTAGTCATCACCATCGCGCTTATATGGCTCTACACCATGCAAGGCGGGGTGAAGACAGTCATTTGGACCGATACGCTCAAGTCGTTTTGCCTCATTGCGTCGGTGGTGTTGTCGATTGTTTTCATCGCTCGTGGGTTGGGGCTCGATTTCGGCGGCATGGTGTCGGCAGTTGTCGGCGACAGCTCTTCACGGGTGTTTTTCTTCGACGACCCCAAGTCGGGAGAATATTTCTGGAAGCAATTTATGGCTGGTATTTTCATGGTTATTGCCACTACGGGGCTCGACCAAGACATGATGCAGCGCAACCTTGCTTGCCGCAATTCGCGCGAGTCGCAGAAGAATATGATTGTGAGCAGCATCGCCCAGTTTTTCATTATTGCCCTTTTCCTGATTCTCGGCACGCTGCTCGTGATGTATGTGTGGGCCACCCCAGGAATGGAGATGCCCGAAAAGACCGATGAACTCTTCGGGCTGGTGGCTTCGCACGACTCGATGCCGGTCATTGTTGGCATTGTGTTTATCCTTGGGCTTGTGTCGGCGGCTTATTCGGCAGCAGGGTCGGCACTCACGTCGCTCACCACGTCGTTTACGGTCGATATATTGGGTGCCGGCAATCTCGACGAACGCCGCCTCACGCTCACCCGCAAGTGGGTGCATGTGGCGATGTCGGTCGTTATGGGGCTGGTGATAATCGTGTTCTACTTCATCAGCGACAGCGATGCCATAAGTGCCGTTTACACGCTTGCCAGCTACACCTACGGGCCCATTCTCGGCTTGTTTGTGTTTGGGCTTTTTGTGCCATTCAAGGTGCGCGACCGCTATGTGCCTGTGGTGTGCATTGCCGCTCCGGTGGTTTGCTATTTCGTGCAGGGGTGGCTGCTTGAGCGGTTTGGCTACACGATGAGTTTTGAACTGTTGCTGCTCAATGCGGCGGTTACATTTGTTGGATTGTTGTTGCTTGCAAAAGGAGGCAAGGAAGATGGCAAAGAACTTGATAAATAAGTACATCTGGATTATCGACACCATTCAGCGCTATGGACGCATTTCGCGCGACGAGCTTAACCGACTGTGGATGAAGTCGTCGGTGAGCGATGGCGAACCGCTTGCGCGCCGCACGTTCTACAACTACCGCCGTGGTATAGAGGAGACGTTCAACGTTACTGTCGAGTGCGACCAGTCAACGTTTGAGTATTACATCGACACCTCGGGCGGCGAGCAGGACGACCGCCTGCGCAACTGGTTGCTCGATGCCGCCTCGATGAGTGGAATGCTATCAGACTCGCACGATGTGTCCGACCGCATCGTGCTCGAAGATGTGCCCAGCGCGCGTGGCAACCTGCCCGTGGTGATACAGGCGATAAAGGACTCGTGCCGCATCAACTTTTCATACCGGGCATACAACCGCGTCAACACCAAGCACGACATCACGATTGAGCCGTATTTCGTGCGCATCTTCAAGCAACTTTGGTATGTGATAGGTTTCAATGTGAAGGACGGAATGATAAAGACCTACTCGCTCGACCGCATGAGCGACGTGGTGATTCGCAACGAGCATTTCGAGATGCCGCCGGGCTTCAGTGCCGCCGACTACTTCAAAGACTGTTTCGGCATAATGCAGAGCAAGGGCGAACCGAAGTATATCACACTCAAGACGACGAGCAACCAGGCAAAATATTTCCGCGCCTTGCCGCTTCACCACTCGCAGAGCGAGGAGGTGCACGACAGCTATTCGCTGTTCCACTACCGGCTGTTGATTACATACGACTTCGTACAGGAAATACTTTCCCACGGTTCGCAAGTCGAGGTGATTGCGCCCCCCGAGCTGAAAGCGATGGTAGTGAGCGAACTGCGCGCCGCCCTCGACAATTACAGCTGACGAGGTGGCGGCACAGCTCTTTCATTTAAAATAGAGCTGAGGGCGGCGGAGCCGCCTTATTCTGTAGCACACCGTCACCAAGATTTAAAAGAAAGAGCCATGAATGAAAGTAAGGAGAAAAATTGTGGCTCAGTTTATTTCTCAAATTGTAGCTTGGATACCGACTCGAAGGAATGTTAAAATTTTATTGGGACAGCACTGCGGCACGCCACGGCTCTACAAGATTACAAATATGACATACCTTCCTCGTAATGTGCCATGGAAACGCCGAGCGGTTAGTCTCTAAAAACCGAGGTATTTGCCATATTTGGCAGGAACGATGCTGTGGGTGATTTTTGCCATGAGATACGAACCCGCAACTCCGCAAGTCAGTACGCTTAATAATGTGTGAGATTGCTGGAAAAAAGTTGATGGGGAGAGGGGTGGTTATGCGAGGCTTAAGCCGAGTTCTTGTATCATATTGCGCACTTCGGGGTTGCGTTGCGCCATGTCCTCGACTATTTCGCGTGGCGACCAGAATTTCGGGGCAGGACCCGACTCGTTCACTTTCACGTCGATTGCCACCATGTCGTTGGAAAGTTGCTGGCGCAGAAATTCCACGATTTCGGTCTGTCGAGCTTTTATAAATTCCACTTGCCCGACATTTTCGACATATATTTCATATAGTGTGTCGTTGACCCGCTTGGGCAGAGCTGTGCGCATAGTGTTCACGATTACTTTTTCGCTCGGGTGTGCCTCGATGTATTTGTTCCAAGCCTCAAGCATCTGTTCGGCGGTAAATGGCGACAGGCGGCGTTGTGCCTGCGCTGCCGGGGCGTTGTTGCTTGCCGCTTGCTGCGGGGCAGTGTTGTTTATCATTATGCGTGGCATATTTCCCGGCATGTTGGTCGGTATGGGTCGTGCCGCTGCCTGACGGGGTGTATATGCCACTTTGGGGTCGGAAGCCGTCGTTGCTGCCGCTGTAGCAGGTGCGGCGGCTGGTTGTGCAGGAGTGGCAGTGTGTTGGGCTTGTGGCATGGCAGGAGCGGTCGCCCGTGGCTGAGGTGATGCCGTCGTTGCCGGTGCTGGCTGCCGAGTGGTGGGTTGCGGTGTGGCTGTGCCTCCGCCGCCATTGCCCCCGCCAGGAGCTGCCGGTGGAGTAGTGGGGCGTTCAAGCAGTCGGCATATCTTTATGAGCGTCAGTTCCACAAGGAATTGCTTGTTTGATGCCGTGCGATAGTTGAGGTCGCAGGTGTTGCACAAGTCCATTGCCATGTAGTAGAACTTGGGGTGGAATTTTGCCGACTCGCTGATGAAGCGTGCTGCCACCTCTTCGCCCATGTCGAGCAGTTTGTGGGTTTGTGGAGTCGATGCCACCATCATGTCGCGAATGTGCTTTGCCAGCCCGTTGATGAAAAACAGCGAGTCAAACCCCTTGTCGCGTATCTCCTTGTAGATGAGTAGTGCTTCGGTGACATTGCACGTGCGGAAGGCTTCCATCAGGCGGAAGTAGTAGTCGTGGTCGAGCACGTTGAGGTTGTCGATGGTCGAGGCATAGGTGATGCTGCCGCCCGACGATGCTGCCACTTGGTCGAAAATCGACAGCGCGTCGCGCATTGCGCCGTCGGCTTTCTGCGCAATCACGTTCAGTGCGGCAGGTTCGGCACTTATCCCCTCGTTGCCGGCGATATATTTCAACTGGTCAACGATGTCGGGAATGGTGATGCGCGAGAAGTCGTATATCTGGCAGCGCGACAATATGGTGGGCAATATCTTGTGCTTCTCGGTTGTGGCGAGAATGAAGATGGCATGTGCAGGCGGCTCTTCGAGCGTCTTCAGAAACGCGTTGAATGCCGCTGTCGATAGCATGTGCACCTCGTCGATGATGAACACGCGGTAGCGGCCTATTTGTGGCGGAATGCGCACCTGCTCGATGAGGTTGCGAATGTCATCGACCGAGTTGTTGGAGGCGGCGTCGAGCTCGACGATGTTGAGCGAGCGTTGTTCGTTGAATGCCACGCACGACTCACACTCATTGCAAGCCTCCCCCTCGGCAGTGGGGTGCAAGCAGTTGATGGTCTTGGCGAAGATGCGCGCACAAGAGGTTTTTCCCACCCCTCGCGGACCGCAAAACAGGTAGGCATGAGCAAGGTGGCCCGAGTCGATTGCCGACTTTAGTGTGTGGGTGAGAGATTGTTGCCCCACCACCGACCTGAATGTCGAAGGGCGGTATTTGCGCGCCGATACTATGTATTGTTCCATCGTGATGCTTCTGAAAAAACTATGTTTACAAAGATACGACACCCCAGCCGCAATTGCAAATTTGGGCTTGCCTTGTGTCGGCAAAAAAGTGGCATTACCGTCGAGCCTTGCTGGTGCCCATCCAAGTCCATTTGTGCCAGATGTGTTCCAGCGGGCCCTGTTTGTGGGTTGCCAGCCACCATTTGCAGAATTTTACTTGCAGCATGAAGGTGGCAATGCCTATCAGCAGGCTCAGCGAGTAGCCGCAATATGGCGCAAGGTATAGCCCGATGGGGAAATAGATGATGGCACCGATTATCGACTGGGTGATGTAGTTGGTGAGGCTCATCTTGCCATAAAAGCGCAAGTTGCCCACTGCCTTGCTGAAACGCTTGTTTTGGTAGAGGAGGACAAACGAGGCTACCAGCACGAATGTGAATGCCAGCTTTTGCCACATGTCGAATGCCGTGCCGGCAGTTTGCTGCGTGATGGCATCGTTGGTCATTATAAGCTCTTTGAGCGTGTATAGCGGGGCGAATGCGATGGCTGCGACAATCAAGGCTTTTGTCCAGAAGCGCATGTTCTGCTCGGTGGCAACGAAGAGCTGCTTGCGCCCGATGTAGAACCCAAGCAGGAACAGTCCTGCCGTTTGGACAAACCGCCCGGCATTCACAGCCCATAGCAAACTGGCTTTCTGCCCGAGCGAGATGTTGCCCAAGAAGAACTCGCCAAGGTTGCCTGCCTGGGTGTACTCAGCCACTTCGGCATACATTTCACCAACTTTCAGGTCGGGCAACTGGTGGGCGGGATTTATGAGGCTGGCAACGTAGTGGAACCATTCAACGGGTTGCAGCAGCAGAATGACGGCTGTCGTGATGATGGCTTTGTCGCTCCAGTTGCGTGTGAGGAACAGCACGATGCCCACCACCACAAACAGCAGCAGCACGTCGCCTGCGGGGAAGAAAGCGGCATTGAGCGTGGCAAAGCCCACAAGCAGCACCAGCCGCCACAGGAAGCGGTAGCCGAAGTCTTTGTCAAGTTTGCGCTGGTTGTTCGACTGTATGTAGAATGTGAACCCGAATAGCAGGGCGAATATGGCGTATGCCTTCCCTGCGAACAGGGTGAAGATGCCGTTAAGCACACCTTGGTCGAGCGCGTTGAGCCATGCCGGCGAGTCGGTGGGATAGACTGGGAAAATGAAGTGCTCCAAGTTGTGAACCAGTATGATTGCCATTACGGCAAATCCTCGCAGAGCGTCCACAACCTCGATGCGCGGATTCTTGTCTAATGTTCATTCCATTTATTTAGTATATTGTTGCTTTTGTGGCTTCCCATTCAGCCCGGGTCAGGCGGCTGACGTGCTCGGTGCGTGTGTCGTCGGTCAGCGGGCAATATTGGTTTTCGTTGGTGTGGTGGTAGGTGAATCCGCATTTTTCCTGCACACGTCGCGACTTGTCGTTGCCGTCGAAGTAGCCACACCACAACACGTTCAGCTTAAGGACTTCAAAGCTGTATCTGATGACTTCTCTCACGGCTTCGGGTATCAGCCCTTGCCCCCAGAACGGCACGCCAATCCAGTAGCCTATTTCACCCTCGTCGTCGCTTATGGGGAAATTGCTTTGCGAGCCAGTGGTCACGCCGACGCAGCCTATTGCCTTGTCGTCGCCTTTAAGCGTCACGGCAAATACGCCACGGGTGGCGAATACGGTCTGTATCACCGTCAGGCTTTCTTCCACGCTCTTGTGGGGCTGCCAGCCGGCAATGGGACCCACCCGTTCGTCGCTGGCATATTCATACAGGGCATCGGCATCGCTTTCTTTCCATTGGCGCAATACCAGTCTTTCGGTAGTCAGTGTCATAGCATGAATGTTAAGTTACATTTGCAAAATTAGCAGTTTCTCCCGCAAATCGAGGAATGTTACAGCACAATAGAAAGGAAAAAGGGCGCATGGCTTATGCCAAATGCGCCCTTGTAGTATTGCCCGGAGGGGGAAAAGCGAGGGTTACTTCACTTTCCACTCGAAGCCGTCTTTGGTGTCTTTGATGTCGAAGCCTATTTCGGCGAGGCGGTTGCGGATTAGGTCGCTTGTCGCCCAGTCTTTGCGGCTCTTGGCATCTTTGCGTATTTCGAGCAGCAGGTCAACAGCCTGTTCGTAGGGCTTGAGGTTGACGCTGCCGCTTTCGCGCTCGTCGTATATGCCAAGTATGTCGAACAGGAATGTCTTGAACGTCGATTTCAACTGGTCGAGGTCGGCAGCCGAGATTGTCGCCTTGCCGTCGTTCACTTGGTTGATGGCGCGGCAAGCGTCGAACAGGTGGGCTATCACCATCGGCGTGTTGAGGTCGTCGTTCATCGCCTCGTGGCACTTGCGGTCGAGGTCGGCAACGTTGACTGTCGAGGTTTCCGACGGACGCAGCTCGTTGAGCCTGCGCCAGCCGTCGAGCATACGCTCATAAGCCTTTTCGGCAGCTTGCAGGGCATCGTTGGAGAAGTCAACGGTGCCGCCGTAGTGGGCTTGCAAGATGAAGAAGCGTATGGTCATGGGCGAATAGGGCTGTGCAAGCATGTCCTTGCGGCTGCCGGTGAAGAACTCGTCGAGGGTGATGAAGTTGCCCAGCGACTTGCCCATCTTCTGCCCGTTGATGGTAATCATGTTGTTGTGCATCCAGTAGCGCACGGCATCATGCCCCGAGTGTGCCACCGACTGCGCAATCTCGCACTCGTGGTGGGGGAATACAAGGTCCATGCCGCCACCGTGTATGTCGAACGTCTCGCCGAGGTATTTCTGCCCCATTGTCGAGCATTCGAGGTGCCAGCCGGGGAATCCCTCGCTCCAAGGCGACGGCCAGTGCATGATGTGCTCGGGCGCGGCTTTCTTCCACAGGGCAAAGTCGGCGGGGTTGTGCTTCTCTTGCTGCCCGTCGAGCTGGCGTGTTGCGCTGAACAACTCCTCGATGTTGCGCCCCGAGAGCTTGCCATAGTTGAAGTCGCGGTTATACTTGGGCACGTCGAAGTAAACCGACCCGTTGCTCACGTAGGCATATCCGTGGTCGAGAATCTCTTTGATATACTCAATCTGCTCGATGATGTGGCCCGATGCAAACGGCTCGATGCTGGGTGGCAACACGTTGAGCCGCTCCATAGCCTTGTGGTAGCGGTTGACGTAGTATTGCACCACCTCCATCGGTTCGAGCTTTTCGAGGCGGGCTTTCTTTGCCACTTTGTCTTCGCCTTCGTCGGCATCGTGTTCGAGATGCCCTACGTCGGTGATGTTGCGCACGTAGCGCACCTTGTAACCAAGGTGCTGCAAATAGCGGAACAGTATGTCGAACGTGATTGCCGGACGCGCATGTCCAAGGTGGGCGTCACCGTAAACCGTGGGACCGCACACATACATTCCCACAAACGGTTCATGCAGCGGCACGAATTGCTCCTTGCGGCGCGTCAGCGTGTTGTATATATATAATGGGTGTTCCATGTGCCTGGGTTTATGCTTGTCCGTTAGGACCCATAAATGGAGGCACGTTGCCGCCCTGGTTGTTGGGAACCTTGGGGGTGATGGTGCCGAATGTCTTTTCATACTTGTTGATGTTGTCTTGCAGGGCAAACATCAGTTGCTTGGCGTTTTCCGGGGTCATGATTATGCGGCTTTGCACCTTGGCTTGCGGCGTGTTGGGTGTGAGGCATATCATATCGAAGAAAAATTCTGCCGGGCCGTGGCTGATTACTGCAAGGTTGGCATATTTGCCTTGTGCCACTTCGGGCGAAATCTCAATCTTTATTTCTTTCTTTTCTTGTGACATAGTGAATTGTGTATTTAATTTGTTTTTGTGAAATCGTAATATTTGCGTTCGGGATATGCCACATCGTTGATGTGTACCCTCACTGTTTTACAAGACTGCAAATTCCATACCGAACTTATGTCGAACGACATATAGCAGCGTCGCCAAAAGTAGGTGGAGGCTTGCATCATGTTGTGCATCAGGTAGCAATGCACTGTGTCGTCGTTGAATGTGGTGTAGTCGGCGACGAGTGCCATGATGCGGGCATACTCGGTGTATCTGACACGGCAATATATGTTGATATACTTGCCCGTGCGCCAAATGCTGTTCAGGTTGATGGAGTCCATCGGCACCGACGTGTCTGTTGGCACCATGCGCAGCGTGTCGGTTATCGCCCTTGTGTAGCTGCGGGCAGTGATGTTGAGCGAGCCGTCGCTGTTGCGGCTGTCAACGATGTAGTTGAGCAATATCCTGTCGCCACTGTCCAAGCCTCCTGCCGTGCTTGCAGCCGCGCTTTGGTCGATCATTGTCACGGGGGTGGTGTCGTCGGCAGGATAATTGATGTAGGTGTCGCCACTGGCGTTGCCGTCTTGCCCGACGAATGTCACCATGTCGAAACGGAAGTCGCCATATTGGTAATATTCGTCATCGTCGTTGCACGATGTCGCCGCCGTCGATATTATGGCTGTGAGCAATATGTACAGCAGTCGTTTCATATTGTCGCGCCGTCTTGTATAATCATGCCGTCGTTCATGTGGATTATGCGGTCGGCACCGCGGGCGAGTGTTTCGTCGTGGGTGACTATGACAAACGTCTGCTTCATCTCGTCGCGCAGGTTGAAGAACAGGCGGTGCAATTCCTCCTTGTTCTCGCTGTCGAGGCTGCCCGACGGCTCGTCGGCAAACACCACGGCAGGACGGTTGACCAGCGCGCGCGCCACTGCCACGCGTTGGCGTTCGCCGCCCGAGAGTTGCGCCGGCTTGTGGTCGGTGCGGCTGGCAAGCCCCATGTAGTCGAGCAACTCCATTGCCCGGCGGTGGGCATCACCTTGCTTGTCGCCGCCGATGAGTGCCGGAATCATCACGTTCTCGATGGCGGTGAACTCGGGCAGCAGTTGGTGGAACTGGAACACGAAGCCTATGTTGCGGTTGCGGAAGTGGGCAAGGTCGCGCTCCTTGAGCTTCAGCACGTTTTGCCCGTCATATTCCACCGTGCCGCTGTCGGGAGCATCGAGCGTGCCGAGGATTTGCAGCAGCGTTGTCTTGCCTGCACCGCTGCGGCCCACTATCGACACTATTTCTTGCCGCCCGATGCTGAGCGACACGTCGCGCAGCACGTGCAGCTGCCCATAATGTTTGTTTATGCCGTTTGCTTCAATCATTTCGGTCTTGGTAGCTGTCTTTTTTTGTTGATTCTTGTGCCCGAAATGGCTCGTGAAGCCAGGGCAAAGAACCAGCCAGTTCCGTATTGTGTTAAAGTTTAAAAACTCTCTCTTAGCTTGTTGATTACGTGAGCGGCAAGCATGCAGCCGAATATGCAAGGCAGATAGCTCACCGTTCCATAACTCGACCGCTTGTTTTGCAACTCGTCGGTGAGCGTCAGGGATGCCTCTCGGGGCAACTCTTCGCTCCACACCACCGTCAAGCCGCTTTTGAAGCCGTCTTTGCGCAACCGTGTGCGCACGACACGTGCCAGCCCGTCGTTACGTGTCTGAGCGATGTCGGCATACCTCACAGCCGTAGGGTCGATGCGTCCGCCTGCCCCCATCGACGAAACGATGTTTATGCCTCGGCGCAGGCAGTGTTCAATCAGTGCCACCTTTGGCGCAATCGAGTCGATGGCATCGATTACGAAGTCGGGGTTGCTGGCAAGCAGGCTGCCCACGGTGTCGGGCGTGACAAATTCCTTCAGCGCGTCAATTCTTGCCTCGGGATTGATGTCTGCCATGCGCCGCCTCATCACTTCCACCTTGTCGATTCCCACGGTGGAGTGCAGCGCCGGCAACTGGCGGTTGATGTTGCTTGGGCTAACGGTGTCGCCATCGACAATCGTCATGCGCCCCACGCCGGCACGGGCAACCATCTCGGCGGCGTATGCGCCCACGCCGCCGACACCTACAACCATGACGTGGGCGGCGGCGAGCCTTTGAGTGGCTTGCTGCCCCAGTAGCAGGTATGTCCGTTCGTTCCAGTCTTGCATCTATTGTTTGGTGCTTCTGCTTTCCGCCCCACGAAGTTACAAAAAATTCTGCGACACCATGCCCCACCGACAGAATAATCTTCAACCAAGCCCCAAAATACCCAAAATGAAACCCCACAGCAGAGCTACTCTCCATGCAAAAAAGTGGCGATACTGTGCGAAAATGCGATTTTTTTATCAACTTTCGCACGGTATCGAGCTGTTTTGGGGGGCTCGCGGTGATTATCGCAGGCTGCGCTTCAGGCGGTAGTGCAATCCGTGGTCGAGAATGTATTCGAGCATTTCTTGGAAGATGGCCTCTACTTGCGAGGGAAGAAGCATGGAGTTGCCGAGGTTACCAAATTCTTCGTCTATGGCATCGGGCAGGTGGGCGACATCGGTTTTGAGCTTTTTGGCGAGTGCCGCAGTGTTTTCCCTGTCGAGGGTGGCGTGCGTGTGGTGCTTTTGGTCGGAAGAGTCAACGAATTCAAGATGCATGTCCATGCATTTGAAATCGTCTATTCCCACCTCGATGGTTGACCATACATCCAAGTCTTCGTGGGAGGATACGATTAACAGGTAGTCGGTAAGCATAAATCCAATGTATTGGTTTTTTCTCTGCGGCAAAAATAACTACTTTTGCCGATACATTATGAATATATTCCACAAATTTGACATTGATATTTCGGGAATTGAATTACCGAAACGGCTCAATTCGCCGTTTAATTACGAGCCGCACCCGTTGGCGAGAATAGCCGCCATGCAGGTGAGACGGCATATTGCCGAAAACCCGCAGCTCGAAAACCTGTTCAGCCAAGGGAAGATGCTTGGCGTACTTGTAGTTGCCGATGGCGAGGGGCAGTGTGGGTTTGTGGCTGCCTATTCGGGATCGTTAGAGCAAACGGCGTTGCTGCAAGACTATTTTGCGCCGCCTGTTTTCGACTTGCTCGATGCGGAAGGTTATTTCAAGCAGCAAGAGTGTGAAATATCAGGGATAAACCGCGAAATCGAAGCCGTTGAAAATGGTCCGTTGCTTGCAGAGGCGCGCAGGGGCGTTGAGGTTGTTGAGCAGGAAGCTCGTGCCGAGGTGGAGGGCTACAAGCGGCTGATGGCGCAGTCGAAGGTGGCGCGCGATGCCGCCCGGGCTGCCGGCAGTGCCGATGAGGCGATGCTCATGCGCGAAAGCCAGCACCAGAAAGCCGAGCTGAAGCGGTTGCGCAAGGCGTGGGGCGACAAGATTGAAGCGGCGCGCCGTCCGCTTGCCGAGGTTGAAGCCCGTTTGGTGCAACTCAGGGAGGAGCGCCATCGCCGCTCAGAGGCTTTGCAGAGGTGGATTTTCGGTCAGTTTTCGATGCTCAATGCTTGTGGAGAAAGTCGCGACTTGATTGAGATATTTTCTGCAACGCCGCAAGGTGTGCCGCCAGCCGGGGCAGGGGAGTGTGCCGCCCCGAGGCTGTTGCAATATGCCTATATGCACGGATTGATGCCGTTGTCGATTGCGGAATTTTGGTATGGCAAGCCGCAGGGAGGGCACGTGCGCCGCGATGGCGAGTTCTACACGGCTTGCCGGGGGAAGTGCCTGCCCATATTGACGTTCATGCTGCAGGGATTGGACGTTGAATTGGATCCTCCCTACGAGGGGAAACCGTTCACGTGTGCCGACATTGCTGTGATATATGAAGACCAGTGGATGGTTGCGGTTGACAAACCTGCCGGATTGCCCACCGTACCAGGGAAGAATTGCGGCAAGTCGTTGCTCGAATTGCTACAAGAGGAGGAGCGGTTTTGTGGCGAATTGTTGCCGGTTCATCGCCTCGACATGGACACATCGGGGGTGGTGCTGTTTGCACGCGACAGGCAGACACAAAAGCGGCTGCAATCCATGTTTGCCACAAGAACGATGGCAAAGCAGTATGTAGCCTTGCTCGACGGGTTGCTTGTTGCCGATGGCGGGACAATAGACCTCCCCTTGCGCCCCGATTATGAGCACCGCCCGATGCAGGTGGTTGACGAGGTTGACGGAGCACCAGCTGTGACACGTTATGAAGTGGTGGAGCGATACCCGGGTAAGGAGCATACGTTGGTGCGGTTTTATCCGCTCACGGGGCGCACCCACCAGTTGCGGGTGCATTCAGCCCACCACTTGGGGCTTGGAATTCCCATCGTTGGCGACAGGTTGTATGGCAAGGCTGGCGAGCGGCTGTGCCTTCACGCCCAATGCCTGTCGTTTGTCCATCCGCAGACGGGCAAGCCGATGGAGTTGCAATCGCCGCTGCCGTCAGTTTTCGGCAGTCTTGAGCAATTTCCCCAACGCACTCCACAGCAAGGCTACGGTGGTGGCAAACAGAATGGCTCCAGCCACCACGTCCTTGACAAGGATAACGCCCGATGACAGCGAGAATATAAACACCGCCCACCCTGCAAGGCAGATGGCGAGGCTGATGATGTATGCCACTACGGCAATCCAAGAGTAGCTGCGGACAGGCTTTGGCGGCAGGCGGTTGAGCACCCGTCGGGTAAACCATTCGTTGTCGGCAGCCGGCATCTGCTCCTTGAGAGCGATGCCTATTTTTTTGTCTATGTCGTCCTTTTTCATAATTCCTGTTTTTTGTCGAGTATTTGTGCAAGTTTTGCCTTGGCGCGGCTCAAGTGCGACTTGACCGTTCCAGCAGGCAAACGTGTGATTTCGCAAATCTTTTTTATCGGCTGGTCGTCGATGTAGAACAATGTCACCACGGCGCGTTGCTGCTCGCTCAGTTGCTGCATGGCGGTGTGCACGTCGATTTGAGCCTCGCTTTGCCGGCTTGCCTCGTCGTCGAGCAGATTACCGATGGGGGTGTCGTCGTTGATGCGCTCCTCATGCGTCCGCCTCAGCCATGCGTAGTATTCGTTGTAGGCGATGCGATAGAGCCATGTGCGGAATCGCGACAACCCTTTGAAGCTGCGTATGCTCAAATATGCCTTGATGAATGTTTCTTGTGCAAGGTCGTCGCTCAGCGCGGCATCGCCAAGTGTGAGGTTGAGGAAAAAACGCATTATGTCGGAGCGGTATGCCTCGACCAGCCGCCCGAATGCGTCCCTGTTGTCGGCAAGGACGCATTGTGTCAGTAGTTTTATTTCTTCAACCCGTGTAAGCATTTTTCTCCTTGGTGGATAGTGCCGTTATTTGTTTTCTTGCTGTTCCTCGCTGTGTGAGAATGTCGGTGGCTCTTGAACGCTGTCGGGCTGTTGCGGCGGAGTGGGGATATTCTTGCGAGTCAGGTAGGGAATGAATATCTTCGACAAGCCGAGCAGAAGCGGAATCACCGACAGTGCGGCAAAGAAGTCGATCCCGAGCAAAGCAAAGAACAATATAAGCCCGATGCCCACGATTGCCAATTTGATACCTTGCCGCATTTCTGCCTCGCTGGTGTAGGCAAACAATTGCCTTGCGTTTGAGCCTTTTTGCGTGTTACCAGCAGGGGCAATTATCTCGCAGTGCTGCTGTGCGGTTCTGCCCGTGAAGAAGCTGTCGGGAAGTTGGTAGTTGTTGTCAATAGCCTTTTCTATCACCCTGAGCCGGTTGCGGCGGTTAAGGTAGTAAATCACGAGGCAGGCAATGACGATGAACAATATGGTGCCGAAAACTATGCCCGTAATGACCATTGCGGTTATTTTTTCTTGCATCGCCTGTTTGTACTCATATTGGTAGTTGAGTTCCATTTCTTTCAATACCGATGACGAATCGTCGTCGCTATCGTCGCTGTTGTCCGACGATGTGTAGAACGACGAGGCAAACAGCGTGTCGTTGAGGCGGTTTGCCAACTTGTTGACGCCAGTCGATATTATCGTGTCGCCGTTTATGGCAATGATAGTTTTGACCCCGTTAGTGGCAGTCGTGTCAACCGAGATGTTGATAGTCTTGTTGCCGTTTTTTACGGTTAGTTCGTTGTCGGAGAAATGTACTGGTGTCGCAGCCATTCCCACAGCCGATGCCGTTGTAATCAATGCCGCAAGGGCAATCATAATAAATTGTTTCATATAAGTCGTGCTTTTTTATTTCAAGTTTAATTGTAGGGTCTATCCGAGCAACCCTTTCTGAGCATTAGATGCGCCACCCCCACCAAAAGGTTGCACCTAAAAATAGAAAATTATTTTGAATATTTGTTCTCGATGTGAAAGATTATATGTCGTTTATATTTCCATAATTTAGCGTATCTTTGTGGCTATATAAAACGAGTTGAGGCACTATGAATAAAGAAACGTTCCAAAATCTTATTGTTGAAGAGGTAAAATCATATAAATCGCTGCTTGAAACGCATAGTGGCGATTGGATTGTGAAAGGTTTTGTTGACGTGGAGAGGAATGTATATACTATTACTAATGACACGAAAGTAGTTTCTAAAATTATAGAAATAATGCTTGTGCCTCGGCTTATTTCTTTTGCCCAAAAGCATGACATGAGGGTTGAATTGCCCTCGGCGCAAAATTTTTATCCCGACATGACATTTATAGACAGCGAGAACAATTTGTATGCTTTGGATTTCAAGTCGAGTTTTTATGATGATAATCGTACTTGCGGCTTTACTCTTGGTTCTTATTGGGGGTATTTCAGGCAAAGAGATAAAAAGAAAAATACAGATTACCCATACAATGCCTATAAGGGGCATTACGTGTTGGGGATTTTATACAGACAAAGTGCTGAGATTAGTTCTGAGCGGAGAATATATGCTTTAGATGAGATTGATGCCATAAAATCGGTCATTAGGGATTTTACTTTTTTTGTTCAGCCTAAATGGAAAATAGCAAGCGACCGTCCTGGCAGTGGAAACACGCGCAATATCGGCAGCGTACTCGGCATTGATAATTTGGTTAACGGCAATGGTCCTTTTTCTAAATTGGGCGAAGATTTCTTTGACGACTATTGGATGAATTATTTTAATGTTACCGATGCTCGAAATGCAGGAATAGGTAGCCCTTATTATAACAATATTGAAACGTATAAGGAATATTTGTCAAGCAAGCGTGAATTATTGAAGAAATTGAAGTAGCAATGGCTGTTATAGTACCTCCGATAAAATCACAAGGAATCAAAACTAAACTCGTGCCTTGGATAAATGATTTGATTCTTTGTTCAGGCGTAAACCTTGATGCAAGATGGATAGAACCGTTTTTTGGAACAGGAGTTGTTGGGTTCAATTCACCGCTGCGAGGCGAACGTATAGTTGGCGACACCAATCCTCATATTATTAATTTTTATAGGGGGGTGCAAAATGGGGATATTACGCCTCAAACGATGCGTGTATATCTCGAAAGGGAGAATTGTTTGCTTGAAAGATCGGAAGAAAATGGTTATGTGCACTTTAGAGAAGTGAGAGACCGTTTTAATAAGGAACGCAGCCCGTATGATTTTATATTCTTATCTCGGGCAGGGTTTAATGGAATGATGCGTTTTAATCGGAAAGGAGAGTGGAATGTGCCATTTTGTAAAAAGGCAGAACGCTTCTCTCCTGCGTATGTGACGAAGATATGCAACCAAATAGAACAGGTGCGCCGAGCTATGAAAAGGCACAATTGGAGATTTTATAATGAGTCTTTTCTTGAGACGATAGCAGAAGCCGGAGCAGATGATTTTATTTATTGCGATCCTCCATATTATGGTCGATATGTGGATTATTATAATGGTTGGACTGAGCAAGATGAGCATATCCTTTTTGAGGCTTTGTCTCATACGCGTGCTAAGTTTATATTGTCAACGTGGCATCACAATGATTACCGTTCTAATGAAATGCTAAATCGCTATTGGAATCATTTTAACGTAATAACGAAAGATCATTTCTATCATAATGGTGGTAAGATTGAAAACCGTCGGTCTGTAGTGGAGGCATTAGTCTTTAATTTTGATATTAAAGAACGTATTGATGTCGAGGAAAAAGTGGAGTGTCAGTTGGAGCTTTTTCATTGAAACATTATCCAGTTTGGCGGGGTTATAGCAGTTTTGGGGGTTGGGTGAGGTCGATGGTGAGGCATTCCTCGGCGGCTATTGTCGAGGGGAATATTGTCCGGGCTTCTTCCACGAGGGGGCGCGTGTCGTTGTAGCGTTTTGAGAAGTGTCCCAGGATGAGGTGCTTTGCCCCGGCTTCCAGTGCCACACGGGCGGCATCGGTGCTTGTGCTGTGTCCGCGGGCGCGGGCTTTGTCGGGCAGCGAGGCATCGTAGGTTGCTTCGTGGTAGAGCCAGTCAACTCCTTTTACGGCATCGGATACGCGGCGAGCACGCACGGTGTCGGAGCAGTAGGCGTAGCTGATGCACGGGTCGGCAGCAGTCGTGAGCACGTCGTTTGCAATTACGGTGCCGTCGGGCAGCGTGAAGTCGGCTCCCGAGCGTATTTCGTTCATCATGTAGTGTGGCACTCCATAGTATTTTGCCACGTCGCCGCATATGTGCCTTAGTTTTGGCTTTTCGGCGAAGATGAACCCTACCGTGGGCACACGGTGGAAAAGCGGGAACGAGCGCACCGTTATTGCGTCGTCTTCGTAAATGAGTTGTTCGGCAACTGTAATTACATTGAACTTAACCTTGAACGGCAATTCGCGGCAGAAGAAACCGAGTATTTCGCCGAATATCCGTTGCCCCTCTTCAAAGGTGTGTATGGTGATTTCCCCAGTCTTTCCCAACAGTGCCATCGTGGAAATAAGTCCGGGTAGCCCGAAGCAATGGTCGCCGTGGAGGTGGCTGATGAATATGTGGTTGAGACGGGCATACTTGAGCGACATTTTGCGCAATTGCAGTTGTGCTCCTTCGCCGCAATCAATCATGAACAGATTGTCGCGAATGTTGAGCACTTGGCACGACGGAAAATGCCTCAGCGATGCCGTGGCAGAGCCACACCCCAATATGTTAAGTTCAAATTTTGTTGGCATTTCACAATTTCATTGACAAGCAAAGATAGTCACAAATGGCGAGATTTGGAAATTGCGAGTGCTTGTGTTTTATGCCGTTGTTTTGTGCTGCTGCGGCAATATCTGTAAATGGGGTTGAATTATCAGTAATTCATACACAGATGGTGCTTAATGGCGTGGGTATCTTTGCAATAAACAAATTTCACTTGTATTGCAGGCGATGCTGTTCCAAGTGCCAGGCAGCATCGAGAATGTGAGATTTGAAAGACCCTGAAACTGTGTTGAAATGTAAAGCAAGGAATTATGAGAAATATATTATATGTTGTTTTGGCTATGTTGCTGTCGGCAGCTGCCATGACAGCCTATGCCGCTGATAAAAACGAGAAAATGGAAACGAACAAAATTAAACTGAAAATCGGTGAGCAGACGTTTACTGCCACATTGGTCGATAACTCTTCAACCAAGGCATTGAAGGAGATGCTTGCCAAGGGCGACGTGACCGTAGAGATGGAAGACTATGCCAACATGGAGAAGGTGGGGCCTTTGGGTGCATCGTTGCCCCGAAACGACAAGCACACCACAACATCGGCTGGCGACTTGATTTTGTATCAAGGACGTTACCTGGTGATTTATTACGACCCCAACACATGGTCGTTCACACGGCTTGGCAAAATCGACAACGTGTCGCGCAGCGAACTTTTGGCAGCCTTGGGACGCGGCGATGTGACTGTCACCCTGTCGTTAGACTAAGCACGCTCTGGTTAAGATATGGAGCGGCGGGATTTCTTGCGCAAGTCGCTACTTGCGGTTGCGGGCAGTGCCGTGCTTGGCGGCGGCATAATGAGTGCCATGAAGATTGGCAATAATGACGAAACAACTAAAAAGGGCAAAAACATGAAAATAGTGGTATTGACGGGCAGCCCCCGTCGGAATGGCAACTCGGCTCACCTTGCCGAGCAGTTTATAAAAGGCGCGGAGGAACAGGGGCACGAGGTGTTCCGCTTCGACTGCGCATTCAAGCAGGTTGCACCTTGTCGTGCCTGCAACCGTTGTGGCATGAACGGGGCTTGCATTCTCAATGACGATTTCAATGAGTTGCGCCCACGCCTCATTGAAGCCGACATGGTGGTGTTTGCCATGCCGATGTATTACTTCGGCATGTCGGCGCAGATGAAGCGTGTCATCGATCGTTTCTATGCCATAAACGGGCAAATCAAGGGGCGTTACAAGAAGGCTGCATTCCTGATGACGTATGCCGACACCGAGCCAGCGGAGGCGCAGCCCATGCTGTTGCACTATCGCACATTGCTCCACTACCTTGGCTGGGAAAGCGTGGGCGAGGTTGTGGTTTCGGGCGTGTGGACGGCAGGGTCGGTGAAGAATACTTCGTATGCCGACCAAGCTTATCGCTTGGGCAAGGGGTTGTAGGCGCATGTGCCCCTCTTTGATGCTCACTCTCTTCTCTCACGCCATGCACGTCGTCAGCGGCCTGTGGCTTGCTGGTATTGCGTGCGTTTCACGAGATAGGTGGTGATGTCGGTAACGAGCTGGTCGCGCGTCTGTTGCAGCAGCGACTGTGCGTCGAGCAGTTCGCTCATCGGCACCACTCCGGCTTGGTAGCTGTCGCTGTTGAGCCTCAAGTTCTCGGTGGCTTTTGCCACCGATTCCTGTGATATGGCAACTTGCTTGTAGGCTTCGACAAGTTCGTTCCACAATTGTTGCATCTGTATGAGCAGCAGTTGGCTGCTGTTCTGCATCTCATACTCGGCTATTTTTATTTGCGTGTTTTTCTCGCGTATTGCGTGAGAGCCTCCCCACCAGTCGGAAATAGGAATCTTCACGGTGGCAAACACCACGCCGTTGGAGGTGTTGTCGTCGAGCAATTTTATTTTGTTGTTGTCGGGCAAGTGTGAATACATGTAGCCTACGCCTACGCCCACCTGCGGCAGGTATTTGCCAAGTTCAATCTTCTTTTGCAGGCGGCTGGCTTCGATGCTTTTCGACAGCAGTTGGTAGGGGTATGTGGTGTAGAGTGCTTCGTTGTGGTCGATGCGCAAGCTCTCGGGCGACGGAATCTCGTCGAGCGACGTGCTGGCGATGTCGAAGCTGTCGGCTGGCAGCGATATGCAGTGGGCGAGCAGCATCTTTGTCACGCGCAGCCCGTTTTCCACCTTCAGGCGGTCTTTGGCAATGCTGTTGCGTTGCAGCTCGGCTTGCAGCAGGTCGTTGTGCATCACAATGCCGGCATCGGCGGCAGCCTGTACGTCGCGGCAAATAGTGTCGATTTGGCAACCGATGATGTCGAGCGTCTTCAGCTTCTCGTTGAGCGACACCATCTGCCAGTAGTATTGCTCCACTTGCAGGGCGATGTCGTTTTGCCGCTGTTGCAACTGCACCTGTTTCACTTCCTCGCCCACGCGCGCAAGGCGATTGTTGTTGACAATCTGTCCACCGGCAAACAGTGGCTGCACTGCCGACACTCCAGCCGTGTAGCCCTTTTCGATATAGGAGGCTGTGACCAGCCCGTCGAGCAGCGAGAAGTTGACAATGCCGTCGGTGGCATCAAAGCCCATTGCCGACGCACTTATCGTGGGGAAATACTTGGTGAACGCCTGTCGCCTCACTTGGTGCGCGCCCTCCACTTGCAATTGCGCCGCCTGCAGCTCTATGTTGTTCTGCATGGCAAGTTGGCGGCAATCGTCGAGCGAGAGCATTGTTGGCTGTGCTTGCAGCAGTGAGCCGCCACAAGCTATCATCAATGAGGCAAGGGATAATATGGAAAGAAATCGTTTCATCGTTTAGTTGACCTGAAAAGCAGCCAGTATGCTACTGGCAAGATTGTTGAAATAAATACCATCGAAATGAGTGTTCCGAAGAAAATAACGGTACCCATCGGAGTCCACAGAGCCGTGTGTTCGAGTATCATCGGCAACACGCCCACCGAGGCGGCAGCCGAGGTGAGGAAGATGGGGCGCATACGTCTCACGCCGGCATGGTAGGCGGCATCGCGGACGCTCATGCCCATGTCGCGCCGCAATTCCTCGGCATAGTCGAGCAGAATAATGCCGTTGCGCACGAGTATGCCCATCAGGCTGACCAATCCCAATATTGCCGTTATGCTGAAGTCCATGCCGAGTATCTTCAACCCTATGGCACCACCTAACACGCATAGCATCACGGCGGCGAGGTTGATTGATGCAAGGCCTATCTTCTTGAAGTGGAACAGCAAGATGAAGAATATAATCACTATCGACACCGACACGCCGCCAAGCACCATCGGCATCGCCTCCTTGTCTTGCTCGGTGACTCCGCCAGCCGACAGTGTCACGCCCTGTGGCAGCTTGTCAGCAGGAATGGCTTTCATCACTTCGCGCGAGAGGTCGTTTTCGTTGTAACCATGTCGTGGGTCGCCTACTACCGAGAGGGTGCGCACCCCGTTGCGCCTCACTATGACCCCTTGCGTCCAGTCGGGCACTACGGTTGCCAGTTGCCTCAGTTGCACCGATGTTGTTCCGCCAAGCACGGGGATATACTCGTTGAGCAGGTCGTTTACATTCTCCACTCCGCCACGCTCGGCTTTCAGCACCACATTGATGGGGTAATCTTGTTCCCACACCGATGTGGCAGCTATGCCGTCGCCGAAGTGCAGCGCGAGCAGCGTAGAGAGCATAGCCTTGCTCACTCCGAGGCGGTTGGCTTCGACCTCGTCGAGTTTTACCGAGATGCCGGGCAACGGGTTGGCATAGTTGGTGCGCACCAGTTTCAGTCCCTTGTTGGCGAGCATCGTTTGTTTCACGATCTCGGCAGCCCGTTGCAGGCTGTCGATGCTGTCGCCGCTTATCCTGATTTCGACGGGATAGACGGCATCGGTGTAGTCCATTTGCTTGAAGCGCAGGTAGGCGTTGGGGAAATAGTCGGCATAGCGGTCGGCATATTCCTCAAGCATAGCCTCGGTTTCGAGCCGCCCAGTGGTGTTGACAATGAATTGGGCGAAGTTGTTGCCGCCCACTTGTGGCGCATAGGTCGAGTGGAAGCGTGGCGACCCTTGTCCGATGAATGCAGTCACTGATACCACGCGAGGGTCTTGCCGCAGTATCGTGCGCAAGCTGTCGGCGACTGCCGCACTTTGTTCTGATGCCACTCCTTCGGGCAAGTATATTTCTACGGCAAACTGGTTGCGCTCGGCTATAGGCATCAGCCGTTGCTCGACGCTCAACAGTAGCATCACGCCGCCCACCACCACAGCCACGCCCAATGCAACAGTCCACTTGGGGTGTTTGAAGCATACGCCAAGCAACCAATTGTAGCCGCTTTGCAGATAAGTGAGGGGTGTGCGCCGTTGCTTGCCGTCCTTGGCTACTGCCGGCAACCCTTTCTTGATGAAGACATATTGCAGATAGGGGGTGACGAGCAGCGAGACGAGCAGCGAAATGCTCAATATGATGAACATTGCCCACGGGAACGACTTCACGAAGTCGCCATAGGGACCGCGCATGGTGAACAGCAACGGGAAGAAGATGACGCTTATCGACAGCGTTGCCGACAGCACCGACATGAAAAACTCCTTGGGCGCGGCTATGGCGGCGTGCCATCGCGATATACCCGAACTGAGCTTGTCGATGTAGTTGTCGATTATCACCACCGAGTCGTCAACAATCATGCCGAGCGTGACGATGAGTGCAGCAAGGGTGACAGTGTTGAGCTCGATGTTGAACATATAGAACAGGGCGAGTGATATGAAGATGGTGATTGGAATGGAGATTGCCGATACCTCCGCCACTCGCAGCGGCATGAGCAAGATGACTACGATAATCACCGATACTATGGCGATGAGCAGTTCGCGCAGGAAGTTGATTACCGAGTCTTCGACCACCCAGCTTTGGTCGGTGATGATGCTTATCTTCACGTCATCGGGGAGCGTCGTGCCAAACTCGTCGAGCGTGGCGTGTACCTGCCGCCCCATAGACACGATGTCGAACCCCTCGCGCATCTCTATCGAGAGCAACACGCACTTGGTGCCGTTGATGGTGATATACTTGTCGGCATCGGGATACTCGCGCACGACACGGGCAATGTCTTTGAGCCTTACGATGTTGCCCTGAGGGTCGGAATACACGATTTGTTCCTCGACGGCACGCTGGCTGTCGTAGGTTTCGGCAACATGGATTGGCATTATATCCTGTTTGTCGTCGAGGTTGCCGCTGACGGTGGTCAATCCCTCGGCTTTGAGCTTGCCGAACACCGACATCGAGCTGATGCCGTATTGGGCCATGCGGCTGGGGTCGAGATATACCGATATTTGTTCCTGGAGCAAGCCTGAGCGTCGCAGTCGCGAGATGGCTTCGATGCGCCGCAGCCGGTCTTCGAGTTGTTCGAGGTATTTTTCGAGTTCGCGGTAGGTCTTTTGGTCACTTTCGATGGTGATGAGCAGTTGAGAAGTGTCGCCCACGTCGTCGATGGCTTGCAGAGCCAATACTCCCGACGGCAATTGTGTCTTGAATGCCTCAAGTCCGTGTTTGAATTTTGCCCAGAAGGCATCGCGGTCGAGAATGTTGTCGTTGAGTTCGACATACACTATCGCCAAGCCGTCTTTGCTGTGTGAGTAGGTTTTTTCCTTGTCAACCTCCTTATACTCGAAGATGAAGTTTTCGAGCGGCTTTGTCACTCGCTCTTCGACTTGGGCTGAGGTCGCACCCGGATAGGCGGCTACTACGAGTCCTTGTCGGACTACGATGGTTGGTATTTCCTGCTTGGGCATCTTTATGAGCCCGACAATGCCTATCACCACGAGCATCGTCACAATGAGAAGCACTATCTTGTGGTATCTCATTGCCCCGTCTATGAAACGCTTGTTGTCTGCCATCTTCTTTGTCATTCCCATGTTACGTTCATTCCGTCGCTCACTTTTTGGCTCCCTTGCGTAATCACCATGTCACCGGGGGCAAGCCCCGAGGTGATCACCACGCCACGGCTGGTGAGATTGCCTGTGGCTACTGTCTGCCGCCAGGCTTGGTTATCTTTTACCGTCCACACGAAGTGACTGCCGTCGGTATCCACTTTCACCGTGTTTGCCGGGATAATGATTTGCGTGTCGCCATCACTGGCAGAGAGGCTTGCGCGGCACACCATTCCAGGCAGCAGAGAGCGGTCGGCGTTGGCATACAGGCATTTCACTTTGTAGGTGTGTGAGATGGGATTGGCTTCTATCCCTTTTTCTGTTATGCGGGTGTTGTAGGTGCCATTGCCCACGGCATCGACGGTGAATGTCACCTGTTGCCCCTCCTTCATGCCCGAGATCTCTTTTTCGGGCACTGCAAAGGTGATATACACCTCGTTGATGTTTACCAACTTCGCCACTGGCGAGCCGGGCATCACGTTCATGCCCGTCTGTGCCGGGCGCGAGGCGATGTAGCCGTCGTAGGGGGCACACAGGGTGCAATCATTAAGACGCTTTTGCGCTATTGCCACAGCCGATTCGGCTTGTTGCAACTTGCTCTCGACTTCAATCCACTTTATGTCGGGCAAGCTGCCTTTTTCGTGCAGTTGCTTGTAGCGCGTGTAGGCATCTCGGGCTTGCGTGAGCGTGGCTTGCGCGGCATCGAGCATACTTTGCAGTTGGGCTGTGTTGAGCCGTGCTATAGGTTGTCCTGCCCGTACTCTGTCGCCGGCATCGACCATCATTTCCTCGATGTTGCCAGCCACTTCAAAGCTGAGCATCGAGCCTGTTTCTTCCTCGACGGTGCCGACAAACTGGCGTGCCGGGGCAATGGTGGCAGGTTCGACAGTATATACTTTCACCGGAGTTGCCGTCGGTGTGCGGCTCGCTTTGTTGTCGGAGTTGGAACAACTTGCTAAAAAGACCAGCATTGCCGATAATATGTAATATCCGAAAGTGTGTTTCATTTTACCCGTGTTTTTTTGCAATAACGCAAATTTCCGTTATTTTTCGGTAATTTCCCATGTCTGTTTTTACTGAAAATTGTTCAAAAAGTAAGACTGGGAGTGTGGCGTGTGTAAATAAGCGCAGGAGGAAGCACACGAGCCGTGCGCGCCCCCTCCTGGTGTGGTGAGGAGAACGATATGGCGTCAGAACGTCATGGCGGCTATTATGCTGTCGCCAAGTGCCGTTTTCACCTTGATGTGCTCAAGGATGGATTGCACCGACGGGTCGCGCTCGAACACGCCGCGCACTTGCTCGAAGTCTTCGATTTGCTGGGTGCGGTCGCCGTCAACCCCGAAGCCCGTCATCGACGACAACGAGAATTCCTTCTTGGCATCGTTGTAAACGAGGTTGTCGATGCCCACAACGGCTTTTTTCCAGCGGTTCACGATTTCGATGACGTCGGCAGCCGTGATTCTGTCGGGGTCGAGGTTGTAGTACCACAATATTTTGTCGTATGCCCAAGTCCATTCATACTGGTAGTAGTTGCCGTGCATTTCGGCAAAGCAGTCGTGTATGGCATCGACGCTGGTGACGCGCTGCTGCTCGATGTCGTCGATAAGGCGCAGCACTTCGCTCTTGGGCGCGATAAGCCCCGACAGGTCGCACCAGTCGCCCAGACCGATGGCGATGTCGGGTTTCAACCGGCTGCGTATCTCCTCGTTGCTGGAGGGGGCGAGTCCTTCGAGTCGCTTGATGATGGAGTTGCCGAGGAACTTGTTGATTGCCATGTCGTAGAGTTCGAGTCCGCGCACGAGCGAGCTGTTCTTGATGCGTGTGCTCTGGTAGGAATACACCACCGATGTCTCGCCCGCCAACCGTTGCAGGTCGCGCAGAATGCGGCAGCCGTTAATCATCTTTTGGATGGTGTAGGGGCTCAGCAGGTTGTAGTTGATTTGGTCGAGGCGGTGGGGGTCGGTGCGCTTGTCGCGCATGGGCCACTTGCGGGCATCGCGTATGGTGCCAACGCTGCGCAGGTTGATGGCAGGGTAGAGGTAGGTCATGTTCTCATGCTCGATGAGGTAGGAGAATGGCAGGTCGCTCGTGTCGGGGTGGTCGGTGTGCCGCCCCATCACAAGCGAGAATGCCCCGATGCGCGCGGGCCACAGAATGTAGGAGTTGGACGACGTTTTCGCCCCGCGCTCCATTGCCCCTTGGTGGATGGGCCCGAGCTTGTACATGTGGTTGCTCTGGTTCGACCCCGAACCGGCATTCATAAACGAGAATTGGCTGGCGATGAGCAATGTTGACTTGTGGTGGGTGACGGTGAACGGTCCGGCAAACACGGCGCAAGCCTCGCCGTTCTCTTCCTGGCAGTTGCCGAAGAAGAGCGACTCTGATGCCGAATACCCGTGCCCAATCACGCAAGCCTGCCCCACGAAGCAGCGCGACAGGATGGCACCGTCGGTCACCGTCGAGCCGCTTGAGATGATGAAGTCTTCGCAAATCACGCCGCGGCCTATCTCGACGGGTGCTTCTTTCACGCTGTTGATGCTGCCGTTGACGAGCTTGTTTGCGCCCACTATCGAGCTGTGGTCGCCGATGCGCAGGTTGCGCAATTCGCCACAGTCGGCAATCACCACGTTCGAGCCTATGCTGCCCGTGTCGCTGCTCACTTGGTTGGCATACCGGGCTATAATCGTGCGCATGTTGGCAATGAGTTGCGGGCGGTGGCGGTAGAGTGCCATGAAGTAGGCTTGGTGTGCCGACAGGCAGTCGTGCATCATCACTTCGCGCCCGCCCGTCTCGTTGAGCACGGCGATGTCGAGCCCGTTGCCGAAGCACGAGGTGCCCTCCACGGCAAGTATGCCTATGCCCGAGATGCGGGTGTCGTTGCCGATGCGGTAGTTGGCAATGTGCCCGCGAATGTTTTCTATCAGGCAGTTGTCGCCCAACTGCACGTTGTGGAGCGTGGCGTTGCGCACGCCGCTGTGCCGCCGCAGTCCGCCAGTCAGTTCAAAACATTTGTCAAAAAGCCCGAGCCGCACGTTGCCCGAGAATATGGTGTTGGTGACGTGCCGCAGGTCGATGCCGTCGGCTACGGATATGCCTTGCCAGTCGTCGGCGCTGCACCCTTGCGCTTGCAGGGTGGCTATTTCTTCACCAGTGAGTTTCCGATAGGTGTGTTCCATATTGTGTATCAGTTATATATGTTGCTTGTTATTCCACAGTTACCGACTTGGCAAGGTTGCGCGGGTGGTCAACGTCCTTGCCCTTGCACACTGCCACATGGTAGGCGAGCAGTTGCAGCGGAATGGTGGTGATTAGCGGTTCGAGGTATTCGGGCACCTCGGGCAGGGCAATGCACTCGTCGGCAAGGTCGCCCATTGCCGTGTCGCCTTGCGTGGTGATGGCGATGACGCGTCCGCGGCGTGCCTTGATTTCCTGCACGTTGCTGCGCACCTTGTCATACATGGCGTTGCGCGTGGCGATTACCACCACGGGCATGTCCTCGTCAACCAGCGCGATAGGCCCGTGCTTCATCTCGGCGGCAGGGTAGCCCTCGGCGTGAATGTATGATATTTCTTTCAGCTTCAAAGCTCCTTCGAGGGCTACGGGATAATTGTAGCCTCGCCCGAGGTATATCACGTTGCGGGCATACGTGAGCATCTTTGCAAGCTGCTCCACTTGCGGGTTGATGCGTTCGAGCGTTTCCTTGATGATGCCCGGAATGCGCGTCAGTTGCGACACTGCCTGCCGGGCTTCGTCGTGGCTTAGCGTGCCGCGTGCCATGCCGAGCGACAGTGCCAGCATTGCCAACACGGTCACTTGCCCGGTGAACGCCTTGGTCGAGGCGACACCGATTTCGGGTCCCACGTGTATGTAGCAGCCGGTGTCGGTGTTGCGTGGTATCGACGATCCCACCGAGTTGCAAATGCCGTAGATGAACGCCCCCTTTTCACGGGCAAGTTCGACGGCTGCAAGCGTGTCGGCTGTCTCGCCCGACTGCGAGATGGCAATCACCACATCGCTCGGGTTTATCACCGGGTTGCGGTAGCGGAACTCCGACGCATATTCGATGCTCGTCGGCACTTGGGCGAAGTTCTCAAGCAGTTGCTTGCCGATGAGCCCGGCGTGCCACGACGTGCCGCAAGCCACGATTATGTAGCGCGAGGCGTTGAGCATTCGCTTGCTGTGGAAGCGCAGAGACGACAATGCCAGCGGCTGCCCCTGGGCGTTGACGCGCCCGCGCATGCAGTCGTTGAGGCAGTCGGGCTGCTCAAATATCTCCTTCAGCATGAAGTGGGGGAATCCTCCCTTTTCGAGCTGGCTGATGTTCATTTCCACACGGGTGACGTTAAGCTCCACGGGCTTGTTGTCGAGGTTGACGATTTCCATCTCTCCGCCGGCTGGCAAGATGGCTATTTCGCCGTCGTTGAGGTAAACCATGCGGTCGGTGTACTCGATGATGGGCGACGCGTCGGAGGCGAGGTAGAAGTCGCCCTCGTTGCCTATGCCCACCACGAGCGGGCTGCTCTTGCGCGCCGCTATGATGCGGCGGGGGGCGCGGCTATCGACCACTGCTATCGCGTATGCGCCTATCACGCGGCGCAATGCCGCCTGCACGGCTTGCAGCAGCGGCAAGTCGAGGGCGGTGTTGAAGTAGTCGATGAGCTGGGCAAGCACCTCGGTGTCGGTGCTGCTCTTGAACTGGTAGCCCTTTGCCGACAGTTGCGAGCGCAGCGTGGCATAATTCTCGATGATGCCGTTGTGCACTATCGCTATGTTGCCCGACTGCGACACGTGGGGGTGGGCGTTTGCCTCGTTGGGCTCGCCGTGGGTTGCCCAGCGAGTGTGGGCTATCCCTGTGCTGCCGCCCAACGGCTTGCCCGAGGCGTGGGCTTCGAGGTCGGCAACCTTCCCTTTGGTCTTGTAAACGTTAAGCGTGCAGCCGTCGCCGACCAGCGCGACGCCGGCACTGTCATAGCCTCGATATTCCAGGCGTTTCAGCCCGTTGATTAAAATCGGGTAGGCATCGTTGTTGCCTACATACCCTACAATTCCACACATTGTTGCATACTATTTTTGTTATAAATATCGGCAAAAATACAAATTATTCACACACAACACCTACTTTTAGCAAAAAAATATCACCCGCAACTTTTTTATTGGTAATAGAAAGTGGGGATCGATTGAATGAAACCTTGGGGCTGAATCTCCAGCAATGGCACATTTGATCTCTTTGAGGTTCCGGAGTTTGGTGAAGAAGTTGAGTTTGACATGGAAAGGCAGAAGACAGATGCTTTCAGAAAATACTTGTCAGACAAGATAACCAAGCACCCTGTTTTCCATAAGAAATTAGTGCAGAATTATGTATTTTTATAAACTTTAAATGAAATGTCGTTATTTTCTATAATATGCATCAAGATGCAAAAGCTAATGAATAGATCTTTTACATTCAAGGTAGAGATTGTATTTCCTGCTCAATGGTAAAAATAATGGGTTTAATACTCTTAAAATCATTCAAAATTACAGACGGTGTGTCGTATGTTGTTGTTGTTCCAACAATATGAGTATGAGCGGCATTATTCCTTTTTTCTGAGTATTGGTCCAAAAGCGTTTGAAATAGATTAATATTTATTTTATCAAGTATATTTTCAAGATTATAAGCACCTATAGCCATGCTTAATATTTTTAATACATTTTCATACTTGAAACCGTAATTCTTCTTTATTTGTTTTTTAATGTATTTGATGACATTGATGTCACATATATGGGAATCCAAATACTCTTCTAATATTTGATCCATACTTTGTTCTATCCACCCAGAAAATTCAATTAAGGCTGTTTTAGATAAAAAAATAGGCAAAGAAGGATCCGACATTGAACTTAAATAAGTCGAATCTAGAAGTTTCAAGGTGTTTTCAATATCTACATAATTAACCACGACTAAAAACTTTGATTGCAGACTCAATTCTACCTTTAACTTTCTCTTCGGAACCTAAACCTTCTTTCATTTCTTCGGGCATAAACATAGGTAGTTTTAAAAGTTCCTCACACATTTGATCTAATGTTTCACAATCTTTACTTTCTAATGTTTCAATGTTATATGCAATTCCTATCATTATAGCCTCTGCAACATTCTTAGAATCAAATTTTTTACTAAGTTTATTTGCAATTGTTAGCGTGGTAATAAAGAGGTTCTTAAACCATTCTATTTTCGTAATGTCTGAGTTCTTATTTTCATCCATATAAGAATTTAAAAAAGTAGCGAGTTTCCCTTTATAATTCTTATAGGATTGATAAAATGCAAAGAAACGCAAAATTCGTTCTTCATTATTAAACCTTGCTTTATCTACCTTTTTTTGATTCGTATTCGCGAATTTATACCATTCTGGAGTTCTTGCTAATTCTTTAAGCAGAGAATTAAAAGGACCTTGAAATATACAATTCCTTATTTCTTGATTGTACAATTTGTTCCCTCCAGAATTAAGTCTATAAAAAATCTGGAAGAGATATTTCATGTGCTCTTGATTGCTATAATCACATCTAAGAACAGTAATAGGGATAGTTACATTCTCTAAAATTTCTACTAAATTCGGACTTTTTGCTCTAATTTCGGAAACTTTTTTATCCGAAATTCGTTGATCTACATTATCACTTTTTGAAAGTTTCCAATCTTCTTTTGTATTAAGAAATTTAATAATTGATGAAATGCGTTGTAACCCATCAATTACCATTCTCTTTTGTGATGATATATCGAGACTTATACACATACTTGGTATGGGAAGTTGTTTCATCAAACTGTCAATAAAAAGTGTTTGAGCCGAATTTTTCCAAACTTCTCCTCTTTGAAAATCAGGACTAATTTCTATTTGTCCTTTTTGATACATACGGAATATATCAGCACAAGAACGTTGCTCATTAAACGCTACAATATCGGGAGGAGGCATAACGGAAGGAGAAGAATCTTGTTCTTCTTCGTTGGTGCGCTGTATCATCTCCTCTATTTCTGCAAGGGTTGTTTCGGATTCGATATTAAGTGTCAATTGTTGATCCATACTAATGATTATTTATTCGCAAAGATAGCGATTCCGAGTAAATAAACATTCTATTATCATAGAACAATTTCATTATATTTTAATTATCTATAGACTTAATGTATATTCAGTTTAATTGTAGATGCCTAACGATCATTTGTACGCTGTTTATGTCTTATGACGATTTATTTTCTATATCATTGGTTTTATCATCTTTTCTATGAATGCAATTTCTTCATCGGTCAGATGATATTTGATATAGAGTTGTTGGTCTATTTCGGGTATTGTTCCACTCCAATTAACATCACCATTGGTGGTAAAATCTTGCATTGGAACAAATGCGAAACATTCTTTAGTCACATTTACTGAGGTTACTCCTTGTCGAAGAAGAAAACGAGCAAATTTTGTCAGAAGGTACTTTTTATAATTTGTAGCTTCTTCCAGTGTACTGAAAACAGCTGTGTCAATGTAAGTTTCTGTATTAATTTCGGCAGGTGATAGTATTTGAGGTTCAGTTAATACCCGGTATCCTTCACCCGGTTTAACACTCATTTCACCATTGCTTGGAACAAAACGCCCAACAATTATTTTAAATTGGTCTATATATTCAATGCCTTTAGATATGTCTGTTCGGTAAACTTTTGCCCACCCTTTACTTGTAAGTATTTTTATATTACCTTGGTCTCTTCCTCGAAAATATGTTCTAAATCCAAATGGATTAATTGAAAGGACAAGACGATTCAGATATGATGTTGATTTTGACGTAATCTTTTCAAGGATAGAAACAGCCGCATTTGAACGAATAAGTGTATCAAATTGATTTAAGTATCGGTTTGCCGTAGTATCTTTTAAGGCATTATAATTTGTTACCTTACAAGTTCCATGATAATTTGCTTCCCATAAGAACGTACAAAGCCCACCTGCAATATCAACAGTAGGGAAAAGGTCTTTGCTGAGCTCGTAGTCATGTAGTTGAGAAAGATGGGTGTCAGAAATCATGTCAGAACGGAATCCATCCAAACCTCGTCCACCCGCATACCAACGTGCAGGCATAATCAGGCTTATATAATTGGGTTGTATCCGTTTTGCGATATTCATGAAATATTGATATACGGGAATGGCTCCTCTATCAGTACCACCATCCATAACCTGATATGGCGGATTGCCTACTATTGCGTTGAATTTCATGTTGTCGTTATCATTTGCTTTCCAAAAGGAGCGACCTTTTGCCATCTTTTCGATGAAGTTTTGGGGTTTGTTTTTGATTTGGTTTATTAAATCCTCGAAATAACGGGTGTTTACTTTCGCTTTGCGGAAGCCTACCAGTGTGCGGCGGGTGATGCTCTTTGCCATTGGGGTCTTGCAGACTACGAAGATGTTTTCGGCAACGACCTTGTCCCACACTGCCTGCTGTTCTTCGAGCGTGGTGGCTGAGATGGTGCTGTCTTTCAACTGGGAGCGGTAAATGCTGTATGCCATGTAGAGCGGATATAAGCCCGACTTGGAGTTTATTTCCAAAATGCGACTGTCGGGGGTGAACACTTCTGCTGTAACCTGCCCGTGGTCGATGAAGCGCGGGTCGTCAAGGGTATTCTCGTAATCTTTGTCAAAGAAGCAGTAGCCGCCCAAGCAGTCGCCAAGGTGCATATTTACCACGCGCCACGGAGTGAGCACCGTTTCCTTGTCGGGATTGCGGAACGTGCTGAAGATGTCGGTGATGCGGCTGATGCGTTCCTCTACACTCAGTCGGTCGGCAGCCCGAGCCATTGCACGTATGCGCTTGCCTGCGGCACGGAAAATGTCGGGGTCGTAGTATTTCTTGAAGGCGTTGAACCGTTGCTTGCTCACTCCACGGGGCATGAATTCTTCCCACGAGCGAGGGTCGATTTTTTCGGCGAAGTTGTCGATTGTGATTTCTTCAACTTCGCCCTCTAATTCCGCGCCATAGATGAGCAGGGGCATACGGATAGATATGCCGCGGAGAATGGAGATAGCTGCCTCGCGGTTCTTTGTCTTCTTATCTAATTCCTCTTTTCGCTTCTTTTCTTCTTCAGTAAGCTCTTTCTTGGGTTTCTTTTTCAGCTTTTCTAACTCCTCATATTCTTCTTTTGTCAGCCCTTGGTTGTTGATGTCCACTTGGTTGGTCTTGGGCATAGCCTTGGTTTGACCGATAATTTTTTTCAGGTCGTCAAACTCCTGTAATTCCAAGTCGCCCAACTTTAAAAGCTCGTTGTTATACAGGCTATTGTCCTCGAATCCGTTGCGCACTACACGCTCCACATAGACTTTCTTCAACTGCTCCAGCATTCGAGGCACGTCAAACTTGTCCATGCGTGAACCTTCGATGGAAATCACGGGGCAGAAGTTGAGGAAGTCGCCCATCGTCTGTCGGTCGGTCTGCGAGGTCTTGCCTGCCTTGGCTGAGATTTTGGCAGTCTCGGCAAGCACGCGCAGAGTGCGGTCGGGTGCGAAGTCGAACACGTAGCACTGTTCCTTTACTTTCGGGCTATCTGGTGGTAAGGGCGTTTGAACACGGAAGATGGTCTGCATGTAGCTCGATGCCGCTGTGTTAAATGAGCCCGACAGCATGAACACGGCAGCCCATGCCGGAACGCTTACGCCCGTTGTCAAGCGTCCGCACGACAGGGTGATGGTGCGCGTCGCGTCGGGGTCTTTGCCGATGGCGTTGTTTACCGCTTCGAGCGCATTGCGGTTTTCCTCGTCGCCGTCGCCAGCCACATTGACAATGGTGAAATGTTGGAAAACAGGGTGGCGTTGCAACAGCGCGCTCAAGGCTTTAGCTTCCTTCACGCCGGGGAGCATCCACAGCGTGTGGCGGAAAATGTTGCGGTATTCGGCGTTGGCAAATGGATAACAGCTTTCCTTGTCCTCCTTTGTCAACAGGTTGAGGAAAGCGGTGACATCATGCTCGTGGACGAGGTTGTTGTCGCGGTCAACGCGGAAAAACTCACGGAAGTTGAAAGCCACGTCTTCGTCGGTAAACTCGTTGAGCAAGCGACCGAGGTCGTAGGTGTATATGTTCATGACAGGCAGTGCGGCATACGGGTTGGGGTCGCCAAAGTGTGTTTTGTCCCATTCCTGTTTGGCGCGCTGCTCCATCACGTAGTCCCATGTATAAATTTCATCGTCCTTGAAGTCGTCGAGCAGATTGAACGGAGTGCCCGACAGGCGCAGGACTTTGGTGGCGCTTTTGACCAATTCTGCCATTACCGCCTTGCCGAGTTCGGTCTGTGTGCCTTCGTGCGCCTCGTCCACGATAACCAAGTTCCAGGGCGTTGCAAAAATTTCGTTGTTCTTGTCGAAGTTTCCACCCACGAGTTCCGAGCCGCGCAAGTCCTGCATCGAGGCAAAATACACATAGTGCAATCCATCGACCGTTGCACGGCGTTCGAGATTGGAGTGGCTCTCGCCATTGTTTTTAGAGCCGTAGGCATAATTGGGGCTGTCGTAGAATATTTTGCCGAAATCCACAAACCAACCGCTGTCAACCACAGGACGGTGCGTGAGGATAAGCGTTCGCTTGAACCCCATCTCCTTTACCACCTGCAATGCCGACAATGTCTTGCCGAAGCGCATCTTGGCATTCCAAAGCATCTGGTTGCTTCGCTTGAATTGTTTCTTGGTCTTGTCGATGGCTTCGCGTTGCTCGGGGCGGAATGCGATGGGGTTGCGTCCATGTTCCACCTCGCCCGGCGACAATGATTCTTTGCCCTCCTTGACGGCAGCAATGGCGCGTTTTACGACATCGAGCGTGGTTATGAACCACTCGTTTGCCTTGTTCTCCTTGTCAAACACTTTCCTTTTCACTCCCGAACGTTCCAGCACGGCATGTACCTCCTTGTCGTTGAACGAGCGCAAGCCGCCACGGTTGTACAGCGTCAGCTCGGTGTGCAGCAGGTCGTAGCGAATGCCGGCGGTCTGCGTGTATTGGTTGATGCGTTTCCTTGCCGCCTCGTTCAGCGGCTTGCTGTTAGGTGCCAGCCCTATGACATTCTCGTCGTCGCAGGTAGCTTCACCTATCTTCAGGCAACCCTCATGCTCGGCATCATTGATGCGAAACACGTATATCAGCTTCAATTTAAGGGAAGAGAAGTATTTCATAAGCATTATTTTAGGAGGTCGATGTATTTGATTCGCTTGCCTTTGCGTCCTGTCTGCGGGTCGCGGGCGTGCCAGTCCTTTATGTGGCAGTAAGTGCCATTGTGCTTAAAGGGGTTGCCGGTCTTGCAGCCTTCGCAAGCGGTCACAGCCTGTGTGGTTTCACCGAAAAGGTTGGTCGATGTCGCCACTGTGTCGTGGCAACTGCCAGGCACTACACCTTTAAGCCCGTCCATCTGCCACACGTTCCACGAAATGATGTAGGCGATGTAGTTCACCGACTTCGCCAACGGGTTTTTACCGAACTTGGCGCGGAAGTATTCGATGAATGAATAAAGCATCGACTCGCGCGCAATAAGCAGACTGTCGCCCTGCCACTCGTAGGCATAAATGCTTTTGTAGGCTTCCTGCGCGGCTTCTAACCATTCGCCCGAGGTGGTTGTGTTTTCGCCAACGATGCGTAGCTTGCGGTCGAGCAACCCTATGCGCTCGCCGACGGGGATTATCGCGCCAGTGGTGGTGTCGTAGCGGCTGGCGATGTAGGGAGCTTCGCCGCAGGTGATTTCAAGCCGCGTGTCGCGCACATAGTCTTTCCAAGTTTTGCCGTCGGGAAATGTTATTTTGCTGGGATTGGTTTTCCAGCAGTGTGTGCCATCTTCTGCCATGTATTCGGTGTTGAATACATCTTTTCTGCCAAACCACGCTTCGTCGATCAAGTTGTTCTGGGCATTGCACACCCATGCAGGCGTGAACACTTCTGCCATGTCGCGGACACGTGCCGACTGGGTATCCTTGTGTTTCAAGACGCGGGGCATGATTATGTGCCCGTTCTCACCAGTGATAAGTTCGGGCTGAATTGGGTCGTTATAGCCATAGCCGGCACCGAGATGCTCATAATCGTTAGTTGCCCACAATATGTTGCGCACGTTGTCGTTCCTGCTCGTTGTGTGGTCTTTGAGCAGGGTTGACAATAATTCGGGATAAAATTGTAATATGTTGTTTTCCAGTATGTCAGCAGTTTCGGGCACTTTGATACACTTGGGTTAAAGTGTATCTCCTGGCAGGAGAGGATAACTTCTTATGACCGATAAAATACGTTGTTATTTGCAAAACAATTGCAATGGCTCTTCATTTAAAGCGATATTAGGTGGAGGGCGGCGAAGCCGTCCAACTCTCATGTAACCGGCGGTGACAAGCCCTCGAAGAGGGCGCAGGAACCGTCGGGGAGTGGCATACCCAGCGGAACGGCCTCGAAGAGGTCGAACGAAACTCCACGATGTGAAACAACATGGATGGCAAAGCGCGGCACGTTGGACCTCGTCGAGGCCCCATTATTAAGTAGTTGCGCTGCCGAGGGTTCCTACGCCACGTTGTGGCTTGTCACCCTCGGTTAGCGCATAGTTGGACGGCTTCGCCGCCCATACCATAGTCAAGTGGGCTAAATGAAAGCCGTGAATAATTGCTGATTTTTGTAAAACTTGGGTTGACTTTTTTTGCGTAAAAACATGTATATTTGCAGTCAATAGTGTATCTCCTGCCAGTCGAGGCGTTACCGATTTAAAACAGAAATCAAGCGTTACAGTCCTTTCAGTATAAGCGAGTTTGCCTTGTCTATAACCGAGCTGTCCAACGAGGCGAGGTAAATGCGTGTGGTTTCCTCCGAATCGTGCCCCATGCCTTCGCTAATGACCGAAATGGGAATGTTTTTACTCTTGGCAATACTTGCCCACGAATGGCGCGCGACATACATGGTGAGCGGAGCGGCAATGCTGCACAGGCGGGCAATCTCTTTCAGATATTTGTTGGTGCGGAATAGTGTGCTCTTGTATTGGCTGCGCAACTTCTTGGAAGGCAGTTTCAAGATTGGAAGCAGATAATCGCCCGAGCAGTCGGCAGCATATTTTGTTGTTATCTCTTCCATGCAGCTTTCCCACCTGATGTGGAGCTGTTGCCCCGTTTTGTGCCTGCGATAGCTAAGAATGCCGTTTTTCAGGTCAGATTTCTTCAAATATGCCATGTCGATGAACGACATTCCTCGGGTGTAGAACGAAAAGAGGAACATATCCCTTGCCAATTCCCAGTGAGGCATTCCCGTCAAGTCGAGCTCTTTGATGCGTCGGATGGCTTTCAGGGAGATGGCGCGTTTCACGGTCTTGTCCATTCCCGTGTAAACGTGTTTGAATGGTTGTTTCTGTGCTGTCAGCCCTTTTTCCACGGCGCGGTTGTAGGTGGCGCGGAGTATGCGCATGTAGAACGATATGGTGTTGAGTGCCGCACCTTCCGATTTCAGCCATGCCTCATATTCCATCATCATGTCAGTGTCGATGTCGTCGAGCTGCACGTCTTTGTTGTGCCTGAACCGACCGAAGCTGGACAGTGCCGCCGCATAGGTCTCTGACGTGCGTTCCCTGTTGAGCCGCTTCAATTGCTCGATTACCGAGTCCATGAAGTTGAAGAACGATTGCGAATCGGTGTGTTTCTTGAAATGCTCCACGATAGCATCAGTCGAGCATAAACCTTTGAGAGTGAGGTCGCGTATGATGTTTTCCAGCCGCAATGCGTCGCGGTTGATGTGTTTTTGGAGTGATTGCAGATAGTGTTTCCTGTCGGCATTGATGCTGGGAGCGATTATGACAGACGCTGTCGCAGCGTTCCACTCGCTTGGTTGCAGGTGCATTCCTGTCCTGATTTGCCTGACCGTGCGGTTGTGGATAATCTGATAATAGATTTTGCCTTCGTTGCCGTTTGCGGAAGATGGGCGGTATTTTACTTTGATTGATGCCATTTGTGTTGTGTTTTGAGGATTATTATATGTATAGAAACAGAAACCATTGTTTGGCAGTGCGGGGGAGATGCACACAACAGGGCGCACTTTGATGGGTGCGCCCTGTTGCAATGGGGTTGTGTTGGGGGGATTACTCGGTGGTGATGCGGACGTGGGCTTTGGGGTAGCGCAGCACGAGGCAGCTGGCTTCGGTGAGCACGGTGGCATCGGTGTTGCGCACTCCGGCACTGCGCAGGTCGAGGGCTTCGGTGCCGAATGGCAGGTGGCTATACTTCTGCAAGTATGCCGGGTCGATAATCATGCCGGCGGTTTCCATTCCGCACTCGTCGAACACCTCGGAGAGCAACACGTAGAGCCGCCCAAACTTGCTGCTGATTTCGGTGAAGTCGATGCCCCACTTGGTGACGGTGTCCTTGGCGTTGACCACCCGTGTGTAGTCGAGCTTGTTGATGGTCTCGATGAGCGACGAACCGGCGATGAGCACTTTGCGCTTCGAGCCGGCGTTGCCGGTGAATGCCGTGCGCATCAGGCTGATGAGGGTGTTTTGGTCGAACGCCTCGGGGTCGTAGCTGAAGTCTTTGCCTGCCTGGTGCCAGATGCCCTCGGTGAGCATCACGTTCTCCTGCTTGCGGTAGTCGTAGATGAGGCTCTTCGTGCCGAACAGGAAACTCTTTTCCATGCCGAGCCTCATGTCATAGATTGCCGCTTCTTCCTGGTCGCTCAGGTTCCATTCCACCTCCTTGTCGGCAATCTTCATCAGTGTGCTTTGCTCCACTTGCATCTTGAAGATTTGACAATAGTTCTGCGCCTTTTGCGGCAGCGACTCGAATTGCGGTGTCTGCACGTCGAGTTCGGCAGCGGCGCGCCCCATTCTGATGATGAGCGTGTTGAGCGGCAGCGGCGGCACGCAGTTGAGGGTGCTGCCCACCTTTATCCCGTTGACAGCCATCACGGTCACGCCGGCATCGTCTTTTGCCACGACGTACAGCACGAGCAGCTTGCCCGAGCGCGTGGTTCCGTCGGCTTCAAAGCCCTCGATGCTGGGAACCATCAGCGTGTCGCTCACGGCAAACATGTCGTTGTTGCTGGTCTTTATCGTCACGCGTTGGGCTTCGGTGCCTTCGCCCGATGGGGTGTAGGCTGTCGTGATTGTGCACGATGTGGGCTTGGTGTCAACGGTGTAGTAGTCAACAATCATGCTTTTCGCCTTGCGTGGGCGGGCATACCTCGAAATTTGGTCGATGGGTGTCGCCATTGGGCGTATTTTCACTATGCGGCGGTCGATTTCGTTGAGCAGCAGTTCGCTGCCCGATTGGCGCACGGTGTCGGTGGTGATGGGGCCGTCAACGACGTGTGTACCGCCGTCGGTGCCGGCAATCACGGCAGCCATAGCCATTGCCCCTTCGCCGCAGGTGTCACATCCCGTCAGCAATATTGCGATGGCGGCGATGATGCCCAGCACGAGGAAGATTGTGCGGCGGTTTTCCACGATTTTTTGCCACAAGCCACTGGCTTGGACTGTCAGGTTTTGATTGTTTTTCATGATGATAGTGTGTTGTTATTGGTTTGTATTATAGTGGCATTCCTGCCGTTGTGCTGTGTTAGAACGATGGAACAGAGCGGCGGCGTTTGACTTCGATAGCCGCATTGCGCCCGCGCAGGTAGCCGGCGGCATTGGCATCGGCAACGTCGGCATCGTGTCGGGCGGCTTGCAGCAAGATTCCTATCGCCGTGTCGCTCCAGTCGCCTTGCATCACAGTGCGCCCCATTTGGGCAATGCGTTGCGCGGTATCGTCGTCGAGATGGTGGCGAGCGGCAACGTCACTGGGCATCGGTGCTGGCGGTTGCGGAAAATTGCGGTGTGCGGCACAGTCGGCATTCTCGCCCGAGAGAAGGTCGCCGATGAAGCGGCATAGTCGAGGGTCTTTCAGCGCGATTTCAACGAGCGGATTGTCGAGCCACTGTGCAAACTGGCTGGCAATGTCGGCAGGTTGTGGCTCTTCGGTGAGGTTGTCGGTGGCAGCCGTGGCTTCGTTCGTTGGCTCTGGCTGTGGCTGGGTTTGGTCGGTAAGTTCGTCAGTGTTTTCCATGATATGTGTGTTTTGGTTTGTGTTGCAAAGTTACTTCAGCCCACATGCCGCCGCAGCCATCAAAAGTGACACGGCTTTATTTAAAGTGTAATAACGGCGTAGCTCGGAATTCATAGGCACAGAGGGCGGCGAAGCTGTCCAATTTTGTGTTAACCGAGCGGTGACGCAGCCCTTTAGGGCAAGGAACCCTCGGAACGAGCTACCCACGCAGCAGGCCTCGAAGAGGTCCAACGTGTCGCTTTGACTGTGCTTAGACAGCATTACAACCGACAGGCATGTGGAGGATATGTGCGTTATTCTTTACACAAGAATGACAAAGGAGCTCCGTTGGACCTCTTCGAGTCCCTAAATTGGGTAGAGGTGGTGATGTCCGACGGTTCCTTGCCCACTACGTTGGGCTGCGTCGCCGTCGGTTAGCGCATAGTTGGACGGCTTTGCCGCCCCCCGTGTTCCCATATTCTGTCATCGCACTTCAAATGAAGGAGCTGTGTGTAACACCTGTTTTTTTCTGCCGCAAAAGCATTGCCGTGACGTGCAAAATCAGTATCTTTGAGATAATTAAATAATGATTTGGCTATGAAAACAATTTGGATTGCCATACTGGTGGTTTTGTTGCTCGCAGGGCTGTGTGTGGCAACTTGCCCCGACAAGGAGGCGCACACCGAGGCGTTGAAAGAAGTCGTGAACGCTCACATAACAGCCGAACTGAGCGATGAAATCGGCGGCGAATATTCCGAAGGCTTGGTTTCGATTGGCTCGATGATTGGCACGGGCATTGGCGGACTTGTGATTGACAATATGCTGCGGGTTGACAATTACTTCGTTTGCAGCATAGGCACGATTGAGCTTGAAGGGGAGCGCAAAGTGGTGTCGGTGGGCGTGTTGAACCACGTGTTTACAGCCAGCGACCCCGATGCGGTTCGTGCCGATGGTTGAAATATTGGGTTTAATTGCTATTTTTGCAATTGTAACTTGTAATTGGAGATGATGAAACAAATCGTGATAATCATATTGGCAATGCTGATGGCTGTTCCGGCAGCCATTGCCAAAGATGAGAAGTATGCCCAAGCTACGTTCCCCAAGAAGTCGCACGACTTTGGCTACATAAAGGAGAGCGACGGGGTGGTGACGTGCGAGTTTGAGTTTATCAACACGGGCAACGAGCCGCTGCTCATTCTCTCGGTCAACCGCGTGTGTGGCTGCACCGTGCCCGATTATCCCAAACGCCCCATCAAGCCCGACGGGAAAGGGGTGGTGAGCGTCAGCTTCAATCCGGCTGGCTACCGCGGCGGATTCTTGAAGACGATAAAGGTAAGGACCAACGGCAGGGAAAAGCACACCACGCTCACGCTCGAAGGGAGCGTGATACCCAAGGATTAACCTCGTGCCGTGAGAGGGGAACGGTATATTGTGAGGATTATGCGCATTGTGTTGTCGATAATTGCCATGTTGTGTGCCCCGGCGGTTGCTGTCGCCGGGGGCAGGGTTGATTGGCTCGGAACGAAGCACGACTTTGGCGAGATATTGGAAAGCGAGGGCAAGGTGACGCACCGGTTCATGTTTGTCAACACGGGCGACGACGATGTGGCAATCGTCAACGTGCGCCCGTCGTGCGGCTGCTCGGTGTCGGACTATCCGCGCCGCGCCATCGCACCGGGCGACACGGCTGTGATAACTGCCACGTTCAACCCCGTGGCACGCGTGGGAGACTTCAGCGTGTTTTTCACGGTGCTGACTAATTGCGCGCCGCAACGCACGGTGCTCGAACTCTGCGGCAGGGTGAAAGCCAACGAGATGACTGTCAACGAGCAATACCCCGTGGCTGTGGGGTCGCTGAAGCTGAATGCCGGCTCGGTGCCGTTTGGCGACATAACCGAGGGCTACGACCCGATTGCCACCATCGAGGCTTATAACGACAGCGACGTGCCGATGAAGTTCTACGTTGACGGCGTGCCGGAATATGTTGAGGTCAGTCCGCGGCAAGATGTTGTTGCGCCGCGCGGCACGTGCTACATAAGGGTGAAGTTTGCCACCGGGCGATGCGACAGCAAGGGCTACGTCGCCGATGTATTCAATATGTTTGCCGAACCGCTTGAGTACAACACCAGCGCGCTGGCAGGCATAAGGCGCATCGACGTGATGGCTACCATATTCGACGATTTTGCATCGTGGAGCGACAAGCAACAGGCGAATGCGCCCGAAATAGCCTTCGATGCCGACCGGTTGGTGTATGCCGACCTCGACACGCTTTCGCAAGTGCCGGTGACGAGGCGGCTGACTATTGCCAACCGCGGCAACGACCCATTGCGGGTATATGGCATCCACTCGGGCGATCGCTACGTGAGCGTCGGGCAGTTTGGCAAGGTACTCAAGAGCGGCGAATCGACCACGGTTGATATTGCCGTCGAGCCAAGTAAAATCAACGAGAAGATACTAAACACTATAATAACCATCTATTGCAACGACCCTCGCCGAGCCAAGTCGGTGGTGCGGGTTGTGGGCAATCTGAAATAAACTTTTGCACTATGGAACACCCCGAAAACGACCAGCAATATGCAGGTCTAACTGTCAACAAAGGCGTACAACAGCCACCGTCGGTCAATCCCTATATGACCATCCGCCGTCGCCGCCGTCAACTGTCGGCAGCTGAATATGTCGAGGGCATATTGCGTGGCGACATAACCATATTGAGCCAGGCGGTGACGCTGGTTGAGAGCCTTAATCCCGACCATGAGGCAGTGGCACAGGAAGTGATTGAGAAGTGCTTGCCCCACTCGGGCAAGTCGATGCGCGTGGGCATCACCGGCGTGCCGGGTGCCGGCAAAAGCACCAGCATCGATGTCTTCGGGCTGCATGTGCTCAAGCAGGGCGGCAAGCTCGCCGTGCTTGCCATCGACCCCAGCAGCGAGCGGTCGAAGGGGAGCATACTCGGCGACAAGACACGCATGGAGAAGCTGTCGGTTCACCCCAATGCCTTCATTCGCCCCAGCCCCTCGGCAGGTTCGCTGGGCGGTGTTGCCCGCAAGACGCGCGAGACCATAGTGCTGTGCGAGGCTGCGGGATTTGACAAGATTTTTGTCGAGACTGTCGGCGTGGGGCAAAGCGAGACCGCCGTCCATTCGATGGTCGATTTCTTCCTGCTCATTCAGCTTGCAGGCACTGGCGACGAGCTGCAGGGCATCAAGCGCGGCATAATGGAGATGGCTGATGGCATCGTCATCAACAAGGCCGACGGCGACAACGTTGACCGTGCCAACCTCGCCGCAACACAGTTCCGCAACGCCTTGCACCTGTTCCCGTTGCCGCCCAGCGGCTGGGCACCGCGCGTGATGACCTATTCGGGCTACTACGAGATAGGCATTGAGCAGGTGTGGCAGATGATATACGACTACTTCGACTTCGTGAAGAAGAACGGCTATTTCCAAGAGAAACGCCGCCAGCAGGAGCTGTATTGGATGTATGAGACCATCGACGAGAAGCTCAAGGACAGTTTCTACCAGAACCCGGTGATAGAAGAGATGCTTGCGGCAAAGCGCAACCTTGTGCTTGGCAGCAAGCAAAGCTCGTTTGTCGCCGCTCACGAAGTCCTCGACCACTACTTCTCCATGCTCAAGAAATAGCATATCAAGAAAAAAGATGAGGTATATTGGAGGGAAAAGTCTTCTTGTTGATAAAATAAATGATTGCATATTGTCGAATACCGACAATGTGCAATCAATTTTTGATATTTTTGCAGGTTCTGGCGCAGTGACACAAGGATTGATGTCACGAGGGTATAGGCTTGTATCAAATGATATTTTATATTTTAGTTATGTATTGTTGAAAGGCTCTGTGGGGTTGGCGGAGAAGCCACGCTTTGAGCGATTAGGCATTGGTAATCCAATAGATTATTTAAACAATCTGACAATTGACAATACTGATTTCTGTCAATCCGATTTGTTTATTTACAACAATTATTCTCCTAATAAAAGTTGCGAAAGAATGTATTTTCAGCCAGAGAATGCTATTAAGATAGACATTGTCAGGCTTACTATTGAGAAATGGCATAATGCAGAACTAATAAATGACGACGAATATTATTATCTGTTGGCTTGCTTGATTTCGGCTGTTCCGTATGTGTCGAATATTGCTGGAGTGTATGCTGCCTATCTGAAATATTGGGACAAACGAACGTATAATAAACTTTCGTTGGCAGATATTGCAATCAATGCTCCAGATAATGTGTGCAAGTGTTTTAATGCTGATTATATGGATGTCATTGGAATGCCGACAGATTTGTTGTATGCCGACCCCCCTTATAATTCAAGGGAGTATTTACCTAATTATCATATCCTGGAAACAATAGCACGGTATGATTATCCTGTCATCAAGGGTGTCACTGGGATGCGGAATTATAAGGATATGAAATCTCTTTTTTGCTCAAAGAAAAGCGTAGAAGTCGCTTTTGAGAATCTGATACGACATTGCTGTGCGCGATATTTGTTGATTAGCTACAATAATGAGGGGTTAATATCTACATCTCGATTGTCGGAATTATGTTCCGACTATGCGATAAAAGGGAGTTTCAAATTGATTGAGATTGACTATCGTCGATATAAAAGTAAAATCCCTAATAATAAAAACGGATTGAAAGAGCAATTTTATTTTATGCAATTGCAATAATTATCCTGTTCTTGGAGTTGTCGCAATTATTATTTTACTTTGTGAAGATGATAATATAAGGTTATGGCATTTAAGGCTCCTTTTAATTATATAGGAAATAAATATCGAATAATAAATGAATTGACATCTCTTTTCCCACAGAGAATCAACAATTTTGTTGATTTGTTTTGTGGAGGAGGAGATGTGTCGATTAATATTCGTGCAAGCCATGTCTATGCCAACGATATAAATTATCACGTAATCGATATAATGCGAGAATTTCAGAGCCATCCAATAACAGAGATTCTCCAATATATAGACAACACAATCAGGGAATGGGGATTGAGTAAAGATTCTAAAGATAACTATTTACGTTTTCGAGATTATTATAATGCTAAAAAAAATCCACTCGATTTGTATATATTGATGTGCTTTAGTTTTAATTTCCAATTTAGATTTAACTCCAAGCATGAGTATAACAATCCATTTGGGCAAAACCGAAGCCATTTTTCTGCAAATATGAGGGCAAATCTCATAACGTTTAGTCAATTGATTGGCAATGTGACTTTTTCATCGAACGATTTCAGAAATTTTGATTATAATTTATTGGATAAAGGTGATATGTTGTATGCCGACCCTCCATATCTGCTTTCGTGTGGCTCGTATAATGATGGCAAACGCGGATTTAAGGGGTGGACTGTGGGTGATGACATGAGTTTGTTGGAAATATTGCAGGATTTGCATAATAGAGGTATCAATTTTGCACTGTCTAATGTGATAGAGCATAAAGGTATGCGTCATCAGTATTTAATCAATTGGGCAGAACGGAACGGCTTTATTATCCATCCGATAAATGTAAATTATAACAATTGTAATTACCAGAATAAAAATAAAACCACAACAACCAAAGAAGTCCTTATAACTAATTATTAATGAATATGAAATCACAACGCACGTTCGGCTGGATACAGAATCCAGCTAATACGCTGACATTGCAGCGTGTGGTAGCAATCTTAGATTCTCATAGCGATGTGACGCAATGGCTGATAAATGAACGCGTCCCGTTGCTGAAAGATAATGGCTTGTTGCATGATGCAGATAAATGGAATGAATATATCGAATTGATACAATCTGGTGAACCAATACCATATTCCATTTTAAAGGGAAAAGGAAGTTTAACAGGGAAACGTAAAGACGCTAAATGCTCTGGAATAGTACAGGCTGTTATCGATGCGCAGAAAAGCATGAAAATTGTTGTTGACGGGCAGGAAAAAATTGTTCATAAACCATACACTGATGATTGGACTGCAGACGGCTTCTTACGTTGGGGCATATCTGTTGGTTTCATAGAGTATCTTTTTGAAGATGATGCCTGTCAAATTAGTGAATTGGGTAAAAGATTTATTATAGCTCAAGGAAAAGACTTTAATGACGTGTTGGGAGAGGCTTATCTGTCTTATCCACCAGTTTGCCGTATTTTGCAATTATTGTCAAACGGAGAGCATTTGACAAAATTTGAAATTGGACGAAATTTAGGGTTTACTTCCGAAGCTGGATTTACGTCGTTTCCTCAAAATATATGGGTGCAAGCCTATCAAGAGAATCCCGATGAAAGGTTGACCATAAGAAATAACTATGAAGGATCGTCGGATAAGTATGCTCGTATGATATGTTCGTGGTTGGCTGAGATTGGGTGGGTGAGTATTGTTGAGAAACAAGTCGTTGAACGGTATGGAAGCAAGACTTACTCGTGTGTCATAACACAGGCTTATATGATAACGGCACTTGGCAAGGTTAATTATAAACGAGCAATAGGTAAAAGTCGGATAGCGAGGATTCCCAAAATAGTATTTTTTGGAATGTTATCTACAAAACCTGCCGATAAGGACTATCTGCGATTAAGGCGAGCCTTGATTATTAAATGCGCAGAAAAAGAATACAGAACACTTGACCAAATAAGAGACTTTCTTGCATCAAAAGGTTTGGTTGAAACAAATGAAACTATAAAAGACGATTTGCAAGGATTGGTTAATATAGGGCTAAATTATTCATGCACCTCGGGGAAATATAAATTAAATGACGAAATTCTATGTCTGAGGATTCCGATGCAGGATAAGTCTTACATCAAGGGGGATACTTCAGTGATTAAAGAGCGTATAAGAACCAACTTGAAGTGTATTAATCAAAAATATCTTGTTCTTGTTGATTTGTCTCTCAATGGAAAAGCCAATTTGGAATTTGAGATTCAAACGATGGACTTGTTGACCAACGAACTTGAATTTGGAGGTTGTCACCTTGGCGGTTCTCGCCGACCCGATGGGGTAATCTATTATGATGTAAATGGATTGATTATCGACAATAAAGCATATTCCAAAGGATATGCCTTACCTCGCCATCAGGTTGATGAGATGGTTCGCTACTTGCAAGAAAACAATGAACGCCGGGAAGATATAAATCCTAATAAATGGTGGAATGAATTTAATGATAATGTTTCTCATTTCAATTTTGCATTTATTTCATCGTTTTTTACGGGGCAGTTTTCCATACGATTGCAAGAGATTAAAAATCGTACAGGAATAAACGGGGCAGTCTTGGATGTTGAAAATTTGTTGCTGGTAGCCGAGGCGTTGAAGCGAGGAGATTTGTCTTATCGGGATTTCTTTAAATTGTTTGACTGTAATGATAGCATTGCCTTTCGGTCAGATTCGTGACAGCAGCCTTTAGCGGTACACCACTTTTAGGGGGTGGGGGAGGTGAAAATACTTATTTTTGGGGATTTTGCGGGTCGGTGGTTATGATTTACTTTGCAATCGTAATAATAACCATTAAACCGACATTGTGATGAAAAAGACAGTTATAATCTACGGGTCATCGACTGGAACGTGCCAAGGCATCGCCGAGGCGATAGCAAGCAAATTGGGGGTGACAGACATCCTTGACGTGGCAAAAGTGACTGCCGCGCAAATCGAGGCATACGACAATCTGATACTTGGCACTTCTACATGGGGTGCCGGCGATATGCAAGACGACTGGTATGGCGGCATAAAAGAGATAAAAGGGGCAAACCTCAGCGGCAAGACTGTGGCTCTCTTCGGGTGCGGCGATTCACAGTCTTACAGCGACACCTATTGCGACGGCATGGGCGAGATTTACCGAGAGCTGCAAGGCACGGGCTGCAACATCGTGGGCAGCGTCTCGACCGACGGCTATTCATACGATGATTCGACCGCCGTGGTCGATGGCAAATTCGTGGGGCTTGCGCTCGACGATGTCAACGAGAGCGACATGACCGACAGCCGCATCGACGCTTGGATAGAGGAGATAAAAGGAGAGTTGTAACAACATTCAAACATACGCTCACACACGTATAAATGCCTATGTACACTACCGCAGCCGTATCGACAGAAATCAATCCCGAAGTCGTGCAAGTGTTCCTGAACCACATATATGAGTTCAAGAAAGGTGTGCGCCAAATGGTGCTCTTCACTGCCGACAAGAAGTATGCCGAGTTTACCACTCGCCGCCTGTCGAGCCATAGAATCAATTATCTCATACAGCCGGTTGGCAACGACAAAATCAATTTGTTTTTCGGGCGCAAGGAGTGCATCAATGCCATAAGGCTCATGGTGACTCGTCCGCTCAACAAGTTGACGCCCGAGGAGGATTTCATTCTTGGGGCGATGTTGGGATATGACATTTGCGGGCAGTGTCGCCGGTATTGTGAGCGTAAGGGCAAATAGCCTGAGCAATTGCACATTGCAAGAAGAAAACATAATAAAACTGTGGGTCGGGGAGTGCCGTGAATGTGAATTTGCGCGCTCCTCGTTTTTTGTTGAGTTTAGGATACAGAAAAGGAAACAGCCGCTTGCATCGGGTCACCCCTGGCAAGCGGCTGCTGATGGTGTTATGCGCAAGTGCCTTTTTTATTTGGAGGCAGGTGCTTTGTATTCTTCATCCATGTTGTAGAGGATAAAGCTGTAGATGTCGGCATATTCGTCGATGATTTTCGACACGGGTTTGCCGCCGCCGTGGCCAGCCTTGCTGTCGATGCGAATCAGGTGCGGCTTGTCGCCGATGTTCGATGCTTGCAGCGTGGCGGCATATTTGAACGAGTGTGCAGGCACCACACGGTCGTCATGGTCGGCAGTGGTAACGAGTATTGCCGGATATACGGTGCCGTCGTTCTTGATGTTGTGCAACGGCGAGTAGTTGCGCAGGTATTCAAACATTTCCTTGCTGTCGTCGCTGCGCCCGTAATCGCCAGCCCAGTTCCAGCCGATGGTGAACTGGTGGTAGCGCAACATATCCATCACGCCCACTTGCGGCACGGCTGCTGCAAACAGGTCGGGGCGTTGGTTGACAACTGCGCCCACGAGCAAACCGCCGTTTGAACCACCGTTGCAAGCCAATTTCTCGGGGCAGGTGTAGCCTTCCTTGATAAGGTATTCGGCAGCGGCGATGAAGTCGTCAAACACATTCTGCTTGTTCATTTTGGTACCTGCCTGATGCCACTCTTCGCCATACTCCGAGCCGCCTCGCAGGTTGACCGAGGCAAATATGCCTCCGTTCTCGATAAACGGCAGGTTGCGTGGGTTGAAGCTCGGGGTGAGGCTTATGCTGAAGCCGCCGTAGCCGTAGAGCAGCACAGGTGTCTTTCCATTGCGTTCCAATCCCTTCTTGTAGGTGAGGAACATGCGGATGGTTGTGCCGTCCTTGCTCGGGAACGAAACCTGCTCGGTGGTGTATTCGTCGAGGTCGATGTTGAGTGATGGTCGCCAATATTCGGTTGATACATTGTTTTCTTTATCGTAGGTGTAAATGACCCCTGGAACGGTAAACGACGACATGGAATAGAATACTTCGTCGTGCTTGGAACTTGCCACAAACGAGGCAGAGCCTATAATCGGCAACTCAATCTCGTTGAGCATATTGCCTTCGCGGTCATAAACGTATGCATGGTTATATGCATCCTTTTCATACTCGACTATAAAATTGTCTTTACCCGACGGAATTACACTTACGAGCATCTCGTCCTTTTCGGGAAGGATTGTCTTTTTCAGCTTGAGTGTGCGCAAATCGTATGCTTCGAGCTTACCCATCGCCGCGTCCTTGTTGGTATAAACGTATATCACGTTGCGGTCGGTGTCGATGCCTACCACGCCGCACTGGCAATCCATTCCGCCCACCACGGTGCGGTATTTTGCTCCAGGCTGCTTGGTGTCCTTGATGAGGATATTGGAGTTCTCGCCGTCGGAAGGATACATCAGCAAATATCGGTTGTCCTCGACTTGTGCCGAGTAGAACATGAGCGGGCTGTCACCTTGATATTCGATGCGGTCGGCAGATTGCGGTGTTCCGAGTTTGTGGTAGAATACTTTGTGGTATTCGTTCTTGGTCGAGTAGGCTTTTTCGGCATCTTTTGGGGCATCATATCCGCTGTAATAGAATCCGTCACCAAACCACTCCACCGATGTGAATTTTGCCCACATGATGTGGTCGTCGAGCAACGAACCGTCGGCAAGGTTCATCACATAAATCTCGTTCCAGTCGCTGCCGCTACGCGATATTGTGTAAGCCATATATTTGCCGTCGTCGCTGAAGCTGATGGTTGCAAGCGCCACCGTGCCATCGTCGCTGAGCTTGTTGGGGTCAAGCACAAGGCGGGCTTCGCCGTCGAGCGAGTCTTGCACATACAGCACGCTTTGGTTTTGCAAGCCGGTGTTGCGGAATGTGTAATACTTGCCGTTGCGCTTGAACGGAACTCCCATTTTCTCATAGTTGAACAATTGCGACATTCTGTCCTTCAACGCCTGGCGGAACGGTATTTTTGCCAGATAGGCGTTTGTGACTGCGTTTTCGGCTTCAACCCAAGCCCCAGTGGCAGCCGAAGTGTCGTTTTCGAGCCAGCGGTAGGGGTCGGCGACCTTGGTGCCGAAGTAGTCATCGACAACCGTTGTGTCTTTTGCCGTCACGGGATAATCGATGCTGCCCGAGCCAGTTGTGCAGCTCGATGCTAAAATAGCAGTTCCCATTGCGATATAAACAATTGATTTCATGTTGAATATGTAATTAATAAGTTGATATTTAGTAGCTGTAAAGCACGTTGAGCACTGTTTGGCCCACGGCTTTTAGTGTGGCTGTGTCGATGATGTCGGGGGTGTCGGCAGCGGTGTGCCATTGCTTGAAGAAGCCCGTGTCGGTATCGCTGCGCTGGTCGATGATGTCGATGCACGGAATGCCGGCGCGGTTGACGAATACGTGGTCATCGGTGATGGCTCCTCCTTGGCTGTCAACAAAGTAGTCGCTGTATCCGGCTTCTTTTGCCACTTTCCACACTTCGTTGACAAAGCCCTGGGCATACAGCGTAGAGAAGTATTCACGGGCAAATGTTGCACCGCTTGCTCCCACCATGTCGAGCAGTATGCCATACATTGGGCGGTAGCCCGGCTTGTGAGGGTTGGCAATCCAGTGCTGTGTGCCCAGTGCCCATGAGTTGTCGTTGCCGGTACCCGAGTCGCCCCAGTCTTCGGCATCGACAAACAAGATGTCAACGCCAATCGCAGGAGCTTTTTCGCCAAGCTGCCGTGCAATTTCGAGCAGCACTGCCACACCGCTCGCCCCGTCGTTGGCACCCATCACGGGGGTGCGGTGCTTTGTCGGGTCGGGGTCGTTGTCAGCCCAGGGGCGGCAGTCCCAGTGCGCAAGCAGCAATATACGCCGTGCGGCATCGGGGTTGTATTCTGCAATGATGTTCCGGGCATTGATTTCGGTGCCGTCAAAAGTTGTCAGCATGGCGCGCTGTTCGGTGACAGCAGCACCATATTGCCTCAGCTTGCCGGCAAGGTAGTCGCCGCAACTGCTGTGAGGCTTTGTGCCTGGCACACGGGGTCCAAACTGGCATTGCTCCATGACGAAGCGGTAAGCCGAGTCGGCGTTGAAGTCGGCTGTGGGCTTGGTTGCTGCCACCTTGGTTGTTTCTTGGTTTCCATTGGTTTTGCTCGACGAGCAGCCCATGAGTGCCATAAAAGTTATGATTGTGAACAGGAGATATTTCATGTTGACCTACATTTTGCCACCAAAGTTAATCAATTTCGATTCAACGGGCAAATTGTCTTCGCCTTGTGCTTTCAAAACGCTCTTGTTTGCAGTGAGGCAGTACCGAAACGTGGGAAAGTCTTTACAAAAAGCGCCACAAACTGCGAAACGATAAAATTTAAGCGGGTTCTTATTTTTTTCTGCACGGGCATTGCGCTAACTTTGCAAGTGCAATGGAAAATATTAGAGAAATATGCGTGTTTGCCGCATCGAGCAGTAATGTCGGGCAGCAATATGTCGATGAGGCGTATCGTCTGGGCAAGGCATTTGCTGCCGCCGGGATAGGCTGTATCAATGGTGCCGGACGCGAAGGACTGATGCGCGCTGTGAGCGATGGCGTGCTTGACGGCGGCGGACGTGCCGTGGGCATAATTCCGCGGTTCATGGTTGATAACGGCTGGCAGTATGACAGGCTGAGCGATATTGTTGTGACCCCTGACATGCACACGCGCAAGCAGATGATGGCTCAGCGAGCCGATGCAGTGGTGGCATTGCCCGGCGGCTGCGGAACGCTCGAAGAGCTGTTGGAGATTATCACGTGGAAGCAACTGGGGCTATATACGCATCCGATTGTCATCCTCAACCT
>CASEAQ010000004.1:0-7855 GCA_949285735.1 uncultured Bacteroidales bacterium
CTTTGGAAGTGAGCTTAATATTTGGAAATTTTATAATTTGCTCACGGGGGCTAACAAAAGTTCATACATCGACAGTTTCTTAGACCGTTCTCTTAATGCAACGGAAATGGCTTTGGGAATCAATTCAGCTTTACATGGTGATGAGAAATATAAATGGTTCATTGATTAAATGAGCTTTATTGATTGAGAGAGAAAAGGGCATTCTTTATGGATGTCCTTTTCTTAAATATCGAACTATTAACTATTTATATTTGCAAGTACGTAAATAAGTACATATATTTGCATCATAACAAAGGAGGATTTATGAGAACAGCCAACTACACAGATTTAAGAGCCAACTTGAAAAGCTACATTGATGCGGTCATTGACGATTATGATACCGTAGTTGTCAATCGTGGGAATGGCAAAGGAGTAGTGATGATTTCCTTGGATGAATATAATTCTCTAAAGGAAACGGAATACATCATGTCGTCACCCGAAACGATGGAGGCTATCCATAAAGGTGAAGAGGATATTAAGAGCGGTAACTCTATATCCCAGAAAGAAGGTGAAAGCATAGAAGATTTCTTAAAACGGGCAGCATGTACAGAATAACATTGTCAGAGCAGGCACGGAAAGAATATCTATACTTTACCCAAAGCGGAAACAAGGCTATCTTGAATAAAATCCAAACCTTATTGGAAGATATAGCCGAACACCCTTATACAGGGATAGGAAAACCAGAGCCGCTTAAATATGAACTGGCAGGAAAATGGTCAAGAAGAATCAATGCAGAACACAGGATTGTCTACTCCGTGCATGATGAAATAATAGAGGTTTACATATTCTCTATGAGATATCATTATTCCAAGAAATAGGCAACATCATTAATATTGAAGAAAGGGCAGCTATTCGTTTGGTTGTCCTTTTTTTATTCACTTCTACAGGTAGGACAAATCAAGGGTAAAGTTAGCATCCCCTAATCAAAGTTTGTCTTACCTAAATTTTAAGCTCCAGATACATCTAAAGTCCGATTAATTGTGTTTGGCATTTCAGCCTTATAGTAACAGGTCAAATCCATAAAAATTCAGATTTTAGAGTTTTCTGGATTCTTATAATCCATATCATTGGTAGCACTTTTTGAATATCCAACAATATGAAAGGATGAAGTCTATAATTTTAACGGGTAATAAAGTTTGAATAATTGCCTTTATATAGGGATTTTTCATTTTGATACCCGCCTTAATTGTTAAACTTCAAAGCTTCATAAACTTTTATTCCTTTTATGTTTCTTTGATGAAGAATATATTAATATCTTTGTGAAAGAATTTAAGCATTGATAATCAGATGGAAGTCTGGTTATGTGTTCCCCAATGTTTTTTATTAATAGCTTATCTATAGGGAACAGGTGGGCATAATAATGGAAATAATAAAAATAATATGATAGCATTCTTTAAATTTATCCTAATACTTGCAATCCTCATTTGCAGTATTTATATACCCAAAAACTCTACAGAAAGATTTGCATCTATAATTATAGCCATTTTTGTATCTATAATGATATTAATAGCATGATAAAAATATACAAGTTTGGGCAAATTACGAATAATAGTAGTGATTTACTCCTTACTCTTTAGCAGAATGAGTCGTACTCCAAGAAATCTCTTATGAAAATGAATATGGAGGGGGATGAAAGAGAATATGAGGAAGCTAAATTAATATTTATCGGCGATTAAATTTTAAACAATAGCATCTATATGAAAGCATTTAGATTATTAGTAACCGCTTTATTGGTTGCAGCAAGCGTGGGATTTAGTTCCTGTGGGGATGATAATGATGCTCCTATTGAACCACAAAATCCTAAAGAATATATAGTGTCAATAGGATATGCTGGAGAATTTGATATAACAGAAGCTCCATTATCTAAAGTTAAAACTAATGATTTATACGGAATACAAATTTATTCTAAACCTAATACTGATACAAAAAGCCAAGATTATAAATACTATGCTTTAGGGTTATTCAATGATGGCGCAGAAATGAATATCAAGTTATTAGATGGTTATCAATACAAAATAGTTGCAACCATAGTGAAAGATGGGGACAACAAACTTTACAAACCAATTAGTGACCCCTTCTCTGCCCATAATGGAATACCCATTAATAAGTTTCAATATACTTCAAGCAATTATTTTTACAGTCTAGACAGAGGTTTGTCACGAGTAAGCTCTGGTTCTGTAATATCCCATCCTAATTTAGACAGATATTATGGCGAGTTGATAGATTATATTCCACAAGAAAATGGACACGTTAATATCAATATGAAGCGCACATCTTTTGGAATAAAAATTCTAACAAATAACTTTACACAAGGAACTATTATCATGAAAATGAACAAGGCATCTCAAATATGGCTTCAATATCCCCAAAGTGAATTTGAAGATATGTTTACTTTAGACTATTGTTCTAATGCTTATTATGATACGGAATACCAAGAAACAGAAGAAGCATCCATCTTATGGAGAAAGGATGACGGAGTAGAAGTGTCTTTGGGGACAAAATCTATCCCTTGTAAACGTAATACTCAAACTATTATTACAGTAAACATATCAGAGAATCCCAATAATTATGGAATGGGGTTAACAATAATAGATGAACCCATGAAAACTGGTGATTATATAACATTTGAGTAATCAATTATAATAATAACTTATTATGAGAACATTTAGATTAATTGAAATGACCTTATTAATGGTCTTGTGTGCAGTGAATTTTACAGCTTGTAGCGATGATGATGAACCAATTGTTGGAACTTCACAGGATTTAATTGGAAGATGGACTTTAACTTGGACTAAAGGATGGGAGTTCGATAGTGATGGTTTTAAAGACACATGGGATGAAGCGGATGATGGAGAAGATTTAATTTTCAAAGCAGACGGAACAGGACGAATGGAATCTCAGTACGGCAGTGAATATCCATTTAATTGGTCTTTTGAGAACAACGTTTTCAAGTGGGATTATAGTCTTTATAATGGTTGTACCACTAAAATTATTCAATTAGATGCAGAAAAATTGGTGTTTGAAATAACTGAATATTATGATGGTGAAATTGATTCACAAGAAATAAATACTTATAAAAGAGTTTCATCAGCAAACTAAATTTTAATAAAACAGCATTTGAGGCAAAAAGCTCTTATGCTGTTTTTTCTTTTATAGAACTACTACATTTTAAGAGAATATCCAGATTATGAATCCCAAGGAATATAATGTTGTACCATATCTAAAATAGGAAAATATGGAGTGTTTAGAAGAATACCAGAGAAAGCGATATCATATACCTCTAAATACTTAAATAACTTTATAGCAGTTATCAGATTACAATGCAATAAGTTTGCTCTTCATTCAAGGAATACCTATCTTTGTACAAGTTTAAGTGTTTCACTATTGTTTCACTTAAAACTATAAAGAGATTATTAATTTAGTGATTCAAAAGCTTTTAACTAAGAAAGGCATAGAGCCTCATAATCTGGAGGTCCCAGCCTCATAATCTGGAGGTCCCAGGTTCAAGCCCTGGCTGGTCCACATCAGAAAAGGCTCGTTCTTAGCAGAATGGAGCCTTTTTTGTTAAAGCACATCAAGCATATGACACTGACCGAAGTCACCCTCCGATTTATAGCCGAGCATCATCTTGACGACGTGCGGACACTGGCTCTGCAAGCGCATAAGTACCCGCTTGTGGACATGCCTGTTGCCCTGACACAGATTGCGGGTAGGCAGACAGCCAAAAGCAAAGTGCCGACGTGGGCCAAAACGGAGGGTATCCTCTATCCGCCACATCTCTCTATGGAGCAATGCTCATCGGAGGTGACAGCCCGTTACAAGGCTTCGGTCGTAACTGATTATGACAGCCTACACCACTCGTTAGTCGACTTGACCGGCGGTTTCGGAATAGACTTCTCTCTACTGGCTCCGCATTTCAAACAAGCCACCTACGTGGAGCGCCAAGAATTACTGTGCGACGTGGCACGACATAACTTCCCTTTACTGGGACTGACCGCCTGTGTCATTCACGCTGACAGCACAGATTATCTGCGGCAGATGCGGCCCGTAGACTGGCTCTACCTCGATCCCGCCCGACGAGACGGACACGGAGGGAAAACCATATCTATTCCCGACTGCGAACCCGACGTTTCCGCTCTCGAACCCCTACTACTGGAAAAAGCGAGCTGCGTGCTGGTAAAGCTATCCCCTATGCTCGACTTGACACAGGCATTGCACACACTGAAACATGTAGTGGCTGCACACATCGTCTCCGTGGCAGGAGAATGCAAGGAGCTGCTGCTGGTACTGGTACGCGATAAATCCCTGCATGCGGAAGATGTGCCTATCCACTGCGTCAATCTGCCTGACACTACCGACGCCTTCACCTTTACCCGCCGCGAAGAACAGGAGGCTCCGTGCCTGTATGCCGGCGCTCCCCGAACCTACCTTTACGAGCCCAATGCCTCGCTGCTCAAAGCTGGCGCCTTCCGCAGCCTTTCCTATATATATAAGGTAGAGAAATTGCATCCACACAGCCACCTCTACACCTCGGACGAGGCGTTACCTCACTTTCCCGGCCGCCTGTTCCGCATTGACGGCTGGTGCGGCTTCGGCAAACGTGAAGTAAAGGAACTGCTGAACGGTGTACGGAAAGCCAACCTCACCGTGCGCAACTTCCCGGCCACCGTAGCCGACCTGCGCAAACGGCTCAAGCTGGCCGAAGGAGGAGATATCTACCTCTTTGTCACGACTCTGAATGACGGACAAAAAGTGATCCTGCGATGCAGCAAGCCCTGACAATCTTTCCCTTATCCGTAACCGCTTTGCAATATTTTTGTTATACCTTCTTCAAAATCCTGTAAAGGCCGCGTAACTCCATACCTCTACTTTTGCGGCATCAAATTAACAGATTTAAATAGGTATGAAACGTATTTTAAAAGGACTGTTATTCGCATTCCTGATTGTGACAGCTTCTGCCCCTGCAGTAGCAGATGAGAATGATGCCGTATCGGCAAAAGGAACCATTCGTGGCCGAGTAATCGACAATACGAAACAAACTCTCCCCGGAGCTACCGTCTACATCGAAAAGCTCCATACAGGTGTGACCAGTGACATCAATGGCTTCTACACCTTCTCCAACCTGGAACCGGGTACTTACAAAGTGAAAGTGACTTACGTGGGCTACTCACCGGTAGAAATGACTATTACTATCCCGCAAGGAAAAACCGTTGAGAAAGACGTGGTGATGAACGAAGGTGTCGAACTGCAAGAGGTTGTCGTAGGCGGTGCTTTCACCGGCCAGCGTCGCGCCCTCTCCGCCCAAAAGAGCAACTTGGGTATTACGAACGTAGTATCCGCCGACCAAGTGGGCAAGTTCCCCGATTCCAATATCGGTGACGCCTTGAAGCGCATCAGCGGTATCAACGTACAATACGACCAGGGCGAGGCTCGCTTCGGTCAGGTGCGTGGTACGAGTGCCGACATGAGCTCGGTGACCATCAACGGCAACCGTGTTCCCTCTGCCGAAGGCGAAACGCGTAACGTACAGCTCGACTTGATTCCCGCCGACATGATTCAGACCATCGAGGTGAACAAGGTCGTGACTCCGGATATGGATGCCGACGCCATCGGTGGTTCTATCAACCTCGTTACGAAAAACTCTCCCTACAAACGCTTCATCAGTGCCACGGCCGGAACAGGCTATAACTTCGTGGCCGACAAGATGAACCTCAACCTGGGCTTCACCTATGGCGACCGTTTCTTCAACGACAAGTTGGGCGTGATGCTCTCCGCTTCTTACCAGAACAATCCCGCCGGTAGTGACGACGTGGAGATGGCCTACGAGAAAGATGACGACGGCAATGTCTACCTGGACGAATACGAAGTGCGCCAATACTTCGTTACCCGCGAACGTCAAAGCTACTCACTGGCCTTGGATTGGGAAATCAACGCCAACCATAAACTGGACTTCAAGGGTATCTTCAACAACCGTAATGACTGGGAGAACCGCTACCGCCACACCTATAAATATATGGATCCCGAAGACGTGGGCGGCGCTACAGACCGTTACGAGGTTATCTACGAAAGCAAGGCCGGTGGTCCGGACGAACGCTATGCCCGCCTGGAGCAACAGCGCACCATGGACTTCACGCTGGGCGGCGAACACCTCTTCGGACGTTTGAAGTTTGATTGGAAAGCCTCTTACGCACAAGCCGGTGAGGAGCGTCCGCACGAACGTTATTTGGCCTTCAAGAAAGAAGATATCGCTATGAATACCGATTGGAGCGACATCCGCCGCCCCTACATGAGCGCCAAAGGCGGTGAGGACATCCTGCTGCACGCGGACAACGCCAACGAATTCGAACTGGACGAACTGACCGAGCAATTCGAGGACATCAAAGAAAAAGACCTCAAGTTCAGTGCCAACTTTGAACTGCCTCTCGTACAAGGCCGTTTTGCCAACAAGCTGAAATTCGGTGCCAAGGTGGTATATAAAGACAAGGAAAAATGGATTGACTTCTACGAATACAAACCCACGAACGAAGACGCTTTCGTGGCAGGCGCACTGGGTCACTTGATTAACCAGAACCGTGACGGCTACATGGCCGGAGACCGCTACCAAGTAGGTAACTTTGTAGACAAGGAATATGTAGGAAACATCAACGTGAACGATGCCAATGAATTTGAGGAAGAAATCAAGTATGATGAAATGGCTGAGAACTTCGAGGCACACGAGACAGTAACCGCCGGATACCTCCGCTTCGACCAGCAACTGGGCAAGCGTTGGAACCTGATGGCAGGTCTTCGTCTGGAGAACACACACGTCACTTACAGCGGTTACGTGTATAACGACGGTGACCAGGACGGCACCGACGAAGAAAGCCTCAACCCCACCGGCGAACAGAGCAAGAGCTACCTCAACGTACTGCCCAGCGTCTTGCTGAAGTGGGACGTAAACAATGACCTGAAGCTGCGTGCCGCCTTCACCAACACCCTGTCGCGTCCGAAGTACGCCGACCTCGTGCCCAACGTCATCATCGACAAGGAAGACATTGCCTTCGGTAACCCCAACTTGGAACCGACCCTCTCCTACAACCTCGACCTCAGCGCCGAGTACTACTTCAAGTCTATCGGTCTCGTAAGCGGTGGTATCTTCTACAAGAAAATCAACGACTTCATCGTAGACTACCGCCAGCAGAACTACATGTACAACGGTGTGGAGTATGACGAGATGAGCACCCCCATCAATGCCGGCGACGCCAACCTGTTCGGTGTCGAGGTAGCCTACCAGCGCGACTTCGGCTTCATCCATCCGGCTCTGAAGTGCGTAGGTCTCTACGGGAACTATACTTGGACATACAGCAAGGTGAACCACTTCAACTACGAAGGCCGCGAGAATGACGACCTGCGCCTCCCGGGCTCGCCCGAACACACCGCCAACCTCTCGCTCTACTTCGAGAAGAAAGGTTTCAACCTCCGTTGGAGCTACAACTTCGCCAGCGAGTTCATCGACGAGGTGGGCGAAGAAGCCTTCTACGACCGCTACTACGACAAGGTGAACTACATGGACGTCAACGCCAGCTACACCTTCGGCAAGGCATTCAAGACCACCTTCTATGCCGAAGCTACCAATCTGCTGAACCAGCCCTTGCGCTACTACCAAGGCACGCCAGACCGCTCCATGCAGGCCGAGTACTACGGTGTACGCATCAACGCAGGTGTGAAGATTAGCTTCTAAATGGGAATTTAGCGGGCTTTGCCCGCAATGTTCAATGGTTAATGATTAATGGTTAATGGGCTGCGCATGAGTCCTTTTACCACGTATTAACCATTA
>CASEAQ010000004.1:7887-85958 GCA_949285735.1 uncultured Bacteroidales bacterium
CTTTCCAACCTTTTTCCTAATTTGTGGCCTACCTTTGCCACCGGAAAAAGAGATACAATATTTAAAATAGAATACAAAAATGAAGAAATTATTCCTGTTACTCACCGTTGCCCTGCTGGGCAACTGGGCATTGGCCCAACAACCGAAGATAGACTACAGCGTCTACGAAGACAAATGCAACTTCTATATCGCCAACGACCTGGGCCGTAATGGTTACTACGACCAGAAGCCAATCGCCGAACTGATGGGCGTAATGGCGGAAGAAGTAGGACCGGAGTGTGTGATTGCCGCCGGCGACGTACACCACTTCGATGGAATCATCTCCACAGAAGACCCCTTGTGGATGACCAACTACGAGCTGATTTACTCGCATCCCGAACTGATGATTGCCTGGCATCCCATTTGCGGTAATCATGAATATCGTGGCAACACGCAGGCCGTCATCGACTACAGCCGCGTAAGCCGCCGTTGGGAGATGCCCGCCCGCTACTACACCAAAGCTTTCAATGAAGAGGGCGTCACGGTGCGCATCGTCTTCATCGACACCACACCGCTCATCGACAAGTATCGCCGCGACACCGAGGATTATCCCGATGCAGGCAAGCAATCGATTGCAGCCGAGCTTGAATGGCTTGAATCGACACTTGCCGCAAGCACCGCCAAGTGGAAAGTGGTGATGGGGCATCATCCCATCTATGCCGATACCGACAAGAACGACAGCGAGCGTACCGACTTGCAACGCCGTGTGCAGCCGTTGCTCGACAAGTATGGCGTGGATGCCTACATTTGCGGCCATATCCACAACTTCCAGCACATTCAGGCAAAGGATAGCAAGGTGCAGTATTTTGTAAACACTTCGGGTTCGTTGTCGCGTGACGTGAAGCCCATCGAGGGAACACAATTCTGCAGCGGCGACGAAGGCTTCATGGTGCTTTCTACCAGCGACAACCTGATGCGGTTTTTCCTCATCAACTACAAGGGTGAAATCATTTACCAGTATGACATAAAGAAGTGATTGAAGCTGGGTAATAATATCGTTAAAACAATTGATGCGTGGCGATGTGAGAACATTGCCACGCATCTTTTTTGCCCTTTTCGACAGAGGTTATTTCACTATTGCTTTGGCTGTGGCGTTGCCCGTGTTAACCAAGTACATGCCTTGCGGCAGTGCTATGCGGTTGATGCCTTGCGTTCCTGCGACGGTTGCCACCTTGCTCCCCGAGAGGTTGAAAATGTCGATTTGCAAACTTTCGGGCAGTTCTATATTTACCGTGCCTTGAGTGCCATACACTTTTATGCCGTCGGTATTGCCAGTTACATCGGCGACTGCGCTCCAGCCGCCCACGTTAACCTCGTTTGAGAAATCCGACTCGATTAATCCATCGCTTCCGTTGGTTGAGGCTTGCAAGAAATAGGAATACCTGTCGCCGTTGCCCGGAGTGCCGACGTAGAACGAATTGCCGCCATACACTATGTCGCAGGCATATAGCCGGCATAATTGGTCGCCGGCGTTGAGCTGCTGGCTTATTTCCACATTGTCGATCCACACGGTGCCAGTCATGCCATAGTCGGCATTGTTTTCGTCGGCAAAGGTTATGGCTATGTAATAGTTATCGAAAGCATCTAATGTGAATTCAAACACTTCGGCGCTGCGCGAGAATGTTTGTGTTTGCCAGCCTGTGGTTTCGCCTGTATAGACGTTGACAGCAGTAACGCCTATTTGGGTGGCGTCGGAACATGCGTTGTCGCGAGCGGCAGTTACCTTCACGGTCACTTGTCCAGGGGCAGACGATTCCACAATATAGACAGGGCTGTACAAGAAGGAATATGCGCCCATTATTGAATAGTAGTTCCTTAGACCAATCATGCCGACTGCCCTCAGTGATGTGATACCCGTCCAGTCGGGGTGTTCGGTATAGTCGTTGAGGACGCTTTCGAGGTCGTTATACAATGGCTCGTCCATTGTGCCCTCGGTAATCTTGTCGAACGTCTCGTTTTCGAGTTGGAAGGTGCCCGTTTCGGCAATTGTGTGGTATGAGTAGGTATATAGGGTGTACCATGCTGCGTTTTCGGCTTCAGTCCAATTGGCACGAAAACCCTCGTCGCTAATTTCGGTAGCAGGGAGTGCCGTAGGCGTGCCGATGCTTGCCGAAGCCTCTTTCACAATGACTTGAGCCGACTCGACCGATGTGAATAGGTCGTTATAGGCTTGCACGGTGAAGTAGTATATATGTCCGGGTTCAAGATTGTCAACGGTGCAGGTGGTGGTTGCAACCTCGTGGTCGGTCAGTGCATATACACGTTCGTTGTCGGTGGTGTAATAATACACGTCGAGGTAATATCCAGTGGCGGCAGGCACTATGCTCCAGTTGGCGGTAAAGCCTGTTTCGGTGATGTCGCTTGCCGACAGCGTTGCCGGGGCATCAATCGAGGTTGGCTCTTCCACTTCAACCTCTTGCGAGATGATGATGTCATCGATATACACCGGCACGTCGCCGGCGAGCTGTATAATCATGTCTTCCGTGCCTCCGGTACATGCAACCTCGACCGAAGCCCATTCGGTGGTGGCATTGGCATATCGCATATCGACCATCGAAGCTCCTGTTCCCCAAGCTATGAAGAACCTGCCATTATCGGTCGCAGCACGGAACGACACGTTAATCGTGAATGTGCCGTCTATTCCTGTCAGGTCGAGGAATGGCGTGTTGATGAATGCCGTGGTACCGTCGGAAAGGTAGCAGCAGCCGCCGGCTTGGAATACGTTGATGCCAGCCCAGCCGTAGGTTTGTACATAGTCGGGATAGATGTAGCCTTCGCTGCCCACGATGTTTGTTTCAAGGTCGGGGGAACCGTCGCTGCCTGAAGTCATCAGTCTGAAGTCTTCGGTGAGGATTGCGGTTGTCTCGGTGGTTGACTTCAGGCTTGGCGACAGGCGTTTTGTAGCGGTCGTGGCTTGGTGGGTGCCGGGAATAATTGTGTAACGTTGAGGCATGCCCGATTGTTGCAATTCGTGTGCGTTGCGGTTGGGCATGCGGTTGTTCCATTCACTGCCATTTGCGGCAATGGCAGTCGCAATAGCCGAAGCACACAATATTGCAGTGAAAGAATTTTTTAACAAGTGGTTCATTTTGATTCTACTATTGTTTTATAGGTTGAAATTGCATAGTTGCTTTCGATTTTCACGATATACAAACTCGCTTGTATGGCATTGACCACAGTTGTTTCTCCGGCGTGGATGACTATGCGTCTTGCCACCATCTTGCCGTCGGCTGTATATACTGTTGCAATGCCGTCTTGTTGCGACTCGATGTATATCGCCCCGTCGGCTGCATATACTTTCGTTGCGTCGTTTGCCGCCATGTTGCCCACGCTGGCGCTTGCCGCATTCACTTCTACCAGCGACGATTCGTTGTTGCCTTGGTACAGGCAGGCGATACCATAGGTGTGGTTGCCGGCTGCTGCATTATCGTCGATGAATATGCACGACGAGGAGAAGCCCACAAATTCGTTGTCGCGATACACGTTGAAACCTATCGGGTAGGCAACATCGGTGAGCGGATTGAAGTTGGGGTCGTAAACTGGTTCTTCGCCAGCGATGAAGTCGCCGTCGGTGGGCTGGTAGGGTGTTAGCGTGGCATAGCAGAATATGTTGCCTTCGAGCAAGTCGCTATGCCACTCGCCGTCGGCATACACGAGGTTGCCGAGTCCTGGGTCGAGCGTCGAGCCATCAACCACCAGGCCGGCAGAACCTATGCTGCTGTTTACGGCAAAACCTATCATGTAGTCGTAACCGGCTTCGATAGTGACCGGTGTCCTCAAGTTGAGCGTGCGCCATTGCCCCGAGCCATATTCCGACGCATCGCGTTCGCTCACTACTTCGGGAATACCTTCTTCGCCCACTCGGTAAACACGCAACGTGTAACTTACTTCGCGCTGGCTTGAGAACGGGAAGAACGACAGGCTGCGTATCGAGTAGCCGACGTATGTTGCCAAATCGGATTTGCGGAAGAGTTGTGCCACCTCCATTGTGCCATACCTCAGTGTCGTTATCACCGAATTTTTCATTGCAGTGGGTATGTCAGGGTTCATGCGCGTGAGCATGGTGTTGAGTTCCCATGTGAGCGACACGCTGCCTGTGCCAGTGGTGGGTGTTATCGACGTGATTCGGTTTTCGGGCACTTTCACCGTGCGCGTCACGAATGGAGAGTAAAGCCCATCGGTATAGCGAACGTCGATTTTGTAGGTGGCTACGATGCTTGTCAGCGAGTTATCTACATATTGCAAGGCACTGGTTTCGTCGAGCAACTCGTCGTTGCGGAAGATGCGGTATGATACCACCTCGCCCTCCTCGGGAGCTTCCCATTGCAATGTAACGATGCCGCGGCGGGCAGATGCCGTGAAGTTCATCACCGTGTCGGGAACATCGCTTTTGACGAAATCGAACGATACAGTCGTTCCATTCGACTGTATGTTGCGCAAGGCTGCGTAGGAATATTTACCGTCGTTGGAGTGTGCCGACGGCGTGGTGGCATCGGAAAACTCTGATGCGCCGGTAGTGCCAGGGAATGCTGCCCCGGCATTGTCTATTTCGCCATACGAGCCAGGTGTTGTGCCAGGGTCGGTGGTAGCCGATGCACACACAGTGTATAATCCTTGGTTGTAATCGACATTCACTGTGTTCATCGTCACAGTGGAGCTTATGCGGTTCTCGTCGGCATGGTATATAATCAGTCCGCCGCCGGGAAGTGTGCGGTCGAACCCTGTCGGCACACGGTTTTCGAGCACAAAGTAGTCGCCCTCGCGTTGCGTGTTCATGATGTAGCCTACAGGTTCGGACGATGCCGACGGCATATCGGTGATGGAGCAGCTTTCGGTGAGGTATTGCGGTGTAACCCAGCCGAATTGCATCTTCTGCCACATATTGATGTGCGATGGCGAGTCGCCTTCAAGGTTGACTTGATTCCAGCTGCCGCCCGACATTATATCCCATACGCCTGTACCCGTAAACGAGCCTCCGCTACTTTCATAGTCGGTGTCGTAGAAGTCGGGTGCGCCAAGGTTGTGCCCGAATTCGTGGCAGAACAAGCCCACTGTCATCTGGTGCATGTCGTAAAGCAATTCGGGCTGTATGGTATAGGTACGCACACGCACTCCGTCGGCATATATTTCGGATAGCAGGTCTCCGCTGTGCGACCACACGTCGTCGGCACTGCCAGTCACCTCCTGGCCGTAGCCTTGGTGTATAATCGACAAGCCGTCGAGTATGCCGTCGCCGTCGTTGTCAAACTCGGTGAAGTCGATTTCCCCGTCGATTATGCTTATTGCCTCGGATATCAAGGCTGTCATGTCTTCGGTGCTATATGCATACTTGTTTGACTGTAGCTGTATCCATCCCACGACGGTGGTTTCGACATCGAGTTGCCCATAGGAGTTGTCCAAGAAGAAGTCGCGGAAGCTCCCTGTGCCGTTATACCCTTCGGCATTCATCATTTCCTCGAAGTTGGCACGTGGGATTGTGGTCTGCGTGTTGGCATAGTTGACAAGGAGCATGAGCAACTTGCGTTTTCCTGTCGTGGGGAACGAACTGCCCACCGAGAGCGACGGGTCGCCGACAGCCTTTGGCGAAACTGCCATTTGTCTGGCTTCCTTGGCAGTGAGCAGACGTATTTTGCCCATAGCTGCAGCATCGTTTCCTGCATACGGCACCGACGATGCCTTTACCGCTCCGTCTGCCTGTTCGGCATACATCAGGTAGCCGTCTGCCGACTTTTGCAGCAAGTATCCTCCGGGCGTTTCCATCCAGTGGCGGTGTTCGTCTCCTCGCAAGTGGTATTTCACTACCGTACCATCGGGCTGCTTATAGGAAATTTCTCCCGGGAATGCCGGCACGGCTTGCACCGGCATCCGGAAGAAACTAAGCAGACAGATGATTACAAATGTTCTTATCAGGTTGTTCATCTGCTATAAGCGTGTGTGGTTTATTTTATTACCTTGATGGCTTGGTTGCCGTTGACCGAGATGACATACACGCCACGGCTCCATCCGCTGGTTTCGACAATCATTTCACTGTTATCGGCATTAGCTGCATACATGAGTGTGCCGCCAATAGAGTAAACACGCACGTTGTCTCCATCTTGCAGTCCTGCGATTTTGTAATTCTCGCCGTCGATAGAGGCATAAATCTTGATGACGGCATTGTCGCCTACCTCCTCTATGCCCGAAACTTCAGGCATCTCGCCATAAACCACCCAAGGCATCACGCAGAAGCTGTATCCGGAAAGTTGGCGCGAGAACTCGTCGGCGCGGCAATATTCGCCGAGCGTTCCAGTTTGTTCAAATGAGCTTCCAGGTATTGCGGCATCGGGCTTTACCCACAACGTGGTTTCACCGTTGGCATGGACACGGGTATCGAGTCCCACGTATGAGCGAGAAAGGATATCCTGGCTATATGGTTTGAGCGTGAGCTGGTCGAACTCAAGTGCCACGTAGAATGGTCCATCGACTTTGACCTCTTCCTCGGCATCGTCGAAGTTGACACCGATTCTCACGGCGTGGTAGTCGTCGTGTATGATGTTGCTTATGAGGTCGGTTTTGCGGTATATTGCATTTTCCACGTCGGGGCGTCCGTCCTTCTCGGGATATATTGCGATTGAGAGCTTCTTGTCCTTGTCGAACGAGCTGTTGCCTATGAAGTTGCCTTCGTCGTCATATATGCCTAACGTTTGGTCGAACAAGAAGTAGTTTTGCGAAATGAAACTGATTGAAGTGAGTGTCATTTCACAACCATTGGGAATGTCGAAGCGCTCGGCAAAGGCGCGGTAGTATTGGTTTACGCCAACTACATAGTTGAAGTAGGTTTCATACGTGAGCCCCTCTTCGATGGTTCCGTCTTCGCGGAACGCTGGTATATAATATTGCTCGAATATTTCATCTTGTGTGTCGCTCGTGGTCTGGAGCGCATCGGTTTCACCCTTTGTCGGGAACGAAACCCTGATGTTGCTCGACACCTCGCTCTCGCCACCGCCATTCTCGGCTTTCAGTGTCACGGTGTAGGAACCAGCCTCCGAGAACATGATGGTGGGGTTGACTGCATTGGTGTCGGAGATTGTGGCGTTGCCGCCCTCCACGCTCCAAGTGTAGCTGTCGGCATCGTCGGTTGTGTTGATTAAAGCCACTGCCTGTCCTGGGAATATTATTCGGTCGCTGGTGAAGACCGAGTGGAGCGTGTTGCCAAATTCAAAGCCGGCTTCGGGCGCGAATATATCGTCGGCTCGGCGCAGTCTGAAGTTGTCGATGCAAATGTATCCGTCAGAGGCTTCTTCCGAGCAAGCCCAGAATGCAAAGCAATATTGCCCGTCGGCTGTCGGCGTCACGGTGTATTCATATCGGGTCCAGTCTGATACTCGCTCATTGTTGATTTCGAGCAGTGTTTCTTGTATGTCGTATGCCTGTTCGTTGCCCCAAGTGAACTTGAACGATGGCGATGTGTTGCCGCCCGGGCAGCACAGGTAGAACGAGACCTTATATTCCACACCAGCTTCCATGTCGAGCAGCGGCGAGTAGGCAATGTCTCGGCGGTTGTCGATTACCGAGCCGGTAGTAATCATGTAGTATTCTCCCGAAACGGCTGGAATGCTATTGGAATTAGCTGTGAAAAATGGGTTGTCGCCACTTGAGAACCAGCCCTTTGGCAGGTAGGAATTGCCGTCGTAGTGTGTTGCGTCGTCGAAGTTCTCGGCATAGGGTATCGATGGTTCCCACTCCTCGGCAGGTGGGTCAACGGTGCCGCCAACCTCAATCGAGAAGTCATCGATGGCATAATTGCCACAGTTGCTCATGGTGGAGTTGGCGCAGAATGCTATGCTGTATTGTCCGCTCTCGGTGGGGGTGAACGAAGCCTCGACCAGCGTCCATGTCGGGTAGTTGATGTTGTCGCCTTCGGCAATCACCGTGGTTTGTGCGGCGGCATTTTGTGCTGTGCCGGCGGTGATGCTGTATTGCCCCATAGAGTTGCTGCCGCCGTCGAGCATCAAGTAGAAGCTGATGTTGTAGGTGGTGTATGCCTCCATGTCGAGCATTGGCGTGTAGAGCCAGTCCTGGCGGCCCGTTGAGGTTGAATTTTCCGAGAACAGAATCCTGTTGCCCGAGTGTGGCGTAATCGACTGTGTGCTACCCTCGATGGTGGCAAATGGCAGGCTGCCTTCGGTAGCCCAGCTGTCGGGGAGCGTGCCGCCGTTCACATAGTGGCTGTCATCGTCGAATGCCTCGGTGAATGGGATTGTGGTCACATAAGGCTCTTCGGGATCGGGCGGAGTGACAGCCTTGCCATCGATAGTGAAGTCGTCAACATAGACAAAGCTGCTTGTCGATATGCCCGAAGTTATTTGCAGTGCCACGCTATATGTGCCGCTCGTTTCGGGGGTGAAGGTGGCAGAGATTTCTGCCCATTCGGTGTTGGTGATTGTAGTGGCAGGGGCGATTGTGATGGTCTGGTTTTCGACAGCCTGCCCGCTGCCTGCCGTGATTGTGTAGGAGGGGGTACGCCCTGGCATAGTTGCCGTATAGCGCAGGAAAATCGAGATGGTGTATTCCTGTCCGCTTTCCATCTCAAGCATTGGCGTGAATATCACATCTTGCTGTCCGCCGCTCATTCCATAGCACCCTATGAAGTAGTCGCCCGAGTGGGGTGCATCGGTGGTGTAGTCGTAACGGTTGAACCCATAGTAGTCGCCAAAGGCTGAATATGAAGCCCATCCGTCGGGCAGGTCTCCGCCGAGGGAGAAGTGGCTTTCGTCGTCAAACGTCTCGGTGAATGGTATCGTGGTTTCGTAGCCCTCTTGCGCCATGAGGGGCAAAGAGCCACAAAACAGCATTGCAAGAAATGCAACGGATAGATGAGGTAAATGTCTTTTCATAAGTCACAATGTATTTAATTAATGAAAATTTTATCAGTACTTCACACACCACAGTGTCATTGTTTCATAGGTTTGAATGAGCAAAATGATATGAAAGGTGCTGTAAAGATATGAATTTGCCACGCAGGTGTCAAATTTTTTGTATAAAAAGTGAATTTGTCGCGACGAAAAAAGTCTTTCATGCCATCTTTTTGCTTGTTTTGCTGTTATCATATAAAATAAACCGAGGTCTGTGAGGTTGCGTAATAAATGCGTATTTTAATAGTCGGTTGGAACATGGTGAAGAGCTGCCTGTGAAATGACGTGGTAGGTTGCTGCTGGCTTGCGCCAATGAAGTTGGCAAAATAAAGATTTTTTACTATTTTTGTGTCATTATGGATGAATTGTATTACGATGCCGTAGATTTGCTGAAGAGGATGATTCGTATCCCCTCGCCGAGCCGTGAAGAACAAGAAGTAGCCGACTTGCTCGAAAGGCAAATGAACGAATGGGGGCTGGAACCGGTGCGCAACTGCAACAACGTGTGGTGCGTGTCGCAAGGATTCGATTCCCAAAGGACGACATTGTTGCTCAACAGCCATATCGACACAGTGAAAGCCGCCGATGGGTGGACTTTTGACCCGTATGCAGCTACCGAGACCGACGATGAGCGTATTTACGGGTTGGGAAGCAACGATGCAGGTGCTTCGGTGGTGTCGCTGCTTGCGACATTCCGCTACCTTGCGTGTGCCGACCAGCCATATAATCTCATTTTCCTTGCCTCTTGCGAAGAGGAGGTGAGTGGCAAAGGGGGCATCGAGGCGGTGTTGCCGCTGTTGCCGCCGATAGACGTGGCGATAGTGGGCGAACCCACAGCCATGCAGCCTGCGATTGCCGAAAAGGGGCTTATGGTGCTTGATGGCACTGTGACCGGTGTGGCAGGGCACGCAGCCCGCGACGAGGGCGAGAATGCCATATACAATGCAATCGATGTGATTAACGCATTGCGCACTGTCGATTTCGGGCAACCGTCGCCAATGCTTGGTGGCGTGAAGGTGTCGGTGACGCAAATCGAGGCTGGGCGCCAGCACAATGTAGTTCCCGACCGCTGCAAGATTGTGGTTGACGTGCGCACAACCGATGCCTGCTCCAATGCCGAGGCTCTCGAAATATTGAAAAATGCCGCCGGCGACAAGTGCCAGCTTGTGCCGCGTTCGCTGCGGCTCAACCCGTCGGGCATCGACCCGTCGCACCCGTTGGTGCGCCGTCTTGAGATACTTGGCAAGGAGGCTTTCGGGTCGCCCACGCTGAGCGACCAGGCATTGATGCCGTTTCCCTCGTTGAAGATTGGTCCGGGCGACTCGGCGCGCTCGCACACTGCCGACGAATATATCGAGATATGGGAGATACGCGATGCCATACAGACCTACATAACCTTGCTCGACGGCTGCCGACTTTAAAACAGGACAATAAATGGAAAAAGTGCTCGAATACATAGGCATAAATATAAATCTGCCGATTGCCGACCCGACATGGATATTTTTCCTTGTGTTGGCAATCATCTTGTTTGCGCCCATCGTGTTTGAGCGGTTGCGCATTCCGCACATCATCGGTATGATACTTGCCGGGGTACTTGTGGGCGAGCATGGGTTGAACATACTTGTGCGCGACAGCAGTTTCGAGCTGTTTGGGCAGGTGGGGCTATACTACATCATGTTCCTCGCCGGGCTCGAGATGAACATGGAAGACTTCAAGAGCATTCGCGTGAAAGCTATAGCCCTTGGCTTGCTTGCCTTCATCATACCTATGGGTATCGGCATATGGACCAACCTGCACCTGCTACAATACGGGCTTGTCACGTCGATATTGCTTGCCAGCATGTATGCCTCGCACACGCTTGTGGCTTATCCCATTGCGCAGCGGTATGGCGTTACGCGGCAACGGTCGGTGGGCATCGCCGTGGGCGGTACTGCCGTCACCGACACGCTCACGCTGCTTGTCCTCGCCGTGATAAGCGGATTGTACAAGGGCGAAGTGTCGGAGATGTACTGGGTGTGGATGCTTGTGAAGGTGGTGGTGCTCGGTGCCGTAATCATGTACACATTCCCACGCATAGGCAGGTGGTTTTTCCGCCGTTACAGCGACGGGGTCATACAGTTTATTTTCGTGTTGGCGATGATGTTCCTTGGTGCCGGGCTTATGGCTTTTGTTGGCATGGAGGGAATCCTTGGCGCGTTCCTTGTGGGGTTGGTGCTCAACCGCCTCATTCCGCAAGTGTCGCCGCTGATGAACCACTTGGAATTTGTGGGCAACGCCCTGTTCATTCCTTACTTCCTGATAGGGGTTGGAATGCTGATCGATGTCGAGGTGCTTTTCGGGCATATCGACTCGATAACGGTGGCTGTGGTGATGATTGTCGTGGCTCTGCTTGGCAAGTGGATTGCCTCGTGGCTCACGCAAAAGATATTCCACATGAGCAACATCGAGGGGGCGATGATGTATGGGCTCAGTACGGCACAGGCGGCAGCCACGCTTGCCGCCGTGATGGTGGGCTACAACATCATAATGCCGTCGGGCGAGCGGTTGCTCAACGAGGACGTGCTCAATGGCACTATACTACTGATATTGGTGACGTGCATCGTCAGCTCCTTTATCACCGAGCATTCGGCAAAGCGCATGGCGATTGACGAGGCTGCCGCGGCAAGCGAGGACAAGTCGCAGCAGCAGGAACGCTTCCTTGTGCCGATTGCCAACCCAAGTTCCATCGACACGCTCATGAGCCTTGCCCTCGTGGTGCGCGATGTGAAGGTTGCCGACAACTTGGTGGCACTGAGCGTAATCAACGACAACAACGACACCGTGAAACTTGAGCGGCAGGCGCGCCGCAACCTTGAGCGTGCGGCACAGATTGCCGCATCGGTGGGAGTAGGGTTGAAGACGGTGAGCCGCTTCGACTTGAACATCACCACGGGCATCTTGCACACCGCCAAGGAGAACAGCGTTACGTCGATAATCATCGGGTTGCACTACAAGGCGAGCATCGTTGACTCGTTTTTTGGCAACATGACCGAGAACCTGTTGCGTAATACCTATTTGCAGGTGATGATTGTGCACTTGCTCATGCCTGTCAACACGTTGCGCCGCATAGTGGTGGCTGTGCCGCCCAAAGCCGAGTTTGAACCGGGATTTGTGAAATGGGTGGTACACGTGTGCCGCATGAGCGCGCAGCTCGGGTGTCGCGTGCATTTCCATGCACAGGAGCAGACGCTTGGCTACATAAAGGGTGTGATACAAAAGAAGCGGTTTGCAACCCGGGCGCAATATTTCATTATGGACGAGTGGGACGACCTGCTGATGCTCTCCAACCGCGTCAACTACGACCACCTGTTTGTGGCAGTGAGCGCACGGCGCGGGTTCATATCCTATGACAACTCGTTTGAGAAACTCCCCATGCAGATTTCCAAGTACTTTGGCAATTGCAGCGTGATGGTGCTGTATCCCGAGCAGAAGGGTGACCCCATCGACAACCTGTCGTTTTCCAACCCACACGGCATAACTGAGGCAAAATTATACAACAAAGTCGGCGACTGGGTCTATCAGCAATTCAAAGGCAAAAAAGAATAATCACCGTTCACCATGTCGCATATTCTGGGGAACTGTGTCGAAATGCACTCATTCCTACAACGTTACATCAAATTCTATTTTGGCACCGGCGGCATCTCGGCATAAAAAACAAATGAATTTGTTTCTTCTGCACTCTATTTGCACTATCTTTCGATAAGATAGGCTGCGTTTCGGCAATAAAAACAAATAGATTTGTTTTGTATTGCACTCAACTTGCACTACCTTTTGATAAGATAGGCTGCGTTTCGGCAATAAAAACAAATAGATTTGTTTTGTATTGCACTCAACTTGCACTACCTTTGCACATTAATAACTATATAATTGAGATTATGTCGATTGATAATATCATAGCACAGGCTGTAGCCGATGCGGTGAAAGCCTTGTATGGGGTGGATTTCGAGACTGGAAAAATCACTTTGCAAACAACCAAAAAGGAATTTGAGGGCAACCTTACTGTCGTGGTGTTTCCCTTCCTGAAGGCATCGAAGAAGGCTCCAGAGGCTACGGCGCAGGAAATTGGCGAATGGCTTGTGGCTAACTGCGATGCAGTGAAGTCGTTCAACGTGATTAAGGGTTTCCTTAACATTGTCATCAAGCCTGAGTTTTGGTGCGATATGCTGAAGCACGTTGCGGCAGAAGCCGACTTCGGCTTCAAGGCTGCCACGCCCGATAGCGAATTGGTGATGATAGAATATTCATCGCCCAACACCAACAAGCCGCTCCACTTGGGGCACGTGCGCAACAACTTGCTGGGCTACTCGTTGTCGCTCATCATGAAGGCTTGCGGCTACCGCGTGGTGAAAACCAACATCGTCAACGACCGTGGCATACACATCTGCAAGTCGATGCTTGCATGGCAGAAGTGGGGCAACGGCGTGACTCCCGAAAAGGCTGGCAAGAAGGGCGACCACTTGATTGGCGACTTCTATGTGATGTTTGACAAGCATTACAAGGAGGAAGTGAAGCAACTCGTTGCCGAGGGCATGAGCGAGGAGGAAGCCAAGAACCGCGCTCCACTCATGGTGGAGGCTCGCGAGATGCTGCAACGCTGGGAAGCCGGCGACGAGGCTGTGCGCAGCGTGTGGCGCATGATGAACCAGTGGGTGTATGACGGCTTTGATGTCACATACAAGCGTCTTGGCGTTGATTTCGACAAGATATACTATGAGAGCGAAACCTACCTCGAAGGGAAGGAGAAGGTGCTCGAAGGGCTTGAGAAGGGCTTGATGTACCGCAAGGAAGATGGCTCGGTGTGGGCTGACCTCACTGCCGACGGGCTCGACCACAAGTTGCTGTTGCGCAGTGACGGCACGTCGGTGTATATGACGCAAGACATAGGCACTGCCAAGTTGCGCTACCAGGACTATCCCATCGACAAGATGATATATGTCGTAGGCAACGAGCAGAACTATCACTTCCAAGTGTTGTCGCTGCTGCTCGACCGTCTTGGCTTCAAGTGGGGTAAGGACTTGGTGCACTTCTCCTATGGTATGGTAGAGTTGCCCGAGGGCAAGATGAAGTCGCGCGAGGGCACGGTTGTCGATGCCGACGACTTGATGGACGAAATGATTGCCACTGCCAAGGAAACGAGTGCCGAACTTGGCAAACTCGACGACTGCTCGGCTGAAGAGGCTGACGAGATAGCACGCATCATTGGGCTTGGCGCGCTCAAATATTTCATCTTGAAAGTTGACCCGCGCAAGAACATGACTTTCAACCCCAAGGAGTCGATTGACTTCAATGGCAACACGGGTCCGTTCATACAATACACCTATGCCCGCATTCGTTCGTTGCTGCGCAAGGCTGCCGAAGCTGGCATCGACTACAATGCCGACTATGAGGTAGAACCTAACGAGAAAGAGGTGGCAATAATACAGAAAATTGCCGACTTCCCGCAAGTGGTTGCCGAGGCTGGAAAGACCTATAGCCCTGCACTCATTGCCAACTATGTGTATGACTTGGTGAAGGAATACAACCAATTCTACCACGACTACTCGATATTGCGTGAAGAGAACGCGACGGTGCGCAACTTCAGGCTCAAGCTGTCGGAGGTGACTGGCGACATCGTGCGTCGCGCTACCGGATTGCTTGGTATCGAAGTTCCCGAGAGAATGTAATATAACAACAATTAATCAATACAATTGTACACTTATGTATAATACACAACCAACTCCACCGCCCTTCACGGCACAAGTTGCCGATGCGTCGTATGTATCACGCATCATGAAGCGCGTTTACTTGAAGATGTTTCTTGCCATGATTGTCACGGCAATCACATCTTTTGTGTGCATGAATGTGCCGGCAGTGTTCTACACGCTGATGACGCATTCGGGGCTTTACTTCGGGCTGCTCATCGCCGAAGTGGTTCTTGTGTTTGTGCTTGCTGGTGCGTTGCACAAACTTAGCTCGCCTGTGGCTACCCTCATTTTCTATGTATATTCGATACTCAACGGTGTGGTGCTGTCGGCAATACTTGCCGCCTACACGGCAAGTTCGGTGTTCTCGACGTTTGTCATTACCGCTGCAGTGTTTGGCACGATGACCATTTATGGCTATGTCACCAAGAGCGACCTGTCGCGCGTCGGCACGTTCCTCTTCATGGCATTGATAGGGCTTGTAATATGCACCATCGTCAACATTTTCTTGAAGAGTACTGCGATGGAGTGGGTAATCAGCTTTGCAGGTGTGGTGATATTCATCGGGTTGACTGCATGGGATACGCAAAAAATCAAGCAAATGGCTGCAATGACCGACGGTAGCCAAGCAGGCAAACTCGCCACCATCGGCGCGTTGTCGCTCTACCTCGATTTCGTCAACCTGTTCCTCTACCTGCTCCGTTTCTTCGGAAACCGCGAGTAACAGAGCAATTTGGGCAATATAAAACAGCAAGGGTTCACTCAATGCAAAGTGAACCCTTGCTGTTTTTCCATCGATGCCAACTTTAAGTACCGTAGAGATGCGATTCATCGCGTCTAAAAGAGTGTGGTTGTGTAACTTTCTGTATTGTCGCTTTTTAGACGCGATGAATCGCGTCTCTACGGTATGATTATTCGCTAAAATCTTAATTGATTATCATAATTCAACTTTGCCAATACCTGCAATTTCAAGAGATACTCCTATTCCCATAGCCTTGAAAGCCCGTGATATTGTAGATAGTGTAAGGTTGTGCCCTTTTTCGATACGTGACACTTGCGCCCGTTTCACTCCCATCATCTCCCCGAGCTGTTCCTGCGTGAGATGCTTTGACATTCGAGCCTTTTTTATTGCTTCACCTGCATGGTAGGCTTGTATTTCCTCTTTGAGTTGAGCTTCCATGGCATCTCGTTCGGCTGTACCAACCTTTCCCCATACGTCGTCTATCAACTCATTTGCTGATTTAAACTTCATCTTTGCCATATCAGTTACTTTTTATCGTTGATAATATTCTTTCTCTTGTTGCAAAGATAATAAGTTTACATATATGTAACTATTTTGTGGGCAAAAAAGAGAAGGTGTGCTTCTTGGCACACCTTCAATTTCTTATAACTGTGTTATTTAGACGCGATGAATCGCGTCTCTACGGGCGGTTGCTTGTTAAATTTCTAATTCCTCATTCATAGCAGCCCTGCCACCACGGTGTAGAGGTTTTCTTCGAGCAGGTAGCGGCGAGCCACTGCAAGCAAGTCGGCTGGAGTTACGCTGCGGATAGCCTTGATTTGCTCGTTGAAGTATTGCGGGTATATGCCGAAAAGTATCACCGAACTAACATTGCTGGCGATGGCAAAAGGCGTGTCGAGGTTTTTCACGAGGTCGCTTAGCATACTCGACTTCACCATTTCGAGTTCCTCCATCGGGATAGGCTCTTGCCGCAGTCGTTCTATTTCGAGTTTCACCTCGTCGATGAGTGGCTTGGTGTAGGCGCAATCGCATTCGGTGGAGATGGTCACGTAGCCGCCCATGCGCGAACCAATCAGGGCTGCCCCTATGCCATAGGTGTAGCCTTTCTCTTCGCGAATGTTGCTCATCAGCCGGCTGCCGAAGTATCCGCCGAGGGCAGTGACAAGTATGCGCAGGTGGAAGTAGTCGGGGTGGTTGCGCGGCACTGCCGGCAACTGCATCAACACAGCCGACTGCACTGCGCTAGGCTTTTCGACAAACGAGAAATGCTTGTCGGAGTGTCGCCAAGCCACCGTTTTGAACTCGTCGGCACCAGTGCCGTTGTCGGCATCGCTGCCGAAGGCTTCAGCCACCATGCCTATTTCGCGGTCGCCTATGCCTCCCGACAAAATAATGGTGCGGTTGGCGGCATGGTAGTAGCGGCTGTGGAACTCACGCAGCTTGGCGGTGTCGAGTGATATGATATCGTCGTCGGTGATGTCGGCTGCCAGTGGATAGTCTTCGCCGCAGAAGATGCGGTTCATCTCAACATTGGCAAGGTACCTCACGCGCTCGCGGGCGGTGCGGTAGGCTCCCAGGCAACGGTTGCGGTAAACTTGGAATTCGCGCTCGGGAAACGATGGGTTGAACACCAAGTCGTGCAAGACGGGCAACGTCTTGTCGAAGCAGCGGTTGAGCGAGTTGAGCGACATTATGGTGTGGTTGTGGCTGCATCGCGAGCCAGCCCATGCCCCGTTGAAGTCGAAGCACTCGGCAATATCCTGCGACGACATCGAGGTGGTGCCCTGTGTGAGCATCGAGGCGGTTGACTGCGATACCAAGCGGTGTGGAACTTCCTCAAACAGTCCGCCGCGGTGTATCACGTCAATGCGGTTCACCTCCTGGTCGCCCCCCGTCACCACATACATCTCTACGCCGTTGGGTAGCACCATCGGCTCGGGAATATCAATGCTGAATTGCCCAAAGGGCTTTACTGGCGGTTGTTGGTGGCGGTCGGTCATTTTATGTCGAGCAGTTTAATTGCGTTTTCGAGGTCTTGTGGCGTGTCGATTCCTATCGACTGGCAATCGGTCACGCCCACTTTTATCTTGTAGCCGTTTTGCAGCCACCGCAGTTGTTCGAGCGACTCGGCTTTTTCGAGGCTCGATTGCGGCAGCTGTGTTATCTTGTCCAAGGCATTGGCACGGTAGGCATACATTCCCACGTGGGTGTAGAATACGTGGCTTTCGTGCCACTTCTCCACGGGAACGTTCCTCAAGTAGGGGATTACCGAGCGCGAGAAGTAGATGGCATTCATCTGCTCGTCAACCACCACCTTGGGAGTGTTGGGGTCGGCAAGCCGTTCATATCCCCCGGCAGGGTCGAAGCGGCGCACGAGCGTGGCAATCTCGGTGCTGTCGTCGTCGAAGCAGCTCATTATCGCCTGCAACTGGCGCGGCTCGATGAATGGCTCGTCTCCCTGTATGTTGATAACCACATCTTCGCCCGAGCCGATTTTTTCGTATGCCTCGCGGCAACGGTCGGTGCCGCTGCGGTGGTCGGCAGAGGTCATCACCACGTTGCCGCCGAAGCCAACCACGGCGTCGTATATGCGCTGGTCGTCGGTTGCCACCCACACATTATCGAGAGCGAGGCTCACTTGCCGCCACACGCGCTCAATCATCGTCATCGAGCCTATATGGGCAAGTGGCTTGCCCGGGAAGCGCGACGATGCGTATCTTGCAGGAATTATTCCTATGAATTTCAAATTTGCCATATTGTTCAGGTATGTATGTTTTTTTCGTTTTACGGGAAAGTCAATTGTCCTTAGTCGGCAGCTTCGACGTATAGTTGCGCATTTTCATATTTCACGACTTTGATTCTGGTGCCGGCATCGATGAAGCCGCCAGTCGAGACGGCATCGAGTACCTCGCTGCCGATGCGCACTTTGCCGCCCGGGCGCAGCACTGTGTAAGCCTCGCCGAGGCTGCCGACGTGCTTGGCAAGTTCGGGCGGAACGCCTATGTAGCCCTCTTCTAGCCGTTGTTCCTTGTCGAGGGCAGATTGCCTCATGATTCCTTTCGACCCTATTTTGTGGGAAACGTATATCACCACTGCCACACCGAGCAGCAGCCCCACCAAGACTATGAGTATAGCATCCATAATGCTGCCAGTTGTTATCATTCCGAAGTCGAATATGTCGTTGCCGAGCATAGCCATCACCAGAGCCGTGAACGTGAGCAATATGCCCAATATTCCTGTAATGCCGAAGCCGGGTATGACAAATATTTCAAGCAATATGAGCAGCAAGCCTACGAAGAATGCCAGTATTTCCCACCCGGCGGCGAGTCCCTCGATGTAGAGCGGAGCAAAGTAGAGTGCAGCGGCAAGCAGTGCCACCACCGATGGCAGCCCCATTCCGGGCTGTTGCAGCTCGAAGTATATGCCCCCGATGATGAACATTATCAGTATCGCTTGGAAGGCTGGGTTGGATAGGAATCCCACCACGCCGTCCATTATAGTAGGCTCGTATTGGCTTATCTGGCAGTCGCTGCCCAAGCCGAGCCGTACAGTCACTATTTCGCTGATGCTCTCGGCTTTGCCCTCGCAGTATCCGTGCGCGAGGGCTTCATCGGCAGTGAACGACAGTACGCGTGTACTGTCGTCGTTCTCGACTGGAGCCACCGTGCGAGGGTCAACCATCGCCTCGGCTATAAGCGGGTCGCGCCGCCACACCCATGCCGAGTCGCGCAGTGTCTTGCCGTGGCTCTCGGCTGTGGCGCGCATCATCGAGCGCATGAACGACTGGTATTTGTCGGGCAACACTGCGCCGCTGCCGTCAACCACCGTCGCCGCGCCTATGCTTCCGCCCGGACGCATATATATGCTGTCGCAAGCGATGGAAATGAGTGCGCCAGCCGATGCCGCGGTGTTGTCGATGAACGCCACCACGGGGATAGGCGAGTTGAGTATGCGGGTGCGCATCGAGTCGGCTGCGTCCACTGCGCCGCCATAAGTGTTGATGTGCAGTATAATCACGTTGGCTTGCTGCTGTTCGGCTTGTTCCATGCCTTTCTTCATGATGCGCCACGAGGTTGAGCCTATTTCCCTGTCAACAGGGATAACATAAGCCCCTCCAGCCCATGCGCCGGCAGCCGCCATTGCAGCAACGATAGCAATCAAGAAACAGGTTAAATTCCTCATCGCAATTAAGAAGCTGTTTTGATTTTACGAAAAAAACTTTTTATGCATAGTAAGCTGAATCGTTCTTTGTTCATGCCTTGAGTGTCATTTCATAGGACAAAAGAATCAAAAACAGCTTCTAATCCCAAAAGTAGCAAAAAACATCGAAATTACCCAATCGCGCGATACGTTATTTGCGATGTGTGGCAACCCCTTTGTTTACAAAGCACTTGTGGCAATCGTCATAATTTGCGTTTGAAGTATATCATGTCTTTCAGCAAAGTGCCGTTTTCGATTATGGGGTGGTCGTAGTTGAGGGTGAAAAAGTCAGGAACTGTGTGTGAATATTCAAAGCCGCAGGTTGCATAAAACTCCGTCGTTGCCAGACTGTCGCCCGTGCCGACGAGCATTGTGGCATACTGTGCCTTGTAGCGGCGGCACAGGTATTCTACCATCTTGCGTCCGATGCCTTGTCGTTGCAATTGCACACTGACGGCAATATTCTTCAGCTCGCACACTCCCTCTCCTTCGTGTGTCACCACTGCCACTGCGGCAACCGTGCCGTCGGCAGCTTGCATCACATACAAGTCGCCACGGTCGAGATAGCGGTCGATCATCGACTCCTGTTCGTCGCCCAGCAACAGCAGCGGCATGAAACGCTTTTTGTCGTCATCGACGAGTCTTATTTCCATAGTGCCTCCTTGCTTATGTCGCTTGAAGAGATGCGCTGGAACACCTTCAGCCCGAATCGTGGCGTGATTGCAAGCACATGGTCGAAAATGTCGGCTTGTATGCGTTCATATTCGGGCCAAACGGTCGTGTTGGTGAAACAATACAGTTCCACCGGCACCCCTTCGGGAGTCGGTTGCAACTGCCTCACCATTATCATTTGGTTCTGGTCGATTTCGGGGTAGTTGGTCAGGTAGTTTTTCAAGTAGTGTCGATACACCTTCAGGTTCTCGACAGGACGTGACGAGCCGGCAAGCGATGGGTCGATAAGCCCCTCAGCCGCAAAGTTCTCAAGTTCGTCGGCAGAGAGAAAGCGCACCGTGCTCACGTCGATGTATATCGACCTCATGATGCGCCGTGCACCGGTATCCCACATTCCGCGCCAGTTTTGGAACGAGTCGCTGACGAGCGCGTATGGGGGGATGGTGGTCACCGTCTTGTCGAAATTGCGCACTTTCACTATTGTGAGCGACACCTCTTCGACTACGCCGTTTGCCCCGTATTTAGTCATCGTAATCCAGTCGCCCGGGCGCAGCATATCGTTGGCAGAGAGTTGTACGCCAGCAACCAATCCCAATATGCTGTCCTTGAAAATGAGCATCAGCACTGCAGCCGATGCGCCAAGCCCTGCGATAATCGACGTTGCGTCGCTGTCCATCAATATTGCAATAGCCACAATCACGCCCACCGAAACCGAAATGAGTTTAATCATCTGGTAAACACCCTTCAGCGGGCGGTTGCGCAAGTGCTCGTGCTCGTTTGACATCTGGTAGAGCGTGTTGAGGAATGTGTTGATTAGCATCAGGGTGACTATAATCAAGTAAACCTCGCACACTTTCATCAAGACCGCCAGCAGTTGGGGCATATCGTTGAATGCCAATGGCAACAGTATATATACGACGATTGGGTCGATTACACGGCAAAAGCCGCGCAGCATTTTCTTGCTGAAGAGGTAATCGTCCCACGTGGCTTTGGTCGAGGCGGTGATGCGGTGAACGGCTGGCACTATTGCATGCTTGAACAACACGTTGACTATAAACACAATCAGCAGCATTGCCACAATCACGGCAATGCGTGCCGCCCAAGTCATGTCGTTTTCCACAAGCCCGGTATCGACCAGCAATTTCATCATTTCTTCGTTGATATGTTCCATATCCTTTCGAGTTTTAGTGTCGCTTACAAAAATAGCATAAAAAAGCGACATATATTCCAATGCCAGTGAATGTTTTGTTGCCGGCTACAGGATTAGATGGCAGTTTGGCTATGGCAAAGAATGCCTTAGAGCTCCGCAAAATTCGCGGCGGTATTGCGAGGGTGTCAATCCGCTTTGTTTGCGGAAAAACTTGGTGAAAAACGACGCGTTTGAGAAATTCAGTCTGTCGGATATTTCCGAAATGTTCAATGTGGTGGAATTGAGCAACGTCTTTATTTCAATCATCGTTTGGCGGTTTATCCAGTAGTATGCCGACCGTCCTGTCACCTGCTTCACCACCGATGTGAGGTATTTGGGTGTGATGAACTGCATCGAGGCATAGTCTTCGACACGGCGTGTGGTGTGCAACTTTGTGGCGATGTGGTGCATGAATTTCTTGCAGATGTCTTCGCTGCGAACCGACATTCCCTTCTGCTCTGAGGGTACTCGCTTGATAATGAGTGAATAGACCTCATAGAGGAGTGCTTGCATATATTTTTCACCTGCCAGCGAGTGCAACATTCCGCCGCGCAACTTCTTTTCCAAGAAGAGCAGGGTGTCGAGCAGGTTGTGCGTTTCCTCGGGGGTGAGGGTGACAACGGGAAACTTTTGCAGGTAAAGGTATGTGTCGATAGTGGTGCCGAATTGCGGTAGTCCGTTTGCGGCAAAAGCCACGAAACAGCACTTGGTGCCGCTTGCGATGCGCAGGTTGCACAGCACGTCGTTGGGCGTGAGCATGAACAGTTGTTGTGGCTCTACCTCATGCTCTCTGAAATTGATTCCGACCGTCATGCCGCCTTGGCTGCAAATGCCGCACAGGTAGAAATCGACAAATTCGGCACCTTTCATGTGGTCGAGCAGCAATAGCGGGTTGCACGACACTACAAAACCGTCACACACAGCAGCTTGTTCGCCGCTCGTAGCGACAAACCGATTCCAATTGAGATGTTTCTCTTCAGTTTTCATAATTCTATTTCAGGTTTTTTCTTGTTTGTAATAAGGCAACAGCAGCACAAGTGCCGCACTTCCCATGCAAATCCAAATGGTCGAGCCTGTTATGTCTTTCATTGCCACGAGGGTGGCTTGCAGCGTCACTTGTCCGCGCATGGCAGTCGATGCGAGCCGGGCTGTCTCAAGGGTGTCTTTGCCTTGCAGCCTGCCCATGCCCGAGAGGAGTGTGTATTGCTGCGAGGCGGCAGGCTCATCGTCGCGCACGTCTTGTGCGAAACGGGTGACGTAGTATTGTTGCCGTTCCTGCAGCCAGTTGCCATAGACCGATGTGCCGATGGCGGGGGCGATGACATTGCGCACAGCCACCATCAGGAATAGCCACGTGACAAAATACTTGATTGGCACGTGCTTCATGGCAAAGGCGCACGTCACCGAATAGAGTATGAGCATACCGGCATAGTGGATAATCGTCGGGAATATCATGTGGTCGTATAGCCCCATCGTCTGGTATTGGAAATACATGTACAGGTTTGCACCGAGCATTAGCAGGAATCCCGTAGAATAGATGTAGCGGAAATGCACTTTTTTAACCACCATGGCGAGGCACATCACCAGCCCGATTACACACCCGAGTATGCTCCAGCGCGATATGGCGGCACTTTCGAGGTTGCCGGCGCAGGTTGACAACTTGACGAATGTGGTGACAAACAGCGTGCTCGAATTGATGAGCATCAGCAGCAGAAACACGCCGACGGCAATCCACGTGTTACGGTAGCGGAACACGCCCAGTTCGAGCAGCGGTGCCGCCTTGGTGGTGGCTTGCATGTAGAGGAACAAGCCGGCTGTGACAAGCATGATGGCAAAAGCGGCGCAGATGTAGCCGTTGTCGAACCAGTCATACGTCTTGCCATAGACAAGTATGTAGCAGAAGCACCCCATTGCCACCGTGAGCAGCAAGGCATCGGCAAGGCGGCTGTAGGGCAGGTGGTACTTGTGGGTGGGTGCCGGGCAGAATGCCACCAGCACAATAAGCATAGCCACTATTATCATGCCTATGACGAAGTAGTAGGAATATTCCCACTTGAACTCATATGCGACCCATGCCGTGACGTAGTTGCTCAGTTGCACGATGCACAGAATGTAGCAGTATAGCACCGGCATGAGAATGGTGCGCATGTGCTCCCATGCGTATGCCTTGGCTGGCGTGTCGGGCTCGTGCAGGAACATGTCGAGCGTGTTCACTCCCAACAGGAAGGGCGCAATGACAAAAGTGGTGTTAAGCACCAGTGCCACGCGGGTGAAGCCTATGAGCACGCAGCACATCACCAATAGCGGCAGCGATTGGGTGGAGGCGCACACGAGGTTGAGCAGTGCCAGCAGCGTGAAGCCGCCCAGGTAAACGTGCTTGACGTTGCGCGATTGCAGATAGGGGAGCATGAACGGGAACACCATCGACATGCCTATGCTGGCACACAGGCTGATGAACTGGAACTGCTCCGACAGCACCCCCATTCCCCCAGCCATCTCGTTGATGTTGCTGAGGTATGTGCCACCCGAGAAGAACAGTGGCACAAACAGCAGCATCAGCGTCAGCACGCCGAGCGGCTTGGGCATCTACCCGTAGAAAGGATAATTACCTGTAGTTGCCATAACGTTAAGGGTTTAAAGGTCGGCTTTTACCACACACATCATTCCGGCAGCCAGCCGGGCGTTGTCTTCCTTTGAAATGTTGGTGAGGTCGATGCGCACCGGCACCCGTTGCTGTATTTTCACGAAGTTTCCGGCAGAGTTGTCGGTGGGCACCATCGAGTATTTCGACCCCGTGGCAGAGCTGATTGCCGAGATGCGCCCCTTGAACTCCTTGCCCGGGAAAGCATCGACAGTCACCGTCACTTCTTGCCCCACTTGCAGGGAAGCGATTTGCGTCTCCTTGTAGTTTGCCACAATCCATTTCTTGCTGTCGGGGATAATGGTGGTGATGGTTTGCCCCATGCTCACCAATTGTCCCTCTTCAATCGAACGCCGTCCGAGGTAGCCGTCGCAGGGGGCGAGCACGACGGTATATGACAGGTTGAGCCGTGCCATGTCAACGGCAGCCTCGGCGCGCATGATTGCCGCCTCGGCATTCTCCTGCCGCTGGTCAACTTCGGTCACCGACGACAGTGCCGCGCTGCGTTGCTGCTGCAGGGCCTTGACGCGCTCGCGGGCCATTTCGAGTTCGGTTTCGTATTGCTCGACAACGATGGGCGTGGTGGCTTTCTTTTCGAGCAGTGAGCTGTAACGGCGGTAATCCTTCTCCAATTTCTCGACACGATACTTGGCTTCGGCTATCGAAGCGTCGTAAACCGATGCCGAGTTGGTGATGGTGTTGAGGCTTTGTGCCACCACCTTGCGCCCGCTTTGTGCGTCCTTCAGGGCGGCTTCGGCTTGCTTGAGCTGTATGCGGTATTCGCGGTCGTCGATTATGAGCAGCGTGTCGCCCTCGTGCACATATTGGTGCTCGGTGAAGCATATCTTTTGTATGTAGCCTGGCACTCTCACGTTGACTGGCGAAATGTATTGTTCCACTTGTGCGTCGTCGGTGGTTTCGCAGGCCTTGTACCCGACGAAGAGGTTGACTACTTCCCATGCGCCCCATGCGAGCAGGCAAATGCCCACCACGGCGACGGTTTTCCTCAAGCCCGAGTTCTTCTTTGTGTTGTTATCTGTCGTTTCCATAATTAAGAGCTTTGTTGTTTGGTTGATTCACATAATCTTTATCGCGTAAGGCTTTCCAAGTTGCCCGATAGCTTCAGCAACGAGAGTTGAGCCATGTTGCATTGGCAATGGGCTTGCACACAGGCGACTTGAGCCTCGCGCAGCCGCATTTCGTCTTGCAGCAGTTCGGTCATCGAAGCCACCCCCTCGCGGTATTTTTCTTCGGTCACTTCATACACGCTTTCGGCTTGGCTGTAATTGTCTTGCTGTGTGCGCAATACCTCAAGGTTGTGGCTTAGCATTATCGATGCGTCGTCATAGTCCTTGTCGAGCTTCTTCTGTTGCAGGTCGAGAGCCGTCTGCGCTTGTTGGTAGTCGTATTTGTACTGGCGCACCTTCAGCCGCTTGTCGCGTCCGTCGAAGATGGGAATATTAATCGACAAGGCTATATAGGTGTTGCCAAACCAGTTGTGGGTTGCATTGTTGGTGTGGAAGAAGTGGCGCACTTTTTCTTGGTAGCCAACGGCACCAAGCTGCCCGCCAAACGTGATGGTGGGAATGTAGCCCGAGCGTACAGCCTTGATTTGCCGCTCGATAAGCTCTTGCCGCGCGGTGAGTAATTGCAGTTCGGGCAGTGTTTCGTCGATTCCGCCAGTCGGGCTCAGTGCCACCTCGTCGGGCATGGGCTGCACGGCGATAGCCTCCTCGGGCGGCAAGTCGAGCAAGAAGCGCATCATGTTGAGCTGCTGCTCGTGTAGCGTGGTGCACTGGTCTTTCTGCGTGATGAGGTTCTTCAAGTTGATTTCGGCGCGGGTGAGGTCTATTTCGAGCACCACGCCACCGTTGTAGAGTTCACGGGTGATGTCGCACAGGGCTTGCATCCGCTCGATGTTCTCGTCGAGTAACCGTTGTTGTTCGAGCGAGGCTTGTGCCAAGTAGTACACGTTGGCGATTTGCACCGTCAGGTCTTCAACGGCTTTCTCGTAGGAGAGGTTGCTCAGGTTCTTGACGGTCTTAGCCACTTTCACGCCCTCAAGTATCGTTTGGTTGTAAAGCGGCACGCCAAATTGGATTCCAGCCGTGACGGCATATTGCATACTGTGTATTGCCTGCCATGTAGGGTCGTCGGGAAAGTCGGTGCCGAGCAGAGTTCCTGTGGTCACATTTGCCGGCTTCATCAAGTAATCGACAGCTTGGACGTTGGCGGCAAATGTTGGCAACAGTCGCGAACGGCTCTCGGTGAGTGCGGTTTGACTTTTCATCATGTCAATCCGTGAGTTTCGCAGCGAGAGGTTGTTGCTGATACCAGCCTCGATGCATTCCTTCAGCGACATCACCCTTTCTTGCCCACGTGCCATGCAGTGGAAACCAAGAATGACGATGAGTAAACAGATAGCTTGTTTCATGATGGTTGTCGTTTAATTGTTTATCTCTGGCGCAAAATTAGCTTGGCAATCTTGGCGCAAAAAGTGCAATATTCTTCTTTCATTGTGCAATTTCAACGATTATGCCAATTAATTGCCTATAAAAAGCTGCACAGATTGGTTTTTTATTCGTTAATTTGCGCTCAAAGTAACTTTGTAGTCATGGATGACCAATTATTTGAAATCTTGAGTGTTGACCAGCTTGCGGCAAATTATGGCATAGTGTCGCGCAACAAGTGTGGCATATTCCTGTGCCGGCAGGGGCATGGCGACGTGTTGTTGAACAACCACAGCTATCGAATCGAAAAAGACTTCTTGTGCATATACACGCCCTACACATTTATACACATACAAGACCGCAGCAGCGACATGGAGGGATGCGTGCTTGAGTCGGACTTGGACATATTCTATTCGACCCTCTCCAATGTGCCAGTCATGGACCGCCTCTTCATTCGCAGCCACCCGTGCATACGCCTCATGCCGAGCCAGTGCCGGCGCATCGAGCAGTCGATGGAGATGCTCGTCTCGCGCCATGGGCTGATGGGGCAGGCGGCAGGCAATGGAAAGTCGGAGAAGTTTATGCGCCTGCTGGTGCAGACGTTGATACAATCGCTGTGCCTCGAAGTGCTTGAGATATATTTCAACAGTTTCCCTGTTGACGAGTTGCTGCAAAACCGTGAAGAGAAGATTTTCAACACGTTCCTCATGTCGGTACACCGCAACTGCGCCCGCGAGCGGTCGGTGGTCTTCTATGCCGACGAGCAGCACCTGTCGCCCAATTACCTGTCGTCGGTAATCAAGGCGCGCTCGGGGCGCACTGCCATACAGTGGATTGAGATGATAACGATGGTGCAGGCGCAGCATTACCTTGGCTCGTCGGCACTGAGCATAAAGGAGATTGCCGAGCGGCTTAGTTTCCCCGACCAATCGACCTTCGGACGTTACTTCAAGAAGTATTGTGGCAAGTCGCCCACCGAATACCGCAAGCAGATGGGCGGCGAAGGGTGACGTGTGCAGGTGCGGGCGTTTGCTAATGTGTGAGGATTGCAGTAACTTTGCAATCCGTAAAACTTATAAACAGCTAACTAATGGTTACACAAGAACAAGTAAAAGAGACGCAAGAGCGCAAGGATGCGCTTAGGAGGTATCTTTGACATCGACAGCAAGCGTGTCGAAGTAGAAGAAGAGGAGTTGCGCACCCATGTTCCCGACTTCTGGGAAGACAAGAAGAATGCCGAGATGCAGATGCGCAAAGTGAAAGAACTGCATTATTGGATAGACAATTATGATGAGGTTGACAAGATGGTCGAGGAGTTGACGCTCGGCTTCGACTTCATCAAAGACGAACTTATCACCGAGGAGGAGCTTGACGAGATTTACACCAAGACCATTGATAAGATAGAGAAACTCGAATTGCGCAATATGTTGCGGCTGGAGGAGGACAAACTCGGTGCCGTGCTTAGAATCAATTCGGGGGCAGGTGGCACCGAAGCCCAGGACTGGTCGCAGATGCTCATGAGGCTTTACTTGCGCTGGTGTGAAAAGCATGGATACAAGACCACCATCTCGCAATTGCTCGAAGGCGATGACGCTGGCATTAAGTCGGTGACAATCAAGATTGAGGGCGATTTTGCATACGGCTACCTGAAGAGCGAGAACGGCGTGCACCGCCTCGTGCGCGTATCGCCCTACAACGCGCAGGGCAAGCGAATGACTTCGTTTGCATCGGTGTTTGTCACCCCACTTGTCGATGACTCTATCGAGATTGTTGTCGAGCCGGCACGGTTGTCGTGGGATACGTTCCGAAGCGGCGGAGCCGGCGGACAGAATGTCAACAAGGTGGAATCGGGCGTGAGGTTGCGCTACCAGTATAAAGACCCTTACACTGGCGAGGAAGAGGAGATATTGATTGAAAACACCGAAACCCGCGACCAGCCCAAGAACAAGGAGAACGCCATGCGGCAGTTGAAATCTATCTTGTATGAGAAAGAGTTGCAACACCGCCGTGCCGAGCAGCGCAAAATCGAGGACAGCAAGATGAAAATCGAGTGGGGGTCGCAGATACGCAGCTATGTGTTCGACGACCGCCGCGTGAAGGACCACCGCACGGGTTGCCAGACGTCGGACGTGAATGCCGTGATGGATGGCGACATCGACGATTTCATCAAGGCATACCTAATGGAGTTTGGTGGAAAAAATTGATGACGCAATGACAGAACAACTTACAATAGTAAAGGTCGGGGGCAAGATTGTTGAGGCTCCCGACACCCTTTCGAGGTTGCTTGCAGACTTTGCCGCAATCGAGGGCAAGAAGTTGCTTGTGCACGGAGGCGGACGCTCTGCCACGCAGCTTGCTGCCAAGCTCGGCATCGAGACCAAGATGGTTGACGGGCGGCGCATAACCGACGATGCCATGCTCGACGTGGTGACGATGGTGTATGGCGGATTGGTCAACAAGCGCATCGTTGCCGGATTGCAGGCTACCGGGGTGAATGCCCTTGGTGTGACGGGTGCCGACATGGATGTGATTCGCAGCGTGAAACGCCCGGTAAAGACCATCGACTATGGCTGGGTGGGCGACGTGAGCCGTGTTGACGGCGACGCACTGTCACGCCTCATTGACAGCGGCGTGGTGCCTGTTGTTGCTCCGTTAACGCACGACGGTCACGGGCATATACTCAACACCAATGCCGACACGATGGCTGGAGCGACGGCTTCGGCACTGGCGCGGCATTACAGCGTGAGGCTGGTGTTCTGTTTCGAGAAGGAGGGCGTTTTGCTCGACGAGAACGACGACAGCACGGCAATTGCCCATCTCGACCGCAACCGCTATGCCGACTTGAAGGCAAAGGGGATTGTGGCTGGGGGCATGATACCCAAGCTCGACAATGCTTTTGCCACCATCGATGCCGGTGTAGCCGAGGTGGTTATCACCAAGGCTTCGAACCTGAACGACTTGACCCGCGGAACGCACATCAGCTGACAGGCAGTTGTGCGCCCTTTCACTGGATTTTATAGTGGGCAGCCCCCATGCCGTGCAATCAAGCGGCATGGGGGCTGCTCGCATTGTTTGTTGGCTGTCGTGCAATCAGTTGTAAAGGGTGGCTTGGCAATTTAAATTTTGCAGATTGGCTGGAAATCATTAACTTTGCAGCCTGATTTGAATGTAACCAAAGAGATAACTAACATATAACGTAATGAGTTACAATTTATTGAAAGGAAAGAGGGGTATTATATTCGGTGCCCTCAACGACAAGAGTATCGCTTGGAAAGTGGCTGAGAGAGCCGTGGAAGAAGGTGCTACTATTACCCTCAGCAATGCTCCTGTGGCTGTAAGAATGGGCGAAATTTCTGCCCTTGGCGAGAAATTGAATGCCGAAATAATTCCAGCAGATGCTACAAGCTACAGTGACCTTGAAAATGTGTTCCTGAAATCGATGGAAATCCTTGGCGGACAAATCGACTTCGTGTTGCACTCGATTGGCATGTCGCCCAACGTGCGCAAGAAACGTACATACGACGACATTGATTATGATATGATGGCGAAAACTTTCGACATATCGGCAATCTCGTTCCACAAGATGTTGCAATGCGCAAAGAAGAACCATGCCATAGCCGATGGCGGCAGTGTATTGGCGTTGTCTTATATCGCTGCACAGCGCACTTTGTTTGGCTACAACGACATGGCTGATGCAAAGGCGTTGCTTGAGTCGATTGCCCGCAGTTTTGGCTACATATATGGTCGCGAGCATGGTGTGCGTGTCAACACCATATCGCAATCGCCCACAATGACCACTGCCGGAAGCGGCATAAAGGGCATGACCTCGCTCTTCGACTTTGCCAACCGTATGGCTCCGCTGGGCAATGCTTCGGCTGATGATTGCGCCGACTATTGCATTGTTATGTTCAGCGACCTCACCCGCAAGGTGACCATGCAGAACCTCTACCACGACGGCGGTTTCTCGAGCATGGGTATGAGCTACCGTGCCATGAACCAGTATGAAAAGAGTCTAAACGAGAATGAGTTCCTTAACCCCGACGGCAGCGTAATTTACGGTTAAAAGTTCACACATATATATAAAGGAGCGCACTCATCTTGTGAAGTGCGCTCCTCTTTTTTTTCGCGCGGTTATGTGCTGACCGACAGTACGGTGTGGTAACAGCCGTCGTAGTAGTCGAATTCGAGGGTAATGTATCCGCTGCCGCCACCTCCATACCACATCACTTGGCGGGCTATTCCGCTTGTGGTGAGCGACAGGGGCATACCGTATGAGCTGCAAAGCAGGTTATAGATGTGGTTGTAGCGGCTCAGGCTGTTATAGCTGCTGTAATAGGCAAACTGGGCGCTGGCGAGCCTTCCTGCGCTGTTGCAGTAAAGCGTGGCGAAGGGCCAACTTTGGTTGAGCAGCACCACATCGCTCAAGTATATGGTGTTGTCGGCATATCCGTCGATGGTGTAATTGTTGAAAAACAGGTAATCGAGAGCCGATGCATAGAGTGTGCCGAACGTTATGCCCAATATCGAGCGCAGTGCTGGTGCTCCAACATACGGGTGGTAGCCGTGTGGAGGAGTGATGGGGCGCGGCGGCATCGGGCGTGGAACGCGGTGGCGATGGTGTGGAGGCGGCATCGGGCGGCTCCAGTTGTGTGGGTGGCTTGGGCGATGCGGCGGACGGTGGGGTGGCTGCTGTGGACGCCCAGGGTGGTTGTTGCCCGGACGGTGGGGCGGCTGCTGTGGACGCTGCGGACGGTTGTTGCCAGGGTGGTGCGGTGGCTGTTGTGGACGCTGCGGACGGTTGTCACTCGGACGTTGAGGTTGCTGTGGACGCCCGGGTCGATTATTGCCTGGACGTTGCGACGGTTGTGGACGCCCCGGGCGGCTGGTGGCAGGGCGTTGCTGGTGGCGTTCGGTGCGGTTGCGTTCTCCGTTGTTTTGGCGATTTTGCGACATCGCTGGCATAGGCATTGCCAAAGCTAAAATCAATATTGCTGTTACCAATATGTTGCGTATATTCTTCATAAGCATGTGATATTTTAATGTAAAAAAGCCATGTTTACTGTCGTTTGATATATAGATTTTGGTTGTGCCGTAAAGTTTAAAATCTGTGTGCAAAAAAATCATAAATTCATTTGTGACGGGTGCAACAAATGTTGGTGTAGTAAATGCCGTGGTTTATTACCAAGAATGTCGTTTGATAAAGAATTTTGGCACTTTGATTTCTGATTTATTACAGATGGTTGACAAATGCTGCTCGCAGCTGGTTTGCGGCTTGTGTTATAGCCTTTTATGGAGTACCTTTGTAGTGGTAAGGAGAATATATATCGAGTGCTGTTTTTTCAATTATGTGTGAATTTCCTTAAGTGGTTAGAACGGACTCTTTTCATTTGACACAAAGTGAAAAGGGTTCTTTTTTATAGATGTATTTTTTTGCCGATGTGCATCGATTGCATTACATTTGTAAAAAAGTTATGCATAAACCTTAGACCCGTAATTTGAGATGAAAAGATTTTTTCTATCCATGCTGTTTGCGGCGGTAGCTGTGGTTGTCGCCAGTGCTGCCACTGTTGACACTGTGGAGACTTATAATCCCCAAGTGCCGTTGCTCATCGGCAACAAGGATAATGTGCTTATTTATGCCCGCGTGAATGCACAGGGAGGCGAGCGAGTTGGTAAAGTGACGTTGCAATTCGATTCGCTCACCGACTTGTCGCAGTTGGAGAGTGTCGCCCTTTATTATGGAGGAGTGGAGGCGCATCATCGTGCCAAGAAGAATCATTTCAAGCCTGTTGATTACATCGACAACCGTGGCAACGCCATTGGTAGTTACTCGGTGCTGCTCGACAAGAAAGAGGCATCGTCGCACAGGTTGGAGTTCAGTGCCGACTTGTCGTTATCGACGGGCGACAACTATTTGTGGCTCAGCCTGAAGTTGGCAGAAAATGCATCGCTGGCAGCCCGCATTGCTGCACACGTGGCGAGCGTGACTGTCGATGGCGCGGAGGCTGTCTTAATCGACCGCACTGTCAACCGCTCGCCGAGGCGCACTGCTGTTGCCGTGAGGCGGTCGGACGACTACGGTGTTGCAGCCTATCGCATTCCGGGACTTGTGACCACCGACGACGGCACATTGTTGGCTGTCTATGATGTGCGATACAGTAACAGTTCCGACTTGCAGCAGCGTATAGATGTGGGGCTGAGCCGAAGCACCGATGGAGGGCGCACATGGGGCAGAATGACCATTCCGCTGTCGTTTGCCGGCGTTGGCGGGCTGCCCGATGCGCAGAACGGCGTTGGCGACCCGTGCATACTCTACGACCACGTCAATGACAAGGTGTGGATTGCTGCGCTGTGGTGCCACGGCATGGGCAACCAGATGGCTTGGGTAGGATCGCAGACTGGTATCGAGATAGGCGAAACCGGGCAATTGGTGCTGACACATAGTTCGGACGACGGACTCACCTGGTCGCAACCCAACAATATAACACGCATGGTGAAAGCCCCCGAGTGGCACTTGCTGTTGCAGGGGCCCGGGCGCGGCATAACGATGCGCGACGGTACGCTTGTGTTCCCCATCCAGTATATCGCCGACGAGCGTGTGCCAGAGGCTGGAATAATGTACAGCACCGACAAGGGGGTGACTTGGACTATAACCAATGGCGCGCGCACTAACACCACCGAGTCGCAAGTGGCAGAGTTGCCCGATGGCACGCTCATGCTCAATATGCGCGACAACCGCAAGGGGAGCCGTGCCGTAAGCGTGACTGCCGACATGGGCAAGACATGGACCGAGCACCCATCGTCGCGCAGTGCGTTGCGCGAGCCAGTGTGCATGGCAAGCCTCATAAGCGTGATGAAAGACAAGAACAGCACGGGGCAAGACTTGTTGCTCTTCTCCAATCCCGACTCCGACAGTAAACGCAAAAATATAACCATAAAATTGAGTACCGACAATGGGCTGACGTGGCCCACGTCGCAGCAGGTGCTGCTCGACGAAGACCTCGGCTGGGGGTATTCGTGCCTGTCGATGGTCGATGCCGACCATGTGGGAATACTTTATGAGAGCAGTGTTGCCAACATGACATTCCAAGTGGTGCCGCTTAGCGATTTGCTTGGCAAATAGCTGCGGCCGAGAGGTTGTAAAATATAGTAGGAGGTGCACGGTTGAGAGCCGCGCACCTCTTTTATTTAATGTATGTGCCCTTTTGCGAGGAGCGTTGCACATTGTGAAGATTGAGGATTTTTTGTGGCAGATTATTGCTTTTAGCGATTCATGGTAGCTTGTTGTTTAGATTAAGGATTCTGCGATATTTTTTCTATTTTTTTGATGGGTGGCGCCGTGGTCAAAATGTATTAATATTTAGTGGTTTGCAATATGGGTGAACGTATAGTGCCTAATTTTTTTTCACAAAAACTTATATATTTTATTTGTTTTTTGCCGAGAATTATTTAGTTTTGCAACGGCTATAAGTTGATAGCCCCACAGCCTTGGGACTTTTATTGAAGTATAGCTCCAATGAATAACGACAGGTTTTAGAGCCTGATATACCTATGATTTATGAAAAATATTGAACGCATGAAAACCAACCATTTAACCTACCGTGCATTTTGCTCCAAAAGAAGGGGAAAGTGTGTGGGAGACGTTCTTTTGCCATATTCATAGTGTGTTTTTCGTTGACTTGACACGTTGAATGATTAAATAGCAATATAAAGTTAAATAAAAACCCAAATGTAAAACTAAAAACATTCTTGCATGAAGAACATTTGTTTTCAAATGAACAGGAAGATGTGGCTTGTAATGCTCATGGCATTGTGCCTCACACTTCCGGCACTGGCGCAGAAGATTGCCGTGCAAGGCAAGGTAATCGATCCCAGCGGTGAGCCGTTGATTGGTGCCAGCGTGTTGGCGCAGGGCACAACTACTGGTGTCGCCACTGACTTTGATGGCAATTTTGTCATCTCGGTTGAACCCGATGCCACTCTTGTGGTGTCTTATGTGGGCTACGAGCCGCAAACAGTTGCTGTGGGCGGACAGACGAGCCTGACGATAACCCTCAAGGAGAGCTCGTTGATGCTTGACGAGGTTGTCGCCATCGGTTATGGTACTGTGAAGAAGGAAGACGCTACTGGTTCGGTGGCAACCGTGAAGCCCACCGAAATAGCTGCCGGGCTTTCGTCGTCGGTTCAAGACCTGCTTGTCGGCCAAACGCCTGGTGTGGTAGTTACTCCATCGGCAGGGCCTGAAGGCTCGGGTACAATCCGTATCCGTGGTGGTTCGTCGCTGAACGCCAGCAACGACCCGTTGATTGTGCTCGACGGTGTGCCATTGAGCAACCAGGGTACACAAGGTATGGGTAACGCCCTTGCCATGATTTCGCCCGACAACATCGAGAGCATGACTATCTTGAAAGACGCTTCTGCCACTGCCATCTATGGTAGCCGCGCATCAAACGGTGTAATCATCATCACCACCAAGAAAGGCCAAGCTGGCAAGGTGCAAGTTAACTTCACCGCCAACATGACCGTGCAGACTGCCCGCAAGACGTGGGATGTGCTCACTGGCGACGAATACCGCCAAGTGATGACCAACTACTGGGGCGAAGGCAGCCCTGCCGCACAGGCACTTGGCACAGCCAATACCGACTGGCAGGACGAAGTGCTTCGCACCACGGTTTCGCACGACTATAGCTTGAGCGTCGGTGGTAAAGCCGGTTTCTTGCCCTATCGTGTCGCAGTTACTTACACTGGCAACAGCGGTATCATTCGCAACACGTCGATGGACCGTGTAACTGCCGGCATTAACCTTACTCCGGAATTCTTTGACGGCAAGCTGAAAGTGCAAGCCAACGTCAAGGGATACTATATCGAAAACGAGTTTGCCGACACAGGCAGTGCCGTAGGCGGCGCACTTGCAGCCGACCCAACCCACAGCCCATACACCAATTATATAATGGACGACTCGTCGGTGGGCACGCTGTTCAACGGTTACACGTCGCAAATGAACGGTGACCAGTTCAACACCAACGGTGTAAACAACCCGGTAGCAGCTATCGAGCAACGCTCGGACATCGCCAAGGTATGGCGCAGCAACGGTAACTTGCAACTCGACTACGCATTGCACTTCTTGCCCGAATTGCGCTTCAACCTTAACCTCGGTTACGACATAAGCAAGACCAACGAACACACGCTCACCGCTGGCAACGCTCCAGCCATGTGGGATGCCAACTATCAGGATGGTGCTGGTACTGACTACTATGTTTACCAACAACGCGCCAACACCTTGCTCGACTTCTATGCCAACTATAAGAAGTATTTCGAAGTCATCAAGTCGGACATCGACGTGACTGCCGGTTACTCTTGGCAATATTTCTACAGCAAGGGCCACAACAATGGCACATTGTTCACCACTCCGGGTTATATCACTTCGCAAGTGGGAACCGATGAAAACGGCAATCCTATTTATAACCTCAGCTATGGCACCGACCGCACAGGTCAAACCTACCGCAATCCTGAAGAATCGTATTGGAAGAACCATTATCAATTGGTTTCGTTCTTCGGACGTTTGAACTACACGCTTATGAGCCGTTACTTGTTGACATTCACGATGCGTGGCGATGGTACTTCTCGTTTCTCGGAAGATAACCGTTGGGGTGTATTCCCATCAGTAGCATTGGGCTGGAAGATTTCGGACGAAGCATTCATGGAAAGCACCAAGGACTGGATGAACGAGTTCAAGTTGCGCCTCGGCTGGGGTGTCACTGGTCAACAAGACTTGGGCGACAGCTATTTCCCCTACATGGCAATCTATCAACAATCGACCATCGGTTCTTACTATCCTTGGCTTGACGGCCGTGGCGGTTATGGCCCGACACTCTATCCGCAAGGTTACGACAGCAACCTTAAGTGGGAGGAAACTACTACTTGGAACGTCGGTTTGGACTTCGGTTTCTTGAACAACCGCATCACTGCAGCCCTCGACTGGTATTATCGTGAAACCAAGGACTTGCTTAGCTACGTGACAGTGCCTGTAGGTTCGACCACTACCAACATGCTCAACCAGAACATCGGTACACTCGAAAACATGGGTGTTGAATTTGGCATCACCGCCCGCCCGATTGTAACCAAGGACTTCACTTGGACGCTCACCTACAATGTTGCATGGAACCGCAACGAAATCACCAAGTTGAACAACGATGGCTCGTTTGTGACAACCGGTGGTATTTCGGGTGGTACTGGTAACACAGTTCAAGTACATGCAGTAGGTCACCCAGCCAACTCGTTCTTCCTGTATGAGCAGGTGTATGATGCCAATGGCAACCCAATCGAGGGCGTATTTGTTGACCAAGACAAGGATGGCGACATCGACGACGACGACAAGGTTATCAACAAGAGCCCCGATCCAAAGGTGACTATGACATTTGGTTCTACGTTCAACTACAAGAACTGGGACTTCGGCTTCAACTTGCGTGCAAGCATCGGCAACTATGTATATGCCAACGTTAACGCCGAGCGTTCGGTACTCAACCGTACATTCCAGAACAGCGGTTTGAGCAACCTTGTAAAGAGCGACTTCTACTTCGACGGCTCGAACACTACAGCCAACCTATACATGAGCGACTACTGGTTGCGCAACGGTAGCTTCTTGCGTTGCGAGAACATCACCATCGGTTACACCTGGCCAAGCCTGTTGAAAGACCAGCTCCGCCTGCGTCTGTATGGTGCAGTTCAGAACCCGTTCGTCATCACCAAGTATGACGGTCTTGATCCCGAAGTTTATGGCGGTATCGACAACAACGTTTATCCGCGTCCTATCTCGTTCAACCTTGGTGTTGTTGCAACATTCTAATGACAGTTAAGCGTTTAACTAAAAACAGAAATGACTTTTATGAAATCAATCAATAAAATATTTTCAATACTTGGCGTTTCGCTGGCATTGGGATTGTCGTCGTGCGTGGGCGACTTGGACCGGTTGCCTAATGACCCCAACCAGCTGACAGCCGACAAATTTGCCGAAAATCCCGGTGAATACCTCATGCAGGTTATGGCAAAGTGCTACTCTGGTATGGCAGTATCTGGTCAGACGGGTCCCGACGGGTCGTCGGATATTTCGGGTCTTGATGGCGGTACAAGCCAATACACCCGTGCATTGTACATGATGAACGAGTTCACCACCGACGAGTCGAAGTGGATTTGGCCCGATGCAGGTGTGGTTGACTTGAACACCAACACTTGGGGTAACGGCAACGTTAACATCTTCGGTACTTACAGCCGCCTTTATGTGCACATCGCCATCTGCAACGATTTCTTGCGCTTGTGCAACAACCTTGGCGACTATGGTATCACTCCCGATGCCTCATTGCAGGCTACAATCGACCAATACCGCCTCGAAGCTCGCGCATTGCGCGCAATGAGCTACTATTGGGCATTGGATCTCTTTGGCAACGCCAGCTTCATCGACGAGACTTCCGACGCAGGGGCGAACCCTGTGCAATATACTCGCCGCCAGCTCTACGACTGGCTCGCCAACGAGCTTGAGACTCTCGTGGCAGCATTCCCTGAAACTACTCCCATCTATGGCCGCGTAGGCAAGGACGGTGTTGAAGCTCTGCTTGCCCGCCTTTACCTCAATGCCGAGGTTTATACCAACGGTGAAGTTTCGGGGTGGCAACTATGCTCGACCCACTGCCAGAACATCATCAGCCGCCATCAAGACGGCTGGAATGGCACAGGTCTTGTACCAGTTTATATGTATCTCTTCTGCGGTGACAACGACGAGTATATGCCCGGCGGTGGCGGCGTGAACGAAATCTTGTGGGGTATTCCATACGACAGCGAGAATGTTCAGCCTTATGGCGGTACGATGTTCCTCTGCGCTGCAGGCCTTTCCAACCTCACATGGGCTGACAACAACGCCATAATGACGGCAACCGACTACGGTATGTCGGCTCAATGGGGCTGTATGCACGCAACATCGCAATTCTCCGACAAGTTTGAAAATACCGACTTGCGTTGGGCTATGTGGTGCAAGGAAGCACAAGGCTTCAACAAAGCCAACACGGGCTTTTCGACATTCACCGACGGCTATGGCGTGGTTAAGTTCACCAACTTGCTCAAGGGCGACTTAAACGACCCAGGCCAATGGGTCCGCGACAACAATGGTGTCAATAGCAACAACTGGAGCAGTGCCAACGGTGGCGTATATGCTACCGACGGCTCGGCTGCTCGTGCCGACAACTTCCCCGACACCGACCTGCCACTTATCCGCCTTGCCGATGTTTACTTGATGTACACCGAGGCTTACATCATGGGTGGCGCTGGCGATGCCAACAATGCATTGAACTATGTCAACAACGTGCGCCGTCGTGCCGGTTTGCAGAATTGGACTGCTACCGACCTCACTGCCGACAATATCCTCGACGAGCGTTGCCGCGAACTTTACTGGGAGCTTACTCGCCGCAGCGACTTGGTGCGCCATGGCAAGTTCTCGGGCAGCACCTACAACTGGTCGTGGAAAAACAACGAACCTAATGGCTCAAGCATTCCTGAATATATGGACTTGTTCCCAATCCCAGCCAATGTGATTGCGGCACAGCCTGAGTTCAACCAAAATACTGGATATTAATAAACTCATGATTTCTATTCTTGTATGAAAACAAAGATTTTAAACATATTCATGTTGCTTGCGGTGGCTTTGGGCTTTGCTGCCTGCAACGACGACACCGAGCCAGTGCTTTCGCAGACAACGGGAGGAAGCACGGAGGGAACTGTTCCCACCACGATGGTGCTCGATGAAAACAATCCGTCGGAAGTGATGTTCACCTTGTCGTGGACAGCTCCCGAGTTCAACCTTGCGGTGGTGAAGAATTACCGCATCGAGGTGTCGAACAGTGAAGATTTTGCCACCAGGGCTTCGGTTGCCGTGACTGCCAATACCACTTATGGCGTAACGGCTTCGGAACTCAACGAGGCAGTTCTCGAATTTATGCCGTCGGTTGAGGATGTGTATGCCATCGACATGTTTATGCGTGTGCGCTGCGAGTTGAACGACGACGACAACTTGGTAATCCCTGTTGGCGAAACCTACCAGTTCAACGTAACCCCATATCCAGGCGAATATCCTCGCTTGTATGTCGTTGGGTCGATGCAGGGCTGGAACATTAGTGCGTCTAACTATTTCTTGCGTTGCACTACCGGCGACAATGTTTACACTGGTGAACTTGGCGTACCGGAAGGTGGTCAGTTCCGCTTCTACAGCCAGCTTGGCAACTGGGATACTGGCACGTATGGTTCGCAAGTTGATGATGCAGGTGTTAATATTTCGTTGGCAGAAGGCACTTACGAAGGCACATTGTATGAAGGCAAGGGTAGCTGGATTTTCGACCGCGAAGGTACTTATAACTGTACTGTTGACTTGACCAACATGACCGTTAAGTTTGAATATGCCGGTGAATACCGCGACACTGCCGAGGAAGGTGGCGAAGTGGAAACTCCGTCAGCCGAAGGGTGCTTCGTCGTTGGCAACATCAACAATTGGAGCGTGGAGGCATCGGCTACTCAAGGTCAGTTGACCGAGACCACCGAAGGCTCGAACGTGTGGACTGGCACTTTGGCTCTTCCCGACAGTGGTGACGGCAGCGGTAATTCATTTTTCCGTTTCTACACTACGCTCAACGGCGACTGGAACTCCAATTGCTATGGTTCGTCGGCTGTTAATGAAGATGGCAGCGCAGGCAATGAAACGTTGACGCTCGTTGACGGCTATGCCGAAGCTGAAATTGTGAAGGATAGTCAAGGCAACTTTGTAGTGCCGACAGGTACATATACTATTTCGGTTGACCTGACCAACAACTTGATGATAATCGAGGCGGCACAGTAAATTTGATGTAATCATGTGAAATATTCGGGGAGCAGCCTCTGCGTGGGTTGCTCCCCGATGTTTTTTGTGGCTAATTAGTCTAATAAGGCTAATTAGTCTAATTGGTTAAATGCAACTAATTCTAAAATTAATTGCTAATTTTGCAACTTGAAATAGAAAACAACGATTTTATGAAAGAGTTAGCTACAAAATACGACCCCTCGGAAGTGGAGGGGAAATGGTATAAATACTGGATGGAGCATAACTTGTTTCATTCAGAACCCGATGAGCGCGAGCCCTACACGATAGTGATACCGCCGCCAAACGTGACTGGTATCTTGCACATGGGGCACATGCTCAACAATACCATCCAGGATATTTTGGTGCGCCGTGCCCGCATGACGGGGAAAAATGCCCTGTGGGTGCCGGGTACCGACCATGCCTCGATTGCCACTGAAGCCAAGGTGGTGAACAAACTTGCGCAAGAGGGGATAAAAAAGAGCGACCTCACTCGCGACGAGTTTCTGAAACACGCATGGGACTGGACGCACAAGCATGGCGGTATCATCCTTGAACAGCTCAAGCGACTTGGCGCATCGTGCGACTGGAGCCGCACGGCGTTCACGATGGACGAGCAGCGCAGCCGCAGCGTGATTCGCGTCTTTGTTGACCTTTTCAATAAGGGGCTTATATACCGCGGCGTGAGAATGGTGAACTGGGACCCGAAAGCCCTCACCGCATTGAGCGACGAAGAAGTTGTTTATAAGGAAGAACATGGCAAACTGTATTATTTGAGGTACTATTTAGCCCCCTCAACTCCCCCCGAGGGGGAGCTTTCTGGCAGTACCGCACCTTCTGCAGCTGAGGGGGAGCTTTCTGTGGTTCTTGACAGGTATAGGACGGCAAATCCGTTGATATACTCTATATTGAAAGAGAATGCAAAGAAGCATAGAGAGTATCCGACAGAGGCGGAAAATGCTTTGTGGCAATCGTTAAGGGCTAAGCAACTTGGAGATAAATTCCGCCGCCAGCATGTAATTGGCGATTTTATTGTTGATTTTGTATGCCTTGCTTGCCAACTGGTAGTAGAGGTTGACGGAGGCTATCATGAAGAAGCGGAGCAGAAGGCTGCCGACGAGATGCGTGATGCAATCTTAAAAGAACTTGGTTACACGGTTCTGCGCTTCTCCAACGAAGAAGTGCTTGCCAACACCGATGCTGTGGTATCGGAAATAAAATCGGCATTATCAAAAATCAAAGAATCAAAAAGCTCCCCCTCGGGGGGAGTTGAGGGGGCTGCTCCCTATGCCGTGGTTGCTACCACTCGCCCCGAAACCATCATGGGCGACACAGCTATGTGTATCAACCCAAACGACCCCAAGAATCAGTGGCTGCGCGGCAAGCGCGTGATTGTGCCGCTCGTGGGGCGTGAAATTCCTGTCATAGAGGACGATTATGTTGACATTGAGTTTGGTACGGGTTGCTTGAAGGTTACCCCGGCTCACGACGTAAACGACTATATGCTTGGTGAAAAGCACAATTTGCCGAGCATCGACATATTTAACGACAATGGCACTCTGAGCGAGGCTGCCGGCTTGTATGTGGGCATGGATCGCTTCGACGTGCGCGAGCAGATTGTGAAAGACCTCGAAGCCGCCGGATTGCTCGAAAAGGTTGAAGACTACACCAACAAGGTGGGCCACAGTGAGCGCACCAACGCCGTTATCGAGCCTAAGCTGTCGATGCAATGGTTCTTGAAGATGGAGCACCTTGCGCGTCCGGCTCTCGAAGCTGTCGAAAAGGACGATGTGAAATTCTATCCTGCCAAGTTCAAGAACACCTATCGCTACTGGATGACCAACATCAAGGATTGGTGTATATCGCGCCAGTTGTGGTGGGGGCATCGCATTCCTGCCTACTATGTGCAAGCTCCCGAGGCAGCCGGAGTGGGGCGCGCCTGCATCGTTGCCGAGAGCGAGGAGGAGGCACGTCGCCTTGCCATCGAGAAATATCCCGCTCTTGCCGGTTGCGACTTCACGTTGCAGCAAGATGAAGACTGCCTCGACACATGGTTCTCGTCGTGGTTGTGGCCCATATCGCTCTTCAACGGTATTCTCGACCCGGGCAACAAGGAAATAAGCTATTATTACCCGACCACCGACCTCGTTACGGGGCCCGACATCATTTTCTTCTGGGTTGCCCGCATGATTATGGCTGGCTACGAGTATGGCAACGATCGTCCGTTCAAGAATGTTTATTTCACAGGCATCGTGCGCGACAACCAGGGGCGCAAGATGTCGAAGCAGCTCGGCAACTCGCCCGACCCGATAGGTCTTATCGAGAAGTATGGTGCCGACGGCGTGCGCATGGGCTTGCTGCTCTCTGCCCCTGCCGGCAACGACATATTGTATGACGATGCGCTGTGTGAGCAAGGACGTAATTTCAACAACAAGATATGGAATGCCTTCCGCCTTGTGAAAGGATGGCAGGTGGCTGACGATGCCGAGCAGCCCGAGGCAGCCAAGACGGCTGTGAAGTGGTTTGGCAACGTGCTCAGCAGCACCGTGGCTGAGGTTGACGACCTCTTTGGCAAGTTCCGCCTGTCGGAGGCGTTGATGGCTGTTTACAAGCTCTTCTGGGATGAGTTCTCGGCTTGGTATCTCGAAATGGTGAAGCCGGCATACGGGCAACCCATCGACCGTGCCACCTATGATGCCACGCTCAACTACTTCGACCAGCTGCTGCGCTTGTTGCACCCGTTCATGCCGTTCATCACCGAGGAATTGTGGCAACATCTTGCCCAGCGCGCCGACGGCGAGAGCATAATGTATGCCCAGTTGCCCAAGGCTGGCGAGGTTGACGCCGATTGCATCAAGGCGATGGACGAGGCAAAGGAGATAATCGCCGGGGTGCGCACGATACGCTTGCAGCGTAACATTCCCAACAAGAATGCGCTCGACTTGCAGTTGCAGGGTGTGCAGTTTGCCAATCCGTTTGGCGACGTGATTTGCAAGCTCGCCAACGTTGCCACTATCAGCACCGTGGCAGCCAAGGACGCTACGGCAGCGACATTCCTCGTTGGTACAACCGAATATGCCGTGCCGCTCGGCAACAGCATCAATGTGGAGGAGGAATTGAAGAAGCTCGAAGCCGACTTGAAGTATATGCAAGGCTTCAAGATGTCGATAGAGAAGAAGCTCGGCAACGAGAAGTTTGTCAACAATGCCCCCGAGGCAGTGGTTGCCGGCGAACGCAAGAAGCTCGCCGATGCCACAGCCAAAATCGAAGCCCTCGAAGCCAGCATAGCAGCCCTGCACCAAGGGTGATAGGACTCTGGCTCGACGAAATAAACTTAAGCAGTATGCCACACGGGAGGATTTCCGGCGTGGCATACTGCTTTTTATGCGTGGGTAGGTGCTTGTTGGTGGAGAAGCAGTTGTGTCATAATTGCAGCCCGTATATAGCCTTAGATGTGCTGGCGCTCGTAGAGACGCGATTCATCGCGTCTAAAGGGGGCTGTTTGTGTTGGCATACAGCAAAAAACAAGGCGCACCGCCACTGAGGTGCGCCTTGTTCTGCTATCGTTGTGATGCGTGTTGTCAGAAGTATTTCGGGTCTTCGCCGTATTCGTTGCTGCCGATTTTGCCTTCTTGGCAGAACCATATAATCAGCACGATTGTTCCCACGATGGGTACCAACGACAGCAGATAGTACCAGCCGCTTTTGCCTATGTCGTGCAGACGGCGTACACTGACGGCAATCATCGGGATAATGCAAGCCAGCGGAACGATGAAAGTCCAGCCGAGGAATATGTTGGCTACGAAAACCATCAAATATGACCACCAGAACTCTGCACGGCGCGAACGCCCTTCGAATGTAGCATATTTCATCCAAAACATCTTGCAAGCGTCAAGCATTTCGAGGTTGCGCACTCGACGACCGTTGGGCGCAGTGGTATAGGATTGTTGCCCCGTCTGCCCCGGCGGTGGTGTTTGCTGGTAAGGTGGTTGGTTGGGAGGTGTCTGGGTTCTTTCCACGGTAGAGCCGCATTTGGGGCACATTGTGGCTGAGTCGTCCATTAAGTACCCACAGTGATTGCATTTAATCATAGTTGTAAAAAGTTTAGATTATTTATTTTTTTCAAAATTAGGCATTAATGTCGAAAAACGTATCATTGGTTGCCATGATTTTAATGCTGTTTTACAACATGTTTTTGCAACTGCAACGGAATCCATTGTAGAACCGCCAGATGTCGAGTTGTTGTAAATGCAGCTGGTTTTGTGTCGTAGTGTAAGCATTTGTTTGGCGACGATTGAAAATTGTGATGTTTTAAAAGGTGAATAACTTGGGCAAATTCTGCTACTTAAGGACAATCGACCATTAATTACCTCATTATGTCTGTTACAAAAAAGGTTATGTTGCATATTTTTTGGATTATTTGTTTAAACTACATAAATTTGCTACCGTTTAAAAAATAATTTTAGCACTCGAATGAAGAAAAGCATTTTATTGTCGGTTGCCTTGATGTGTTCAATGGCAACGGGCGTTTATGGTGCAGACAACGTGAATGTAAACAACAAGTTGTCTCCTTATACTACCCACTTCCTGCAATTGCTGAAGCATGGAGCTGTTGACAAAAATGGAATGTTGGCTATCCCTGCTGTTGGCGGCGAAGGTGTCGCATTGAAGGACGCGGTTCAGCCGAGGCGCATGTTGACGCAAATGGAGAGCGTGGGCGGAGCTCAAATGGTAGAAGGCATCGTCAAGCTCGCCGAGGGTGGAACGGTTGCCGATATTGAAACTGCCGGTGTGGTTGTTAAAAATGAAATTGGCGATTTGCTGGTGGTGGAAATGCCCGCCGACCAAATCGAACAGTTGGCGCAGCTAGAAAGCGTGGCACAAGTTGACGTGGCTAAGCCAGTAAGGTTGTTCAATGACGAATCGCGCGCGTCAACCAATATTACCACTGTTCATGCCGGCGGTGGTAACCTCGAGCAAGCCTATACGGGCGAGGGCGTGATAGTGGGTATCATCGACAGCGGTATCGACTTCAACCACATCAACTTCAAGGACGAAGAGGGTAACTCGCGCGTGGTGAGGGCATTTGTGGGTACCGACAGCTATGGCAACGGAAACACATACGAAACGGCCTCGGATATAGCTCAATTGACTTCGGATCTCTCCAGCAGCACGCACGGCACGCACGTGGCTGGCACGGCTGCCGGCAGCTACACGGGCAATGGGCTGCAAGGAATGGCTCCAGGTGCCGACCTTTACTTGTGTGGGCTTGGGCAAGGATTGACCGATGCTTCCATCGTGTCTCAAATCGACAATATAGTGACCTATGCGCAGCAGCAAGAGCAACCAGTAGTGATAAACATGAGCCTTGGCGGCAACACGGGGTCGCACATGGGCACTGATGCCGTTTCGCAGGCTATTGACCGCCTTGCCGGTGAGGGTGTATTGTTCTGCGTCTCTTCGGGCAACGAGGGCGATTGCGACTTGTATATTAACAAGACCTTTGAGAATGCCGACGACGAAGAGCAGTTCAAGACCATAGTCTTTGACGATTATTATGGAAACCAGATGTATTATACATATATCGACTGCTATACGCAAGAGCCTGTGGATGTAGAGTTGTTGGTGGTTGACACACGGAGCAACAACGAGATACTCTATTCGACCGATAAGATAAATGTTCAGTCGGGCTACTGGTCATTGGGTCTCAGCGACTCCTACGACGACTTCTCTACCTATTTCCAGGTATTCCCGTTCTATTCCGATGTTATGATTGAAGAACAATTAGACGAAGCGAGCGGAAAATACCAAACATTTATCAGTGCAATGGTAGCGATGCAAAGCAACAACACCAATGGCAGGTATAAACTGGGGCTTAGGTTCTATGGCAAGCAGGGTGATGAGATGAATATGTGGACCGACTCTAATTCGGGCTTGACCGACAATGGCAGCGACGAATTTGTGGCAGGTACGCCCGACGGGTCGATCAACGACATGGCAACCAGCGACAATGCTATCTCGGTGGGTGCATACGTCACAAAGCGGCAATGGAGAGCTATTGACAGCAGCGGCAATGAATTTGATGCTTATTATCGCGATGACACAGAGGAACTTAACACTATGGCAAGTTTCTCAAGCTATGGCTACGACATGAATGGCGTATGGCATCCGACCATTTCGGCTCCGGGCTATGTGATAGCTTCGTCTTTTAACCGTTATGCTTTCAATCAGGCGTATAATTTCTCTTACAACAATATTGTATCGCAAGTGAAGGAGAACGGAAATACCTATTACTGGGGTATAAACCAAGGAACTTCGATGGCTTCTCCAGCTGTGACTGGTATCTTGGCAACGTGGTTGCAATACGACCCGACACTCACGCCGAGCGACGTGAAGGAGATATTTGCCGCAACTGCCCAAAAGAATGAGCACTATGGCACCAATGTGGCATTGCAGTGGGGTCCTAACGGATTTATCGATGCTTATGCCGGATTGTGTCACATGATGGGTGTGTCGGGCGTGAACGACGTGGCAAAGTCGCAAGACAACGTGCTTGTTTACCCCAATCCCACCAGCGGACAATTCAAGGTGTTCGCCCAAGGCGAAGAGCAGGTGACGCTCGGCGTTTACAGCACAAGCGGAGCCAAGGTGTTCAGCCAAGTTTACACCACCAATGGCGGCAACATCGATGTTGACTTGCAAGGCGTTGTGCCATCGGGCATCTACGTGTTGCAACTGCAAGGCGAGCGTTGCAACTACACTGGCAAGCTCGTAATCGAGTAATCCCCCCGGCGCACATAAAACATCATAAATGGCAGATGCAATTCCGCAATCGCGGCAGTTGCATCTGCCATCTGTTTTATTCCCCCTCCTCCCGCAGCCCCTGAGATAGAAATAATAAGCCTGAAAATCAACGAGATAATGGTTGTGGTTGTAGAGACGCGATTATCGCGTCTAAAGGGCTCGGTGTGGGGCGGAATGTGTAACTTGTTGTATTGTTGCTTTTTAGACGCGATGAATCGCGTCTCTACGGGTGGGCTGGTTGTGTTGGCGGTTCGTTCTGGCGTTTGCGGTGCTAAAAATTGGGGGTGGTTATACTGAAAGGGGGTGGTTTGACGTTATTATGTGAGAAACTGTTACGAATGAATTTCTGTAAAAAAATAATATTTTTGTTGCTGTCGTGCGTCACGGCGTTGGCGGCAGTTGCTGGCAATGTGAAGTTGTCGGGCAAGGTAACCGACGGCGACAATGCGCCGGTGGAATTTGCAACGGTGCGCATTGGTGGCACAGCGATTGGTGCGACAACCGACCTTGGCGGGCAGTACAGCCTTGTGGTGCCGCAAGCCGACACGATAACCGTGGTGTTCAGCTGCATGGGTTATACCGAAGTCACACGCAAGCTGTTTGATGCCGAGGGCGAAGTGACGCTGAACGTGCGTCTGCTCAAGAAATCGCTCGAACTTGAGGGGCTTGAGGTGACTGAATACAAGAAGCAGACGGGGCAGATGCAGACTATCGACATCGGTGCCGCACGGCTCACTCCCGATGCCAGCGGCGGCAGCATCGAGGCTGTGTTGTCAACGATGGCTGGCGTGAGCCAAAAAAACGAGATGAGTTCGCAATATATGGTGCGTGGTGGCTCGTATGACGAGAATAGCGTATATATCAATGGCATAGAAGTGTATCGCCCACAGCTTATCAGTTCGGGGCAACAGGAGGGATTGAGCATAATCAACCCCGACCTCGTGGGGCAGGTGGAGTTTTCGACGGGCGGTTTCAGTGCCGAGTATGGCGACAAGATGTCATCGACGCTCGACATAACCTATCGCCAGCCCGAGGCATTCGAGGGGGCTGTGTCGGGTAGCCTGATGGGCGGCAGTGTGGCAATAGGGCAGGGGAGCGGACGCTTCTCGCAGTTGCACGGCTTTCGCTACAAGCGCAACTCGTCGCTGCTCGGTTCGCTGGAGTCGAAAGGCGAGTATGACCCACAATATTTTGATTACCAGACCAATCTCAATTTAAAAATCAACGACAAGTTGAAGTTGTCGTTCCTCGGGAACATCTCGATAAACGACTACCGCTTCACGCCCGAGACGCGCGAAACCAACTTTGGCACGATGAACAATGCGCGCACGTTCACAGTGTATTTCGACGGGCAGGAGAAAGACCGCTTTGAGACCTACTTCGGCGCGCTGTCGCTCAACTACCGCCACTCGCGCAGCACCGACCTGACGCTGCTGGCATCGGGCTACCTGACCAACGAACTTGTGACGTATGACATACATGGCGAATACTGGCTCGACGAAGCTGGCACCAACGACACGGGCGACGGCAGCGAGTCGATAGGCGGCGAATTGGGCGTTGGCACTTATCACGAACATGCGCGCAACAGGCTTAAGGCAAGCGTGTTTGCCTTTACGCTCAAGGGGAACACGTCGATAAGCAACAACAACATAAGCTATGGCTTGACCTACCAGCACGAGAACATATACGACCGCACTCGCGAATGGGAGCAGCGCGACTCGGCAGGGTATTCGTTGCCACACACTGGCAGCGGCGTGAACATGGTGTATAACCTCACGTCGCGCCATGACATTTCGTCCAATCGCCTGTCATTCTTTGCGCAAGATGTTTTCCGTCTTGTCACCGATGCCGGTTATGTCACGTTCAACGGTGGTGTGCGCTTCTCCTATTGGGATTTCAACAAGGAGTTTCTTGTAAGCCCCCGTGCGAGCGTGGGATTCGTGCCAGCACGCAACGAGCGGCTCGCCTTGCGGTTTGCCACGGGGCTTTATTACCAGGCACCGTTTTACAAGGAATACCGCATGGAGCAGACCGACGGGCATGGCAACACCAATATTGTGCTGAACCGCGACATAAAGTCGCAGCGCAGTGTGCACGTCATTCTTGGCGGCGACTACACCTTCCGCGCCATGAACCGCCCATTCCGATTCTCGGCGGAGTTGTACTACAAAAACTTGTCGAACCTCATACCATACGAAATCGACAACTTGAAACTTGTATATTCTGGCATCAACAATGCAAAAGGGTATGTGGCTGGCATCGACATGAAGTTTTTCGGGCAGTTTGTCGAGGGCACCGACTCGTGGATAAGCCTGTCGCTGATGAAGACGCAGGAAACGCTCAACGGCGTGAAAGTGCCGCGCCCCACCGACCAGCGTTATAGCATCGCCCTCTTCTTCACCGATTATTTTCCTAAGTTTCCGAAGATGAAATTCAGTTTGCGCGCCATATATTCCGACGGGTTGCCTACCACTGCACCGCGTACCACGCGCGACATGGCATACTTCCGCACACCAGCCTACAAGCGTGTTGACGTGGGTGTTTCCTACCAGCTTTTGGGAGGCAGCACCAAGGTGTATTCGGGATTCTTGCGTTACTTGAAAGATGTGTGGGTGGGGGTTGACGTGTTCAACTTGTTCGACATCTCCAACGTGAGCAGCTACTACTGGGTGACCGACGTGAACAATATCCAGTATGCTGTACCTAACTACCTGACACGCCGTCAGATAAATGCTCGCATCTCTATCAAATTCTGACTCTGGAAAAGACCACAAAGAAACTATATAGGAAACGATAGTTTCTCTTACGACATGCCTAACTTAAAATCATTGACATGGACATATTGAAACGTTTATCTTTGAGTGCCTTTGCCATGCCGGCTGTGTGTGCCTTGATGTTTGCGGCAGGCGGGGCATCGCTGCATGCAACTCCCTACAACATTGCTCCGCAAGGCAGGGCTACGGCATCGTCGGAGAAGGGGGCTGGCTTCGTTGCTGGCAACATCAACGACGGCAACGCCAGGATTGAGGGGAGTGGCGCATGGCAATCGACAAGCACGGCCACATTCTGGGGGCAGATTGATTACCCGTGGGTGCAAATCGAGTGGAACAACCCCGTGTGGGTTGACAAAGTGGTGGTTTACGACCTGCCCGAGCCGGGCAGGCATGTGGCTGGCGGCGTGTTGCACTTTAGCGACGGCAGCCGTGTTGACGTTGACGAGATTGCCAACGACGGTTCGCCGAGGGTTGTGGAATTTGCGGCGCGACAGACGGAGTGGATAAAATTTGAAGTGACCGATGGCGACGGCAACGGGCTTGGACTGTCGGAGATTGAGGTTTATCCTGCCCCGGAGAGCTATGCCGACTATGTTTCGTGGGTCAACCCTTATGTGGAGACAGCCCGCGGGCGGTATTTCTATTTCATCACTGGCAACCAGCCCTATGGCATGATTGGCGCGGCACCGCTCACGCGTAACAAGAACCAGTATGGCGGCGGATATAATTACAACTCGACCGAGGTGCTCGGATTTCCACAGATACATTGCTGGATGTTGTCGGGGCTGGTGATGATGCCCACGACTGGCGACGTGTCGCCATGCTTGGGCGAGCAGGGATGGAAGTCGCCTTTCACTCACGCCGGCGAGGAGGTGCAGCCGGGATACCATCGCTTGTATTTGGAGCGGTATGGCTTGTGGGTCGAGCAGACAGCCACCGAGCGCGTGAGCCTTTACAGGCTTACGTCGTCAGCCGATGCCGATGCCCATGTGTTGTTCAACCTTGGCGGCTATGTGGGCACTTCGACGATGGTAAACGCGCAGGTCGAGAGGGTGAGCGATACTGAGATTGCCGGCAGCTTCGATACGAGGGGGCGTCTGTGGGGTGGACCCGACAATGTGCGCATCTTCTTTGTCGCACGTTTCGACAAGCCGTTTGCCTCGCTCGACGGTTGGGCTGGCGATGAGTTCAAAAGCGACATAACCTCGTTGCAAGGCACTACGGAGTGCATTCCCCGCAACGAGGGCATGAGCTACAGCGATGCGCCCACTTCGGGTGTCAGTGCCAATTACAGGCTGCGGGCTGGGGAGCAGTTGCACGTGAAGATGGCTGTGTCATACGTCAGTGTCGAAAATGCCCGTGCCAACATGGAGGCTGAATGCCAGCACTGGAATTTCGACCAGGTGAGGGCTGCGTCGCAACAGGAGTGGAACGAGTGGCTCGGCAGGATAGACGTGAAGGGCGGCAGTGCCGACCAGAAGATGAAGTTTTACACCGACCTGTGGCACGTGTTGCTGGGCAGGCACAAGATAGACGACTGCAACGGCGAGTATCCCGACTACACCAAGGGCGGCGAGCGGCACGGCAACTATCTGCACGGGGCGCAACTCAGCGTGGGCAAATTGGCGATGGGCGACGATGGCGAGCCTGTGCACCACATGTATAATTTCGACTCGCTGTGGCTCACGCAATGGAACCTCAACACGCTGTGGGGACTTGCCTATCCCGATGTGATTGACGATTTTGCCGCCTGCCTGCTCCAGTATGATGCCAACGGCGGCTTGCTGCCGCGTGGGCCATGCGCAGGGGCTTATTCCTATATCATGTATGGCTGTCCGGCTACTTCGCTCATCACCAGTGCCTACCAGCGAGGCATATCTCGCAAGTGGTCGCCCAAGGAGGCGTTTGTGGCAATGAAGCGCAACCACGCCGTGGGCGGAATGCTTGCACACGACATGGACGACGAACTGGAGTTTTATATCGAAAACGGTTATTGTCCGGGGAATGCAGGGCTGACGATACAGTGGACATTTGAAGACTGGGCTTTGGGCGAGATGGCGCAGAAGATGGGCAAGCGTCGCGATGCCGACTATTACCACAAGCGTGCGTCGCGCTGGCAAGGCTCGTTCAACAGCGAGGTGGGGCTGATGCTGCCGCGCGGAAAGGACGGGCAGTGGCTGCACACCAACCCGTTGAGCGGTGACGGCTACATCGAAGCCAACGCTTGGCAAGCCACTTTCGGCTTGTCGCACGCAATTCCGCAGCTTGCCGACTTGATGGGCGGCAACGACAGCCTGTGCGCAAGGCTCAACTATGCCTTCGAGATGGCTGCCCCGCTCGATTTCGTGTATGGCTATGGCGGCGGTTACGTGAGCTATGCCAATCAGCCAGGGCTGTCAAACGCCCATGTGTTCTCCCACGCTGGGAAGCCGTGGCTGACGCAATACTGGGTGCGCCGTGTGAAGCAGCAGGCATACGGCTCGGTTTCGCCCGGACGCGGATATGGCGGGCACGACGAAGACCAGGGGCAAATGGGCGGCGTGAGTGCGCTGATGGCAATCGGGTTGTTCAGCATCGATGGCGGTTCGAACAGCACCCCGACGTATGACATCACAAGCCCGGTGTTCGACGAGGTTACCATAAAGCTGCACCCCGATTATTGCACAGGCAAGGAGTTCCGCATCACCACCCACGGCAATTCAGCCGAAAACTGCTACATACAGCGAGCCACCCTGAACGGCATCGACCACAACCACACTTTCAGCATCAATCACAGCGACATAGCTGCCGGCGGCAAACTGGAACTGTGGCTCGACAACACCCCCAACAAATTCTGGGGCACCCCCACAAACTAATCCCTCAGGACATGTGTTGTTGAGTAGCAAAGGGGCAGTGCATTTATCCATAGAATGCACTGCCCCTCAATAAAAAAGCCCTCGTCCACATTTGGGAGAGGGCTTTTTTATATCGTGTATGGTTGTCGCAATGTTATGCTTTCTTGCGGTTGCCGTAGCGTTGCATGAACTTGTCAACGCGACCAGCGGTGTCAACCAATTTCTGCTTGCCTGTGAAGTAGGGATGAGAAGAGCTGGTGATTTCGAGCTTTACCAATGGATAGGTAACGCCATCGATTTCGATTGTTTCTTTTGATGCCACTGTCGAGCGAGTGATGAATGTCTCACCGTTTGACATATCTTTGAAAACTACTTCGCGGTAGTTGCTTGGATGAATACCTTCTTTCATTGTCTATATGCTGTTTATAAGTTATTTATTTTGTTTTTACCACGTTGGTAGCGTGGATTTCGCAATGGCGTGCAAATTTACGCATATTTTTTGAAATACAAAAACATACGCCCAAAAACTCCGAAAAAAAGGTGGGTCAGGGCTCCTCTTCGTGCATTTGGCTGCCTGTGTGCCTAACTATCTGAATGCTTACCTCGTAGAGCAAGTAGAGCGGAACGGCGACCAGGACGAGCGACACGACATCGGGCGGCGTAATCACCGCTGCCACCACGGCTATCACCATCATGGCATGGCGGCGGTAGGCGGCAAGCATCGCGGCATCTATCAGCCCCGTCTTGCCGAGGAAGTATGCGACCACGGGCAACTGGAACACCACGCCCATGAGCAGCGTGAGCGTGACAAACGAGCTGATGTAGCTGTCGATGGTGATAGTGTTTTGTATGCTCGGGTCAACGCTGTAGGTGCCGAGGAAGCGTTTTTTTGAAGGTGCTTTCTGTCGTCTATTTTTACTGTTTTATTAAAATAATAGTTATTCTTGTTTGTAATAAAGAGGGTGCATCGTGCATTACGACACACCCTCATGTGGTTTATTGTGGGATTTTGGGGGCTATTGGGTGAGGAACAGGAATGTGGCGGCACTTTCTTTGCCGAGGTAGTATGCCCGGGCTTTTATCACTTGGGCATTGCCTACCGGCACGGGGGCTGTCCACACGGGCGACTGGCGGGTGGGCAGGCTGCCGTCGAGGGTGTAGCGCACCGTCATTCCAGGGTAGCGGGTGTTTACTCGCAGCAATCCGTTTTCAACTATCAGTCCCGGTTGCCCGATGCGGAAGTTCACACCCTTGTCGAAAAGGCGCGGCATTTCGCGAGTGCCCACCTTGAGGTTGTATTGACGGCGGGCTTCGTAGAATGCCGAGAGGTCTTTGTATTGCCCTTCCCACGATGGACGGGCGTTCCAGCCGCGCTCGGCAAGGCCGAACAGCTTGGGGAACACGAATGCCTGCACCATGCCATAGTCGCGCACAGTCTCGGCAAACACCTGCCCTTGCACGCCCACGATGTTTTCGGGGCGAGTGAGGCGCGGCTTGCCGTCGGCGGCGCGCACAAGGTCGATGGGATTGCCGTTATAGTTGGTGAAGCGAGTGCGGTATATGTCGAATGGCTGAGCTTGCCACGATGCAAACTCGTCGGTTGCTCCGCCCCACGACAAGCCGTCTTCGTCTTGGTGGCGCGAATACACCATGTCGAAGTAGAAGTTGTTTACGCCGCTCAATATCACGGGGTAGCCGGCATTGGCGAGCGTGTAGGGTATCACGTCGCGGCTGCCGACGGTGCTCCATGCGTTGATGCCGCCAAACCGTGGCGACACGCGGGCATTGTATTCGGCACTGTGGTGCTGCGCCACTTCTTGCCAGCCTGTGGTCTTGATGCCTTTTCCGGCGAGGTATGCCGTCACGCGGTCGATGAAGTATTCGCGCGCCTCATGGACGGTGGCATATCCGTTTCGCTTCATCATCTCGTGCACGGCTGGCGAGCCTTCCCAAGCCCCCTCGGGCACTTCGTCGCCGCCGATGTGGAGCATGGTGAGCTGCAAGCCGGCATCTTCATACATCAGGGCAAGCTCGTCAACCACCTTCTCGATGAAGCGGTAGGTGCCTTCCTGCCCGATGCACAAGATATTGTCGTGGAAACCTTGTGCCGAGGTATAGACCGACGTGTCGCGGTCGTCCCACAGGCGGTAGCGGTCGGCTTCGGCAGGGTCGGTGACTGCATATCGGGCATGGCGGTGCTTCATCGACACTATCGCTGCGCGCGAGTGCCCCGGTGTCTCGATTTCGGGAATGATAGTGACACCACGCGATGCGGCATAGCGCAGCAGCTCGACAAACTGGCTGCGAGTGTAGTAGCCGTTGGCTGTGGTTGTTGTGTCGTCGGGGTTGCCCGTGCCGCGGTAGGTCTGCACGAGGAAGTCTTTCTCGTCGAGCGTCAATCCCTTGCGCGACCCCACTTGCGTCAACTCGGGCAAGCCCGGGATTTCGAGCCGCCATGCCTCGTCGTCGCAAAAGTGGAACTGGTAGCGGTTGATTTTGTAAGATGCCAGCAGGTCGATCATCTGCTTCAGGTCGTCGTAGCGGGTAAAGTTACGGGCAATGTCGATCATCACGCCCCGATAGTGGAGGTCGGGATAGTCCTTTATGTGTACGCATGGCAGTTCCTTGCTTGTCAACGCCCACTTCGTCTCAATCACGGCGATGAGGGTCTTTACGCCGTTTAGCAGCCCGTCGGGGCTTGCTCCGGCAATGTCGATAACTCCGTTTTGTGCCACCGTAAGTTCGTAGTATTCGTTGTTTTTGCTGACGGTGTCGGGCAGCAGCGACAGGTTGATTTGGGTGTTTCCTGCGTTGCCGTTTTCGCTGATGCCGGCGGCTGTGAGCTTTTCACGCAAGTAGGCTGCCGCTGTGGCTGTTGCCTGCGGCGTGGCGTTTATTTTTACGGCTTCGGTCAGTTTCAAGTTGCCACCGGTCTCGGTTATAGACTTGGGTGTAGGGAAAATGTCGTAAACCGACCCCGTAAACTTTGCCCCGTCGGGATTGACTGACTCGTTGAGTCGGTAAACATACACGCCGCCAGGATAATCGGCAAATTGCCCTGCAATGCCCCATTGCGATGGGCGCGTGAGTGGCGGCACGGCGATTTTCACAGGCATAGGATTGTCGAGCTTGCCGTCAAAGGCGAAATGTCCGCCATCGGGGGCGAAAGCACGTGACGTGTAGGTGCCACCCATCGTCATGTCAACAACTATCGAGTCGCCGGGCTCGAGCGGCTCGTAGAGGGCTGTCGGGCGCACGACATAATAGTTTGGAACAATTTCGTCAACCGATGCCTTGCTCTCGGGCGGCGTGGTGACTTGGTTGGGGAATATGTTGTAATATAGCCCCCAATTGCCGTGCAGAGTGCTGTCGGAAATGTTAGTGATGACAAATTGTGAGGTATATCGGCGCGGTTCTTGCAAGTTTTCGCCCATAATCCATTTCACAGCCACCGGGGCTTTGTCGCTGGCAGCCGAGGCTGTTGCTGGGCAAGCCAAGCAAGCTGCCGCCATGAGTGTAACCAAAGTTTTCATGATACGGAGTTGTTATTTGATGGTTTTACATAATTCGTCGAGTAATCCCTCGCAAGCGTCTTCGAGCAGATCGAGTACAAGCTCGAATCCCTCGGCACCGTCGTAATAAGGGTCGGGAATGCAGTCGTTGTGGGGGTGGAAGCGCAAGTATCGAGCCATTTCCACGACTTTGCGCTCGTCAACCACCTCCCTCATGCAGCGCAGCCCGTGCAGATTGCTGCGATCCATGATTACGATGAGGTCGAACATCTCGAAATCGCGCCCCGTGACTTGGCGGCTTAGGTGGGTGAGGTTGTAGCCGCGGCGTTGTGCATGAATGCGCATACGCTGGTCGGGGAGGCTGCCGCTGTGTCCGCCGTAAGTTCCTGCCGAGTCAACGAAGAATCGTTCTTGCAGCTTGCGGTCGGCAATCAGCTTTTCCATGATGCCTTGGGCAGCCGGCGAGCGGCAAATGTTGCCGAGGCAGACAAAAAGTATTTTGTATTGGTTGTCGTTTCCTGATGCGCTACAGGGGGCGCCATTGATGTAAATTGGGTGCATAAATAATCAGATTTGTCCAAAAATACTAATTATATCTGAGAAGCTGTTTCCTTTTCGGAAAAAAATTGCGTGGCACGGTGTTTTAAGGCATAGTTGGACGGTTCTGCCCGTATTCCATAACACACCATTATTGCACTTTAAATGAAGAGCCGCGTTGGCAAGGAATAAAACAGCTTCCCGGGTGGGCAATTTTTTCGGGTTTTGTTGTAATTTTGTGTAGCATTCTTTAAGTTTGAGTATTATGGAAAATTTTCACGATATGCTTGTGCGCAGGCACAGTATCAGGAGATATACTAATGAGGAGATTTCGCCCGACGATGTACAACTCATACTTGAGGCGGCGTTGATGGCTCCATCGTCGAAGAGGTCGCAGCCGTGGCAGTTTGTCACCGTCGAAGACCGCAAAAAGCTCGAATTGCTTAGTTACTGCAAGGAGCAGGGGGCAGCCCCGGTGGGCAAGTGCAGTCTTGCCGTGGTGGTGTGTGCCGACCCTGCCGTGAGCGACGTGTGGGTTGAAGATGCCACCATCGCTGCCACCTACATACAGCTGCAAGCCGAGGCGTTGGGCTTGGGAAGTTGCTGGATTCAGATACGCAACCGCTTTTCGGGCGATGGCGAGCCAGCCGAAGACTACGTGAGGGCATTGCTCGACATTCCGCCGCATATCCCGGTGCTGTGCATCATCACGCTCGGGCACAAGGACGAGGAGCGCAAGCCGTTCAACCCCGAGAAGATGCTGTGGGAACGTGTTCACATAGGCAAATGGAGGCCACAGGAATGAAAGCGGTGCTGATAGGTGCCGGCAATGTAGCCACCAACCTTGCAAGGGCTTTGAACGATGTTGGCGTAGCGGTCGTGCAGGTGTATAGCCACACGATTGCCCATGCGCGCGAGCTTGCCGATGCCGTTGGGGCAGCTGCGACTGATAGCCTTGCCGAGATTGCGAGCGGAGCCGACATATACATCATATCGGTGAAAGACGATGCCGTTGCAAGCGTGGTGGAAATGGTGCCCGACAACGGCAGCCTGTGGGTTCACACTTCGGGCAGCGTGCCTATGACGGTGTTTGAGGGGAAGCGCAGCAGGTATGGAGTGTTTTATCCGATGCAGTCGTTTTCGCGGCAGATAAAGACCGCCTTCGACGAAGTGCCTTTCTTCGTCGAGGGGGATAGCGAGGCTACGGCGGTTGCCATCGACGAGCTTGCTGGACGCTTGTCGCGGCGCGTGTTCCGCGCCACGAGCGAACAGCGGAAGCTGTTGCACATAGCTGCCGTGTTTTCGTGCAACTTCGCCAACCACCTGTGGACGCTTGCCAGCGACGTGCTGCACGATGCCGGGTTGCCATTCGATGTGATGCTGCCGTTGATTAGCACCACGGTCGATAAGCTGAGGTTGCTTTCTCCTGCCGAGTCGCAGACGGGACCCGCCGTGCGCCGCGATGCCAACGTGATGCAGTCGCACCTTGCCATGCTCGATGCCGACAAGGCGCGCATATATGAAATGTTGTCGAATAGCATAATGAAACGCCATGAGCAGAATTGACTACGACTTGACCAAGATAAAGGCGTTTGCCTGCGACGTTGACGGCGTGTTGTCGCCGTCGGTGATACCGATGCACATCAGCGGCGAACCGCTGCGCATGGTGAACATAAAGGACGGCTATGCCATACAGCTTGCCGTGAAGCGCGGATTCCATTTCTCCATCATCTCGGGCGGTCGCAGCGAGGGTGTGCGCGTGAGGTTTGCAGGGCTTGGAGTGCCTGACATTTACCTTGGAGCGTCGATGAAGGTGCCTGTGTTGAAAGAGTGGATGGCAAAGTATGATTTACAGCCCGAGCAGGTGGCATACCTGGGCGACGACATTCCCGACATCGAGGCAATGCAGTGTGTCGGTTTGCCGGTTGCTCCAGCCGATGCTGCTCCCGAAGTGAAAGATGTTGCCCGCTACATTTCGCCTTGCATGGGCGGATATGGCTGCGGCAGGGATGTTATAGAGCAAGTGCTGAAGGCGCAAGACTTGTGGATGAGCGACCGCCATGCCTTCGGCTGGTGAGGAAGGTGTGTTGAATGAAAATGATTGCAGGAGGTCATAAACACCATGCGTGTTATTTCCTCCTGCAATTGTCTTTTTGGCATAAGTGGACAACCCACTCAAAGTCGAATGACCGATTGGGGTTAAAGTTGCTCCAAGTTTACAGCCGTGCCGCTGCAAGTGACCATGAGCATGCTGCCGTTTGCTCCCACTGTTTCATAATCCAGGTCGATGCCAATCACTGCATTTGCGCCCAATTGGGCGGCTTGCATTTCCATTTCGTGCAGTGCGGTGTCTTTGGCCTTGCGCAACACCTCTTCGTATGAGCTGGAGCGTCCGCCGAAAAAGTCGTTGATGTTGGCTAAGAAATCGCGCACAAAGTTTGCGCCGATTATGGTTTCTCCCGACACGATGCCGTGGTAGGCAGTGACTTGCATTCCCTCCACTGTGTTTGTAGTTGTTAATAGCATATCTTTCTTATTGTGTTTTAGGTTGTTAATAGCTGTGTCCTATAATAGACTCATATTGCAAAAGTAATGAAAACCATCAGTAATTTAGCTGTTATATTGGAGAAAAATAGTAATTCTATATAGTTTGGCATTTCCCGATTTTGCAGAGTGAGTAGCAAACAGTCTTCCCGATAAAAGCAGGCAGGACGCACTTGTCGATTGGTGCGTCCTGCCTTTCGGTTGTATGCTATGTGCCTGTGTGTTATGACTTGCGGCGGCGTACTGAGCGCACTGCCGAGCCGCTGTTTGACACCTTGGCTTTTTTCACGTTCGAGCCTTTGGGCTTGGAACGTTTCGAGCGTTTGTTTTTGGCTTCTTTCTTTTCTTCTTGTTCCTCTTTCTTGACTTGTTCGTCTTCGCTATCGCGGTCGCGTATCACTATTTCTTCCCCATCGTCGGTGGTATTGGCAAGCGATGTACTGTCGGCTGCTTCGGCACGAGCTTGCAGTTCCTCGCGTGACGGAATCCACAGGTTGCGGTCGAACGACTGGAGTCGGTTCTCGATGCTGTCTTGCGCACGCTTCAAGTCCTCGGGGTCGGGGAACATCTGCACCATCGACAGGTTGCGCAGGTTCTTGGTCTTGTAAATAGTGCCCTTGTACATTCCCATCACGAAGAAGTCTTCGTAGTTGTATCGAGCAAGGTTGTTGTCGTTGTCGGTGAACACGTATTGCTGTGATATGTATGGTCGCAAGTCGTTCATTTCGACCCAGAACATCGGGTAGCGTATTGCCTCGCCGCCAAACTCGTCGGTGCGGTGCAGCACGGGGCAGATGGCTGTGACGTTCTTCTTCATTTTCCCTGCAAGGCGGTCAAATTCCATTCGCTCGATGATGTAGTAGCTTAGTACCTCGTTTGATGGTATGTCGCTCTCCTCGATTGTGTAGCGGGGGGTGCGCTCGGTGCTGCCTTTTGCCTCGGTGTATAGCACGTGGAAGCGGTCGAGCATGTCGCTCACCTTTATGCGGTATTGCTCGGTGAACATCTCGCGTCCGTCGAGGTACTCGTATGCCGGAATCTTGCCGTCGGCAAGCAGGTGCATGATTATGAAGAACAGGTTCTGCCCGTCCTCGTTGGGCAACTCGGGGTAGTAGAGCGCCATGTTGGTCACATCGGTAAGGTCGATCGAACGGTATATCACGCGCATCCATTCCACGTTGGCATCCGATGCCTCCTTTTCTTCATAGAACGACTTCATGCGCTCGGTCATTCCGGTCTCGTCTTTGGCGGCGTTGCGGTCGCGGGCAGTGCGGCGGCGCACCACGCCCTCGTTGTTCTGAGCCATTGCCGGTGCCACGGTGATGATGAGCAGCAGGCTTGCCAAAATATATCTTAAGGTCTTCATGTTCATTATAGTGAATGTGTGAGGTTTATCAGTTGACAATTACTTCCATCGGGGCGAGGGTGCGTTCGATGCCGTCGGGGCCTATTGCCCTCACGCGCGAGATGTAGAACCGTTTCCCGCGGGTGAGGCGGCGGAAGCTGTTCTTCTGCCGGTCGGAGAAGTTTGCCCCGTCGGAGACTTCGGGTATGGCATTGCCCATCGAGTCGAAAAATACGGTCTCGAAGCTAAGCACCTTGTAGGCTACGTTGAGCATGTCGTCGTCGATTGCAGCCGCAATGCCGTCGGTCTTTAGCAACAGCGACTTGGCAAACGGTTTTCCGCCGCGGTAGCGTTCGGGATTCCCCTTGCTGTCGGTGTAGGCAATGTATGGCATCGGGTCGGGCAACTTGCGCACGCGGAAATTGGTAGTGGCTACCGTCTGTTGGCGTCCGTCGATGTTGGCGGTGACGGTGACTACAGCCTCGGTACCTACCTTGTCGGGGTGTGCAGCCCATGTGTCGCCGTTGCGCGAGAGCGTGCCGTTGGTCATTGTTGCCGAGATGGCATTGTTGGGTATGCCCGGCACGGCTATCGAGAGTGGGTTGTCGATGCCGGCGTATAGCACGTTCATCATCGTAGCCGAGATGGTAGCCGTCGGCTCCATGACGGTGTATGACGATGTGAAGTTGTGCTTCGAGGTGGTTCCGTCGCCGTGTGTTACTTCGATATAACCATTGTAGTCGAAGTTGCCCGACTTGGAGGTTGCCACTTCATATAGCCCGCGGTCGTTGTCGAGGCGCGTGCCGTTGATATACACGGCAGGACGCTGTGTGGTATCGACGGCAGCCAGCACGATGTTGGCAGTGTAGTTGCTGCCCCTCATCACCAGTCGCGAGTCGGGTATGACGAAAGCGTCAACCTGGTTTACGCGCAGGTCGCTTGCATCGATATTTTTCAACAGGGTGCTAAGCACTTCGCCCTCGGCATAAAGCACGTCGTTCTGGATTTTTGACAGCAGTGTAACTGATGCCACTACGGGCATGTTTTCGAACAATACCTCTTCCCACAACTTGCCTTTGCCCACGGCTCGGGTTTCGTTGGTGACGGTGGTCGTCAATGCCAGCTCGATGTTGTGCTTCTGCACTGTGTCGTCGAGCATTTGCGTTGCGTATGTGCGGTATTCGTCGATTCGCTGGCGCAGTTGGCGCCCTTTTCCGTTGCGTGGGGCGAGCATCACCACCGAAGGGGTCTCGGTGTCGTCGAGGTTGCGGATGTTCCTCACGTCGCCATCTTCCCCGTCGGAAGTTTTCACTATGGCGATTTTGAGGGAGTCGATATATGAGTAAAGCGCGGTAGTGCGTTGCCTAACCTCCGAGGCGCGGGCATACCATACGCCGCCCTTCTCGGGGTTTTGCTCGTTGAAAGCCTCAAGTTGGTCGTATATGGTGCGGTTGCGGTCGGCAACGGTGCGGTTGGAACGCGTCAACCCGTCTTCGACCTGAGTGAAACCGTTAAGCACGTCGCTCGACACGTTAAGGGCAAGCATGGCGGTCAAGACGATATACATGAGGTTTATCATCTTTTGTCGTGGCGACATTCGCCCTACCGTCTGATTGTGTGCGTTAGCCATCGTGTGTCTTTATGCTTTGTTATCGTCGTCGTTGTTGTTCAAGTCCATTCCAGGTACCATTGGGCGGTACATGTTCACGGTCATGGCTTTTACCATCTTTTCATACACGCTGTTGAGCTGCTTCATGTATCGTGCCATCTTTTCGGCTTCGTCGCAGTAGCTTGCGCTCTCGGCAGCCGATTTCTCGTACATGTCGCGAATGTCTTTCAGCCCGCGGTTGACGCGGTCGATGTTTTCGAGCTGTGTCGAAATGCTCTTCAGCTGTATCTCGTAAATGGTGTTAAGCCCGCTTATGTTGCGGTTGAGGTTTTCCATCTGCCCCACGTATCCTTGCGAGCTGCGAGTGATGTTCTCGCTGTTGTCGGTGATTGAGCGGTATGACGCAAGTAGCACTTCCGACACTTGGTTGAGGGCTTCGGTGGTTGAACGCAATTGATCCATTTGCTGCGATATGGCCGACAGTTGTGACAGATATTGCTGAGTGGCGTCGGTCAGCTCTGCCATCTTCGACAACTGGTCGCTTGCCGCTGCCATCTTGGCGATGCTCTCGCTGAGCGTGCGTGTGTCTTCTTCCGACACGTTTATGCCGCCGGGCAGTCCGGCAGCGCCGAGCGTTGCACCGGCGTTAATCGAGATTGTGCCGTCCTCGCCGTTGCCGCCACCACCGCCATTGATTACGATGCCGTTGCCGCTTGAGAAGTCGGGGCGGTCTTCGGGATTCTTGGTGCGCAACACTGGGAACACTTCCTCCCATTTGTAGGCTTGTTCGGGTCGGTCGAACGCCGTGAGGATAAACATAAGCACCTCGGTGCCCATACCGATACACAACAACGTGTTGCCACCCGGCAAGTGCAGAATCTTGAACAGTGCACCCCATATTACGACGGCGGCACCGATACTGTAAGCGAAGTTGAAGAAGCGTTGTCCCTTTTCGCCCGAGAGGAAACGCTCTATGCTGTTTTTATATTTTTTATATTTGCCCATAGTTAGTGAGAGTATTATTTACGTTTGCTTTTGTGGTAGCCTATCGCCGAGCGCACACAGCGGAATCCGATGAAGGAGCGTTGTTCGTTTTGGTATTCCCACATACGCAGGTCGCTGCGCACGTTGTGAGCCACATCTTTCCACGAGCCGCCGCGCACCACTTTGCGCTTCATCCGGTAAGGGTCTTCGATTGCGGCATTGTATCGATATTCGGGGTTCAAGTCCGAGGTGCGTTCGCTCATGCTTTCGGTGTAGGCTGTCGAAGTCCACTCGCTCACGTTGCCAGCCATGTCGAACAGACCAAACTCGTTGGCATCGTATGTGCCGACTTGTGAAGTAATGATGTTGCCGTCGCGCACGTAATTGCCCTCCTGTGGCTTGAAGTTGGCATAGAAGCAACCTTCGTTCTCGTCGATGGGCAAATCACCCTCCCACGGGAACTTGTTCTTGTCGATGCCGGCGCGGGCGGCATATTCCCACTCTGCCTCGGTGGGCAGGCGGTAGGGCTCGACGTAAACCCCTTGTGCGCCAAGTGCGCGTTTGAGGTATGACGTGCGCCAAGCGCAGAAGGCATTGGCTTGTTCCCAGCTTACGCCCACCACGGGGAAGTCGTTGTAGCCGGCGTGTGAGAAGTACATTCGCACGTATTGCTCGTTGTAGGAGTTGTCGAAGTCGTTAATCCAGCACGTCGTGTCGGGGTATATGTTTACTATATAAGTGTTCAGGAAGTCGTAGTCGCCCGTGAACGGTCGCGTGATTGTCTGGCGGACGATGCGCCCGTCATCGGTCATGTAGGCAGTGTCTTTCGATATGGTAGGCACTTCTTCCGACACCGGATGGTCGGTGTTCAAGTCGCGGCGGGCGGGGTCGCGGCGGTACTTTCGTTTTGCAGCCTCGGTGAGGTTGAAAATCTCGTAGCGGTAGTTCATCTGGTCGGGGTCGAGTTCGCGCACGCCGGTGATTGGGTTGGTGCGGTAAACGCTCTCGATGGCGCGTTGCTCGTCCTCGTCGGGATTACGCCAAGGAATTGCCTTGTTCCAGTTGAGGTGGGGCGTGATGGGGTTGCCTTCATCGTCTTCCTCGATGCGGTATTCCTCGTTGCCGCCATACGCAGGATCGGCGAGCCGCTCGCGAATGATTGAGTCGCGCACCCACAGCAAGAATTGTTTGTATTTTGAATTGGTGATTTCGGTCTCGTCCATCCAAAATGCATCAACCGACATGCCACGGTCGTCCTTGCGTATTCCCCAAGCGGTGTCGTTCTCAGCCGGGCCCACTCGCATAGAGCCGCGTTCCACCAGCACCATGCCATAGGGCGTAGGCTCGGTGTATGCCGTTCCGCCGATTCCCGTTACTTCGCCACCTGCGCCAATGCTGCGCGACGACATGCACGAAGTGGCGAGCAAGCCCAGGGCTGAAGCGATATAAATTAATTCTTTTCTCATATTCTACATTATTCGAATACTTTTATGCTTGTTTTTATTTTTGTCTTGTAAGTTGAGTTTCACGTTATATTGCAGAAATATTTCGTGGCTTCCGCTGCTGGCACGCGAAATTGCCGATGTGGGATAGTCGTAGCAATAACCAAGAAAAAAATTCTTGTATTCGCCGCCCACCATTATCGACACAGCATCTTTCCAGCGATAGCCTATGCCGCCCGATAGAAATTTCTTGAAGCGCACTCTTGCGGTGATGTCTCCGGTGAATGATGACATATCGGTCCGTAGCATTATAGATGGCTGTATTTCAAATAACGTATTTTTTATGGGAATATTGCTGCCAGCCATGAAATAGAGCCCGCGGCCCATTTGAAATTCATATTCCCCTCCATCGGTCTGCTGCCCTTCGGAACTGAGCGTGATGGTTGGTTGCATGACATGGGTCGTCGAGAGCGATGCCCAGAACCAGCGGTGGGTGTAGAACACGCCCACGCCCATGTCGAATGCCATGCCGGCTATGTCGGTTGTCGGTATGGCTTCATCGTCGCTGTTGTGGTAATCGTCGCCGTCGGGGATGAACACTTCCGTACCCTTGAACGATTGGTTGGCAAGCCCCACTTGTAGCCCGATGCTAAGCGTTCCGCCAAACAGTTTCAACTTGTAGGCGAGCTGTAGCCCTATGTTGATGTTGCTGAAGAGGCCGATGCTCTCTTGCGAGAATGCTATGCCGGCACCAAACCGCTTGCCAAAGAGCTTGAACGGGCTGTCTGCCATGCCAGTGAACGTGGTTGGTGCGTTGGGTATGCCCACCCATTGCAACTTGGTGCCGAGGGTGATTTTTATCGAGTCGCTTGTTCCTGCGGCAGCCGGGTTGTAGTAGGTGGGCAATGCCCAGTATTGAGAAAACAGGGCATCGCTTTGTGCCGCCGTGCGCGCCGGAGCAAGCATGGCAATCAACAGGATTATTATTGTAGAGAATATTTTTATGTGGCGGCTCATGTTGGGGTTGCTATTCAAAGTAGAAGGTGACTACGACCATTCGCGACCGTGCACGGTCGAGCGATTGGGTATATTTCATCATTGCCGGGTCGTCCGACAGGTCGTCGCGCACGTGGTCGAGCAGGTCGCGCAGCCCGAAGCAGAATTTAACCTCGGGGCATAGCTTGAAGAAAGGCAGGTAGAAGTCGCACCCGAAGCCGATGGTGAGCATTAAGTCGGTGGAGGTGAGGCGTATTTGCTCGCTGCGCTTTTTTGCCACGTCGAGAACTGCCATCACGCCGCCCACCAGGTAGGGGCGCAGGTTGCGGTAGCGGAGTGCCGAATATTTCAGGTCGATGGGTACCACCACATAGTTGCTGCGAATGTTTTGCGTCTCCTCGGTGCCGTTTGTGGTGTCGAGGAATGTGACGCGCTTGTTGCCGAAATACATTCCCGGCGACAGTCGCAAGTTGAAGTATTGCGACAGCCGGAGGTCGGCAAGCACATTGACGCAGAATCCCGGGGAGTGGCTTGGCACTTCGGCATACCACGTTTGCCCATCGGCAGTGACAAACCCGTTGTTGTTGAGCAACAGGTCTTGGAAGTGCAACCCTACCGAAAAGCCGAAGTGCAGCCGCTTGAGGTCGGCATACGGGCGGTTGAGCAGGTCTTGGTTGTTGCCGCCTGCCGCCCATGCCTGTGCTGTCGCTGCCAGTGCAGCCACTGCGAGTATGATAATATTTCGTAAAAATACACCTTTCATCAATAGAAAGAACGAAAAACTGCCCCTAATATTGCATTGCCCCCGGGTAGTTGGCTGTTTTATATGTGTGACTCGTTCATTTAAAGCATTATAGCGGTGTAGCTCGGAATACAGTGGCACAGAGGGCGGCGAAGCCGTCCAATTATGACTTAACCGATGGTGACGCAGCCCTTTAGGGCAAGGAACCATCGGAACATGGCTCATTCACCATGTAGGGCCTCGAAGAGGTCCAACGTGCCGCTATGTCAGTGCTTAAACAGCTTACAAACTGCCAAGTATGGTGGATATGTGCATTTTTCCTTTTACACAAGAATGGCAATGAAGCTCCGTTGGACCTCTTCGAGGCCCTGGGCTGGGGGTGATGTAGTCCGACGGTTCCTTGCCCCGATGGGGCTGCGTCACCGCCGGTTACGATATGGTTGGACGGCTTCGCCGCCCCTCATTCTAATAATAAAAGAGCCGTATCAAGGATATAGCCTCCAGGAAATTTGTCTCGGGTGTATTTTGTAGGGTTGGGCAATATTTGGTAATTTCGTGGAAAAGTATTGTTATGGATATTGATTGGAAAGACAAACTTGGGGCTGCGTTTGGAATCAACCCAGCCGATGTTGCAGAAAATGAGTCGATTGAAGAGCCAAATGCCGTTGAACAGCGGGCTGCCACAGGACGGCTCGACGTGATGCTCGACAAGCGCAACCGAAACGGGAAAAAGGTGACGCTCGTTGTGGGCTTTGACGGCAGCGACGAGGCGGTGAAGGCTCTTGCCAAGGAGCTTAAATTGCATTGCGGCGTGGGCGGCTCGGCTCGCGGCGGCGAGATTTTGATACAGGGCGACATGAGGCAACGGGTGTGTGACTTTTTGCTCGAACGCGGTTACAAGGCACGCATAATATAATAAATCCCCCCCAACCTACAAAAAACGTATAGCTATATGTTGCAGATTATCAAGGCTTCGGCTGGCTCGGGAAAGACCTACACGCTTGCGCTCGAATATATAACGTTGCTGCTTGGCAAGAAAGCCGACGATGGCACCTACTCGCTCGCCGACGATGGTATGCGAGAGTATCATCGCCACATATTGGCTGTGACCTTTACCAACAAGGCTACCGAGGAGATGAAGGAGCGCATCATAAAGGAGCTTGCCGTGCTTGCCGGCAGGTGGAACGAGGGGCGCAGCCCGTATCTCGCCACGCTGTGCGAGCGGTTTGGCGTTGCCGACGAGATGAAGATACGCCGTGCTGCCGACCGCGCCCTTGGCGAGTTGCTGTTTGACTTCACCAACTTCAACGTGAGCACTATCGACTCGTTTTTCCAGATAATTTTGCGCACGTTTGCCGGCGAAATCGATGTGCCATACGACTACAACATTGAGCTTAACGAAAAATATGCCATGCAAGTGGGCATACGCGACTTCTTGTCGCAACTCAGGCGCAACATGCTTGCCGGAAACCCTGTGGTGGGGTGGCTCCAAAAATATGTGAGCGAGAAAATCAACGACGGCAGCAATTGGAACATTTTTTCGGCAGTGTCGTCGCAGCAGGGTAGCGGCGACTTGTTCAAGTTTGCTGCGGTAATCAACACCGAGCAATACCGCAAGGCGAGTGTGCGCATGGCAGAATACTTTGCCAGCGACGAAGGCAGGCGTGTGGGGCTGTTGCAGGTGGCTGTGAACCGACTTGTCGAACAATACCGCAATGGAGTGATTGAAAAAGCCAAGGAAGTGTTGCGTATTATCGAGGGCAAGGGGCTTGGCGACTTCCTTGCAACGCGTGGCGCGGCTGCGCTGGTGGCACGTTTTGCCGCTGGCGACATTGCCGACAAGACAGGAACCGAGCAAGACAAGGCATTGAAATATCTTGCCCAGCCCGACAAGATGCTGAAGGTGGTGAAGAAGAACCCGGCATTGCGCGATGCGACTGTCAACGAGATAACTCCGGTGCTCGAATCGGCGGCGCAGATGTATTCCGACTTGCTGTTGCTAAACCACATCAACAGGCACATATATATGCTCGGATTGCTCGGTGGCATAAGCCGCAGCGTGGGGCAATACCGCAAGGACAATAATATGATTCTGTTATCCGACACCAACGAACTGCTCAACGAGGTGATTAGCGAGGACGACACCCCATTCATATATGAGCGGATAGGGGTGTGGATAAACAATTTCCTTGTCGATGAGTTCCAGGACACGTCGGCATTGCAGTGGCAAAACTTCAAGCCGCTGTTGAGCAACAGCCTCTCGTCGGGCAACGACAACTTGATAATAGGCGACGAGAAGCAGTGCATCTACCGCTTCCGCAACAGCGACCCGTCGTTGCTGCAATATAAAGTGAAAGAGCAGTTTAGTGGCAGGGATGTGTCGGTGAGCGGCGACCGAAGCACCAACTGGCGCAGCGCGCCGTGCATAGTGAAGTTCAACAACACTTTCTTCACTATGGCAGCCAGGCGCATGGGGCTTGAAGATGTATATAGCAACGTGGTGCAGATGCCTAATGCCAAGCCTCGCAAGGTGGATGGCTACGTGAGGGTCGAGGTGGTGTCGCCGATTGCGGCAAGTGCTGAAGCCGAAGGCGAAACCGACGAGCAGAAATTTGCCGATGTGGTGCTTGGGCGGTTGCCGGCAGAGTTGTCGGCAATGCTCGACCGCGGATACAGGCAGAGCGACATTGCCATACTTGTCAACACCAACACCGAGGGTGCGATGGTGATTAAGCGATTGCTCGAATATAATTTGGAAGAGGGTGCGACGCGCAACTTCAAGGTGATTTCGAGCGACTCGTTGCTGCTCAAGAACAGCCCTACGGTGAGGTTGATAATAAGCCACTTGCGCTACCTTGGCGTGGCGGTGGAGTTGCGCGACGGGCAGCGTACCGACCGGCGTGAGCTTGAAGAGAAGATTCACCGCCTGTTGCGGCAATATGAGAATTTCCTCAACAAGGGGTTCACTCCCGAGCAAGCTATGGAGCAGGCTGTGACATCGCCCGTGCGCAAGGAGGATATGCTTGGCGAGATTGATGAGTTTATCCCCCGCGACAGCCAGTGCCACAACTTGGTGTCGGTGGTGGAGCGCATCATCGAGAAGGCTGTTTCGCCCGAGGCGCGTGAACGCGAAAACCCGTTCATCTCTGCCCTGCAGGACTATGTGATAGAATTTAGCATGAGGGGAACGCCAAGCATACGCTCGTTTGTCGATTGGTGGGATCGCACTTGCGACAAGTTGTCGATAACCTCTCCGGCAGGTGTCGATGCCATAAACGTGATGACGATACACAAGTCGAAGGGGCTTGAGTTTCCTTGCGTGGTGATACCGTTTGCCAACTGGGAGATGTGCAAGGCCGACGAGACGGTGTGGTTCACTCGCGACGAAGTGCTGTCAACGGGATTTTTCTCGGGGAAAGATGCCGATGCCGTTCCGCCGCTCGTGCCAGTGAAGCACTACAAGCATCTTGCAACGTCGCGGCTTGCTGATGCCTACCACGAACGTGTGAGCGAGAGCATCACCGATTCGCTCAACAAGACGTATGTGGCATTCACCCGAGCCGTCGATGAATTGCACATATTCACCGAGCAGCCGCGCAAGGCATCGGAGTTGGTGGGCGACTTGACCATAAATGAATACCTGTGTGAGTATGGCAGCGACAGCAGTCTGCCCGGCGTTGTGGAGGAGCTCGACAGCAAGTATGGGGCATCGGTAGCCGAGGGCATAACCAAGGCTGAAACGGGCTACACGGTGGGCACGTTGGCTGGCAACGACCGTGATCCAGCCGAAGTGCCTGTGATAACACCCATGTTGCCATATTTTGTGATAAACCGTCACAACCTTGCCCGTTTCGACCTGCCGGAGGTGTACTACACGGCGCAGCAGGAGCGTGGTATATTGTTGCACAAGATACTCGGCATGATACACGACATCGACGACGTTGAGCGTTGCCTCAAGTTTTGCCGTGTGCGCTGTGTCGTGCTGCCCGACCATTACGATGAAGTCGCCACGTTGGTGCGCAATATGCTCGTGCAGAGCGATGAGGTGAAAAAATGGTTTGCGCGGGGCAACAAGGTGTATAAGGAACGCACCATCTCTGTCGGCGGCAGTCGTTACCGCCCCGACCGCGTGGTTGTGACACCCGAGGGCGAAACCATCGTGATAGACTTCAAATTTGGCAACGCGCATTTGCCGCACTACCGCCAGCAGGTGCAGCGATATATGGATTTAGTGTCGTCAACAGGGCTGCCACAAGCATCGGGCAGGATATGGTATCCGCTCGAAGGTGTCATCGAAAATGTGTGAACAGCAGTCGCCATAGCCCAAAAAATCTCTGCCCGACAGTCTGCAATTCTCTCAAGAATCTTGGAAAAACGGCAAAAATGCTGAACATTTCCTTGGAAAAACGGCAAAAATACGCTATGTTTGCCTTGGAAAAACGGCAGAAATATACTGTATTTTCCTTGGAAAAACGGCACAAAAGCTGTGTGTTGTATTTAATAGTCTGTAAAACAATTGTCTATGCTAAAGAGAAAAATCGACGATTATATTCAAGATTATTATAAGACAACTCGTAATGCCCTGCTCATAGCAGGCGCACGTCAAACGGGCAAGACTTATTCCATTCGTCAGTTTGGTAAGTCGTTCAAGAGTTTTGTCGAAATAAATTTTATCGAGATGCCCGAGGCTGTGGAATTGTTTAAAGGTGCAAAGAGCAGCAGCGACATTTTGTTGCGCCTTTCGGCGATAGCCACTGTGCCACTTGTCAAGGGCGAGACACTTGTGTTTTTCGATGAAGTGCAGCAGTGCCCCGATATAGTGACGGCGATAAAATTTTTGGTTGACGAAGGTTCGTATCGTTATATTTTGAGCGGTTCGTTGCTTGGTGTCGAATTGAAGGATTTGCGCTCAGAACCTGTTGGGTATATGGGAGTCAAGGATATGTACCCCCTCGATTTTGAAGAGTTTATTTCGTGTGTCGGCGTGGGCGAGTCGGTGATTGATGCATTGCGTGAAGCATGGCATAATCGCACTGCTGTCGATGAATTTGTCCACGGCAAGCTCATGGAGCTGTTCCGCCTCTATCTGATTGTGGGCGGAATGCCTGCAGCTGTGAGTAAGTATGTAGAGACCAACAATTTGCAGGAGGTGATGGCTGTGCAGCAAGACATTATCAGGCTTTACAAGCGTGATATTGCCAAATATGATTCGGACAACAAACTTTATATAGAAGAAATATTCAATCTTATTCCGCCCGAGTTGAATGCCAAGAACAAGCGTTTTGTATTGAAGCGGTTAAACGAAAATGCAAAGTTTGAGCGAATGCAAAACAGTTTTTTGTGGCTGACAAATGCAGGTGTGGCATTGCCTGTTTATAACGTTGAAGAACCGAAAACGCCATTGTTGTTGGCTCGTTCGCGCAATTTGTTCAAGCTGTTCCAGAGCGATGTCGGGCTGTTGGCTTGCCAGTATGCCGATGGCATTCAGTTGCGTGTAATCAAGGGTGATAGCGATATTAATTTTGGTTCGATTTATGAGAATGCCGTAGCGCAAGAGCTGGTTGCGCATGGCATTGTTCCATATTATTACAATAACAAGAAGCGCGGCGAATTGGATTTTGTTATAGAATTAGGTGGCAAGGTGTTACCTATCGAGGTGAAATCGGGCAAGGATTATGAATCGCACCGCGCCTTGTCGAATATAATGGACTGTGACGAGTATGGCTTGTCGCAGGCTGTGGTGTTCAATAACGACAATCTGCGAGTTGTCGGAAAAATTGTCTATGCCCCGATTTACATGGTGATGTTTCTTGAAAAGTACAATACGGCGCCGACTTATTACAAGGTGGATTTGAGCGGGCTGTGAGCGAGAATTTTGGTGAGAAGGTAAAAAATGAAGAGGGTACGCATGTGTGGTTTTGCGCACCCTCTTTCGGTGTGAGCGGTAAACGAGACTCGAACTCGCGACCTAAAGCTTGGGAAGCTTCCACTCTACCAACTGAGCTATTACCGCATATACTACTTCATTGCAAGACAATGCAGCCGTGAAAAGTGATGCAAAGATAATGAGTTTTTGCCACGGAGCAAAATTTGAGGCAAGGAATTGCATTACTTTTTCTTGAAATTAACGCCTGTTAAGAATATTGTGTTAAATGTCCTGTTATTCGTAATTATGTACCACTAATCCCTAATTTTAAGATGTTTGCTTGTATTGTTGCAGATAAATGCCTATTTTTGCACGGTTAACATGGTAATGTGCAACTTTCACGGGTATAGACGATTTTGAAAACAAGGGACAAACTTATAGAAATAGCGCGGCAATTGTTTGCGAAGAAAGGTATTGAAAATACCACGATGAACGACATTGCCGCTGCCTCGGACAAGGGGCGGCGCACGATATATACCTACTTCCGCAACAAGCGTGACATATACAATGCCGTTGTCAAGACCGAAAGCGACAAAATCGTTGAGAAACTGACTCAGATACTCGACAAGCCTGAGCCGGTGGAGCAGAAATTGATGGATTTCATTTTTGTGCGCTTTGAATGTTACAAAGAGGCTGTGTTGCGAAACGGGTCGTTACGTGCAGGCTTTTTTATGGATATTCGCAAGGTTGATCGTGCCAGGCGTGGTACTACTGCCATGGAAGCCAACATCTTGAGGCAGATACTCAATGAAGGGGTTGCCCAAGGTGTTTTTAAAATCAAGCATGTGGAGCAGACTGCCATGGTGATGATATTGTCGCTGCAAGGGCTTGATGTGCCTTATATCCGCGACAATTTTGCCGAATTGGGCATCGAAAAACTTAAATTGAGAGAATATTTGAAGGATTTTATCCTCAATGGTATAAGTAACAAACAACAATAGAAATATATAATCAATGTTTATTAACTCAACTGGATATTATGTTCCTGCGGGGAGGGTTCACAACGACCACTTCCTCACGGTGAACGGTTTGACAAACGACTGGATTGTGCAACGCACAGGTATTGTGACCCGCTCGATCGTTGGCGAGGGCGAGGGGTCTGACTCTATGGGGCTTGCGGCTATCGATGATGCTTTGAAATCGTTGCCATATGATATAAAGGATGTTGACTTGATTGTTTCGGCATGCTATTCTCCATACGACACTGTGGCGACGCTTGCGCATGTGGCACAGCAAAAGTATGACATCGACGGAGCAAAGGCTGTGTATGTGTCATCGGCATGCTCTTCGTTTGTCAACGGTCTTGAAATCATAGAGGGATATTTTGCGATGGGCAAAGCCACCAAGGCATTGCTTGTGTGCTCGGAGCATAACACATACTACCGCAACGAGAGTGACCCCAAGTGTGGCCACTTGTGGGGCGATGCCGCCGTTGCCTACTTTATCTCGAAGGAACGTGTTGCCGAGAGCGACATGGCGGTACGCGGCATTTACACCTGCGGACTTGGTAATGTAGGCAAGGGGCCCGAAGGGGTGCATCTACGTCCGCACGAGGACGGAATCACCATGCCTTATGGAAAGGACGTGTTTATACGCGCCTGCCAATACATGATTACTGCTCTAGACAATGTCGTGAAGCCATTGGGCATGACCATCGGCGACCTCGATTACATAATCTGCCACCAAGCCAACAAGCGCATTGTCAACAATGTTGCCCACCAGCTTGAATTGCCCGACGACCGTTTCCTCAACAATATCGAGGAGCTTGGCAACACAGGGTCGGCAAGTGCCGCGCTGGTGCTTGCGCAGAATGTCGCCAACTATCCCAAGGGCACCAAGTTTGGGCTGACCGTGTTTGGCGGCGGATATTCGTGCGGCGCATTCATGGTAGAGAAATAATATCGGCTTAATAGAATCATTTAATTATAGTTATTATGAAATTACTTGAAGGAAAAGTGGCTCTTATCACTGGTGCCGCACGTGGCATCGGCAAAGCCATAGCACTGAAATTTGCATCGGAAGGTGCAAACATCGCTTTCACCGATCTCGTAATTGATGAAAACGGCAAAAAGACCGAAGAAGAAATAAAGGCTCTCGGCGTTGAGGCAAAGGGTTATGCATCTAATGCCGCAAGTTTTGACGAAACTCACAAGGTGGTTGAGCAGATACTTGCTGACTTCGGCCATATCGACATCCTTGTCAATAACGCCGGTATCACCAAGGATGGCTTGATGATGCGCATGAGCGAAGGCCAGTGGGATGCTGTTATCAATGTCAACTTGAAGTCGGCATTCAACTTCATCCATGCCGTGTCGCCCATCATGATGCGTCAACGCGGCGGCAGCATCATCAATATGGCTTCGGTTGTAGGCGTTTCGGGCAATGCCGGACAGTGCAACTACTCGGCTTCTAAGGCTGGAATGATTGGGCTTGCCAAGAGTATCGCCAAGGAACTCGGTTCGCGTGGCATCCGTGCCAACTGCATCGCTCCGGGCTTCATCATCACCGACATGACAAACGTTCTTTCGGAAGAGACCAAGAAACAATGGGCTGCATCGATTCCATTGCGTCGTGGTGGCACACCCGAAGATGTTGCCAACGTTGCCACATTCCTCGCCAGCGACTTGTCGTCGTATGTAACTGGTCAGGTTATCCACTGCTGCGGCGGTATGAATATGTAATTGACATATTACAATACAAAACAAAAGACGCGGGCAAGTTTGTTGCCTGCGTCTTTTTCTATGTCAGTCAGTTCAAAGGCAGCCATTGAAAGCCGAGGCGGCGTTTTCAATCTCCCAGCCTATTTCGAGGGGGCTGTTTTGCACTTTCCACACTACGCTCCAGCGCGGCGAGTCGATAATCCACATCTCGCTGCCCGATGCTGGGTCGGTGACGTGTATCGAGGGGGTGCTGTCGCCGCAAGGGAGTGAATCGGTAACAATATACCTTGTGCCATTATATTCGAGTACGCCGGTTTGCTTCATTGCTTCGTAGGCGGCTGCCGAAATCATGAAGGCAGTTTCATTCTTGGCGAGCTCGATGCAAGAGCCCGGTTCGGGCTGGTTAAGGCATAACTTGTTACCATTTATTGCCGATTGTTTGCCCATTGCGTAGCTGCCGCCAAGTAGTTTGCCATACCGAGGCATCTGCCAGTTGACAACCAGTGAGTCGCCTTGTTCGTGGAATGTCATTTCGGCACGGCGTGTTTGCCTGTGCAGCTTGAATGTGAAGTGCAACGTGTCGGGAGTTGCGCCCTGGCACGTGAAGCAGGGCAAAACGGAGAGTGCAATTATTGCTGCAAATAATATTCGGGTAATCATGTGTTGCGTCGTTTTATTGTGGTAACATATTTATCATTTTATTGCCTGGCTTGTCGGTCATTTTCAAAACGAGTGTGCCTCCGGCAGCAATGTCGCTGTGGCGTATTGCCGAGTATGGGTAGGGCTTGCCGTTGAGGCTCATGCTGGCTATGTAACGGTTTTTGTCGCTGAGATTGTCGGCTGAGATAGTGAAAGTGACTCCGGGTGCAGGATGCAAGACGGTGCGTTTAACCGTAGGCGTTACTATGAAATAATAGTCTTGCCCGGCATTGGGATAAATACCTATCATGTTGAATGCCAGCCAAGCCGACATTGCCCCCGAATCGTCGTTCCCCGGCAGCCCTGTCGGGGAGTCGTTGTAGTATTTGCCGATTATTTCCAGAATCCTGTCGCTGCTGCGCCACGGCTTGCCTATGGCATGGTATAGCAGCGGAGTGATGAACGACGGTTCGTTGGCAGGGTTGTAATATCCGCCGTCGAAAAACTTGTCGAGCCTCGCCTCGAATGCCCTGCTGCCTCCACACAGCGTTATCAGCCCGTCGAAATCGTGGGGTATGCTCAGCGAGTATTCCCACGAAGTGCCTTCATAGAAGAAGCAATTCCACCACGGGTAGTACCAAGGTCCCTCGATGGTGGTGGGGGTGTATGGGAATCGGTATTGCTTGAGTATGGGATGGTCGGCGAGAGCCATAGTCTCCTTACCAAACCCTATGCTGTCGAGCCATTCGCCCGACTTGCTCCGTGGCATGATGAAACCTGTTACACCGTTGTCGGTGTAGTCACCGCGCCACAGGTTCTTCCAATTGGCTGACTGGCGCAAATATTTTTGGTACAACTCTTCATAGCCTAAGCCCTTTGCCACTTGTGCTATGGCATAGTCGCAATAGGAGTATTCAACCGTGCGGTTGCCTGCGCGTGGAATGCCGTGTGGGATGTAGCCCAACTGGTTGTATTCTACAAGTCCGCCGCGTCCCTCGGCTTCTTCGTTGCCGCCTGGTGGTACGGTGGCATCTTTCAACATTGCTCGCAAGGCTGTTTCGTAGTCGATGCCGCTGTCAATCCCTTTGACAAATGCGTCGGCTATAACTATCTCGGCGTTGGAACCGCCCTGGGTGCGTCCGTTGCAGTTCCCGCTGCGAGCATCGGGCATATATCCGTCGTGGCGGTAGATGTCGATGAGCGAACGCACGAGCGATGCCGTGCGCTCGGTATCGATGAGGGTGATTAGCGGCATCGATGTGCGGTAGGTATCCCACAGGGCATAGAAATCGTCGTAGTATGGTTCTGAGCTGCGCCACAACGGGTTGTCGCCCGTGCGGTCGGTGGGCATGAGCATGGTGTGGTAGAGCGCGGTGTAGAACATGCGTTTCTGTGCCTCGGGAGTGGCAGGGTCAATTTCGATTTTGTGAAGCAGGTGCTCCCAAGTGTTGACAAGGTTGGCCCTCACCTGCTCAAACGACCATGAGGGTATGTCGTTGAGGCAATTTTCGCGTGCTTTCATTTCGCTGACGAACGAAATGCCCACTTTCAGTCTGACGGGTTTTTGCTCGTTGCCGTCGAAGCAGAGTATCGCACCTGTTTTCTCGCCTGAGTCGTATTGCGATTGTGCATCGGTTATTTTGCCCGATTTCCACGTCATCGATTGGGAGAAAGGTTGGTCGGTGGTGGCATAGAAGTAAACGGTGTAGGCACTGCCGTTGTTCCAGCCGCCGCGTATTCGGCTGTAGCCCTCGACCTCGTGGTCGGATATGACACGCACTTGAGAACCGACAAATTCCTGTGCCTCGCGCGCTCCCGGCTCGGAATTTTCACCAAGGAAGAAACCCGCGTCGATGAGCAATTGGCGTTTCCTGGCATTGGCAGGGTAGGAGAGGCGGTAGAATGATGCACGGCGGGCTGCTGTCACCTCGACATGCACTCCCGACTGCTGCATAGCGGCGGCGTAGTAGCCGAGTTGCATTTCCTCGCTCTTGCGCAAGTCGGGGCAAGAAGTAGCAACCGAGTCGGCGGTTGTGGGCATTATCAATATGTTACCATACTTGGGGCCACCGCCGGTGCCGCTCACGAGTACTTGTGCGAAACCATTCACTGGCGTCGGCATCGGCAGCCAGCCGCTATTGGGGTGGACAGTGCAGCATGGCGACGGGCGCACCATGCCGAAGGGCATGGCAGGACCGACGACCACGCACTGGTGTCTAATAAAGTGTTAAAGTTTATTTTAACACTTGTTTTTTTCGCTTTAATACGGCTCCGCAACTGGCAAAATGATAGTTGTCGAACAG
>CASEAQ010000005.1 GCA_949285735.1 uncultured Bacteroidales bacterium
GCGACCAGAAAACTACCCAAAAGACTACCCAAAAGACTACCCAAAAGGCCATACAAAATCTGACGGAACAACAGCAAGCTATACTGTCATTCTTAAAAGAACATCCAGAAGCGACCCGGAAAGAGATAAGCGAAAGCCTTTCTAACATTACAGAAGATGGTGTAAAGTACAATCTTTCCCGCCTTCAAGAGCTTGGCTTACTGAAACGCATAGGAGGCAGGAAGCAAGGATATTGGCAGATTATAGAATAAAGGGTTATGAACGATTGGGAAGAATCTGAAAGTTGGCATGAGGATTTAAGGGCATGGGAACGCTTTCAAGATGTACTTGAAAGAATCAAGGGAGAAAATACCTATGAAGACTTGCACGACTTTGAGGATAAAAGCTTATCTTCGCAGCAGGAAACCTCCACGCAACCCGACGCAGAACGCTGCAACAATCCGGTGGAGCAATAGCGGGAGATTACGCTACTTGCAGAAAGATAAATCAAAGATATTCATCCACTTGAATCAACAGTTCGATTCCTGCTGGCACCACAAAGAAGCAGTTATCGGAAACGATGGCTGCTTTTTTGTTTTGTATCAAATAATTTCTCATATCGCCCAAAATTTTCGCAAGCGCATAAAAAATTTCCGTAACTTTATCCTCGGCAATCATGTCGCTTGCTGTTTTCATCTCATATAAAAGCAACCACCGCAATTACCAATTTAGTTTCATACCACCCAAACCAACGTAACGCCCAATCGCTCAAATGAAACCAAACTTACGCAAGCCCAATAAATACCTGGCGACAGCGATGGTGGCAACAGCTGCCATAGCCACAGCAATCGTGGTGTGCTATGCAGTGGTATCGGCAAATGCCTCGGGAAAGACCTTCAATTGCACCGACGACGTGCCACACAACGAAGTGGGGCTGCTGCTTGGCACTTCGCCAATAACGCCACACGGAATACACAACTACTATTTCGACAACCGCATCAAAGCCACTGCCGACCTATACTACGCCGGCAAAATCGACCGCGTGATTGCAAGCGGAGGCGATTACTCCAGCCGCGGCAATGGCTACAACGAATTGGCAGCCATGCGCGACTCGCTTGTCGCCCGTGGCGTTCCCGACAGCGTGATTACGCTCGACTACCACGGCACTCGCACCATATATTCAATCATAAACACAAAACGCACCTACCACTTGGACAGCCTGACGATAATCTCGCAGCAATACCACAACGAGCGAGCCATCTACCTTGCCGAGCACCACGGGCTTCACCCGGTGGCATACAACGCCCACACCCCTGCACGGCGCATCACTCGAATCAGGAACTTCGCCCGCGAATTTCTTGCACGGGTAAAAATGTTTATCGAGCTATGCATTTCCTGACAAACAACATGACGTATGACACAGAAACCTCGGATATTGATAATCGGCATAGGCGGTGGCGGAATGAACGCCGTCCGACGAATGAAAGAAGTCGGCATTCCAAACGCCGTGGATTATATCGTCATTGGCACAGATCACTTGTCACAGCGCAGATGCATCAAGGAGGGAATCCCTTATTACGAGTTGGGCGATTTGGCAGGAGCAACAGATCCTTGCCAAATGTACCCCAGCCGCAGACCTGAATTTTACAAGGCACTTGCCGAACGGGCGGAAAAGGAAATCGGCGACATAATCGATTACCATTTCAAACGAGCCACTTTCAGGAGCGTCAAAAAATTAAAAGACCGCATAAAAGGGTGCATATATGGTCAAGCCATAGGAGACGCGCTGGGGCTCGGAACCGAATTTATGACACGAGCCGAAGTCGCGGCAAACTATCCCGACAGACTTGAGCGTTACGAACAAATTGTGCAAGACAGCCACCGCCGCCGTTGGTGGCGCGGCAGCTGGACCGACGACACCGACATGATGCTGTGCATAGCCCGCGCACGGCGCAACAATCATTTCGATTTGCAGGCTGTCGCCCACAACTTCGTTCGATGGTTCAACGGCAATCCTCTCGGAATAGGTCGCCACACATTCAACGTGCTATGTATGCGCGACTATTTGAACAATCCCATAGAAGCGTCTAAAATAATGTGGCAGATAAGCGGTTGCGACAGTGCCGCAAATGGCGGACTGATGCGCACCTCCATAATGGGAACATCGCCCACGGTGAACGAAAACGAAGTTGCCGACATCTGCCGCCTGACCCACTACGACCCTCGTTGCACCGGTTCGTGCGTAATAGTTGTAAACATAATACAAAACCTTATATTCAAAGAACACCAACCGTCGCCCAGCGAAATATTGCCAATAGCCAACACATACGATACCCGCATTGCCGAATACATCGAATTGGCAGCTTCGGCTCAAAGCCTTGACGAGCTGTCGGTCGATGACGAATCGATGGGCTACACACTGAAGACACTCGCAGTGGCACTATGGAGCCTGTGGCACTGCAACAGTTTCCACGAAGGGCTGACGGCTGTGGTCAACAGCGGTGGCGATGCCGACACCAATGCCGCTGTAGCCTGCGCCATATTAGGAGCAAAATACGGGTTCTCGGAAATCCCGGGCTACTATGCCGACAACCTGTTGGGCACACTGGAACTTGAAACGATATACAACGACACCATTGCCGACATCGGCAACAAAACGAATCGGCAACACTAAAAAAGGAGCGGCACAGCCACACAGCCATTGCCGCTCCTCAATTCCCCAAAAATCAACAACTAAAAACTATTTCTTGCAACACCTGCGCAAGCCTCAATCGCCATCTGTAGCCAACTGCGGCACACCATCGCGCCACAACACCTCGACATTAGTCAAGTACCACTCCACCCCAGGTCTGCAATTCCCCTGAAAAAAGAGATAAGTCCGCCCGTCATCGTCAAGGAAAATGTGTGGGTGACCCGATTCCGACGAATTCCATTCTCCCGGTTTGCCTACTGGCACAAATGGCTTGTCCGACATTCGTCTCCAATGTATTCCATCGTCACTTACTGCCACGCCAATCTGTTGCGGCGCGTTGTTATAATTGCCGGCATAGAACATATATAGCTTGCCGTCTTTCTGCACCACCGAAGCCGCCTCGATACAATCGCCCTCCCACTCAAGCTCGGGTTTCAATATTGGTTCGTCAATTGCGAGCTGCCAGTCGCTCCTGCCAAAATCGGTATCGCCTGAAGCGACAGCCACACCCTGCATCTGCACCTTGAAGTCCTTGTCGCGAGTGGCGAAGTACATGAAATACCGTCCTCCGTATTCAAACACCTCGGCATCTATCGCCCTGCCGCAATTCCACTCGCCAGTGGGGCGAAAAATGGGATTTGTCGAGTCGCGCTCAAAGTTTATGCCATCGGTCGAACAGGCATGGCAAATGGCATCGTTCTGCATATTGCCATACGTCTGGTAGAACAAGTGAACCTTGCCATCACGCACTATGGCACACGGGGCACACAGCCCTTTCTTCTCATACTCGGCATTTTGCGTCGGCACAATCTCTCCCACCTTGTTCCAGTGGGTCAAATCGTGGCTCTCGGCAATGCCGATATTCCAGCCCGAAGCGGGATTATTCTTATATGGTGGAATTGAATAATACATCAGGTATCGCCCGCCAAATTTCACCACATGAGGGTCTTTACTGAATGGTGCTCCCGTGCGTGTCGTGTCGGCATACATCATCTCGCCCCGTTGCGCGCAAGCCGTAGCAGTCACTAATAACGCCGCCACAAGCAATATGATATATTTAATCTGTTTCATGTCGTTGGAATACAATCAAAATAAACCGAATAATCATGTTCGTTGATTCTGAATAATGGCTTGAATATCAACGTTTCGCCATCGCCCGTTCGGGGCATCATTTTAAACGTCAATTTCTCTCCCTCTACTGGAATAAGCCACTCCACCAAACGTCTCTTGTCCACATTGATTGTGGGAATTGACCTGCCAGCTTCAGCACCCATGTCTATGGCAAGCACGATGGGCCCGTAAAGCAAGGCGCAACGTTGCCCGTTGTCGGGCATTGCCTCGATGCGCAACGTCATGGGCAATTCCATTGTCACCACGTCGCCACGCTTCCATGTGCGTTTCACCTCGATGTAGCTTCCAGCTATACATGAAGCCTTAACACGTTTCCCATTGACCTTGACGATAACGTCACCAGCCTCAGCCCATGACGGGCAACGCAGATACAATGCCACTTCACACCCGCCACTCGGAGCATCAATGATGTGCAACCGCGTCGAACCCTCGTTGGGGAAATTGGTCTCTTGCCGGAGCCTCAATCCCTTGCCAGCCCAGTCCAATTCCGATGCAATAAACAGATTCACATAAAGCCCCTTGTCGTCGGCGTTCGGTAATAAATCGCCTCGCCATATTTTGCGTGGTTCTCATATCCTGTGCCTACACAACAAGTATTGTCCTTAAACGGATAATGATACACCTTGTGGCTTCCCGGGTGCAGGGTGTGGTAATATGTCACTCCTCCCGACACGGGGTCTTGCGACGACAAGATGTGGTTATACAAAGCCCGCTCATAATAGTCGGCATACTTGCACGATGCGCTCCACGTAAACAAGTGCCGCGTCAACTTCAGCATATTGTATGTGTTACAAGTTTCGGTGGTGTTTTCACCCAACTGTTCCGACAACTTGTAAGGTTGGCTGAACACCTCCCTGTCGCTGTTTCCGCCAGTCACGTATGTATGAGCCGACACCACTGCATCCCAAAAGTATGTGGCTATCTCCCTGCTGCGCTCGTTGCCAGTCAACTCATATCCGCGCGCCTCGCCTATCACTTTCGGTATCTGCGTATTCACGTGTATTCCTGCAAGGCTGTCGCGCCCTGCGGCAAGCGGGTTGAGAATCTCGTCGTGGTAGAACTTGTCGGCAAGCGTTTTATACCTGACATTGCCCGTGATGCCATACACATTATAAAGCATCTCGGGCATACCGCCAAACTCGCTCGTCAGCATTCGTTGCATTTCATTGTGGCCGAGCGGTTCAAGTTTGTCGCAAGCCCAGTCACACATTTTCAGCAACACGTCCATCGCCTGCCGGTTGCCACACAACGTGTATTGGTCGTACAACCCGGCATACAACTTGTGCAATGTGTACCATGGTGCCCACACGGTGTCTTGCTTTATCGCACGATCGATGAAATATTCGGGAAATGCGCTCAAATAGCCGCTGTCGCCAAGCACACGTTGGCACTCGGCAAGCCCCTCGACAATATCACCCCCTTTGGCACGATACGTCTCGTCATCCGTTGACGCATACATCAGAGCCAGAGCACTCAACAAGTGCCCGGTGGTATGCCCACGCACTTCGCAGTCGAGCGACTCCCACCCTCCAAGCGATTGCGCCCCCGTCCTGATGCCGCAATTCACCCTGAATGCGTGCAGGAATCTGTCGGCATCAGCCTCGTCGAGCCACTTCCTGTCGGTTTCCATTGCACGCATGAAGGGACCGTCGAGCAACCTCACATCGGCATAGTCAAAAGCAAGAGCCTTTGGCTGCATCTGCAACGACGTTTTCATCATGTCGCCAAGTTGCCCGGGATATTGGGCGGAGCAAAACTGCATTCCGCCCAACACCTACAAGGCTAACGCCACAATATGACAATATGGTTTCATCACTGTTACTTGCGTATTTTAGACAACCTCAACGAAAACAAAATGATGTACAAATAGTAAACAATTATGCAGCTCAATGCGGCAGTAGTGCCAGTAGTCAGTGCGGCAGTTCCAAAGCCCTGCTGCAACATTCCCATCAACGGCGGCAATATTGCCCCACCAATGGCAAACGTGCATATTATGCCCGAAGCGCGCTTGGTGTGTGCCCCCAAGTCTTCCGATGCCAAATTGAATATGCTGCCCCACATTATTGAATTGCACAATCCGCACAGCAACATCAACACTATCGAGATCTCACCGTCGAACATCAACGACACGCCAAGCAACACAATCGCCGACAAGGCACAAAACGACAATGCCACACGGGCTGGCACTCGCTGGAGCGCAAATGCACCTATTAGCCGTCCTACCATCAGCCCGCCCCAATACAAGGCAAGCAGTTCGGTCGAGCCTAATTCGTTGCCAAACAAGCCCACGGTATCGAGGTTCAATGCCCTCATGCGGTCGGGCAAGAAACTTGGAATACCCACTTCAACACCCATATAAACGAATATGGCAAATGCGCCAAACAGCAAGTGAGGATACTTATACGGGCTGCTCTTGCTCGCCTGCGGCGTTCCAGCTTCCCCTTCCGTATCATCTATATCGGGCAACCTGAGTTTATAAACAATAAGGCTCATTGCCAAGGCAATGCCTGCGATGACAAAAAACGGCATACGCACATTGGTCGGGTCGGACCGCAATTCGGCAGGAGCATTGCTGTCAACAGCATCACCCGATATAAGCAACGCAACAAATAGCGGGGCTGCAACAGTTGCCGCCGAATTAAAAAAGCCTGTCAAGTTCAATCTACTTGCAGCCTTTCGGGGATCGCCCAATGCAAGCACATAAGGATTCAGCACTATTTGCAACAAGGCTATCCCCAAAGCCACAACAAACATCGAACCGAGGAATGCCGTATAACCTGCCCCGACAGCAGGATAGGTCAAGACAAACCCTATTCCTACCACAAACAACGACAATAATGCCGATGATTTGTAGCCGAATTTATTCAACAAATATGATAACGGGATTGAAAACAAGTATGCCCCGAAAAATGCGGTGTTTATCAATTGCTTCTCCGAGAATGAAAGCATCCACTTGCTGCCCGAAAGGAAATCAATGAGCGAGTTGTTCATGGTAGTGATAAAGCCAACCATGAAAAACAATATCGACATCACCACCATCGGGAACAAGTAACTATTACCCTGCGGTTTACTATCTTTTGCCATGACAAAAACTCTTTTTTACAATATCAATAATTCACTTCTTCAATACAGTTCTGAAGCCAAACAAGCCTCCGGCATAGTTGCCAGGGTGTGATTTGAAACAAACCTGTATGCTATCTTTCCCACGAGTAAACGATGCAGGTATGTCATACACGGCATCAAACAGCTTGTTGCCATGCTCGCCACTAAGTTCCACAGTCTTGAACAGTTTGCCGTCTATCAATATATCAAAATTGCGTTTGTCCTTGTCGGCTACCCAGTATGAACATATCATCTGCATATTGCGTTTGCCGTCAACTTTCGCATCGAAGGCAAACCACCCATCAAAAGCATGGCGGTAATTATGCCCATCAACAGCTCCCACCGACGAGTTCTCCGATGTCAGATTATGGTCGCGTTCGGGCTGCATCTCCCCGATGCGCAAGTTGTCGATGGTTCTTGCCTCAAGGTCTTTCCGAGCCTGAGCCTGACGCATAATTTCGCGCGACTTCACCCTCCAGTCACTTTCGGTATAGGCATCGAAATACACCGCATGTTTCTGCCCGTAAACGGCATAAAACGGAATTAGTTTCTGCGCGTCCGACACCGTGGTTGCAATCGTGAATGACAGCGACGCATCATCTTTCCGCGCCGTTCCAAGCACCGACTTGTTGTCATCATACACAAAGCACGGAATATCCTCGACATTCAAGTCGCCCTCGCCCAACGGAGCAGCCAGCAACACGGGGCCATAGAATATTGCCATTCTATCGGGATTGTCGGGCATCGCAACCGTGTATAAGTCCATTGGCAATTTTACATCGAGCGAAACACCTTCGCCCCATTTCCCGTTTACGGTTGCATAAGTTCCCGACGGGAATTTCATATCTGCCCTGCCATCACTGGCACTAACCGTCATCGAGTCAGCCAACCATTCGGGGCAACGTATATAGAGCGGGAATTCCTGCGCTTCGCCTTCAAAAGAGATATGAACAACATCGGTTTCGGGGAAATCGGTTTCCATCTTCACCGTCAAGCCACGTTCTTTCCAGTCAAGTTCGGTAGGTATGAACAGGTTGACATACAGCCCTCCATCGTCCACCGACTTGAAAAACACCGACTCGGCATACTTCACATGGTTCTCGATTCCGCTGCCTACACAGCACCAAAATGAGTCGAACGGTGTGCTGAAAATTTTTTCCGTTCCCGATTCAAGCGGTACACTGTAACACACCATGCCGTCCTCGGGATTTTGTGAGGCAAAAATGTGGTTATACAAAGCCCGCTCATAATAATCCATATACTCAGACTTTGCTTCCCAGCCAAACAAGTGCTTGGTCAACTTCAGCATATTGTAGGTATTGCACGTTTCCGACGTAAAGGCACTCAGCCTGTCGTTCAATTTGTCGGGTTCACCCAAATGTTCATAGTTGCTGTTGCCGCCGTTGGCATAGCTGTGATGGTTCACAATCCTACCCCAATAGTAAGTGGCAATCTGCTTCTCCTTTTCATCGCCCGTGAGTTCATAAATCCTTGCCTCACCTATGATTTTAGGCACTTGCGTATTGGAATGCTTTCCTGCAAGTTCATCGCGCTGCGCAGCAAGCGGGTCGAGTATCGCCTTGTGGTAGAACTTCCTGCCAAGGTCTAAATATCGCGTGTCGCCAGTCATGGCATACACCTCGGCAAGCACCTCGTTCATTCCGCCAAACTCGCAAGCCATCATCTTCTGGAATTGCTCGTCGCTCAATCCGCCGAATTTGTCAACAGCCCAGTCCGATAGTTTCACAACCACATCTTTGGCATCATCATTCCCTGCCCAGTAATAGGCGTCAATCAACCCTTCCCATATCTTGTGCATGGTGTACCAAGGCACCCAGCCGCCATTCAAGTCAAATCCCTGCGAACGAATATCGCCTGCCGACACTTCGTTCCATATACGGTCTTCATCGGGAATAGCTCCCACATATCCCGTGCCCCGCGCCGCCTGGCACTCTGCCAATTGGTCAACAATATAATCAACGCGCTCCTTAAACCTCTCATCGCCACTTGCAGCATACATTTTTGAACAAGCCGTCAGATAATGCCCAAGGGTATGCCCCGACACACCCCGGCTTTCCCAACCGCCATAAATCTCACCCTTGGGTTCAAGTCCGGCGTTCAACCTGAAGCGGTGCAAAAGCCTGTCGGGCGAGATGGCAAGCAACCATTCGCCATCTTTGTCCATGGCATTTTTGAACATGCACCCCTCCAAAAGCCTGACATCCGACAACGGAAACTCCTCAGCATCGCGCGTGATTTTCTCTGCTACAACAGGCTTGTGAGAATCGGCACAAGCCCCCATCAAGAGCATCGAGCCGCACAACGACATCAACAATACCTTTTTCATAACCACCAACCAGTTTTTTCTCAATGTTATTTATCAGCATTATACTCCTCAAGAGCGGCATAGAAAGCGTCTATGTTGCCAAAGGGCACCTCAGGCGGAGTGTCGCAGCCAGTCGAAAGTATGAAATTACTCCACTTTTCCATCTTGCGCAACAGCGACAATGTTTCCTCCTTCTCTTTCTCGGGTGTCGCCATCTTCATCACTGCAACAGGATCAATATTGCCCATTATCAAAATATCCGACGGAGTTTCTTCGGCGGCTGCCACCATGTCGGTCTGGTTGCCAAAGTGCAATCCTGCCGCACCAGTTTCGACCATTGCAGCCGTGCAATGTCCCATGTTGCCGCAATTGTGCAACACCACCATGAAGTCATCGTCCTGCACCTCGCTCACAATCTTCTTGACGTATGCCGACGAGAATGCCGAGCAATCTTCGTTTGAAACCAGCCCTGCGGCAGGTTCGGCAACAATCACTCCGTTGATACCAGTCGCTTTCATTGCACGTACATACTCGGTTATGAATGCCGTGCACTTATCGAGCAACAGGCGAATCGTGTCGGGTTCGATATATATCGCCATCATGAGTTCCGACATATCATACAACCGCCCAGCCAACGAAAAGGGTCCAATGCAGCCTCCGAAAACTGGCTTGTCGGTTATTGTCGAAGCTGCGATTCTATTGGCTTTGAGGTATTCGTTTACGCGTCCACAGTCAAGCGACGGCACTTCAAGAGCCTCGACATCGGCTTGGTTCGACAACAACCGCCCTACGACACTCGGCACTTCATTTTCCGAGAAGAATATATTGGCACCAAAAGCCTCAGCCTCTACCGTCAAGTCCATAATTGCAGTCGAAGCTGCCGCCGGATAACGTTCGTTCAACCGACAAATGGCATCGGCATGAATCTCGCCATTTGTCACAGCCTGCCTAACTGTGCAACCACACAATTCTATTCCTGGGTGGGTCATGATGGGTATCGCAATCCGCTTGGGCGATGACATCTCCTGTTTTCCCCACTCCGTCATATTTATCTTAGTTTTCATCGTTTCCTTTTATAGCATTTCTTGTTATTGCAAATCTCGCATCTGTATGGTTGCGGCACCAACTCGGCACCCAACCCATAAAAACCACTGACCGATTTCTCGGGCGTCATCAGACAAGACTCCGACAGCCTCACCCCACATGGCGCATCGGGAAAGAACGAGAACAACCTGCGCTGTTCGGCAATATTCCACCCGCAATATCCCGGGCTATATGGCAACGTGTGGAACAACTGGCTCGATTTGCCCAACTCCTTCCCCACCGCTGCCGCACACGAGTCGGCTATGACACTGCCTATGGAGTCGGCTATGTAATCCCGCACGATGTCGCCCTGCGACTTCAATTCTGCCAAGTAGCCGTTATACTCCTCGCCAGCCGTGGCTACAAACAGGCACGCCTCGGTCATTCCCTCCAAATAGGAACATATAATCCCACCAGGCATGAATTTCTCGCCACCTATTTCAATCTCCTGTTTTGAAATTTGTCGGGCATCGAGTATCTGGCACACATAACGAGGACGGCAACACTGGCGAATCGCACCATGTATTTCATCTATCAGGGCAAGGATACCGTCCTCTGGAACAGTATCCTTGTACCCCATAGAATGATATATGTCGTCGCAAGTATATCCGAGGTCGTCGATGCTCAACAACCGTTCTTCTAACATGCTTTCAACACATTTTTAGCCAATATCACGGCACCGTTGGCATTGGAGCTATAACCATCAGCACCTATGCTTTGTGCAAACTCCTCGGTAACAGGTGCACCGCCGATTATCACCTTGACTTTGTCGCGCAATCCAGCCTCCTGCAATGCATCTATCACCTCCTTCATGTAGGTCATCGTAGTTGTCAACAATGCCGACAAGCATACTATTTGGGCATTATGCTCCTTTGCAGCCTCAACAAATTGCTGGGCTGAGATGTCAACACCAAGATTCACCACCTCGAAGCCGCACCCTTCAAGCATCGAAGCCACCAAGTTCTTGCCAATGTCGTGCAAGTCACCCTTTACCGTGCCTATGACAAGTGTGCCCAACGATATGGCAGTGGAATCTTTCAACAACGGTTTCAATATTTCAAGGCAACCTTTCATGGCGCGAGCCGACAGCAGCAAGTTGGGAACAAATGCTTTCCCGTCTTCAAACCGCTGCCCTATTTCTTCCATTCCCTTTATCAGGTAGTCGTTGATAATTTCCTGTGCACCGATGCCCTGTGCAACTGCCTCATTGACAATGGCTGTAGCCTCGGGGAGCTTGCCTGTCACTATATATTTCTTTAAATTCTCAAGATTTTCCATAACCTATTTTATTTCAATTGTTTCTGTGCAACTTCTATGAAAGCCAGCATATTTTCGAGCGAAGTGTCACCCTCTACCGAGTGCGACGGCGAGAAGATATATCCTCCGTCACGTCCGAGTGAAAGCAACCGCTCCGACTCGGCAATCACCTCTTCTCGTGTTCCATAGGGGAGAGTTCTCTGCATCGACAGTCCACCATGGAATGCGAGCCTGCCCCTGTATCGCGGCAGTATGTCATACACGTCCATCACTTCGGGCTGGAACGGATTAAAGCAGTTCAAGCCAATGTCAATCAAGTCGTCAAACAACTCATCGACATCGCCGCAACTGTGTATCATCACATATTTCCCGGCAGCCCTCACATGGCCGTACATTCGCTTCAGGCGCGGATAGATAAACTCTTTCCAAATATCATACCCCATTATAAGCCCCTTTTGTTGCCCCCAGTCGTCGCCGAAGTAAACGGCATCGATGTCATATTCGAGAGCCTTGTCAACTTGCGCTATGTTGTAGTCGCATATCACATCGAGCAACTCATGTACAAAATCGGGATTCAAGATGAAATCCATCAACAAGTTTTCCATGCCACGCATAGTCCATGCCCGTTCATAGAGCGAGAACCCTATCTGGAAGCAACGGAACATATCGGGCTTTGCCTTTATCTCTGGTTCTATGTTGGCAAAGAAACGTGGGTCGTGCGGATCGGGAAATTGGTAATCCTTCAACGTCGGTTCGGGAAGAACCACGCTCTTCACATCGCCTATATCCTTGTCGATACTCCTATCCCACACTACTCCAAACACATCTTGGTACAAGTTATTTCCAAGACTTTTGAAAAAACCTATGTCACTGCCAAGTTGCAGCACGTGGTTGCCAAGCATCGGGTCAAGGTCTTCAACCCCATAGTATTCCTGCAACTGAGTTTTCGGCTCAACAGTAAATTTGAACGACCAAGGCACGTATGGCGGTTTCTTGCCATCGAGGACAGCCTTGATTACTTCTCTTTTAGTCATAATGATATTTAGTTTTTTTGTTAGGTTATTTATTCTCCTGCAATAGTTACATCGGGTCCCAAATACGACCGTTTCATGCCACCGAAGTCGATGACTACTTTCTGTATCACCATTCCCGGGTCACCGCAAATCAACTTAAACGTATGCTTGCCCGGTTTCCCGATGTTCACATTCATCACGCTCACGGCACTATTCCTGAAAACATTCAGTCGCCACTCGCTCGAATATTCCTTTGAGTTGGTTGTGAGCCATTGCACCATTCCGTCATCGACCATTATGCCATATCGCGTGTCATGCTTCGAGTCGATGGGGAACAATGGCAACGCATATACATATATCGTGGCATTGCCGCCGTTGAATGTGTAAAAGTCATATTCGGCTCGGGGCGACTTGTTGGTAAACCACATATTGGGCACAGGCTTGGTGCCGTCGCCAAGCTGCACACAATCGTTTTCATATCCAAGCCCCTTGATAGTCCTTATTTTTATTTCGTCGCTGTCGAATTTGCGGTGGAATTTTCCTGCATTAATCGACACGCAACCATTATCTTCAACATACCAGCCTTTGATTTCGTCAACCGACGGAGCAGCAGGGTTGAACACTTGCACCATCACCTGCTCGGTCTTTCCAGCAGAAGCAATCTCTATCACTCCTGTCACATCTGCCCCGACAGGCACACTGTTCCAGTCGATAGCCACGTCGATGCGGTCTTGCAGCAGCGTCTTGCCCGATGCCACCGACAGCTTTATCCAGTCTTGCACAGCACGAGCCGTCCATTCCAGCTCCTTGCTTCCACGGTTGTATATCTCAAAAAACAACTCCTTCTTGGTGTATGGGTTCACGCAAGGCAATACATTCAACGTCGATGTGCCATAGGTGCAATCCTGCCCCAGAACGAATATCTGCATATCGGCTACGTCGGGAACTTCAATCGTGTCAACAGGTGGCATATTCTGGTATGTTCCAGTCCACCCCGGAGTAATCGACATCATGTGGTTCCACTTGCCGTCGAGCATCTGATTGTATTTTTCGGTATAGTAGTCCAAGCTGTCTTGATATGCCTTTACCATAGCTGCACACTTGTTGGTTGCAGCCCTGCCTTGGCGGGCATACCAGCGGTTTTGCTGCGCTGTGAGCATCTTCTTGTTCATCAACGCCGCACCTTTCACCGGGTAATATACCAATTCATAAAATGCCGGGCGGAATTGTTCGGGCAGGGAGCGCATTATCTTCAGCCCAAGAGCCGAAATCCTGTCATACTCGCGCATACGGTCTTCAGCCTCATTATAGTTGACAAACGAGAAATCGGTGTCTATCACACGCTCCTTGTCGTGATAGTTGTTCCACTCATATCCCCAACCCATTGCCTCGGGTTTATGCTGGAATCCAAGCAGGAAATAAGTATCCATTATATCGGTCAAATCCTCCTTGTATTCTTCTCCGAAAATCGAAGCCAGATATTCGGCATTGAAGTCGTATGAATTATCGAAATTGAATTTGTCGAAATCCCATGCCAACTCAAAGAAATACCTCATACCCAGCTCGCCGGGCTTTATATCGCCCACGTTGAGCAGCCAATAGCGGTCGGCACCTGTATTATACGCCTTGCTCAATTCTTCATACATCAATGTTGACGGAGTTGTGTTGAGCCACAAATAATCGTGAGGCTCGCCGCAATAGGAAATGTGGTAATACACACCGGCACCGCCCTTGCGCTTCTGTTCCTCCTTATTGCTCAACCGCTTCATGTAGCCATAGTTGTCGTCGGGCCACACAAGCGTAACGTGTTCGGGCACTTCCAGCCCGCGCTCGTAAATATCCATCACCTCCTTGTAGGGAACGAACAACTGCGGCACCGAGTCGATTGGGCTATCGATATACTTTGCCAAGATGTTTCGCTGGTCGTCAAGGACCTCCTCTACAAGGCTCACTTCGCGCTCCTTTGGCACACCCACCAGCCCCGAGTCGTGTATTCCTCGCATGGCAAGCGTGTAGAAGTTTTCATACTTAGCATTCTCCGAGATGCGCTTGTCGAGAACCTTGTTAATACCCTCCTTGTTGGTGATATAGTTCCATTCACCCATAGTGTCGTGATGCCACTCGGTTACGTTATTGAACAACAACGGTTCGCAATGCGACGAAGTCATCACTATCGCATATCGGTCGGCGACCTCCTTGTTTTCGGGATATTTATTGAATGCTCCTGATCCCGGATGCATTGCCGGGGCAAGCATATTGCCCTTCAACCGCAATATCAGTTCACACACTTTGGCATATGTCTTGGGACCAATGTCTCCCAATTCGGGATCGAATGTCTTGGCTGCCCAAGGTGTGATGCCCCACCCCTCATCGTTGATGAATATGCCACGATACTTCACCGACGGAGATTTTGAGGCATAGTTGAGAGTGTGCAAATACAATTTCTTCTTTTCTATCACAGGCACATCTGCCCACCAGTAAAACGGCGACACACCCATAGCCTCCGACAGTGCCAACGTGCCATAGACTGTTCCTCGACGGTCGCAACCTGCAACGACCAATGCCCTTTCAACTCCACGGAAAGGATTGTCAACAACAGTCACGACATATTGCTCCCAGCCATTGGCTATCGGCGACACGTCCAACTTGCCGCTCTTCACAAGAGCATCTATAAGGGTGCTTTGTCCGACTGCTCCAAGAATCATCACCTCGCGTTTCCCGGCAACGTTTCCCGAAACCATCTTCACCGCAGGTTTCTTGCCTGTCACCCGTTCCAAGTCTTCGGCGAAAAGGTTGGCAACCGTCTCCACCACTTCATAATCGTTCTTGTCGATATACAAAGTGCATGGCTTGCCATCGCATATCGGGAAATCGGTTGCCGACTTCCGCTCTGACGATATTTCGATTTGTGCAACAGCGTGATAGCTGCCCAAAGTTATCAAAAACAATATCAATAAGATTCGTTTCATTTTCATGTCAAGGTATTACCTGTTGGTATAGGTTGTTTTGCCAAGTGGGAAAATACCCACTTGGCAAAGACCCAAAATTTACAAATTATCAATTACTTCTCAACCGAGAACTTATAGATACACCTGCTTTGGTATTTTTCACCAGGGAGCAACCGTGCCGAGGGCCAGTCGGGCTTGTTGGGTGTATCGGGGTACTTTTGTGTTTCCATGCATACCGCAGCCCTAAAACCATAAACAATATCTTTTTTACCTATTAAAGACCCATCAAGGAAGTTTCCACAATATACCTGTATTCCTGGCTCGGTCGTATATACCTCCATGCGTATTCCGCTATTAGGAGAGTATAACGATGCCGCAACCTTCGATATGTCGCCCTTTGAATTCAACACCCAATTATGGTCAAACCCATTTCCATTCTTTATTTGCTGGAAATCGCAACCGATGCGCGACCCTATTGTCACCGGAGTCCTGAAGTCCATCGGGGTCTCGTTCACCGTGGCTATCTCTCCCGTGGTCATAAACGTGCTGTCAACAGGGGTGTAATAATCGGCATTCACCATCATTTCATATCCCGAGTTGTCGCGCGACGGGTCGCCGTCGAGGTTGAAATAAGAATGGTTAGTCATGTTCACGATTGTCGGCTTGTCGGTCGTCGCCTCATAATTTATGTCGATTGAATTATCATCGGTCAGCGTGAACGACACTTGGCACGTCAGGTTGCCCGGGAAATTCTCCTCCCCATCCTTCGATATATACGAAAGCACTATTTCATTGTCGGAATGGCTCACAACGTCGAACACCTGATATTGAAATCCCTTTGGTCCGCCATGCAAGCAATGCCCGTAGTTGTTTTGTGGCAATTGGTATTCCACGTTGTCGAGCGTGAACCTGCCTTGATTAATCCTGTTGGCATAGCGCCCTATGGTTGCGCCAAAGTCGGTTTCGTGCGACAGGTAGTCGTCGATATTGTCAAAGCCGAGGACAACATCCCTCATCTCCCCGTTTTTATCGGGAACCATCACCGACACTATTCGTCCGCCGAAATTGGTCACGCACACTTCCATGCCAGAATTATTCTTCAGCACATACAGCCCTGTCATCTTCCCGTCAACTTCCTGCTGGAAATTGGCTGGTTCAAGCCCCGATGCAGTGGTGCTGCCGCTTTCGCTGCACGATACCATTGCGGCAGCCGACATGAGAACGAAAAACATACTTTTCTTCATGACTGATTCGTTTTAAAGTTATTTTTGGTTCAATGAGTTCACAATGCGTTCATTTATCGCTTTCAGGCGTTTCTCGTCGAGTTTCACCACCTTGCGGTCGTAGGTCATCAATCCGTTCACTTCCACTTCCACGTCGGTAATTTGCGTATATACGGCAGCACTGAATCCGCGCCCTATCATGTCATAAAGCATATTGGCATACTTCTCATATTCGTCGGTAACCTCCTTGCTCGAATTAAACTGCACATACCCCCAGTTGCGGTCAGGCTCCCAAATGTGGTCTTTCAACACAAGTCCTATGCCGCCATATTCGCCAAGCACAGTCACGCGCTGGGCATCATAGAGATACATTTCTGGCGCAGGATAATTATGCAAGTCGAGTATGTCGCCGCAGGTGTAATGATTGCCGCCACTGGCAGGATTTACAAGGCGTGTAGGGTCGTATGCCTTGGTCCATTCGGCAATTTCCTGCGTCTTGAATTGCCCCCATGCCTCGTTAAACGGTACCCATGTACCTATGCAGGGATAGGAATACAGGCAGTCGATAATCTCTTTCCACTCCTTGCGGTAGCATTCTTCCGACTTTGCCGAGCGTTTCCTTTCTGTGCCATCGAAGTATTGGCGGTTTTGCCACTCTGGTCCTCTGTCGCCGCTGGGCATATCTTGCCAAACAATGATGCCGATGCTGTCGCAATAGGCATACCAGCGAGCAGGTTCCACCTTGATGTGCTTGCGAATCATGTTATAACCAAAATCCTTGGTTTTCTGTATGTCATACTTCAATGCTTCATCGGTAGGTGCTGTATAAAGTCCGTCGGGCCACCAACCTTGGTCGAGAGGTCCAAACTGGAACACAGGTTCGTTGTTAAGCTCCATGCGCATAATGCCATTTTTGTCACGGCCAGCCGAGAACTTCCGCATGGCAGTGTAGCTGTCAACCTCGTCAATCACCTTGCTGCCATTTTTCAACCTCACCTTGAGGGTGTATAAGAATGGAGATGCCGGTGACCACAATTTCACATCGGCAGGCATGGCAATCTCCACTGTCTCGTTGTTCATACTCCTGCCCTCGGCAACGAGTGTCTCACCATCGTAAACAAGCACTTCGTGTATGTCGGTGGCGACAGCCTCGTCGGTATTTACCTTCACGCTCAAAATATTCTTGTCGATGTCGGGGGTAGTTTTCAAGTCGGTAATATAGTGTTCCGACACTGGTTCGAGCCACACCGTCTGCCAAATTCCCGATACTGGTGTGTACCATATACCGTTGGGCTTGTTCACCTGTTTCCCACGAGGCTGGTACCCGTCGTCGGTCGGATCCCACACTTTCACCTCAACCACATTTTCCGATTTGCGGTTGATGGCAGATGTAACATCAAATGTGAACGGAGTAAAACCGCCTGTGTGGCTTCCCACCTTGATTCCGTTAACCCATACTTCGGTTTTCCAGTCAACAGCACCGAAGTGTAACAATATCTTTTTGCCATTCCAGTTTTTGGGTACAGTAAACGTGCGGTGATACCACAACTCTTTTTCCGCACCAAGGCTTTTGCCTACACCAGACAACGACGACTCCACTGCAAATGGTACAAGAATTTTCCCGTCAAACTCATCGGGTGTTGCCGACCGATTGACTTCCGTGATTTTGTAATCCCACAGCCCATTCAAGTTCATCCAGTCGCCACGCTCCATCAATGGGCGAGGGTATTCGGGTAACACATTGTTGATGTCAATCTCATCTGCCCACTTGGTCTTGATGCGGTTCCCGGCAGGCGACCATTGTTGCGCCCATGCCATCAGCCCCAGCGACATAATACATAATAAAAATATTTTTTTCATATAGGTAAAGTTTTTTAGTAATTAACTGGTAATATGCTAAGTGTCTTAAAAGGTAGTGGAAAATTTCCATCAGCAAATTTATCTAATGCAATCTCAAATTAATGGTAATATTCTTCAATTAAATATCGCTATTGTTGCAAAACACAGATAAGACATTTTTTGAATAAATAATTTCAACCGCCTGCACCCCACTGAAGTAAATTTGTACAGCTTTTCACAACAACGCATTTTTTACCATTAAAATAACTTGACATGAAGAAATCGTTTAAAATGCCAATCCTGCTAATTCTGCTCTTTTTCTCGTTCAGCTTTTCGGGGAAGGCGGCAGAGACATTTTCCAACCCATTAATATATGCCGACGTTCCCGACGTTGACGTTATACGGGTCGGTAGCGACTATTATATGGTAAGCACCACGGCACACATGTCACCGGGCGCGCCCATCATGCACTCCAAGAATATGGTGGACTGGGAAATCATAAGCTACGTTTTCGACACTCTCGACGAAAGCCCCAAAAACAATCTTGAAGGCGGCAACATATACAGCCGCGGGCAATGGGCAGCGTCGCTCCGATACAACGATGGCAAGTTCTACGTTTTCTTCGGAACAGGCAACAAGTCTTATCTATATTCTACCGACAATCCTGCCGGGAAATGGCACATGGAATGTGTCATAGACGAATATCTGCACGATGCCTCGCTGCTGTTCGACGACAACGGCAAGACCTATATTGCGTATGGTGGAAGCCACATAAAGATACGCGAGTTCAAAAACGACTTGTCGGGGATAAATCCCGACGGGCTCGACGTGGAAGTCATCTCGGGAGAACCGGCAGGACTGCTCGAAGGCACACACTTCTACAAATTCGACGGCAAATATTACTTGACGCTCATCTGGTGGCCACAAGGCGGAATACGCACGCAACTATGCTTCCGTTCCGACAAAATCGACGGAAAGTATGAAATGAAAACAATCCTGTCCGACGACATGGGATATGCAGGACATGGCGTGGCACAAGGCTGCTTCATCGACACCGAAGATGGCAGATGGTATGCCATGCTGTTTCAAGACCACGAGGCAGTGGGCAGAGTGCCGGTGCTGATGCCGTGCCGGTGGATTGACGGCTGGCCCATGCTTGGCGATGACGATGGGCGTGTGCCCAAGACGATGGAGAAACCCGTCCAAGGCTTTGACGGGGAAACCAATATTATCGTCAGCGACAATTTCGACAACGCCCCTCACTTGGGGCTGACTTGGCAATGGAACCACAACCCCGACAATTCGCTATGGTCGCTCACAGAACGTCCAGGATTCCTACGGCTGAAAACAGGCTCTGTCGTAAACAATATATTTGAAGCTCGCAACACCCTCACACAACGCACCTCGGGTCCACGGTGTGCAGGAGTCGTGGCAATGGAACTCAGTGCCATGAACGAAGGCGACAATGCCGGGCTGGTAGCTTTCTGCTCCGAACCGGGAATGATATACGTCTCCAAGGAGACAGGCGGAAAGAAATATATCGTGATGGCAGACCGCGGTGTCGAGAAAGAACGTGTAGCGATAAATGCCGACCGCATTTATCTGAAAATGCTGTGCGACTTCACCTCAGACGATGCCTATTTCTATTATAGCCTCGACAATGAAAACTGGACTCGCATCGGCAGCAAGTTCCACATGATTTTCAGCATGGCGCATTTCACTGGTAACAAATTCGCCATATTCAACTACTCGACCAAGACTGCCGGCGGATATGTCGATATCGACTTCTTCAAGTTTGACAACAACCCTCAATAAACATAAACACTAAAAACTAAATATTATGAATATCATCAACAAATTGCTTGTAGTGGTGGCAATGCTATTGCCTCTCTTCACTCCTGCACTTGCCCAAAACAATGGGGTGTGGAGCAAGGAAAAAGCCATCGAGTGGGGCAAAAACAACCCTTGGTATTGTGGCGTAAATTATATTCCCTCAAACGCAATCAACTACACTGCCATGTGGGACAAGACAAGTTTTTCGCCCGACGTGATAGAACGTGAAATGCAACTCATGCAGGAGCTTGGCATGAATTGCGCCAGAGTGGTGCTGCAATATGCCGTGTATGAAGAAGACCCCGAGTATTTTATCAACACGCTCGACAAGTTTCTGTCGATTTGCGACCGACATGGAGTGAAAGTTATGCCTTGCTTTTTCGACGACTGCGCATTTGGCGTAAACACCGACCCCAAAACAGGTGTACAGCCCGAGCCTCTCGAAGGGTGGTATGCATGGGCATGGTCGCCCTCACCAGGCTACACTATGGTTGTCGATGAACGCACCCACGGCAAGCTCGAGAAGTATGTAACCGACGTAATGACACACTTCAAGAACGACGACCGCATATTTGTGTGGGATTTGTATAACGAACCCACCAATACCACAATGCCCGAACGCAGTTGGCCGCTGCTCAAGAAGGTATTTTCCTGGGCAAGAAAAGTCAATCCGTCACAACCAATCACAACGGGTATGTGGAACGGCAACAAAGAATTGAACGACTTCCTTGCTGCCAACTCCGATATAATCACATTCCACTGCTATGCTTCCAAAGAAGAGACCGAAAAGGTGATGAAACAGCACCTGACACACGGTCGCCCCGTGATATGTACCGAGTGGATGAACCGGGTGGCTAAATCCTACATACTCGACATATTGCCCATGTTCAAGGAGGCTAATGTGGGGTGTGAACTTTGGGGTCTCGTAAATGGCAAGACGCAGACCCATCTCTGCTGGGGTCACCGCCCCGAAAACTTGCCATACACGGGCGAATGGCAGCACGACATTTTCAGAAACGACCTCACTCCATACGACCAGGAAGAAATCGACCTGATAAAATCATTAACTAAGAAGTAATTCTATTCTTTACATTTTCAATATCACACCCAAACAATGGATAAAACAATTCTTGCAGGACTGCTGTTATTGACAGGTTCTGCCGTTGCCAACGCTGCAACACCCGCTACTACCGTAATAACCGTACAAGCCGACCAGCCGAGGCAAACCATAAGCCGACACATATACGGACATTTTGCCGAACATCTCGGACGCTGCATATACGACGGCTTCTGGGTCGATTCAAACTTAAACGTTGAAAAGGACGGACGCATACGCATGGACATCGTGAATGCCTTGCGCAACATAGATATTCCCAACCTGCGCTGGCCCGGCGGCTGCTATGCCGACGAATACCAGTGGCGCGACGGCATAGGCGACCCAGCAACCCGACCTGCCACCGTCAACAGCAACTGGGGCGGCATCACCGAAGACAACAGCTTCGGCACCGACGAGTTTATGAAACTTTGCGACTTGCTCGATTGCGAACCATATATCTCGGCAAACATGGGTACTGCCACCTCGAAAGACTTGCGCGACTGGATAGAATACCTCAACTACAAAGGCGACTCCTACCTCACAGGTTTGCGCAAGGAGAACGGACACCCCGAACCATACGGAGTAAGTTTCTTTGGCATCGGGAATGAGAGTTGGGGATGCGGCGGACACATGACTCCCGAACATTATGCCGACGAGTTTCGCAAATATCAGGGATATGCCCGCGACTACTCGGGCTTCAAAATCAACAAAATAGCTTGCGGACCAAACGCTACAGACTACAATTGGATGGAAGTGTGCCTGAAGAACATCCCACACTACATGATGTGGGGCATATCGCTGCACTACTACACCATCGCCACAGGCGACTGGGGCAAAAAAGGGTCGTCAACGCAGTTTGGCGAAGATGAATACTTCGGCGGCATCAAGAATGCTTTGTTCATGGAAACATTGCTCAACAACTACTCTGCCATAATGGACAAGTATGACCCAAGCCGCAAGATAGCACTCGTGGTTGACGAATGGGGAATATGGACCGATGTGATACCCGAAACCAACCCTGGCTTCCTGTACCAGCAAAATACCATGCGCGACGCTTTGATTGCCGCCTCGACGCTCAACATCTTCAACAACTACTCGTTCCGTGTGCGCATGGCAAACTTGGCTCAAGCAATCAACGTCCTCCAGTCGCTCGTGCTGACCGACAAAGAACGTATGCTGCTCACTCCCACATATCACATCTTCAAGATGTATAAAGTGCACCACGATGCCAGCCTGCTGCAATCGACAGTGAGCACAAACGACTATAAGCTCGGCAACGAGTCTGTGCCAGAAGTCAACGTTTCGGCATCAAAGGACAGCAACGGCAAAATGCACGTGTCGATAGTAAACGTGAACCCGCACAAGAGCATCGACACCGAAGTAATATTGAACGGACTGGCTGCAATCGGCGACATATCGGGTGAAATTGTAACCTCGGCTGCATACACCGACTACAACTCATTCGACGACACCGGCAAGATTACGATAACAGAGTTCAACGATTTCAAGAAGAAAGGCAACAACACCGTAAGCCTCAATTTGCCGCCGCTCAGTGTTGTAACCCTTGAGATACAATAGTCTATAAAACATATATGCGGCTGCGTAACAGCCTACACACTTCAATTAGAGTAGTTCATTAATAGTTTGGTTGTTTTAGGATTGATAAAACCTGGCCCGACACCCCCAACAAAATGCAAAATCAATGGGGGTGTCTTTTTTTCGCATAAAAAACGGTAGCCACGCAATTTGCGCAGCTACCGCACATTAGTCTTATTATCGCTTATTGCCTTTACTTGGCAGATGGCTTGCTTAATTCCACCCCCTTTGCCACAGGAACGCCAAACACTGGATAACCGTTTTCCCACGTGAATTTCTGTGCACGTGGTGAACGCCCCTCTCCTTGCACTTGAGAGTCGTATTGAACGTCACGTGCATGATACAAGATGTAATATTCGCTGCTGTCGGGCGACATGAAGAAGCTGTTATGCCCTGGTGCATATACCCCAGCCTCGGGATTTTGGCTAAACACTGGCTTGTCCGATTTCTTCCACGACTTCGGGTCAAGCAGATTGCCGCTTGCATCGGCTGTCAACAAGCCAAGCTGGTAATATGGCGTCCACACGCCGCTTGCCGAATAAATGATGTGAACCAACTTCCCGTTGGGGCTTACCAGCGGTTGCGGACCTTCGTTGACATATATGATTTTGTCAAACGGATTGCGCCCGTCGGCTTCCTTGTAATTCATCTCCCAGTCATATTCAGGCTTGGAAATCAATATGCGCTCAGAGTCTATCGTCCACGGATTGGACATGTGGGCAATATATATGCACTGCACTTGCTTGTCGGGATAGACTTGTGGCCAACCCGACCATGTAGCATACAATTCTCCGCCTATTTCAAACACCGACGCATCGATGCCCCAATTGTTGCCCTTGTCGGTCTGCAACCTTCCTTTCATTACAAAAGTACCCTCCATCGGGTTGTCGCTCGCATTTTCCAGCACATACATCTGGTGATAGGGAACAACTCCGTCGGGGTCAACTATCGAAACATAGATATACCACTTCCCGTCAATGCGGTGTATCTCGGGTGCCCAAATGCTGTGCATCTTCGAGCCTTCCTCGGGTCGCCACACAGTCTTGTGCTCGGCTTCACGCAACTCGGTCAGGTCGGCAGTTTCCCACAGTTCGAGCCTGTCGCCCACGGTGTTCATGTAATAATACTTGCCCTTGTAAAAGTAGCTCCAGGGGTCGGCACCACGGTCGAGCAAGGGGTTGGTGAAAACGGTTTCCTCGTCATTGGTTGCAGCATTCTCGTTGCTGGCTGGCGATGTTGCACACGATTGTGCCGAGAGCATCAACAGCACGCCTGTTATGAAATTAATATTCTTTATCCTCATAATGTTTTATTTTGTTCCTGATGGTTTGCTTAATTGTTTATCCCTTGGCAGCGGCTTGCCAAACACAGGGAAGTCGTTCTCATCCCATGTGAACTTCTGTGCACGCGGCGAACGAGTGTCGCCTTGCCCCTCGGGATCGACTTGGGTATCCCGGGCATGATATAAAATGTAATATTCAGTACTGTCGGGCGACATGAAGAAGCTGTTATGCCCGGTGCCATACACTCCAGCCGATGGGTCTTGGCGGAACACCGGCTCCTTCGATTTAGTCCAAGATGCTGGGTCGAGCAGGTTGTCTCCAACTTTTGCCGTCAGCAGCCCAAGTGCATAATATGGAGTCCACACGCCACTTGCCGAATAAGCTATATGAATATATTTCCCGTTGGGGCTTTTCAACGGCTGGGGTCCTTCGTTCACATATACCGTGTATGACGGATTCCACCCTTTCTCGTTCTTGTGATGCCTTTCCCACTCAAGTTCGGGCTTTGAAATCAACACACGTTCCGACCCGAGCGTCCACGGATTTGCCATTTCGGCAATATATATGCACTGCGTTTCGGTATCGACACGCCGAGTCTGCCACCCCGACCACACCATGTATAACTTGCCGTTGTTTTCAAACAACGAACCGTCGATAGCCCAATTGTTGTCCTTGTCGGTGCTGATGCGCCCCTTCATCTCAAAGTTGCCCTCAAACGGGTCGGCATTCACGTTCTCAAGCACATAGAGCTGGTGATTGTCGGTGTTGCCGTCGTCGGCTGCATAGTATATATACCACTTGCCGTCCAAGTTGTGTATCTCGGGTGCCCACAAGTGATACTTGTTTGATTCGTCGGTAGGCACCCACACGGTTTTCTTCTCGGCGTTGCGGAGGTCGGTGATGTCGCTTGTTCTCCACAGCACCAAGCTGTCTTGCATGGTGTGCATGTAATAATACGTTCCATTGTGGAAAATAGCCCACGGGTCGGGTCCACGGTCGAGCAACGGATTGACATACGTCGATGTTACCACTTCATTCTCGCTGTCGGTTGTTTTTGATCCTGTACACGCACAGTTGAGAGAAATCATCAAAGAGACAACCGAAAATAAATAAACGCGTTTCATCTTTTCTCTGTTATGTTTTTATGTTAATGTTACCAACCTTTATATTTTGCCATGGCATTTGTCACATTCCACCTGAAATACTCAAATGCAGTTGACAACGATGCCCTTTGGAACGGCGGCATCTCATACGATACAACCTTGCCATTGCTCCCCTCGATGGTCACTGTCACCTGCGGCGAGCGAAGTATGTGCTTTGCGTCTTCGGGGAAAATAAATATCCTCATGTCAGCCTCCGATGCACTGCTGCCGTCAGGTTCTGATTCGGTAAAATCGCTTTTCAGCCGATAAGAATATGCGGCATCGCCAGTTTCGAATTTTATCGACTTCATTCCCGGCAATTTCTCGGCATTCACACTCAACCTGAAAGCCAACTGCATATTGTTTTCCTTGGTGCGCTGGTTGTAGAACGCCAACGACACCTTCACTCCATCGGCAAACACGTGGCACGGAGCTTCCCAATAGAAATGCTGTACCCCTGGAAACCGCTTTTCGACACACGGATAATGATACAACGAATATGCCTCAACCTTGCCATCACCGACCTTAACCAAATAATCGGCATCGGAATAAACCGACAAGGAATCGGCAGCATAATCTGCCGCACCAAAGAAAGCATCAAGTTGCGCTGTCGCAAAGTTGCGAGTTGCTTCATCTTGTGCATCGAAGTAAAACGTAATGCCATAAACGGTGCTGTCGCACAGTGCGTATTCCACTCCAGTGAATACGCTCTTGTTATACAAACGCCTTACTTCCGTTGTTGCCATATTGCCGTCAACATGGGCAAACTTCACTTGCGATGCTGCATTCAACTTATATCCGAATGGCATCACCTCGCGCGTTCCACGGTCGTCCATATCGGGGAAATTCAGCATCGGCCTCGCATCTTCTGCTACCAGCGTTCCAAGCAAGTTGTATCTTGCCGTTTCGCCAATCGCCCTGTGCGACACATTGCCTGTCGCTTCGAGATAATTTTCGGTTTGGGGCAATCGGGGTTGTTGCGCCAACATTGTAAAGTTGGCTGCAACCAGCAAGAGTGAAAATATAATTTCTTTCATCATAGTCGTGTCGGGTTATTCGTGTTGCAATCCTTGAGTTTTTGCATACTCTTCAATCATCTCTATGCGCTTTCCCAGCGGCCATTGCTCAATCACATCTATATCCCACTCGCCAAATGCGTCCATGAATCGATGCATCGGTTCGAGGATAGATGCCTGGTTCCACGGCAACTGCTGCCTCACGCTATGCCCACGGTTGGCTTGCGGATTGAAGCACTCGGTCAACAATCCGCGGTAACGGTAACCCATGTCGCCGTTCAAGTCCATTATGGTGAGCGTGTTGTTTTGTATAAGCCGAGCCACTTGCAACAAGTGCTTGTCGCCCGTCATCAAATAAAGCCTGTAATACTGGAACGACGAGAATGCCAGCCCGTTGTCGATACCCGAGTGCCCTGTCGCAATCAACGTCTGCCCCACCACATCGGCTTGCTCGGGGAAGTCGGTGAGGTAGTCACCTATCAACATCGGCACTTTATACGAGAACATAAACGTCTCGGTGTAACGTGCCGCCTGCAATGCAGCCTCTTTCCATTTGCTGTCGCCAGTCACGTCATACAAGGCAAGGAATGCATAGATTGCCATTTGCCCCGATTCACGGTCTTTGACATTGGGATTGTCGATTACTCCCCCCACATACAAATAGTCGTGGTGTATCACGTTATAGCTATACTCGCCAGCCTTCAAAGCCGTGTCGAGATACTTCTTGTCGCCTGTGGCGGAATACAACTCCACGAGGAATCTTATCACATTGGTTGTCGTATATTTGCTATCGTGAGTGGGTTCTCCAGTTTTCCAGTCATACCTCAGATAGAAACTCCCGTCGCTGTTTTGGTTACTTGCAAGCCAGTCGGCATACCGCTTGCAATACCGTAACCACTCGGGGCGGTCATGCCCGTGCTTTTTCATGATACTCCATGCACCCATCATTCCTTCCATGCCCCCGGCGGTGACACGCATGAATGTATTATAGTCGCGCCACGTGACTTCGCGGTCAACATAAGCATCAGCCCACGTGCGCACAAGCCCTGTGTCGTCTTGCGAGTTTTCAACCCAAAAGTCTATCACCTCTTCGGCTTCCTTCACATAGTCGTCGTTGCCAGTCTCAAGCCCGTTGCGAAGCAGAAAATATGCATTTGAAATTTGGAACCCGATAAATCCCATTTGGTAGTTGTAAGCCCTTGCAATGCCGTTTGGCAAATAAATCGAGAAGGGCCATCCAGGCGCGCCATTCAAGTTCAACAAATAGGCATCAAGCACCTCGATGCTTGCATTGTAGGCATCTTTCACGTCCACTTTGTGGATTGTGGGTGTGTATCTGTTCCACGCCTGTTTCCAGACGGTCTCGACCAACTGTGGATAATTGTCAACACGGTTAAAACCGAAACATAACTTGTAACTATGCTTCACCCCTTGCTCGACAGGGTGGCTGCGGTAGGAGAAGCCCTTGGTGGCTTTCTCCGGGAAACGCCCCGTATAGGTCTTTTCCCCTTCTATGCCGGGAAATGCAAACACAACGGTGTGGCTGTCGGTCTCGGTGAAACCTATGCTGCCAAATTGCATTCGTCCGTCAACAATTCGATTGACGCCTTCCTCGCCATAAAACGACTCGGGATTGGCATCAACGTGTATCATATCGATGGCAAGACGGCTCGATTTGTCCATTGCCGAAACCACAGGCAACGGCAAGCGGTCCTCCCTGAAATAAAAATAATTGTCGGTGTAATCGCCTGCAAGGAAACGTGTGTGCAGGCTCGTGTTGTCGCGATACCAGATTCCAGGCACGAAAAATTCAAAATCATCTATCGACGTCTTACGGTCGAGAGTGAAACCAAAATAAGAATTGAAATAGCTGTCGCCCGTTGCCGACTTTTTCACGCCGACACTGCGCTCCATGCTGAAGTGATTGTCAATCTCGGCAGCATAAATGTCGGTTATTTCGAAAATAGAGCCGTTTTTCGACTTCAACTCACTACGGCATTCTATGCCTCGGCTCGTCTTTTCGACCGATTTATAATTTCCACACAAAGTCTCGCCATTGACTTCAAGCGTCACGGCAAATGGTGCATTCAAGTTTTCATAGCAATCATCTCCACACACCATAGCAACCCTGTTGCCATCTTGCGATATTTCGAGGCGTGCTTCTCCGCTCTCAAGCATCAACGAGGCATGCAGCTCGATGGCAACCATCGCTATGAATATTATCGATACTATTTTCTTCATGACTGTCGCGCTGAATTTTTAAATATGTGCAGGACAATCGTGTCCTGCACATATCGATTAGCTTATGTAAAAACAATTATGGTAGTTCCGGCAGATTTGTCACTGGCAGATTCTCGATTTTCTGTATTTCCGAGAACAAGAAATAATCGGGTATCCCGTCAAGCTCTATTGCCACGCGGCAGTAGGCATAAGTGCGGAAGTTGTTGATGTAATATTGCTTGTCGCGGTAATACGAAAGCGGAATCGAAGCCGTCATAGTAGTCTCGGTGGGATCTGACACATTCCTCGAACGCATACAGGAGATTCCCGAATCGACAATAGTGCTGGTGCTCACATACAACTTGGTCGAGATGATGTCGGGCGCATCGTCTTTCAACTTGGTGACATTGAATGTTGCCTCGATGTTGCGCTCGTTTTCCGACAACGCCAGTTGCAAATTGGAAATCTCATAGTACGGCTCCACGATGAAATCGCGTGTCACATTGCCTGTGATATTATACAATATAGACTCGTAACCCTGACCATCACCGAGCGAGGGGAAATCGGGCATATCGAAAGGCAACTTCTGGTTGATAAGCGTGAGTTCATAATCATTATCTGTAAACAACAACTGCTTGAATGTTCCATCGTTTGCCACATTCATGTTTATACCCCCGTCTTCTTTTCCGAAACCAGACTGGTAAAGTTTAAACAAAGTCCTATTGGCATCATACAGAAATGGTTCTCCATCGGCAGTCAATAGCCTGCCGCTGAACTCAGCCGATGGTGCGTCGTAATTGTCATACTCGCACGAAGTGAGTGAAACGCCGACCAAAGCCAATGCTAATGCAAAATATTTGATTTTCATTTAAATTTCTATTTAAAATTAATAGTTCGGGTTCTTTTCGACATACGGGTTTCCATCATCAATTGGATAATGGTTGTAGTACATGGTGTTGTCAAACGAAAGTGTGGAATTATTAGTGCGGTTATCGGTTTTCATTTTCCTGTAAATCCACTTTCCGTCATCAGCACCACCAGGATTGTGTATCTTATAGGGCCACAATGAGAAGATGGTAGCCGTCGGGCTGTCGATTTCATAATGCCATTCCTCGTCGGCGATGCGCCAACGCTTCATGTCATAGTAACGATGATCCTCAAATGCCAGTTCCACACGACGCTCATTCTTAATGCGTTCGAAATCGAGTTCGCTTGCCGAAATCTCGAAGTCGGGACCTCCGGCACGGTTTCGCACCTGATTGATATAGTTCAACGCGATGTCAAGAGTTCCTTGTCCATTGTAGCTGCCAACACCAAGTTGAGCCAAATACCATGCAGCCTCAGCACCATTCAGCAAAGCCTCGCCATAGCGGAACACGGGATAAGGAACAGAGCTTGCACCATTGAGTTCGCTCCCCGATGCAGAATCGACAAATTTCCGCAACAAGAATCCAGTACCGCTAATATACCAGTTGCTACTTCCGTCGGCAGTCCGCAAAGGACCGTCAACTCCTGTCATCACCTCGCCATCGTAGGTCGCCGACCCAACTTCGGCTATCGTCTGCGCAGCTTGGAACAAATATCCGCCATTGCCATCAGGTATGGCAAGACCTGCCTGCAAGTCAACGGGCAAGTTGCGGAAAGAAGACCCCGGAAGTATAACAGTTGCAGCCAAGCGAGGGTCGCGACCGGCAAAAATATCGCCCACGTTATCATACACATTGTAGCTCTGCGTTGAAGTATAATCATTTACCGATTCAACCACTTCTTCACCTTGGTAAGCATCAATGTCGGTGTGCAAGTGCCCCTCGACAAGTTCATAGTCATTAACAAGGTTCAACACAGGGTTGGCCTGCGCTCCCGATTTGTCAACCGCAGCCTGCGAGCGCGGTATGTGCCACTGGGTAAAATAGTTTTCAACCTGCACACCGTCGTATGCCTTGCAGAATATCAGTTCCGGATTGTCGGCAGGGCTTGCAGTAAATGCCTCGTAATAGTTTTGCGTGTAGTCCGAGTTTTTGTTATACAGCGTATAACCAAGGTCGGTCAATGCCTGTACTGCATCCAAGCATTCTTCCAAGTAGCCTTGCGCAAGGCTTGCGTCGATGCCTGTGGCACCGCTTGCAAGATTAAGGTTCTTGGATGCACTTTTGTCCCAGTTGTAGGCAAGAGTGCCGGCATACAGCATAGCACGGCACTTGAGCGCAAGGGCTGCGCCTTGCGTGATGCGAGTCTTTGACTGCGCGCCCTCAAGCCCGGGGAGCGAAGCGTCAACCTCATCGGCGATAAAATCGTAAATTACGCTCTCCTTGTCGCGCGGCTTTGCCAGCGTCAACGGATCATCGGGATACTCGGTAACCTCGGTTATCAAAGGTACACCGCCATTCTGCGTAACCATGCGGAAATACACGAAAGCCCTCAACACACGTGCTTCGGAGATATAATACTGTAGGTTTTGGTCGGAAACCAGACCTGCCGAATACTGCTCAAGATTGCGCAAATGCAAGTTAAGTTCCCTCACAAGCGTATAATCGTAGTAGGCACGGTAATCATAATTGACATTGTTGGAAAATGCCCAATATTGACTGTTGTCAGCCGACTCATCCCAACGGGAAAGATCATAAGACAAATTGTCGGTGGCAAAGTCCTGCCAATATTTCATGCGGGAATAGAAATTGGCAGCAAGGCTGTTGATACCGGCATCGGTAGAATAAGTCTCTTCGTCGGACATTCCAGCCAAGTTCTCTTGTTCAAGCCAGTCGTTGCACGAAGTGAGCGAAGCGGCACACAGCAAGATTGCAATAATATATTTGTTCCTTTTCATTGCGTATTTTTATTAATATGTGACGTTTATACCAAACAGGCAAGTCCTGTGTTGCGGATAGTCAAAACCGGTAACAGCCGATATTTCAGGGTCGAAACCATATTCATGCAAACTATCGATGCAGAACAAGTTGGAACCTTCAAAATAGAATCTCACTTTTTGAATTGACACCTTTTGTGTCCATTGACGCGGAAGCGTGTAACCAACCACGAGGTTCCTCAAACGCAGATAGTTGACTTTCTTGGCATAAAAGTCATTCCACCAGCGTTGCGACGGAATATAATCACGAAGTGCAGGGAAGTCTCCCTCAACCCATGGCGATGTAGGATCCCATGGATCTTCATGGTGCCATACGTTAAGCGAATTGAACACGTAACCCGTTTGGTCGGATGATACACCGGTCTTGGTATGCCAGTCGCCGACGTATGTGTTCATGAAACCGCAAGCAAAGTCGGCTGCAAAATCGATTCCCTTCCAGTTGAAGCCAAGATTAATACCCATAGTCATCAACGGTTGCTTGTTGGCGTTGGATGCATCCCAGTCATAGTCGGTGGCAGCATACCCAAGTGGGCGTTCGTCATATTCATTAATCACACCGTCGTTGTTCACGTCCTTGAATATCAAGTCACCGGGAACGAGAGTGGTGTTGTTGGCTCCATCAATATCAACAGGATAGTTGTCGATTTCTTCCTGTGTCTTGAACACGCCTATTGTCTCATACATCCACACGGCACCGTTTCTCACGTTCGACCAACGGTCGCTTGTTGCCCAGCGGTATTGATCCCATGCGTTGAAGAACTTTTCACCATAAACTTTGCCCTGCCGCTGACGTGCAAGCGTGAGGTTCACACCCACCGAGTATTCAAAGTCGCGTACACGGTCGTTCCATGTTATCGTAGCATCGAAACCGCGCACTTCGTCGGAATTAAGGTTCTGGCTCAACACCGAGATACCGCTTTCCTGCGGGAACATGATATCGTCGGGAGTGGCGGGAATGCCGTCGCGCTTGCGGCGGAACAAGTCAAACTCGAAGCGCAAGCGTTCCTTAAGGAATCCAAGGTCGATACCCACATTGGCAATCGACGAGGTCATCCAGCTCAAATTGGTTTGAGGAATGCCATTATATTTTGTGCCTGTGATATAAGAGTCAGAAGCGCCAGTGAACGGATTACCAGTGATGATTGCGCCACCTTGGTTATAGGTGTACCCCGGCATATAAGCAAAGTCGGGATAAGATCCATTGTAGTTGACCGACATATCATCACCCATTTCACCATAAGAACCGCGAAGTTTCAACGAACTCATCCATGTTGAAATGCCGCCTTCCTTGAAGAAATCTTCCTCGCTGATGCGCCATGCAGCCGATACCGAAGGGAAGAATCCCCAACGCTGGTTGCTCGGGAAACGCCATGAAGCATCATAACGACCGGCAAAGTCAACGATATACTTTTCCTTGTAGGCATAGCCTGCACGGAATATGAAACTTGCAGTCGAATATGAACGTGCAATTTCCGACACCTGATTGTTGTCGTTGGTGCTAATGATAGGAACAAACTGGTTCTCGACAGGTGATTGCCATGTGTTGGTTCCGCGGCGGTTTTCCTTGTAGAACTCAAAACCGGCAACGGCAGTCACGTGGTGGTCTTGCGCAAAAATATTGTCGTAGTTCAATGTGAACTGTCCTGTCATCTCTTCGTGATATTCACGATTCTTGCCAAGGTAAGTGTCCGACTTGGTGTAGGCAAGATTATAGGTATCGGTCACAGGGTCGTAGGTATATTCGTTCCACGACTTTTCGTTGTTCTCCTCGTTGTAGTCATAGTAGAAATACGACAGCGCAGCCTTTGCAGTCAATCCCTTCAACGGTGTTTTCCAGTCGAGATTAGCAGTTGTCTGTATGGTACGGATGTCCTTTGTGGTCTTGCCCGCATTGTCGATGGTATATGCAGCCATATTGTGGGCAGAGTCGTGCGTCGGGTGTATATAGTTCAGATAATCGGGATTATCATTGGCATACGGACGCTGCGTAGGAATCAAGTTGTAAATCGACTGGCGAATCTGGAAATAGTCATCGGTGCCTGGCAATGCCGGATTCTGATTACGTTGCACTTTACCCAAAACCGATAAACCGAACTTCAGATTATCGGTAACGTCGATGTTAAAATTGGCCTGCAAATTAGTACGGCGGTATGTATATTCATCAAACACGGCATCTTGGCTCACATGGCCAATTGAGATGTAGTAGTCGGAACGCTCCGAACCACCCTGGATATTGGCATTGACATAGTATTGCGGAGCATGGTTGCTTACAAACTCGTCCTTCCAGTTAAATCCGCGATAGTCCTCGCCAGTTTCAGGGTTCATATACACGCCAGGTGTGTAGTACCCCTGCTTCCAGTATTGCAAATCTTGCTGGGCTGCGGCTATGGCATCGGCACCCACAAGGTTGCCCGAGTTGACGGCTTTCATGTAATTGGCATATTTCCATTGATAAGCATTCAACAGTTCGGGATATTCAGTCCAGCCCTGCCAACCCACATTGGCATTGAGGTTGACCTGTGTTTTGCTGTTGCGCTTACCAGTCTTTGTAGTAACAAGCACAACACCGTTGGCAGCCTTCACACCATAGATGGCGGCGGCACCGTCCTTCAGGATAGAAATGTTGGCAATGTCGTTAACGTCGAGCGTGTTGAACGCATCGGCATCTTTCATGATACCGTCGATAACATACAACGGCTCGCCCATACCACGCACTTGTATCGTGGCTGCCTGACCGGGAATACCCGACTTTTGGCGGAACGTAAGACCTGACACCTTGCCGACCAAGGCATTGGCGACCGAGGTCGAAGCAGTGCGCGACAAGTCTTCGGAGTTAATCGAACTCACTGCCGATGCCACAGTGGCTTTCTTGGCTGTTGCATAACCGATGGCAACCACCTCGTCGAGCACAGTGGCATTGGTCACCATGTCGATTTGTATGTTGTCGCCATTCTTAACGTTGATAGATTGCGTTTCATAACCTACGAACGAGATGTCGAGAGTAGAATTTGCTTTCTTCAATATCAAGTGGAACTTGCCGTCAACGTCGGTCATGACACCGTTGGTTGTTCCCTTTTCTATCACGTTGACACCCACCATGGGGTTTCCTTCCTCGTCATATACCATACCTCTCACCGAAGCTCCTTGGGCGAAAGCCGATAGCGACGACAACAAGATGGCAAGCAACGACAGTTGCCACTTGCACGTCTTGTGGATAATATGAATAATCTGTTCCATATAAACCGATTTTAGGGTTTAGGGTAAAAGTGTGTGTTTATCTTACTATGATTTTATGAGTCTTGCTGCCGACTTTCACAATGTAAACTCCACTCGGCAATTCAACACTGAGGTCGCCTGTCACGCCAGCATTGCTATACTCGGCTTGCCCGGTCAAGTTGTAGATGGCAACCTCTTCACCATCGAGGTTATACACGTTGATTGCACCATTGGTGCTACCCACAACAGTTGCTGTTGCATCGATTTCGCCTATCGCGCTGCCCGGCAACTTGGTGTATAATTGCGATTGCGGAACAGTCTCGATTGAAACCGAAGTCTCGTCGATAAACCAAGCCATGCGGGCGTGTGCGCCGAAGTCGTCTTCATAGTAGCGGACAACTATCTTGTAGAATTTTCCGCCTTCAAGTTCGCACTCGGCAGTCCAGCTTGGGTCATCCCACTTGAAGTCGGTGCTCCAGAACTCGTTGGTAGCAATGGGCGTTTCAAGGTTATCCAAGTCGTAAATGGCAAAATAGAAACCATTATCCCAATGAGTGAAGTCGAATGTGTAATAGCTATCAACAGGAGCAAGCACATAACCATTCCACTCTATGCAGAACGGGAAATCTTCCTCTGTATCGTCAAAAGGATTACCATTGCCCCATTCAAAATCGATGGTGGGGTCAACACGGTCGAATTGCCACGTGGCAACCGTGCCTTGCGGACGCTTGCTCCAATAGATTTCCGACTCTTCCTGGTCGAAATTGGTTGCTCCCTTCCAATATGAGCCTGTCAGTCCATCTCCCTCGCCCGGAGTCCAATCCTGGGCAAATGACACCTGCGCGCCTAAGAGTGCACACATTGTCAACAAATAAAACTTTTTCATATCACGTAAAATTTTTAGGTTGTTAGTTTATATAGGTTTTATTTCACGATTACTTTCCCTGCCTTCACCGAGCCGTCTTCGCTCGTCAGTTTCATTACATACAGCCCCGTCGCCACACTGTCGTCGATTACGCAATGCACTGTGGGTGCCGGCGACGTTTTCACACTGAACACGTTCTTCCCTGTCATATCTAAAATATCCACTTGACTGAGGGCAATGTCGCTTGCCGTCAAGGTACGTCCGTCGAAGTTGATATGGCTGTCTGAGATTATCTCTTCGATTGCCGACGCTTGCCCGTAATCCGACGACTGGTAACGTGCATACCGCTCGTTCATTTCCATCACTTCATCCTTGGGCATCTTTTCCACCTCTTCGAGGTCGTATGTTCCAAAGGCATCTTTAAAGCGTATCATCGGGTCGAGGTGTGCGGCAAAGTTCCATGTCAATGCTTCCATCACCGACCCCGTGCGGCGCGGATTGGCACTGGTGCGCACGGTGAATGCCTCTTGCTGCAAGCCCTCAGCCTCGCCGGGATAAAGCTCTTGGCGCAGATTCATCGACTGCTTGCTGTTGTGTGCCGAGATGCGGGCTATATGCAAGTATTCCTCTTTCCCAGTGATGAGGTACAAGCGATAGTAAACAAACGACGACCATGCAAAACCCAAGTCGGCAGCCGAATGCCCGATGGCAATGATATGCTGCCCGATGATGCTGCGGTCGCGAGGCCAGTCGGTCTCGGCAGTCTGGTCGGTTTCGACCGGCACGTCATACATGAATGTCCACGATGCCGTGTAAATGGCAGCCTGCTCGGCGGCTTCGAGCCACTTGCTGTCGCCAGTGAAGTCATACATGGCAAGGAACCCGTTCAAAGCCTGTTGCCCCGACTCGCTGTCGATGGTCTGCGGGTTGTCGATTACGCAAGCCACATAATAATAGGGCTTGTGAACATTTTCATAGCAAAACTCGGCAGCACGTTCCACAGTCTCCTTGTAACGCTCATCGCCGGTGGCGATATACAGTTCTATCAGGTAGCGCAAGCAGCAAGTGGTGGTGTATTTGTTGGTATTTCCTGCCGGGTGACGACCATTGACCGTTTGGAACGGTTGGTATTCAAGATAATAGCTACCGTCGGCATTTTGGTTTTCAACAAGCCAGTTGCCAAACTTCTTGCACGCTTCGAGCCACGACGGACGCTCAATGCCGTTGCGCTTGGCAAAAGCCCAAGCCTGCAATACACCTGCCATACCGTTGCAACCTTGCCTAATCGAGGTATATGCCCAGTCGTCCCAAGTACCAACCAACGCTGCATAACGCGACTTTGGCAATCCCAAATCGCTGAGCGACTTGGTAGCCCAGAAGGTAAGCACCTTGTCGCCTGCACGTTGCCAATCTTCATTGCCCTTTTCAAATCCAGCCCTGAACAAGGCGTAGCCGGCAATTGGCTGAGACCCCACGAAGCCAAGCTCATAAGTGTTGTTGATGCACGAGAAGTCGCGCAGATTCACGCTCCACGGGAATCCAGGGGCTTTCACCTGCGAAGGTGGTGCAAGATAATACTTGTTGACAGTCTCAATTAAACCCTCGTAGGCTGCATTCAAGTCTTCGGTATAAACCTGCGGATTATAAAGGTTGAAAGCCAACAACCAAGAATCCTCGACAGCCGATGCGTAATTGTCGGTCTTGCCGATTTTGTAATATACTTCATAATTATGGCGGTCGAAACCTGCCTCTATCGGATGGCGGCGTTCGCCCATGCCGCCGGCACGAGTGTCATTGCCGGGATATGTGACAACGGTGGTCACGCAGTCGTTGCGACGCTTCACCACACCGATTCCGCCAAACTGGTAACCGGCATCGACAGTCACATTCTGGTGGTCGTTCATCGTGGTCTCGCACTTCGTGTCTTTGTTGATAAGGGTTATTGTCAACCCGTCGGCTTTGCGCCTTGTCATCACCACGGACATCGTCACACGGTCTTCGCGATAAAAGAATTCATCGTCGGTCTCGATGGGCAAACCTGCCGGCAAGTTGCCAGCGTCCTCGAAGTTGCCACGATACCACACCGTGGGAATGAAATACTCGTTATCGGTGATTTCGGTTGTGTTGGCACTCTGTATGCCAAACGAGCTGTAAAAGCCCTCGGTATAAGGATTGGCACCAAGTTCCGTCACGCGTATGCTGCGGTCAAGTTCAAACTCCCCGTTCCCCTTTGGCTGGTACAGGTCGGTCACTTCAAATTTCACCGTCGATGGCGTGGCATCGACCATTGCCACGGCGCGTATGTTGTCGCCCACCTTTTCACACGAGGTGTAGTTGCAATAGAAGTCCTTGTTGGTATCGATAAACAATGCCGGATTTTGGTCGCTGCCGCCATTGAGTTCTTCGCCATACGCCGAATAGGAGATATAAAATGTACCCTCACTCGACTTGTTAACATTTAGCACGACATCGCCCGATGTTATCGACAACTCCTGTGCCGACCCACACAATGCCGCAACCAGCAAGCCAGTGGCTAAACAGTGTCTTTTTGCATTCATATTTCTGTTTTCTTTTTAGGTTTATGCTTTTTCGTCACGTTGCAAAATTATTATGCCACCGTCCATTCAGCTTTAAAAATTTTTCCAAAGAATAACTCAATTTTACCTTTTTTATCACCCGTTGGTGTTATGGAACAATTGGCAAAAACCAGCATTCTCACACAAGAAATGCTGTTTCCTGCCACAATAACCGTCAAAATTAATTCTATTTTGTATTTTTATGCTGTTAAGCATAGCCGTTTGGCACATAGTGTTCCTTGTCAGATGCAATTTATATGGTTAACGCACAGTATTTTCAACCGCTACCATCTCCAATGCACCATGCACGGCAATTCCCTTATTCCGCGCATACCGTAGCCTCAATCCATTACTTTGTTTCTGTCAAAAAATTGCTCGATTCTTCCAAACTGGCATTGATGCAGGGCAGAATGAGTAGTATTTATTATCTTTACATAAAATAAGCGCGCATGAGATGGCAAGGAGTTCCCAACCTCCAAAACTAATTTGCGCATTATCTTTAGAAACTGTTTGAATTTTGTATGGAAAAGGTGTCGCCCTCCTTAACCTAATTGTCAATTGTTCCATTCCAAACCAACGGACAAAAATCAAAACATTTTCTTTTGACTAAAACAAGGCTACGACCAAAATATATTACCTATAACATAATGCCTAACGACAAGTTGATGAATCGCAGAACTAACAAAATCATAAATTGTACACTGCTATTGCTGTGCACACTGTTGCTTTCGCTACATATTAATGCCAACAAAGCCTATTACTTCAGCCACATCGATATTGAAGACGGGCTGTCGCAAAACTCTGTCAACTGCATATTGCAAGACTCAAAAGGGTTCATGTGGTTTGGAACGAAAAACGGGTTGAACCGCTTCGACGGATACTCTTTCAAGATTTACACTCGCGGCGACACGATGTCGGGGCTTGGAAACAGCACCATCAACTGCATCTCGCAAGACGAGGATGAGATGCTGTGGATAGGAACCGACAAAGGTGTATATGTCTATGACCCAAAAAGCCGACAAATTCACTTTTCTCGATGTACAAACTCCCGAGAACATGCCATTGGTGAGCAACGTGGTGAATATGTGCTTCAACGGCGACGACGTGTGGATTTTGTCGGGGATAGATTTGTATGTGTACTCCAAAACCGAAAAAGTCCTGAAATCGGCAAAAAACGATTTGAAGAAATTCTCGGATATGGTTCCATCGGGGATATATCTCGACAACGACTGCCTGTACATAAGCATTCCTAAATATGGCATTGTGAAGTACCAAGACAAGATCTATTCCTCTTTCTACAAATACACAACGAACCGCATCACAAGCATGATTAGCTTCCGCAACAAGTTGGTTGCCGGAACATCTTCAAACGGCGTATTGGTGATTGACAAATACACTGCCGACGCCCAAAGCGTGAACCTCGAAAACATCGGCACAAAAGAGACAGCCGAGAATCCGCTGGTTCACGACATGGCAACCGTCAACGACAATGTGTGGATTGGCACCGAAAACGGCATATTCATCTACAACGGTATCGAGATTGTGGCAAACCTCGTGCACAGCCCCAATGATATGTTTTCGCTCTCCAACAATGCCGTATATGCCATCATGCAAGACCGCGACAAGGGTATATGGGTGGGGAGCTACTTTGGCGGCATCGATTATATGTCGAAACACAGTTCCACCTTCAGGAAATATTACCCCACCGAAAATCCACATTCCATAAGCGGACTCCGGGTGAGGGAAATGTGCCGCGACAACCAAGGCTTCATATGGGTTGCCACCGAAGATGCAGGCCTCAACCGCTTCGACCCCCACACCAAGCAATTTGAACGCATTCCGTATGGCAAAGGACAATCGTCATTGGCATACTACAATATACAGTGCCTCTCGCTCGACGGTAATGACCTGTGGATTGGATACTACCACAAGGGCATCGACGTGATGGACCTGGAAACACGCAAGGTGAGGCACTACGAGCAAAGCCCATTGCCCGGCTCGCTCGACAACAACGATATCTTCTCGATATACACCGACAACTCGGGGCGCACTTGGATTGGCACTTCCACAGGAGCCTTACAATATGACCCTCGGCACGACAACTTCAGGAAATGTGACAAAATAGGCACATTCTACATAAGCGACATACAGGAAGACGTCGAGGGGCACTTGTGGTTTGCCACATACAACATTGGCGCAATCAGGTATAATCCCGTCACAAAAGCGATAAAGCAGTTTAGCTACAACCCTGCCGACTCGACATCGATATGCTACAACCGCATCACGACGATTTTCCTTGACCATGCCAACAGGTTGTGGTTTGGCTCGGAAGATGGCGGATTGTGCCTCTACGACAGCAAGACCGAGACATTCAACCAAATAACCACTGCCGACGGGCTGCCCAGCAATGTGGTACACAAGATACTCGAAGACAAGGAGCAACGGTTGTGGATAAGCACCAACAACGGATTGGCAAACTACGACCCAGCCACACGCACAATACGCAACTATAACACGTCGAATGGGTTGCCAAGCAAGCAATTCAACTACAACTCGGGCATCTCGACCGACGACGGGATGCTATACTTCGGCAACATTAACGGAATGATTGCATTCTTCCCTCACGACTTGAGCAATGGCAACAAGAAACAGCAAGTGACGTTGACCGAGTTTAAAATATACAACCAGGATGTCGAAATAGGTGACGACGATGCTCCGCTCACCGAGGCAATCCCCTACTCAAAGACTGCCAACCTAAAATATAACGAGTCGTCGTTCAGTATCAAGTTCTCACTACTCGACTATGCGGCAACCGAGACCAACCGCTTTGCCTACAAACTCGAAGGTATCGACAAGGACTGGATATATACCGACAACCATCAAGTGTCGTATAGCAACATAAGCCCAGGCAAATACCAGTTCAAAGTAAAAACCAACAATAACAAGCACCCCGACAGCAACCCCGAAACACTCTTGGAGATAAACATCATGCCACCATGGTGGAAAACTGGGATTGCAAAGTCGCTGTATATCGTGTTGTGCCTATGTGTGTGCTATATCGCATTCCGCACATACCGCACAAAATCAAAGCAGAAACAAATAAAACAGATGGAAAAGCAAGAGCAAGAGAAACAAAAAGAAATATATAACGCAAAAATTGACTTTTTCACAAACATCGCTCATGAGATACGCACCCCTCTGACACTCATCAAAATACCCCTTGATGCAGTACTGAACGGAAACTCCGACGCGCATAAAACCAAAGACTACCTGCAAATCATAAAGCGTAACACCGACCGCCTGTATGACCTCATCAACCAGTTGCTCGACTTCCGCAAAACCGAGTCGAACATTCGAAAACTACACATGGAGGAGGTTGACATAAACTCGCTTATCAGCGAAACTCTCGTTCGCTTCAAACCGACGATGGAGCAAAACGGCTTAACCATCAATCTGTCGTTACCCGAAATCCACATCTCTGCAGTTATCGACAAGGAAGCCATAACCAAGGTGTGCAGCAACTTGTTCACAAACACCATCAAATATGCCAAGTCTTATGTCAACATCTCATTGAGCAAGAACGACAAGTTCAAATATTTCGAGATACGCGTAAGCAACGACGGCAATCCCATTCCACAAGAATACCGCCAAAAGATATTTGAGGCATTCTTCCAAGTGGGCCTGAACCACAATCCGCAACGTTCGGGGTCGGGGCTTGGGCTTGCTTTGGCTCAGTCGCTTGTGCAGCTGCACAATGGACGCATATTTGTTGACAGCGAGGCTCCCGACACTTCGTTTGTGGTACAAATACCGATGGGAACACAAGCAATTCAAGAAAATGCCGATGCAGCAACGCTGCCGTTGCCTGAACAAGAAACAGCTACCTCCGAAGAAGATAAACTGGCAGAGAAAGACAACCCGCAAGAAAGCGAAGCAAAGGCCGACAAAGCCGCAGCACAAGGACGTTGCTCGGTGCTTATCGCCGAGGACAACGAGGAGCTGCTCAAGTTCATAGCCGACACGCTATCGCGCAACTACATCGTCCACACAGCATCAAATGGCGCCGAGGCGCTGAAAATACTCGAAACAGAAAAAATCGATGTAGTAGTGTCGGACATAATTATGCCTATAATGGACGGCATCGACTTGTGCAACAGCATCACGTCGAGCTTGCAAATGTGTCATATCCCAGTAATATTGCTCACAGCCCGCACCAACATGGATAGCAAAATCACAGCCCTGAAAAACGGGGCTGCCGCCTACATCGAGAAACCGTTTGCAATGGAAATGCTCGAAGCCCAAATAGAGAACCTCATCGAAAATCACAACAAATTGCGGAAAAACTTTGCACAGAATCCGTTTATCGACTCGGTGACGATGGCGCGCAACAAGACTGACGAGAAATTCCTTAACAAACTGACCGACATAATTCTTGCCAATCTTGATGTTGAAAATTTCAACGTAGATGAACTGGCAAGCGAGATGAACATGAGCCGAACAAGCCTGCACCGCAAGCTCAAAGAGATTTCAGGCTTGACTCCGGGCGACTTCATACGTGTGGTGAGATTGAAAAAGGCAGCCGAATTGTTGCAAAACGGAGAATACCGCATCAACGAAATTTGCATTCTTGTGGGATTCCACAGCCAATCCTACTTCACCAAAAGTTTCCAAAAGCAATTTGGCGTATTGCCCAAACAGTTTGCCAAGTCAACGCCACAGCGAAACACATAACAGTACGCAGCTCGTGACTGTGTCACGGTTCTTTTATTTAAAACATGATGACTATATGCTACGGAATACGGCAGCCCGGGGCGGCGAAGCCGTCCAACTATGCCTTAACCGATGGTGACGCAGCCCCACGCAGTGGGCAAGGAACCGTCGGATAACTATCACCACCAAGTCCAGGGCCTCGAAGAGGTCCAACGGAACTCCATAGCTATTCTTGTGTAAAAGGGAAAACGCACATATCCACCACATTGCTTAGCACTACCCAAGCGACACGTTGGACCTCTTCGAGGCCCAGCTGCGTGGGTGGGTTCGTTCTGAGGGTTCCTTGCCATAAAGGGCTGCGTCACCCTCAGTTAGCACAAAGTTGGACGGCTTCGCCGCCCTCAATTTTATTTTTCCGTGGGATATATCATTATTAGCAATAGAGCCGTGGCGTGCCGCGGCTCTGCTACTGCCACAATACCCAGCAGAATTTGCTCGGATGAGCCGAAGGATGTAAGGAGGAAAAGGAAAGGGCTACATCACAATGTTGTGACATAGCCCTTTATTGTGTGGGTGGTGATGGATTCGAACCACCGAAGGTGAAAACCAGCAGATTTACAGTCTGCCCCATTTGGCCGCTCTGGAAACCACCCATTGCCAAATTGCGGTGCAAAGTTAGCTATTTTTTTCGTAACTTGAAAATCTTTCAGAGGTTTTTTTTATGCTTTTTAGCGTAAAGTCATACATTTTTATTGCGCATTCGGCTGCCTCCTCCCCTTTGTTGCCAAGGCAACCGCCAGCACGGTCAAGTGCCTGCTGCTCGTTGTCGGTGGTAAGCACGCCAAAGATGACAGGCGTCTTGGCGGCGGCATTCAAGCGGGTTATGCCCGAGGTGACACTGCTGCACACGTAGTCGAAATGTGCCGTGTCGCCACGAATAACGCAGCCGAGCACGACTATCCCCACATAACCTCCCAATTTAATGAGCTGGGCGGCGGCATAAGTCAACTCGACCGTGCCAGGCACCCTGAATACGTCTATCATGTCGGCAGCCACGCCTGCCTCGCAGAATTTCTTGAGTGCCCCGTCGAGCAACGCATCGGTTATATGACTGTTCCACTCGGCAGCCACAACGGCAAACCTGGCATCTTGAAGATTGACCGACGGCAATTTGCTTCCGTCTTTGGTTTTCAATTTTGTTGACATATATCTGTGTGTAGTTTTATCGTTCAAAACAATTTCTTCCAAAGCGACATTATATCGAACGTGCTTTTTTCCTGATCGGCAAGAAGCGTCTTTATCTCTTCGGCTTCGGCAACAGCATCCATCCTCTCGGCAAGCGGCAACACCGAACGCAGCAATTGCTCACCGGCGGCGCGGCGGTTGGCAAGATGCAACAACGCCTGCCCCAAATTGATGGATATGCGCAACTCCTTGTGCCCCATCGACGCGCTCACGCGTTTCTGGTAGCGCAACGCCTTGGTGTAGAACTTCACCGCATCGCGGTAGTTACCCATCTTCAAGTGTATATCCCCCTCGGCGGTGATGCTGTCAACAAGGCTTCCTATGGCTTCGGTCACTCCTGCCGACACCTTGCCTTGATACAGCTCGGTTGCCACTTGGTAATGGGCAAGCACGTTCATCTTCTTCAGTTTCGACTTATACACCTCGGTCGATGCCTCGACTGCCATCATCAGCGCGGGGGTGAAACGCTCCCCGTCCTTCTTGGCGAGCCGCTCATATAGCTTCTGCGCCTTGTCGAGTTCCCTTTCGGCTTTACGGTTCTCACCCATCGAGTAATGGGCGAGGGCGAGCAGGTAAATCGCTGAAGCCACCATCGAAAGGTATTCTATACTGCTGCGGTCGTCGGTGTTGACAAGCGTGCGCAACGTATCGATACCCTCGGCAACCACGTCGGCATACTCTCCCCTCTCCGACAGCATCCACATTCTCACGAGCTGCGTCCATGCAAGGCGCAAGCCGCAACTCTGCATGTGCATCTCTTCCGCCATATCGTCAACTATGGCAGCCGCCGCAACCATGTCGCCAGCCTTCAGCAAACCGACTACCCGAGCCACTCTCTCATCGAGCAGCAAGGCATTGAGTTCGACACAATCGCCGTCGTCGGGCGACTTCTTGGGAGCAGCCTCATTATACACTTTGGGCAACAGCACGTCAAGGGTTAAAAGTTTCATGCGCGTATTATAAACGATTGATTTATTGTTGAATTTCCTCCTCTGTTCCACTCTCCAACCGGGCGACCTTGCCGGCGGCAAACGCCTCGTCGATACAATTGCTCGACGGGTCGGCAGCGGCATTTTCGGCAAACTCGGTTGCCGTCGCCATGATGCTCGCCATCGTGGCATCGTCCACTTCGTTCACCTCGTCGTGCATGATGCCACCGGCAAACAGGGCATACACTATACCTCCAACCAAACCCGACTGCCACCCGAGCGGATTGGTGGCAAACGCCTTGTTGCCACCGCCGAAAGTGCTTCGCGTTCCATTGCGGTGATACACGGTCATTCCCGATGTCTTATCGTCGATGCAGACGAAATTGCCACAATAAAACTCGATGTGGTTCTTGAATGCCTGGTCGGGAGTCTCGCCCGGGAAAATGTCGGCAATGTCGGCGTGAGTGGCAATCACGATGTCGGCAATCTCCAAGTTTTCGAGTATGCCCGGCATCACCTTGGTTATGCGACAGCCTATACCATGTTGGCAACCAAGCAGGTATATGAGTATCGCCTTGCGCTCGCGAGCATACTTCACCAGTTCGAAGAAACGCTCGCGCATGGCGGTGTCGATTGAATAGAACGACCCGAAAAGTATCACGTCGTCCTCGTCGATGCGCGGCCACACAACATTGAAGCGATCCTCGGGATAATTAAAGAAATTGATTAGCTTCTTCTCGCCGCTGCTGGAAAAAAAAATCATCGATGCGGCGGTACTCCCTTCAGTAAAACGGTCAACCGATGCCGTGCCCACATTGTGCCATTGCAGGAAGTCCGTCACAATGTCGCCTATATGGTCGTTGCAACACTCGCTCACCATCTCTACCGGAATGCCTGCCATGCCCGCCGATGCAGCGGCATTGGCAATGCGCCCGCCCACGAAACTCCTCACGGGCTCATCGTCGAGGAACACGGTGTCGAGTATCGACTCTCCTATTGCTATGGTCTTTCTCATACGGGTCGTTGATATAAATATATGGGGATTACTTGCAGTCTTCTCTGCGGCTCTTTTGCCCAAGATAGCCACCGTGGTGGCGCAGGGCATATTGCTCGCGTGTGAACCCAGTGGCAAGCATCGTGCTGACAACAAGCACGTCGCCAATCACAGTCATCATTGTGGTTGACGTGGTGGGTGTCAGCCCAAGCGGACACACCTCGGGTGCGCCGCCCGTGTAGAGGCAGATGTCGGCTGCCCGAGCCAAGGGGCTGTCTTCGTTGCCCGTAATGACTATAAACTTCAATTGCGGATAAAGGTTACGCGCCAGCGACACGAGGTCAACAATCTCGTTGGTCTTGCCCGAATTTGAGAGCAGCAACATCACGTCGTCGGGTTGCAAGATGCCCAAGTCGCCATGCTGAGCCTCGCTCGGATGCAGGCACACGGCAGGAATACCTGTCGAACAAAACGTTGTGGCAATGTTCATGGCTATCTGCCCAGCCTTTCCCATTCCCGAAGTCACTAATTTACCTCCCTTCTTGTGGACTTGCTCCACAATGAGGTTGACAGCTTTTTCATACTGGTCGGTAACAGGTATATCCCTGACTGCCTTGCTTTCTGCCTCAAGGATTTGCCGCATCTTATCTTTTATATCCATCTTGGTGCAATTTATCATATCTGCAAAGTTATGCAATCTGCATGAAAAATTGAAATTTGCATCACACTGCATGAATTAAATTTCGCCAAGCTCAATCAAAAATTCCACCAGGAGCGGCTAAACTTGGCTGGAACAAACGAGGCACTCCAGTCCAAAAAAAGAAAAAATGGCCCCACCTACTATTCGGCGAAGCCATCAGCTGATATCCTTGGATGAATTTACATCCTAAAAAAGAAGTGCACATTTTCACAAATGCACACCCCCCTCATAACCAAAATTCAAGTATATATCTTTCTCTTTTTGTTATTATGAAAAAATTCCTTTTACTTCAGCGTTACAAAGATACATAACAATATTGTAACGACAAACTTTATTTGTTTGAATTAATGTCAATGATTATTAACATTCCACGTCACAAGCCTATCCCCCCTGCGGTTACTTCTCGCGCATGAACACGTTGATGGGCGTGCCACTGAAGTTCCAATGCTCTCGTATCTTGTTTTCGAGGTAACGCTTGTATGGTTCTTTCACCCACTGCGGCAGGTTGCAGAAGAAAAGGAACGAAGGTATCGTCGCCTCCTTGAGCATGGTCACATACTTTATCTTCACATATTTCCCCTTGTTGGCTGGCGGTGGATATGCCTCGATTGCTTCGTGCATAACGTTGTTGAGTTCCGATGTCGGAACAGTCCTGTTGCGGTTGTTGTAAACCTCTACGGCACTCTCCAGCACCTTCAATATGCGCTGCTTGGTGAGAGCCGAGCCAAATATGATGGGAAAGTCGGTGAACGGAGCAAAACGGTTGCGTATGGCATTCTCAAACGTCTTGATGGCTGCCGTGCTCTTGTTTTCGACCAAATCCCACTTGTTGACACACACCACGAGCCCCTTGCGGTTTTTCTGTATGAGCGAGAATATGTTGGCGTCCTGCCCCTCGATGCCACGGGTGGCATCAATCATGAGAATGCACACGTCGCTGTTCTCGATTGCTCGAATGCTGCGTATCACCGAGTAGTATTCAATATCCTCGTTCACCTTGGCTTTCTTGCGGATACCTGCCGTATCGACAAGGTAGAAGTCGAAGCCAAACTTGTTGTATCGGGTGTAGATGCTGTCGCGCGTGGTGCCGGCAATATCGGTAACGATGTTGCGCTCCTCGCCGATGAAGGCATTCACAATCGACGATTTGCCCGAATTTGGGCGACCGACGATAGCAAATTTGGGCAAATGGTCGGTCGGGGCTTCCTCAGCCGTGTCCTTGGGCATAAGTTCGACTATGCGGTCGAGCAAGTCGCCAGTGCCCGAGCCGTTGATTGCCGACACGGCAACCGGGTCGCCCAAGCCGAAGGCATAGAACACAGCCTCGCCAAAGTATGTCAAATCGTCGGCTTTGTTGGCAACCACGATGATAGGCTTCTTCGACCGCCTCAATATGGCAGCCACATGGTCGTCGAGGTCGGTCACGCCGTTCTTTATGTCAACCACGAAGAGTATCACATCGGCCTCTTCGATGGCGACAGCCACCTGCTTGTTGATTTCTTCTTCAAAAATATCTTCAGAGTTCACAACCCAGCCGCCTGTATCGACGATTGACATCTCCATGCCGTTCCACTCCACCTTGCCATACTGGCGGTCGCGTGTCGTGCCCGACGTATCGTCAACGATAGCCGCACGGGCACCCGTCAAGCGGTTGAACAATGTCGATTTGCCCACGTTGGGCCGTCCTACTATTGCTATCAGTTTACCCATAATTCTTTCTTATAATCCTAACTCTGCGTTTCTTTTAAATTGTAATTACTCGATGTAGCCAAACGAACGCAACTTGTTCTCCTTGTTGCGCCAGTCCTTTTCCACCTTCACATAAAGCTCCAAGTAAACGTGTTTCTTGAAGAAAGTCTCGATGTCTTTCCTCGCCTCAATCCCCACGTGCTTCAATTTCTGTCCGCCATGTCCTATAATAATGGCCTTCTGGCTGTCGCGCTCGACGTATATGACCGCCATGATGTGTATCGAATCGGGTTTCTCGTCGAACACCTCCACCATCACCTCAGAGGCATACGGCACCTCCTTGTCGTAGTCGAGCAGCAGCTTCTCGCGAATTATCTCGGTCACGAAGAAGCGCGCCGGGCGGTCGGTGAGGTCGTCCTTGCCGAAGTATGGGGGTGAGTCGGGCAACAGCTCGACGATGCGCTTCATGAGGTTGTCAACGTTGAAATTCTCCTTCGCCGACATCGGGAACACCTCGGCAGTGGGCAACACCTCGCGCCACTTGTCGATGATTGCCACAAGGTCGTCGTTCCCCTTGAGCAGGTCGATTTTGTTAATCACCAGCAAAATGGGGATTTTCATTCTCGCCACCTTGTCGAGGAAATTCTGGTTCTTGTTAATCGACTCCACGACATCGGTCACATACAGCAGCACGTCGGCATCGACCAACGCCTCCTCCGAAAACTCAAGCATGCTTTCCTGCAACTTGTACTTGGGCTTCAGCACCCCCGGAGTGTCGGAAAACACAATCTGGTAGTCGTCGGTGTTGACAATGCCCATTATGCGGTGGCGCGTCGTCTGCGCCTTCGACGTTATTATAGAGATGCGCTCGCCCACCAGCCGGTTGGTAAGCGTCGATTTCCCCACGTTGGGATTCCCCACGATATTCACAAATCCTGCTTTATGTTGCATAGAATGAAGTTTTAAAAAATTAGCCTTGTCCCTTGTGGCTTGCCACCTTTCATTTGTAAAAACAAAATCCCACAGCCGCCTGTGGTGTTGTGATGCGCCGAGGCAGTCATGTGGGATTATGAGGTATAACTATCGTCGAGGCCGATTACATTCCCCAAATCAGGTACATTGCGCCCCAGGTGAAACCTGCGCCGAATGCCGTGAGGACAATCTTGTCTCCCTTCTTGAGGCGACCTTTATATTCATCGATACAAAGCGGAATAGAAGCCGCACTGGTGTTACCGTAATGCTGAATATTGACCAACACTTTATCGGGATTTATTCCCAATCGCGAACCTACAGCTTCGATAATGCGCAAATTAGCTTGGTGCGGAATGAACCAGTCGATTGTGTCAACCGTCAGCCCGTTGCGAGCCATTATGTCAAGACTCGACTCATACATATCGGTGACTGCGTGCTTGTAAACTGCACGACCCTCCTGGTAGAGGTAGTGGCCGCCATCTTGCAAGTTTTCGACGCTTGCTGGATTGACCGACCCGCCATACTTCATCACCAAGTGGGGAAGCCCCTCGCCATTGACGTGGAACACACCGTCGATAACGCCGACGTTCTCCTCGGTGGGTTCAACAAGCACTGCCACGGCAGCGTCGCCAAACAGAGGGCAAGTGGTGCGGTCCTTGTAATTTGTCATGCTCGACATCTTCTCGGCAGCAATCACAACCACCTTTTTGTAAAGCCCACTCTTGATGTATGCCGAAGCCGACTGCATCGAGACCACAAATCCGGCGCATGCTGCCTGAATGTCATAGGCATAGGCATTTGTTGCACCGCATTGGTAGGCGATTACCGATGCCGTTGAAGGGAAACGGTAATCTGGATTGGACGTAGCGCATATTATCAGTTCTATTTCATCGGCTTTCGTACCGGTCTCTTCAAGCAACTTGTTGAGGGCACGTACACCCATATACGACGAACCAGCATTCGGTTCCTTCAAGATGCGCCTTTCCTTGATTCCGACACGAGTGGTAATCCATTCGTCGCTGGTGTCCACCATTGTCGAAAGCTCGTCGTTGGTAAGCACATAGTCGGGCGTGTAAGACGCAATGCCTGTTATGTTAGCGTTAATCATAATTTTTGATTGTAAAGTCTTTTCAGGCGTTATGTGTTATACGGAAACAATGACTACTATATTCCCTGGTACAAGGCATCGAAGACCTTTTCACACAAGGCATATAGTAATCGTGGTTTGCGTTCTAAACGCGTTATGTCTCTCTTCCTTTTACTGCGCTGCTTCTTTCTCGATAGCTATCTTGCCACGATAGTAGCCGCATTCTGGGCATACAGTGTGGTATATGTGCCAAGCACCGCAATTGGGGCAAAGGGCGATTGTCGGGGCAACAGCCTTGTCATGAGTCCTTCTCTTGGCTGTGCGTGTCTTTGATTGTTTTCGTTTAGGATGTGCCATCTCTTTTTATGTAATTATTATATTATTAATTATTGTCTTTTAGCCTTCTCAGAGCATCCCACCGCGGGTCGCACGACGACGGTTCATCCTCCTCATCATCGACGTCTCCTGCGGCTGTGTGCTGCTCAAGCAGGCGACGCATCTCCTCGTTGCACTTCCCTGACTCATGCACATGCATGATGGGAATGGTGAGCATCACCGTGTCATAAATCACTCGTGCCACGTTGAATGCACCTTCCGACTCTGGAATCACGATTTGGTCATCGCCCTCGTAATATTCTTCGCCATACTTCACACTCATAACATAGGTGGTGTCAACCTCATGCTCCATTTCATCGAGGCAACGGTCGCAAGGGATTCCTATCACTCCTTTGAGCGCGAAAGACAACTCATATACGCCTCCGATGTGCTTTACCGACAATGCGACATCGACATCGCCAGCCGACACATCGGCACTTTCCATATTTCTGAAAAAATCTTCCCCCAAATGATACCTAAACTCTTGCGTACCAACGGGCATAGCCTTTAGAAAAAGGTCAAATTCTCCAAATTTTTCCAAAATAGTAGAGTTAAATCGGCGCAAAGATACAAACTTTCTCGTTAATATTCAACGATTTTCAAATATTTATGCCCATTTTTCCGCCAAGCAATAGAAAGCCTGACTTAAATTTCAGGCAAACCGTTTTATTTTCGGGCTACGCGGAACACCATCGCCCTTAAAGGTTTCCTTTCAATCACATTGAGTGTTTTTCGTGGCGCCCGGTTCGCCACCACATTACTTTGGCAGGAAGCATAAACGGCTTCAGAACAACGACATTAGCGGGTCGAGCAGGCGGAACGACAGGCGGTGGTGGGGCGTGGTGCCATTTGCGGCAATAGCTGCCCTGTGGTCTCGGGTGGGATACCCCTTGTTGCTCGCCCAGTTGTAGGCAGGATATTCAGCCGACAAGCGGCACATATACTCGTCGCGGTGGGTCTTAGCAAGTACCGATGCTGCGGCTATCGACATATATGTGGCATCGCCTTTCACGATGCACTTGTGCGGTATGCCAGGATAGGGATTGAAGCGGTTGCCATCGACCAGCAACATCTCGGGGCGCACACCGAGTTGCTCCACTGCTCGGTGCATGGCAAGGATTGATGCCTGCAATATGTTCACGCGGTCAATCTCTTCGGGCGACACGAAAGCCACTGCCCAAGCCGCAGCCTCATCCTCGATAACCGCGCGCAAGCGGTCGCGCTGCCGCTCGGTGAGCTGCTTCGAGTCGTTGAGCAATTCGTTGCTGAAATCGGGAGGCAGAACCACAGCGGCTGCCACTACGGGTCCCGCCAAGCACCCCCTGCCAGCCTCGTCACAGCCAGCCTCGATGCGCCCAAATTCCATGCAAGGTTTCAGCATCTCCCTCTCTCCACTGCTTTACTTGCTGCGCGCTATGATGTAATCGAAAATCGACTTGAATTGCTCGACAGCCTCATTGTCGCCGTAGCACGAGAGCAGCCCTATTGCCTCGGTGCGGATTCGCTCCATCACTCCGTAGGCATACTCAATGCCGCCAGCGTCCTTGGCAAACCGTATGAGCGTGGCAATGTCGTCGGCTTCCAACATCGACTTGCGGCTCAGGGCGAGCATTTGCTCGTGCTGCGGCAGGTCGGTGCGCGACAAGGCGTATATCAGCGGGAGTGTCATTTTCCCCTCGCGCAGGTCGTTGCCTGCAGTGGGCTTACCCACGTCGGGGCTGTCGAAATAGTCGAATATGTCGTCTTTTATCTGGAAACACAAGCCAAGCATCTCGGCATAACGTCGCAGACCGGCAAGCTGCTCGTCGCCCACTCCCGAGGCATAACCTCCCACTTGCACGCAACTGCTGAAGAGTGAAGCTGTCTTGCGGCGGATAATCGATATGTAGGTTTCCTCGTCGATGCTATGGTTGCGGGCATTGTCGATTTGCTCAATCTCGCCAAGCGACAATTCGCGCCCCAAGTGCGCCATCACCGATATAATCTTGAATTGGCGTGTCTTCTCGGCGCAATACAACGCACCACTCACGAAGAAGTCGCCCACAAGCACGGCTATATGGTTGTCCCAAATGCGGTTGATTGACGGACGTCCACGACGCTGCTGCGACTCGTCGATTACGTCGTCGTGAATGAGCGAGGCATTGTGCAGCAATTCAATTGCCGCACCTGCATATATCACATCATCGTCCACAGCGGCACCGCCGCTAAAGAGTCTGCCGCTCAGTATAACCAAAATCGGGCGTAACTGCTTCCCCTTGGTTGCAAGGAAGTTGTCAACAACCTGCTGCATCAGCACGCTCTGGCTTTTGAGCGTATCGCCAATAACCGCGTTCAGCCGTTTGAGGTCGTCTGAAACACTATCTTGAATTTTCTTAAAAGAAGTCATGACACAAATTAAGTCGCAAAAATACGAAAAAATAAGAAACTGTTGCGATTTTTTTGTTCAATGATTTGAATTGCAATAGGCAGCAGGGGTATCGCCCGGGCAAGAGCAACGCATCTTGCGCCCCCAAAAAACCAATTGCCGCTGCCAAACGCCAAAACACCGACAAAGAACCATTCAGCCCTTACTTACAAAACCAAATTATACAAAATCTTAACAACCACGCGACTGTCAAGACTTTACTGCATCAAATTCCCGTCTAAATCATTTTCCGCATTTCAAAATTAGTCAAAAACGATATACTGCCAAAGTCAAACAGACGTTTCAGCTATTTTTATTGTGATTTTTTTATGCGCCGCCTCGTTATTTAGGAGATTTGACAACCGACGCCGTATCGGCTGGCTGCTCCATCTTGTCGAGCAACAAATCATAGTGGACAAGCGTGAGTGTGACTTTGGCCTCCCCGCCGCGGCAATGCACCACCGCGCTCTTCTCCACCGGCACAAGGTCTTCGTTGAGGTCGAGGCGGCGATTGAGGTTGATATCCTCGTATGCCATCACGCTGAATGGCATGTCACCTGGCGGCGTGCGCATCTCCACTGTCATGCTGCCGCGGTGCGACGGACGCATCTCATAATCGAACGGGGTGAAATTGTCGCGCATCACCGTGACCATCAGATAGGCTCGGTCGGTGGCAACGCTGTCGATTGTCACCACCACGTTGCCTGCATTTGCAGGGATATTCTTTTCGCCAACTTGGGCATATACCACACACGCCAAGCATGGCAACAGGGCTGCAACAGCCGACTTCGCGATGTGCATAATCACTTCACTTTTTGCAATTCTATGCGGAACGTGGTGCCGACGCCCACTTCCGAATCCTTCACATATATGCGGCCTCCGTGATACTCCTCAATGATGCGCTTCACCAGCGTAAGCCCAAGCCCCCATCCTCGCTTCTTGGTGGTGTAACCTGGGGTGAAAACAGTCTTGAAGTTTTTGCGCGATATGCCTTTACCACTGTCGGCTACGTCAATGTACACCATCTTTCCCGACGATGCGGTATCAATCGACACCGACAGGCTGCCCTCGCCTTGCATGGCATCGACGGCATTCTTTGTGAGGTTTTCCATCACCCACTCAAACAGTGGCAGGCACATATTCACCCCGCAATCCTCGGCAGCCGGCAACACCGTGAGCTTAACCCTCGCCGAGATGCGCGATTGCATATACTTCAGGCTCTCAGCCACAGCCTCGTTGATGAAGTTCAGTTCCATTTCGGGGCGCGAGCCTATCTTTGAGAAGCGGTCGGCAATCACCGACAGACGATGTACATCGGTGTCCATGTCGGTTATTATCTCCTTGTCAACGCCCGACGCTTCGAGCATCTGCACCCAAGCCATAAGCGACGAAATAGGTGTGCCAAGCTGGTGGGCAGTCTCTTTCGACAATCCCACCCACACCTTGTTTTGTTCGGCTTTCTTGATGCTGATGAGAGCGAAATACACTATCACGACAAATATCAGCAACACAGCCAATTGTATATAAGGATAATATGCCAGCCGTTTGAGCACAGTCGAGTCTTCGTAATATAACTCCTGCGTAGTGGCATCGTCGATTTGTATCGTGATGTGGTTGTTCGACCCCTCCAGCTTCTTCAACTTTGCTTCGAGGAAGGCAAGGTTGCCCGGCGATATGATGTAGGGCGACAGAGAGTCGATTGGCTCGGGCAGGTTGAAGTTGCGGTGCAGCAATATGGTGCCGTCGGCATCGACAAGCAGCACCGGAATGTTATGGTTACCCTCGATGATGCTGAAGAGGAAGTCAACATCGGTGCCCGCCACGCCATCCGACATGGTGGCAAGCTCCTTAGTGGCGTTAGCCCATATCTGCATTCTTTCGCGTTCCTGCGCCGCAAGGTCGCGCACAAGTCCGTTGGATATATGCAAGAATATCCCCACCATCACAAGAGCCGTAACGATGAAGATCACCTTCCATATTCGCCGTGTATCATATATATTCCGTAACGAAGACATAACTTAATGATAATTAGGAATTAGGAATGTGAAATTAGGAATTGGGCTTACTTCAGTAGCAAAGAGGACTACTGCGGTTGAGCCCACTTTATTTTTAATCCATAATTCCTAATTAAAAACAAAGATTCTCCCACTTAGGAAAAATTCCTCATTCCTAATTCCTAATTCCTAATTCCTAATTCCTAATTCTTAATTAGGAAAACGTTTTTTCCCACACATTATTGCATTATGTTGTGGGCAAGCCACCATGCAATGCTGTCGTCGTCGTTGCAGCCCACCACCTCGCTTGCAACGCGCTTCACCATAGGCAACGCATTGGAGGGCGCGACGCTGTAATCAGCCATCTCCATCATCTCCAAGTCGTTGACGTTGTCGCCAAACGCCACTATCTGCTCAAAACCGCATTCATGGGCAAGCGTCTCGATGGCTTCCGCTTTAGACACTTGCGAACCGTAAATCTCCAAGAAGCCATACCCCGGGGCATATATGTCGCAATAGCAAATAGGGTGGCAATCGATGCCGTGCGCGAGAATATCGTGGTATATCTCCTCCATCACTGGATAGCGGTCGGTGGAGAATATTATCAGCGCAGGGCACGGCGACGGCTCATAGGGGCGGTCGTTGAGAATGAAGTCTTTGTAGTGAGTTCCAGTGCGGCTTTTCATGAAATCGGCTTCACGAGGCGTTATGTTATCGATGTGGTGGGCAAGCAATTGCGCCCCCGACTGCCTGTAAATGAACGGGTGTGCACCGTGACGCTCGTAAATCTCGCAAATCTTGCTAATCACCTCTTCGCGTATGGGCCACGTATGGGTGTAGGTTTCGGTCGCCTCGTTCCACAGTGCGGCACCAGCCAGCACCACCGACGGCAAATGCATATTGATACCGCTGAGCAACGGCATAGCCGTAGCAGGGGAGCGTGCCGTGGCTATTGCAAAGTTAAGCCCGCGGGTTGCGATAAGATTGTTGATGATGCGCTGAGTTTGCTCCGACACCTCACAATTGCTATTGAGCAACGTGCCATCGAGGTCGGTAATGAATAGGGTCTTGCTTATATCGTTTGCCATATCGTAAATTTCCAAGAACAAAGATAGTGAAAGGTGAGTACAATGGCAACAAACTTGTTTGATTGACATTGTCGAACCGCATCCTATCTTATCAAAAGTTAGTGAAAGGTGAGTACAATGGCAACAAACTTGTTTGATTGACATTGCGGAATGGGCAACAGGAGCCGTTAAACTGATTCTTCTGATTTTTCACATTTTCTCACGCATATATATGCCGACGCTGTCCGTCACAGGCAATATATTCCACCGCCACACCGTTTTATACAATATCACAATCAAAACAAAATCAATAATCATGAAAATGTATCTGTATAAAATCGGAGTCGCATTTATGGTTCTGCTCTCGATGGTGACCTATGCAAATGCCCAAAAAGTGGATTACGGCGTATTGGGCGGAATTGTGCTGTCGCACCCAAAAGGCGTGAATAACTTAACAGGATTTACCTTGGGTGCAAAAACCAGCCTCGCCTTCCGCAATGCTCCAAGTCACGGATATTTCGACGCACAACTGAAGTTCACATTGCGCGGCTGGAAAGATGATATTGACGAAACCGACGAATCGGGCAACGTCATAGGTACTCTCGACGAATCATGGAAAACCTATTACCTCGAATTGCCCTTGCACATAGGTTACAAGTTGAACCTGACGGATAAAACGAGTATGTTTGTCGATATTGGACCTTATTTCGCCGTCGGACTTTTCGGCAAGTCGAAGGCTGGAGACTACGAAATAATAGGAAACGTGTTTGCCGACAATGCCTATAAGAGGTTCGATTGGGGCTTGGGCGGAAACATCGGCATCGAGTACGATCACGTCCAAGTAGCTTTAGGCTTAAATTACAGCATGATGAGCCCCACCAAAAGTGGCGGCTACGCATGGGAAGCACTCAACCTCAACCCCAAAGACCGCTCCTTCCTTATAACCGTAACATACATGTTCAACTGATAGCGAGCAGCTGTTTTTGCAATATATTTGCATCACTGCAACCAAATTCATGCAAACTTGTATCTACTAACCATTAAGGAACTGCTTTTGAATTTTTATGAAAAAAGTTCAAAACAGTTCCTTAAACTTTTCCTTATCCAAATACTTGATTACCTTTGCTGGCGACCCTACTGCCACGGCATAGGGTGGCACGTCCTTGGTGACGATGCTGCCAGCCCCCACTATGGCATAGTCGCCGACTGTCACTCCTGGCAATATCGTGCTGCCAGCCCCAATCCAAGCCCCCTTGCCGATGTGTACAGGCTTGCACACCAGCAAATGACGGTCGTAAGGGTCGTGGTTGTTGCTTATCAACTGCACATTGGCGGCAATCAGGGCATCATCGTCGATAGTGATTCCTCCTGCCGACATCATCAGGCAGCCATTCATCACCACCACTCGCTTGCCTATCTTCACCTCATTCGACAGCATCAGCGTCAGCGGCGCAAACACCATGCTCCCTTCCCCGAGATTGTCGGGGAACAGTTCCCTAAGCACCGCCATATATTCATCGGTGTTAGGCATAGTGTGGTTCAGCCTAAACACCAATTGCGCCGTGCGCTTGGCTTCGGCACTCCGCTCAGCATTCGGCTGCCGCGGGTCTATAATCTTCTCTTCCATAATAATCAATTTAAATCATCACAAATCTACACAAGCTGCAAGAGCTACACAACCCCTGCACCACATAAATAGCAGGACTATGCAATAAACAAACGATGGCGAGATCTCAACAAGGCAAAACGCATATCGCAACACACCACTCATTTTCGCATTTTTACCATTATTTTTTCGCATATTTTGCGTAAGTTTGCTTTTTCAAAACCAGTTTTTTGTCGAGATGTTGCACGATATTGATGTTTTCAACGGGTTTCTTGTGGCGATGGCGGTGATGGCGGCGATTGTGTATGTCGCGCTGCACTTTGTTAACGCCGGCTACGGCATGATGTATAACCGCCGCTGGGGTCCATCGGTGGGCAATCGCCTGGGGTGGGTGTTGATGGAAGCTCCAGTGTTAATCGCCATGTGCGCCCTGTGGCTTGCCAGCCCACGGCGGTTCGAGGCTGTGCCGCTTGCCATCTTTGCCATGTTCCAGCTGCACTACTTCCAGCGGTCGTTCATCTTCCCGTTTTTCATCAAGGGGCGCAACCGAATGCCCTTGGCTATTATAGCAATGGGCGTACTGTTTAACGTGCTCAATGCCGTGATGCAGGGTGGCTGGCTCTTTTACCTGTCGCCAGCCGACCGCTACGGCATCGATTGGATATTCACCCCGCAATTCATTGCCGGCACGGTGATTTTTTTCGTGGGCATGGTCATCAACCTCGACAGCGACAGCATAATACGCAACCTGCGCCGCCCCGGCGACACTCGCCACTACCTGCCGCGTGGGGGAATGTTCAACTACGTGTCGAGCGCCAACTACTTCGGCGAACTGCTCGAATGGACGGGATTTGCCATTCTCACGTGGTCGTGGGCGGGAGCGGTGTTTGCCCTGTGGACGTTTGCCAACCTTGCGCCACGTGCCGAACAGATTTACAAGCGTTACCGGCAGGAGTTTGGCGACGAGTTCAATCGGCTGAAATTGCATCGTATAATACCATATATATACTGATACCTCTATGGCAGCAACAGAATCAAAACTTTTCACGCCGGCACACATCGGACGGCTGACGCTGCGCAACCGCACCATCCGCTCGGCGGCTTTCGAGAATATGTGCTTCGACCACCGACCCTCGAAGATGCTTGCCGACTACCACCTGTCGGTGGCGCGCGGCGGAGTGGGAATGACTACGATAGCCTATGCGTCGGTCAACCGCAGCGGGCTGTCGTTTGACAACCAACTGTGGATGCGCCCCGAAATCGTAGGCGAACTGCACCAGTTCACCGACGCGCTGCACCGCGAGGGTGCAAAAGCCGCAATCCAGCTCGGGCATTGTGGCAATATGTCACACCGTTCCACGGCTGGGCGCACGCCCATCTCGGCTTCGGGCGGCTTCAACCTCTACTCGCCCACCTTCGTCCACGGCATGAGCGACGACGAGATTAGGCAAGTTGCCAGCGACTATGGCTCGGCGGTAAAGTTGTCGATTGATGCGGGCTTCGACTGTGTCGAAATCCATGCCGGGCACGGCTACCTCATCAGCCAGTTCTTATCGCCCTACACCAACCACCGCCACGACCGCTGGGGCGGCACGCTCGACCAGCGCATGAACTTCATGCGCCTGTGCATGGAGCAGGTGATGAAGGCTGCCGACGGGCAGGTGGCTGTGGTGGTAAAGACCAATATGCGCGACGGCTTCAAAGGGGGCAACGGGCTCGACGAGGGCATCACGATTGCACGCGAGCTGCAGCAGCTTGGTGCCGACGCACTGGTGCTGAGCGGCGGGTTCGTGAGCAAAGCCCCGATGTATGTCATGCGCGGCGAAATGCCAATCCGCGCCATGACCCACTACATGCGCTGCTGGTGGCTGAAGTATGGGGTGCGCCTGTTTGGCAAGATGATGATTAAAGACGAGCCATACAGCGACCTCTACTTTCTCGACGATGCGCTGCAAGTGCGCCGCGAGGTGACGTTGCCGCTGATATACGTGGGCGGCTGCGTGTCGCGCGAGGGGATCGACCACGTGCTCGACAGCGGCTTTGAAGCCGTGCAGATGGCTCGCGCACTGCTCAACCAGCCCGATTTCGTCAACCGCATGGCTGCCGGCGAGCAACGTTGCAGCTGCACCCACACCAACTATTGCATAGCCCGCATGTACACGCTCGAAATGTCGTGCCACCAGCACCGTTCCGACCTGCCACCATGTCTGCTGCGCGAAATCGAGAAAATAGAGCGTCGCAATGGGCAACAACGTTGACACACCCAGCCTGCCGATGTCGCTCGTCACCGGTGCCTCGTCGGGCATCGGCAGGGAGTTTGCACGGCAACTCGCCATGCGGGGTCGCAACGTGCTGCTCGTGAGCAACCAGGAGCAGGAGTTGGCAGCAACGGCAGCCGAGTTGTCGCAACTCAACCCGTCGGGGCTATTCCCCACCCACTTCATCGACCTCTCGCAGCCCGGTGCCGACACGCAACTGCTCGCCTTGTGCCACTCACGTGGCTACGAAGTCGAGGTGCTGATAAACAATGCCGGGATATTCTCGTTCCGCTCCGTCGCCGATACCTCGCCCGAGCGCATCGACCTATTCATCGACCTGCACATGAGGGCTGTAACACACCTGTGCCGCACTTTTGCCGCCGACATGAAGCGACGTCGGTGCCGTGGCTACATACTCAATATGTCGTCGATGTCGTGCTGGATGCCTATGCCTGGCATAGCCATGTATAGTGCAACCAAAGCCTACATACGCGTGTTTTCGCGCTCGCTCAGCGTCGAGCTTGCCGACGACGGCATCACCGTCATGACTGCCTGCCCGGGTGGCATAGCCACCGACCTGTTCGGACTACCACCGCGGCTGCAACGGCTCGGTGTGCGCCTTGGCGCGCTCGCCACTCCACGGCGTTTCGTCCGCGGTGCGCTCTCGCGCCTCTTCCGTCGCCGCCGCCAATACATCAACGGCATTGTCAACCGTCTCGCCATCGTCGCCGTCGCCCTCCTCCCCCACCGCCTCCGCCTCACCCTGAAGCACCGCCTCCTCGACCGCCTCTCTCCCTAATCCCAGCCCAGTCGCAACGGAAAACGCACCTTTTTGCACCCGTTTTTCTATGGAAAACGCACCTCACAATCAAAAAAACACTATCTTTGCCCCAACAAATCAACCGTTTATGCTATACAGGAAAATTTCAAAGCGAATTGAGGAATATCTATCTTCCAACTCCAACCGCTTGCTGGTCGTAACTGGCGCCCGACAAGTGGGAAAATCGTATATTATCCGACAGGTTGGCGAACGAATGTTTCCAAACTACATCGAAATAAACATGGAAGAAGACAAGCTCGGCGACCGCATTTTTGCCGAAGCCAAAACGGTTGCCGATTTCTACTTGGCATTGAGCATCGTTGCCGGCGACAAAATGAAAGACAAGGTTTCGACACTTGTATTCATCGACGAAATTCAAGCATACGACCATCTGTTGACTCTCGTGAAATTCCTGATGAGAGACAACAGGTTTACATACATCGCAAGTGGCTCACAACTTGGAGTAGCCCTAAAGAACGCCCAGTCGGTGCCTGTCGGAAGCTTGAGCATCGAACGCATGTACCCGATGGATTTTGAGGAGTTTATAATAGCACACGGAGTGGGCGAAACTGCCATCGGCGCAATGCGCGACAGTTTCAACCGCAACGAAGCCCTGCCCAATGCCCTGCACTCCAAGATGCTCGACCTGTTCAAAAAATATCTGCTCGTCGGCGGATTGCCCGACGCAGTTGACAAATATTTGAAAAACAGGAATATTGCCGAGTTCCGCAGCATTCAAAATGAAATACACGACCTCTATGCCATCGATGCATCGAAGTATGAGGCTGAATATGGCAGGCGGCTCAAAGTCAGGCGCATATTTGAGATGATACCGTCAAACCTCGAAAACAAGAAGAAGCGGTTCGTAATAAAGGATATTGAAAACAAGACTTGGAAGCGGTCGGACGATTATATCGACGAATTTGAATATCTGATTTCGGCAGGTGTCGCCCTCGAAGTCAAAGCTATAAGCAAACCATCCTACCCATTGATAGAAAACAGTGGGAAAAACTTGCTGAAACTATACTTAAACGACGTGGGGATACTCTCGGGCATATTCTACCGAAACAACATAAAAGCCGTAATGACCGACATAAACAGCATCAACCTCGGTTCGGTGTATGAGACAGTCGTTGCACAAGAACTCCGCGCACACGGCTTCAACTTGTATTATTACGACAACAAGAAGAACGGCGAAGTTGACTTCTTAATTGACGATGCCGACAATCTTTCAAACATACCCATCGAAGTAAAATCGGGCAAGGACTACACAGTGCACAGCGCATTAGACCGTTTCCTCGCCACAGAAGAATACAACATAAAGCGAGCATACGTCCTTTCCAACGAGCAGAAAGTGTTCATCAAGGACGGAGTGACCTATATACCAATATATTATGTAATGTTCTTTAACAACGAATCACACATTGTCGAAACACTGTAACCGCAACAGCCAATGGAGGGGAGAGGGTATTACATAGTGACGGGAGCGACGGGGGCTATCGGGCAAGCCATTTGCCGACGGCTGGTGGCTGAGGGGCTGAGCGTGATTGCCACTTGTCGCGACATGGTGCGTGGCGAGCGGCTTGCCAGCGACTTGCGGCAACTGGCTGCCAAGGGTGCCGAAGTGAGGATTGAAGCGTTGCAGCTCGACGACAGCCGTTCGATAGACGACTTCGCCCGGCGCATCGTCGGCACTGCATCCATCGCCACCCTCATCAACAATGCCGGAACGATGTGCCGCCACTACGGCACCAGCTACGACGGCTTTGAGCAAACTATGGCAGTCAACTACTTTGGTACCGTGCTGCTCACCCAACTGCTGCTGCCTGCGATAGCCGACGGCGGTTGCATCGTGTTCACGACATCGGTCACACGCCGACTGCACCGCCTCACTGCCAACCTGCTGCACCCCACCAAGAGCGACTTCTCTCAACTTGGCACCTACGGACGCAGCAAACTTGCCCTGACGCACTATGCCATGCACCTTGCCGACACGCTGCGGGGGCGACTGCGCGTGAATTGCGCCGACCCGGGCATTGTCAACTCGGGCATGATAACAATGCACCGATGGTTTGATCCTCTCGCCAACCTGCTGTTCCGCCCGCTAATCAGCTCCCCCGACCGTGGAGCAGAGTCGGCACTCCAAGCCGCCGCATCGCCGCTCACGGGCATGATTTTCCACCACTCCCGATGCCACCCCATCGAGAAGGAACTATCCCACGACGAAGCCCATCGGCAGCTAATCACAGCCACCGACAACGTCGTGAAAAACATAATATTGATGTCCAAAGACTCGTAGTAACGCACGGCTCGTGCGTCCTATGCGCAACAACGGCATATCACATTGGCATACAATGCATTGAACAGGATCAAAATCACCACTCGGCACTCCGCCAATATTTTAGACACATTTTCTTGAATGTTTTCACAAGGTAGTCCTTGATATCGGCTCTATACTTCTTCACCGGGGCAATTATGGAATCGATTTTCACCCCTTGCGACAAATTCGTTTCACCCTTGGCAATCGCTATGGGCACTTCGCCGACATACCGCTCAACCGAAGCCGCATTTTCGCCCCTACGCGCTTCGGCAACCACGCAAGTCTCCTCACGGTAATCTTCACGACCGTCATATTTAATATTTCTCAGTATCATCTGCTCGGCACACAAATATGATACTGAAAAGAGCAATAATATGAGAATAAATAATTTCTGTTTCATATTAAATTGCAATTTGTTTCCAACAAAATTACGATATTAATCTGTCAAACCGAAATATTTCACCCATTTTTTTGTGTACATTTGGCAACGCCCTCAAAGTGTCTAACCCACTATATACAAGCAATATAACACCGTCACACACAAAAAATTTTGTGTACAAGGCTATTTTATACCCCCAAAATACCCGAATTTTATCTTTTGCCAACAGTCACGCCTCTTTGCATTTAAAGGGCGGCTGAACCGTCCAATTATGCACTAACTGGTGACGCAGCCCAACGTAGTGGGCAAGGAACCTGCGGACACCCATCACCCCACCCAGCCTGGGACCTCAAAGAGGTTCAACGAAACTTCATTGCCATTCTTGCGCGAAAGAAAAAAAAACGTAGCCCATCGCGCAAAAACATTTACAAACATTTGCATTTACCAACCTAATCAAATAAATTTGTAGGAATCAATGCGTCGTTGTCCACCAAAATTGTTTGAAGCATCAGGGAGGACAACGTAACCGATAAACTTTACTTAACCGCCGCTGGTGGAGCACAAGCACGACCCGCGGAAACATCAAAAAAATATGAAAACACTCATAGCAGCCATAATCGCAGCCATACTTATAACAACAGCTGCCTGCTCGCGCAGCGACGACGACACCGAGACGACTATGGCACAACTGCGCCTTGCCGAGCAATACATGACCGCAAAGCCCGACATCGCACTTAAAATCCTCGACAGCCTCGACAAAACCGACTGCCCCAAAGACCACTATTTCGCCCTGCTATACTCGCAAGCAAAATACCGCAACTACATAAAAGCCGACAACGACTCGCTGGTGAAAGTGGCTCTCAAATATTACACCACCAGCGGCGACTCGCTGATGAAAGCCCGCTCGCTGCTAATGGCAGCACAAGTTTACCGCGAACTCGACGAAAACAGTGCCGCGCTGGAGCATATCCACAAAGCCGCCGAAACAGCCATGCCGCTGCACGACACTCGCCTGTCGTGCCAAGTCTATTACATCTGGGGCAGGATATTGCAGGAAACCTACGACACCGACGGCTCGACCGAAAAATTTGAATTGTCGCTGAAGTTTGCAAAAGAATTGGGCGACACCGCACTCATAATAAACCGCCTGAACGAATTGGGTTACAACTACCTTGCCAAAAACGATTACAAAAAAGGATTGCAAAAATTAGACGAAGCCATCGAGCTGGCAACCGCCACACTCGCCCACAAGGAGCTTGCCATGCTGTATGGGCACAAGTCGCTGGCATTCTACGTCCTCGAAGACTACAAGCGCGCCCTTGAATACATCAACCGCGCCATGCCCTACAACAAATACCTCAACCGCCAGGACTCGCTGTCAAACCTCAACTTCAAGGGCAAAATACTGATTCACACCAACCAGCTCGACTCGGCACGGTATTACATCAAGCAAGGCAAAGACACCAGCTCGATGTACTCCACCAGCATCTACTACGAGAGCATGTGCATGTTGATGAAAAAGCAGCGAAACTACAAAACCGCCTTGGAGTATTGCGAACTGCGCAGCGAATGCCTCCTGCAAATGCTCGCCGACCTTGAAAACGACAAAATAGCAAAACTCAACAAGCAATACAACACCACTCGCGCCGAAAACGAAAACGCCCGCCTGCGCCTCGAAAGCCGCCGAAAGGGCATTCTCGCCATATTGGCGGCAATAATGGCAATTGCAGTGATTATGGCAACATACGCCTACGTCAGGTACCACCGCACCAAAGCCCGGCTCATAATGCAGAAGCAGCTCGACACGTTCAACGACAGCCTGCGGAAAATGCAGCAGCGCGAGAATGCCATCATTCAAGAACAGCTAAAAGCCCACGAAGAGGCAATGGCATACGCCCACAACCTCGAAGACAAGAACAGGGAGCTCGAAGCGGCAAGGCAACGGCTTAACGAAATGCGGCAACACATGCTCGACAACAACGCGGCTGTAAAGAAGATACGCGAAATTCTGAAGCACCCCAACAATCCCGCGAAGCATGCAAAGCCATCACCGCTCGACAGCAACGAAATAGCCCAGCTGATTGCAGCCATCGACAATTGCCACGACAACTTTGCCACAAGGCTCGCCGAGCGGTTCACGGCGCTCAGCGTGAACGACGTATTCCTTTGCTGCCTGATAAAACTCGGGCTCGACAATCCCGGGCTTTGCGCAATACTCGACATCAGCGACAACACCTTGCGCAAACGCAAGTCGAGGCTGAAACGTGAGAAAATCGACACGGCAAACCATTATGCCACCCTCGAAGAGGCACTCCACGACACAACTCGCAAAGAAGCATAATCTCACCATTCAACGGCTTAAACACGAGAGCCGTGCGCAAATATGGGCTTTTATGTGGTTATTCCATAGATTTTTTTTAAATTTGTGCGCATTTTTTATAATGGGCTTATTGTAAGCCCACTGAATAGGGATGCTACGGTATTGCATTGTGCCGTATCGACACGGATTATAAATCTCACAATCACGATATGAACATCTCATATAATTGGCTTAAAGAGTATATCGACACAGATCTTACTCCCCAAGAAATGGCCGATGCCCTCACGTCGCTCGGCCTCGAAACCGGCTCGGTCGAGAAAGTCGAGTCAATCAAAGGCGGACTGCAAGGCTTGGTGATAGGCGAAGTGCTTACGTGTGAGGCACACCCCGACAGCGACCACCTGCACGTCACGACCGTCAACCTTGGCGACGGCAACCCGACGCAAATCGTGTGTGGCGCGCCAAACGTTGCCGCCGGCCAGCACGTCGTTGTGGCTACACTCGGCACCAAGCTATACGACGGCGACAAGGAATTTGTAATCAAGAAATCAAAGATACGCGGTGTTGAATCGTTTGGCATGATTTGCGCCGAAGACGAGATTGGAGTCGGCACCTCCCACGACGGTATCATAGTGTTGCCTGCCGACACTGTTCCCGGCACTCCAGCCCGTGAATACTACAACATCAGCGACGACTACGTGCTCGAAGTTGACCTCACGCCCAACCGCATCGACGCCGCCTCACACTACGGCGTGGCTCGCGACCTGTCGGCTTGGCTTGCCCTGCAAGGCAAGGATGCCAACCTGAGGATGCCTGCCGACAACTTCGCCATCGACCGCCCCGACGGCGCAATAGCAGTGACGGTCGAAAACACCGAGGCTTGCCCACGATACAGCGGCGTGACAATACGCAACATAAAGGTAGGCGAAAGCCCCAAGTGGCTCAAGGACTACTTGACAGCCGTGGGTCAACGCCCCATCAACAACGTCGTTGACATCACCAATTTCGTGCTGCTTGCATTCAACCAGCCGCTGCACTGCTTCGACCTCGCAAAGGTGAAGGGCGACAAGATTGTAGTGAGGACTGTGCCCGAGGGCACCAAGTTCACCACGCTCGACGAGGTGGAACGTACCCTCACCGACCACGACCTGATGATATGCAATGCCGAAGAGCCCATGTGCATCGGCGGCGTGTTTGGCGGCCTCGACTCGGGTGTCACCGGCTCGACGACCGATGTGTTCCTCGAATCGGCATACTTCAACCCCACTTGGGTGCGCAAGACTGCCCGCCGCCAAGGGCTCAACACCGACTCGTCGTTCCGCTTCGAGCGCGGTATCGATCCCAACACCACCGTCAAGTTCCTGAAAATTGCTGCCATGCTCATCAAGCAACTTGCCGGCGGCGAGATTTGCGGCGACATCGTTGACATCAAGAGCCAGGAGTTCCCGCCATTTGCCGTCACGCTCAGCTACGACTACGTTGACAACCTGATAGGCAAGGCGATAGGCAAAGACACCATCAAGAAGATACTCAAGAGCCTCGAAATAGAGATTACTGCCGAAAGCGACACCGAGCTGCAATTGCTCGTGCCCACCTACCGCGTTGACGTGCAACGTCCGTGCGACGTGGTCGAAGACCTGCTTCGCGTGTATGGCTACAACAATGTCGAATTTGGCGACACCGTCCACAGCAGCCTTTCCTACAAGGGCGAAATCGACGTTAAGCAACAGTTGCAGACGCTCATTTCCGAGCAACTCACAGCTGCCGGCTTCAACGAGATACTCAACAACTCGCTCACGTCGGCTGCCTACTATGAAGGCTCTGCCGCCTACCCCATCGACAACAGCGTCAAGCTGCTCAACCCGTTGAGCAACGACTTGAGCCTGTTGCGCCAGACGCTGCTCTTCGGCGGTCTCGAAAGCATTGCCCACAACATCAACCACAAGTCGGCAAACCTGCGCTTCTACGAGTTTGGCAACGTATATTCGTTCGACCCCACAGCCGACGGCAGCGAAAAGCTGCTTGCCCCCTACTCCGAACACACGAGCATGGGTATATGGATGAGCGGCTACAACCACGATGCCAACTGGAACGAGAAAGAACGCAAGTTGTCGGTATATGACCTCAAGGCTGTTGTAGAGGGCATATTTGCCCGCATCGGGCTTGCCGAGAAAGAGATTGCTGCCGAACAGGTATCGAGCGAAATCTTCTCGGTGGCACTCACATTCAAGCACCGCTCGGGCAAGGCTATCGGCGAGATGGGCATCATCAAACCAGCCGTGCGCAAGAAGTTCGACATCGACCAAGACGTGTTCTTCGCTCAGTTCAACTGGGATGCGCTCGTAAAGATGACATTGAAGAAGAGCGTCACATTTGCCGACCTGCCAAAGACACAACCCGTGAAGCGCGACCTTGCGCTGCTCATCGACAAGAACGTCACATTCGCACAAGTCGAGCAAGTGGTGCGCCAGTCGGAGCGCAAGCTGTTGCGCAACGTCACACTCTTCGACGTTTACGAAGGCAAAAACCTTGAAGAGGGCAAGAAGTCGTATGCCATCAGCATAACGCTGCAAGACGATGAAAAGACGCTGCAAGACAAGCAGATTGATGCCACGATGAACAAAATCATCGCCAACCTGCAAAAGCAGCTCGACGCCAAATTGCGCTAAGTTGCGCGCACACCACATTCAGAGGAATCAAAATTAATTATAAAATCACATACAATATAGTTTAAGTATATGGGAAGAGCGTTTGAATATCGCAAAGCAAGAAAACTAAAACGTTGGGGCAGCATGTCTCGCACATTCACCAAGATTGGTAAGGAAATCACCATAGCAGTGAAGTCAGGCGGTCCCGACCCAGCTTCCAACTCCCGTTTGCGTGCATTGATGGCAAACGCCAAGGCTGCCAACATGCCCAAGGACACCGTTGAACGCGCCATCAAGAAAGCCACCGACAAAGACGCTTCCGACTACAAGGAAGTCGTATTCGAAGGGTACGGCCCATTCGGCATCGCCATCTTGGTTGAAACTGCAACCGACAACAACACCCGCACCGTTGCCAACGTGCGCAGCTACTTCAACAAGTTTGGCGGCAACCTCGGCACCTCGGGCAGCTTGTCGTTCCTCTTCGACCACAAGTGTGTGTTCCACATCAAGCCGAAAGACGGTGTGTCGCTCGAAGACCTCGAACTCGAACTCATCGACTATGGCGTTGACGAACTCGACGAAGACGAAGAAGGAATCACCCTCTATGGTGCATTCGAGGACAACTCTGCCATACAGAAATACTTGGAAGACAACGGTTATGAAATCATCAGCTCGGAATTTGTACGCATTCCAAACGATGTGAAAGAAGTCACCCCCGAACAACGCGAAACGCTCGAAAAGCTGCTCGAAAAATTCGAGGACGACGACGACGTGCAAAACGTATTCCACAACATGAAGGAAGACGACACCGAGGAAGAAGAAGCATAATCTCACACAATACAATTAGCAGTTAGCAGTTAGCAATTGGCAATGTGTAGCTATTAGTTTATAATTTCCGCACATTGTTGACTGCTAACTGCTAACTACTAATTGCTAACTGAATATGGAATGTACCCGCGACTGCCCAATGCTCGAGAAACGCGGAGTGAAGCCCACCTCCAACCGCATCATTGTGCTTAAAGCCCTGATTGCCGCCGCTCGACCCGTGTCGCTTTCCGAACTCGACGAAATAATCGGCACAATGGATCGCTCAAGCATCTTCAGGGTGCTCACCCTCTTTGCCGCCAACCACGTGGTCCACGCCCTCGAAGACGGCAGCGGAGTGCTGCGGTATGAAATGTGCGACGGCGAAGACCAATGCACCCTCGACGACATGCACACACACTTCTATTGCGAAAGCTGCCACCGCACCTACTGTTTCAAGCAGATACATATCCCCGCCATCGAGATGCCCGAAGGCTTTGCCATGCACTCCATCAACTACATGGTAAAAGGAATATGCCCCCACTGCGCCAAATCAAAATAACCTTTTAGGAAAAAATAAAATCTAAGTTCCTTCTTGTTGTGCCAGACGCAAAAAGCATTGGAGTGATAGCCGACATTATCAAAAATTGACGTAATTTTGCACCTGTCATAACAAAAAAACACACCATTATGCTTAATGACATAAAACGACTCCTGCTGGTTGCCGCCATCATCATGGCATCGGCAATCGGCTCTGTGGCTCAAGACAACGAAGCTATAATAGACGACGGCTATCTGCCCAACCAAGCCGACACCATCGAAGTGCTCAGCCCCAAGATGGGAAGAATGATAAAAAACACCGTGGTGTTGCCGTCACAATACTTCGACGAAGAATCGGCCGACGTGATTTATCCGGTGATTTACCTGCTCAACGGACACGGCGGAAACTACGGCTCGTGGGGAATCATTCGCCCCGACCTCGACTACTTGGCTTCGGAAATCGGCGCCATCTTCGTTTGCCCCGACGGGCAAAACAGTTGGTACTGGGATGCGGCTGACGGCAACTCGCAATTCGAGACCTACGTCGCCACCGAACTCGTGGGCTACATCGACGACAACTACCGCACTATCCGCGACCCACGCATGAGGGCTGTGTGCGGCTACAGCATGGGCGGACACGGCAGCCTGTGGCTCGGTATGCGCCACCCCGACGTGTTTGGCATCTGTTGCAGCATGAGCGGCGGCGTTGACATCACTCCATTTCCCGACAGTTGGAACATCAAGGACATACTTGGCGAATATTCTTCCAACCCCGACACGTGGAAACAACACACCGTGATGCACCTGGTGGAGAGCGGCATCAAAAACGAGGGGCAGAAACTCCTCATCGATTGCGGCACCGAAGACTTCTTCCTGCAAGTCAACCGCAACTTGCACAAGGCAATGCTCGACAAAAAGATTCCGCACGACTACATCGAACGCCCCGGCGCACACAATGCCGAATATTGGAGCAACTCGCTCGACTATCAGCTACTGTTTATACAAAAGGCATTCAACGAGCTGGAAGACACCGCCGAATAACATAATTCTTAAAAAAACGTATAAAAATACATATTTGTCGCAAATATCACCGTCAATTGCAATTTTGTAACTAATTTTGCAAGCGAATAGAAAATTGTGTCAAAACATCACACTGTCGATTAAATCTTGTGAGGTGTTTTGATGCACTTTTCTACAAATTGGCAATTTAGGATATGAAGAACAAACGCACAAGATTGCAACTCATCGTGGAGTTAATAAAGAAAAATTGTATCGGCAGCCAAGACGAGCTCGCAAGGTTGCTGGCTGCACGTGGCCATGTAGTGACACAAGCCACCCTGTCGCGCGATTTGAAGATATTGAAAACCACAAAGGTCGCTACCGACATGGGCAACTACATGTATATCATTCCCGATGGCAACAATTTGCAAGACAACATTCTGATGCAAAGCCAATCGACTGCGCCTGTGAGCCACTCAATAGGGTTTGTGTCGCTCAACTTCTCGGGCAACTGCGCCATTATCAAGACGCGAAACGGATATGCCAGCGGACTTGCCTACGACATCGACATGAGCCACACGCCCGAGATACTTGGCACAATATCGGGTGCCGACACCATTTTTGCCATGCTGCGCGAAGATGTGACGCGGCAACAAGCCCGACAGATTTTCGCCCGCTTCATTCCCATCGAAATCGAAGAGGGCGAGGGCGAATAATCCAGCCACCCACACGCGCTGCCGCCCTTTTCCTGACCAAAATCCAAAAAACTTTACAGTTATCATATTATAGTTTCATTTATGGTTTTTTCTTAAACTGAAAGATGATTGATATTAATGACATCGAAATTGTCGTCGCCAACGCAACCCACGTGAAATATGTGGACGAAGTGCTCGAGACAATCAACCACGCCGCCAAGGTACGTGGTACTGGCATCGCCAAGCGTTCTCCCGAATATGTAAAACAGAAAATGATTGAGGGGAAAGCTGTCCTCGCCCTATACCGAGGTGAGGAATTTGCCGGTTTTAGCTACATCGAAAGCTGGAGCAACAAGACTTTCGTAGCAAATTCAGGTTTGATAGTAGCCCCAAAGTTCAGGGGCATAGGTCTTGCAAAGCTCATAAAACGACGAATTTTCGACCTCTCGCGTGAGATGTTCCCAATGGCAAAAATCTTCAGCCTCACAACAGGCGAAGCCGTGATGAAGATGAACAGCGAACTCGGCTACCGCCCCGTCACATTCCCCTCGCTCACCGACGACGAGGCCTTCTGGCGCGGGTGCGAAAGTTGCGTCAACTTCGACATTCTGCAACGCAACGGCCGACGAATGTGCCTGTGCACGGGCATGCTCTACGACCCGGCTGAGCACACCGAGGAAAAGAAATAACAGCAGCAAATGGAGGAAACACCTTCCATCCTCTGCACACTCACGATACAAATCACCCGATTTTTAAGACAATACATCAAAAGACATAAGGTTATGGGAAAAGAAAAAGTTGTTTTGGCATTCAGCGGAGGCCTCGATACCTCCTATTGCGTAAAATACTTGAGCGAAGAATGCGGATATGACGTATATACGGCAATCGCCAACACTGGCGGATTCTCTGCCGAAGAACTCAAGCGCATCGAGGAGCGCGCACTCGCACTGGGAGCAGTGGAACACGCCTCGCTCGACATCACACAAGAATACTACGAGAAGAGCATTCGGTTCATGATTATGGGCAACGTGTTGCGCAACGGCACCTACCCCATCTCGGTTAGCTCCGAACGCATCTTCCAGGCAATAGCCATCATCGAGTATGCCAAGAGCATCGGCGCACAATATGTGGCACACGGCAGCACGAGTGCCGGCAACGACCAAGTGCGCTTCGACCTCACGTTCCAGATTCTCGCCCCAGGCATCAAAATAATCACTCCGACGCGCGACATGAACCTCACTCGCGAGTTTGAAATCAACTACCTCAAGCAACACGGCTATGAAGCCGACTTCAAGAAGATGGAATATTCCATCAACAAGGGCTTGTGGGGCACAAGCATCGGCGGCAAGGAAACGCTGCACAGCGACCAGACGCTGCCCGAAGAGGCATACCCGACGCAAATGACCGCCACCGCCGACCGCCGCATCACGCTCACCTTCGAGAAGGGCGAAATCGCAGCCATCGACGGCAAGCCATACAGCGATAAAGTGGCTGCCATACAAGACCTTGAGAAGATAGTTGCCCCGTATGCCATCGGTCGGGACATGCACATCGGCGACACCATCATCGGCATAAAGGGCCGCGTGGGATTCGAGGCTGGCGCACCGATGCTCATCATCGCCGCCCACAAGATGCTCGAAAAGCACACCCTCACCAAGTGGCAACAATACTGGAAAGACCAGCTCGGCACGTGGTATGGAATGTTCTTGCACGAAGCTCAATATCTCGAACCCGTGATGCGCAACATCGAGGCATTCCTGCTCTCGTCGCAAGAGAATGTGTCGGGCGACGTCATCATCGACCTCAAGCCCTACCGCTACGTGCTCGTTGGTGTCAACAGCGACTTCGACTTGATGAAAACCGATTTCGGCGAATATGGCGAAATCAGCAAGGGCTGGACTGCCGACGACGTGAAGGGCTTCACCAAGATTCTTGGCAACCAAATGAAGATATACTACAACAACCAAGTCAAAAACGGCAAAATCAAATAACACACCATCATGATTAAAGCTGGTATTATTGGCGGAGCCGGTTACACCGCTGGCGAATTGATTAGGTTGCTCATCGACCACCCCGACGTGGAATTGCAGTGGGTGAGCAGCAGCAGCAATGCCGGCAACGCCATCAGCACGGTGCATCAGGGGCTCGTGGGCGAACTCGACATGAAGTTCATTGCCGACACGCCGCTCGACGACATCGACGTGCTGTTTTGCTGCACTCCGCATGGCGAGAGCCGCAAGTTTATCGAGTCGCACGAGATTCCCGCCGACTTGCGCATAATCGACCTCTCGACCGACTTCCGCCAGATGGACGGCACCCACGATTTCGTTTACGGCTTGCCCGAATTGAACAGGCGCATCATCGTCAACGAGCCTACGCGCCACATCGCCAACCCCGGCTGCTTTGCCACATGCATACAGCTGGCATTGCTGCCGCTTGCCAAGAACTTGCTGCTCAACAGCGAGATCCACGTCACTGCCATCACGGGCAGCACAGGGGCTGGTGTGAAGCCGTCGGCAACGTCACACTATTCGTGGCGCAACGACAATGTGTCGATTTACAAGCCATTCCGCCACCAGCACCTTGCCGAAATCAGGCAATCGCTGTCGCAGTTGCAACGCAGCTTCTCGGCTGGCATCAATTTCATTCCAGTGCGTGGCTGTTTCTCTCGCGGAATCATGGCATCGGTTTACCTCGACTGCACAACCGACCTCGACGTGATACGCGAACTGTACGACAAATACTACGCCGACCACAATTTCACGTTTGTCATCGACCGTATGCCCGACCTGAAAGACGTGGTGAACACCAACAAGTGCCTGTTGCACCTCGTCAAGGAGGGCGACAAGCTGCTCATCGTGTCGGTAATCGACAACCTGCTCAAGGGGGCATCGGGCACAGCCGTGCACAACATGAACTTGCTCTTCGGGCTGCACGAACGTGTCGGGCTTAACCTGAAGGCATCGGCGTTCTAATAAAAACTTTCTTTCGTGACTATGAAACTGTTTGACGTTTATCCACTTTTCGATATCGAAATCGTGCGTGGCAAGGGGTGCTACACCTACGACAGCAATGGCGTGGAATACCTCGACCTCTATGGAGGCCACGCCGTCATATCGGTGGGGCATTCACACCCCCACTACGTGCAGGCTATAAAGACGCAAGCCGAGAAGCTCGTGTTCTACTCCAACTCGGTAATCAACAGCCTGCAACAACAGCTTGCCGACAAGCTCGGGCGCATTTCGGGCTATGACGACTACCAACTGTTCCTAATCAACTCGGGAGCAGAAGCCAACGAGAACGCGCTTAAACTCGCATCGTTCCACACTGCCCGCCGCCGCGTCATATCATTTTCAAAGGCGTTCCACGGGCGCACGTCGCTCGCTGTCGAAGCCACCGACAACCCTCGCATCGTTTCGCCAGTCAACAGCAACGGCAACGTAACATTCCTGCCGCTCAACGACATCTATGCCGTCCGTGCCGAACTCGACAAGGGCGACGTGTGCGCAGTAATAATCGAGGGAATACAGGGCGTGGGAGGCATCAAGATTCCCACCACCGAGTTCCTGCAACAGTTGCGTGAAGAGTGCGACAAGCACGGCACTGTGCTAATCCTCGATGAAATACAATCGGGATACGGGCGTTCGGGCAAATTCTTCGCACATCAGTATGCCGGCATACGCCCCGACATCATCACCGTCGCCAAGGGGATAGCCAACGGCTTCCCAATGGGTGCAGTGCTGATAAGCCCGAAGTTTGCACCCACCTTCGGAATGCTTGGAACCACCTTCGGAGGCAACCACTTGGCTTGCGCCGCAGCTATAGCCGTACTCGACATATTCGAAAAAGAAGGGCTTGTGGAAAATGCCCGTCGTGTAGGCGACCATCTGCTCACCGAACTTGCCAAGATTCCGCAAATCAAGGAGGTGCGCGGGCGAGGACTGATGATAGGCATCGAGTTTGACAAGCCCGTAAAGGAACTGCGTACTCGCCTGCTACACGAGCAACACGTCTTCACCGGTGTGAGCGGTACCAATGTGATACGCCTGTTGCCACCGCTCGTGCTGACCATCGAGCAAGCCGATGAATTTATACAACGTTTCAAACGTTGCCTCGAAAACTACGGGGAATAACGGTCACCAACATCGGCTGTGCTATAACACACTTATAGCACAGCCGTTTTTATATCTATCCACAAATTAAACTATAATGAAAATTGGAATCATCGGCGCAGGTAATATGGGCGGAGCAATAGCCCGAGGTCTTGCCTTGAACGCCAACCACAGCATCACTGTATGCAGCCCAAACCGTCACAACGAACTCGATGCGCTGCACACACAGTTTCCACAAATCACAGTTTCGACCGATAACGCAACTGCCGTAGGCGATGCCCAATTAATCATCGTCGCCGTCAAGCCGTGGTTGCTCGACATGGTTATGAACGAATTGCGTGGGGCAATCGACTTTTCACGTCAGATGCTCGCCTCGGTGGTGGCAGGAGTTGACCTCAACCACCTCGAAAGTTTCGACGACGAATACACCCAGCGTTTCGCCGTGTTCCGCATTATTCCCAACATCGCCATAGCCCACAAGCAGAGCATGACATTCATTTCGGCAAAAAACGCCTCGACCGAGCAGATAAACGCCGTCGCCGACATCTTTGCCGAACTTGGCAAGGTGCAGGTGGTCGAGGAACGCCTGATGGGTGCTGGCACAGCCTTGGCATCGTGCGGCATAGCCTATGCCATGCGCTATGTGCGTGCCGCAATGGAAGGTGGCGTGGAACTCGGCTTCCCGGCACAGCAGTCGCTCGAAATAGTGTTGCAGACCATGGCTGGAGCCTTGGCGATGCTCTCACAAAGTAGCGACCACCCCGAAGTCGCCATCGACCGTGTGACTACCGCCGGCGGCATCACCATCAGGGGCTTGAACGCAATGGAACGCCACGGCTTTACCTCCGCAGTCATCGAAGGACTCAAAGCGTCAAAATAGTGCAAAACTTTTTAATCTACACAAACGTGGAGCGCACTCACTTTTGTGCGCTCCACTATATATACCCTATTAACATAAAACCAAACTATATTATCCCAACTGTGTTCCTGGCTCAACCACAAATTGCCACATAGCTATATATGTTACTATTCGAAAAGTTTTTTACGGTATTGGGTGGGCGATACTCCAAGGTGGGCTTTGACATATTTGCCGAAGAATGACAGATTAGGAAAATCAAGGTCGAGAGATATTTCTTTAATCGACTTGGAGGAATGTTTTAATTGTTTCTTTATCTCCTTGACCACAAATTCGTTAATCCATTCCGATGCCGTCTTTCCACTCGCTCGCTTGCACACCACCGAAAGGTATTTGGGTGTTATACACAACTTCTCGGCATAGAAATTCACCGTGCGCTGCTTCAGACTGCTGTCGGAAAGCAGCTCT
>CASEAQ010000006.1 GCA_949285735.1 uncultured Bacteroidales bacterium
CCGGCTCAAATGGTGAGGATACTGGAATCCCACTTCATAGGCAATTTCGCTCACCGTCTTGCCCGTGCCGGCGAGCAGGTCTTTCACGCGGTTGATGGTTGCGATGTGTATATATTCTATGGCAGTCTTGCCCGTTTCCTTCTTTATCAAGTCGCCAAAGTAGTTGGGCGAGAAATGCAACTTGTCGGCACACCACCCCACCGTCGGCAGCCCTATCTGCTGTGGAGCTTCCGAATCGAAGTAATTGGCAATCAATGCCTCGAAACGCGTCAACACATCGTGGTTGATTATACGCCGAGTCTCAAACTGGCGGTCGTAGAAGCGCAGGCAATGATTGAGCAACACCTCGATATTGGCTGTGATAATCGAACGGCTATGCTTGTCGATGGCGTGCTGCAACTCCTCGTTTATCTCAAGGAAGCAGTTGAACACCGTCTGTCGCTCACGCTCCGACATGTGCAACGCCTCATTGACCTCATACGAGAAAAATGTGTAGTCCTTCATCTTCCGCGCAAGCGGTGTGTTGCGTATCAAGTCGGGGTGGAACACTAAGGCATATCCTTGCGGATTGACCGTCTCACCGCCATCGTCGATACCAGCCACCTGCCCCGGGGCGACAAATACGAGCGTACCCTCCTGGTAATCGTATTTTCCCCTGCCATATACTACCTGCCCATGTATTTTTTCCTTCAGGAATATCGCATAAAATGTGCCGCATTTGCGCCTATGCTTCAAAACACGCACTTTTGAAAAATCGATGAAACTCACCAGCGGATTCAAGGTTTCCAACCCAAGGAAATCGTTATAGTCGCTTACGCTATTCAAGTTCAATATATCGCTCATGGAAATTGGTACTGTTTGTTTATGGCAAAAATAATTCTTTTGTCTATAATTCGCCACACCACCAAGCCGCTATTGTGTTAAGCTATATGAAAATCGGTGATTTGTGTTACAGATTTCGCAAAATCGTTGAAATTGGTTTAACATTACAGGCTTTTCTGTAATTTATGTATAAAACGGCACACGAAGATTGGCTATATTTGCCGACAATCCAAGCACATACTCATATAACACACATATATATTATGGTAAAGGAAAACAACGGAATAAGCCGGCGCGAAGCCCTAAAGCGCATGGGGCTGCTTGCCGCTGGCGCAGCTATGGCATCGATGGGCGCAACATCGCTTGCCTCGTGCAACAGCGAGGGCAATGAGCCACGCCGCATAATTTTCTACTTCACCGGCACGGGCAACTGCCTGTATGTGGCTCGCCAGCTTGCCAAGTCGGAAGAGCAATTGCTAAGCATTCCGCAAATGATGAAGCAGGGGCAGCTGGAATTTGAAGCCGACGAAATAGGCATCGTCTATCCCATATACGGGCATATGCCACCGCTCATGGTGAGACAATTCATACAAAAAGCCAAGCTCAATGCGCCCTACAAGTTTGCCGTGCTCACTTATGGCAACCGCAAGTGCAACGCCGTGGAGATATGGAACGACATCGCCACGCGGGCTGGACACACATTCGACTACATCACTACGATGATAATGGTTGACAACTGGCTGCCAAACTTCGACATGGGCGAACAGATGAAAATCGACAAGCACATTCCAGAGAGCTTGCAACGCATCACCACCGACCTTGCCGCACAACGCCGCTGGCACGAACCCGTCAGCGAACTCGAACGCCAGCAACACGCCGAGTTCCTTGCCCGCACGGGCATCGACCCCGAAACGGGCTTCGCCGTGCGCAGCGAAAAATACTTCCACGTGACCGACGCCTGCATCGACTGCGCCATCTGCACCGAGGTGTGCCCGCGCGGCAACTACGAGCTCACGTCGAACGGGGTGAAAATGAACGGCGACTGCGAATTTTGCTTTGCCTGCATACAAAACTGTCCGCAACGTGCCATCAGGTTCAACGAACTGCCCGACGACCCGATGCTGGCACGCGGCGAAGTAAACCCAAACGCCCGCTACCGCAACGAAAACATCTCGATAGCCGACATCAAGCGAGCCAACAGGCAATAACCCCTATCACAGACAGAAAGAGCGAGCGGCGGAGCGCAACCATACGCCGCCTAACGAGAGGTGGAGTTTTTACTTTCAGGCAGGAAAAACGCAACAGAGCGGGCGGCGGAGCCGTCCTACCATGCTTAACCGCATGTGGAGCGCAAGCAGGACTTGCGGAGGCTCACTCCTCCTCCCCCCCTAACACACAAAAAGAGCCTCTCTATGGCTCTTTTTGTGTGTTAGAACTTTCTGTGAAACCTGCTCGTTTACCTCTCGTGGCAGTAAACGAGCCGCAACAAGCCACAGCTCTACAAGGTTTCAATTACATACACCCTAAACGTAATTCCTAATTCCTCACTCCTAATTATATTATTAGTTACGCCAGTTCAAGCCCAAGCGAGCCAAACAGTTCACGGTCTTCGTCGATGCGGTTGCCTATGGTGGTGAGCATGTCGCCCATCAACACTCCATTCATGCCACCAGTGAGAATGCGTCGCTCGGCTTCCTTGCTCAACCGCGCCCTGCCGCCGGCAAAGCGCAGGAACTTGTCGGGCAATATGAAACGGAACACCGCCACCGTGCGCATCACCTCCTCCTCGCTTATGGGCTGCTGGTCTTGCAAGGGAGTTCCCGGAATAGGTATCAAAATATTGATTGGCACCGAGTCAACATCAAGGTCGCGCAACGTTATTGCAAGCTCCACGCGCTGCTCCATCGTTTCACCCATGCCTATTATGCCACCAGAGCACACAGTCATGCCCACGCTCTTTGCCCGGCGCAAGGTAGCTATCTTGTCGGCTGTGGTGTGGGTGCTGCACAGCGAGGGGAAAAACGACGGAGCCGTTTCGAGATTGCAATGGTAACGCTTCACCCCGGCATCCCACAACATCTTCAACGCCTCCTCGTCGAGCAAGCCCATCGACGCACACAGCGACAAGCCCGTCTCCTTGCCGAGGCGGCGGTAAATGTCGCAATAATATTCCATGTCGCGGCACGACACCCTGCGCCCGCTTGTCACGAGCGAGAAGCGGCGTATTCCTCGGCTGTCGTTGTAACGGGCAAGCGCAAGCGTGTCTTCGACGCTTGCCGACTCATATTCATCTACCCCCGTATGGAAATGCGCCGACTGTGCACACCATTTGCAATCCTCGCCACACCTGCCGCTGCGAGCATTAATTATCGAGCACGAGTCGATGCGGTTGCCGCAAAATGCACGGCATATCTCGCCTGCAGCGTCACACAATTCATTCACGTCGCGCCACTGCGCTATAATCATGGCTTCGTCGAAAGAAATTTTATATCCCGACAACACCCTATTTTTCAATTCATTAAGCATAATTTCATCTATTAGCGAATACAAAATTAGCCAAATAATTAATATTTTTGCCACTAAACGCTTGCCAAAATAAAAAATATGCGTACCTTTGCACCCGGGTAAGTCCTACACGGCATGCTCCCGGTGAATTCCCCCAGGTCTTGACCGAAGCAAGGGTAGCAGGTCGTTCAGCTTGCCCACCTGCCTCTTTAGCTCAGTTGGCCAGAGCACGTGATTTGTAATCTCGGGGTCGTTGGTTCGAATCCGACAAGAGGCTCAAAAGAAAGTTCTTTTAATATCGGGATGTAGCTCAGTCCGGTTTAGAGTACTCGTCTGGGGGGCGAGTGGTCGCAAGTTCGAATCTTGTCATCCCGACAAAACGCAAGCGTTGGTTCTCAATAATAGTGAAACCAACGCTTGCGTTGCTTTTATCCCCCTATGTTCTGTCGAAAATTCGTTGTTGGGCATAGCATGAAATAGTTATTCAACAACCCTCACGGCGCTTTCATAAAAATTATTAGTGTCCGATAAACGCATATAAATATTTAATTCTCAGCATTGTAGTTATTGATAAGCCCCCTTTATAAAATATATTCATAATTAGCTCGGAATCAGTGTGCTACAGCTTATTAAAGATTTTTTAGCGGACAGCAATAGTTCGTTTTATGCGATATGTTTGTATGATTTTCGTGGCATTTAAAAATATATTGCGAGGGCGGCGAAGCCGTTCCTCGCCCTATTCTTCAGTGAGAGTGTCGTGATTGTTGAATAGCCATTTCATACAGTACCAGCAACTGGAATTTTCCGCCTGGCATTCACACTTCCATCTGCGCCCGGTACAAAAAAAGGAGCGCACCACACTATGTGACGTGTGATGCGCTCTCTTATGATTGTTTGGAAAAGCTCTCTTTTAAGAGAAATCATTAGCCGAGGAAGCCGAGGAGTACACCGGCGGCAACAGCCGAACCGATTACACCAGCCACGTTCGGGCCCATTGCATGCATCAACAGGTAGTTCGACGGGTCGTACTTCAAGCCCATGTTGTTGGAGATACGAGCCGACATAGGCACAGCCGATACACCTGCGTTACCAATGAGCGGGTTGATTTTCTTGTCCTTGCCCAAGAAGAGGTTGAAAATCTTGACAAACAGCACACCCGATGCCGAAGCAATGACGAATGCCATGAAACCAAGTGCGAAAATGAGAATTGTCTCCTTTGTCAAGAACTCAGATGCCTGCGTAGAAGCACCCACCGTCAATCCGAGCAACATTGTCACGATGTCGGTGAGGGCGTTGCTTGCAGTCTTAGCGAGACGAGTGGTAACACCACTTTCGCGCAACAGGTTGCCGAAGAAGAGCATACCCAACAACGGAAGACCCGAAGGCACGAAGAAGCAAGTGAGCAACAAACCGAAAATCGGGAACAGAATCTTCTCGTTCTGCGACACGGCACGTGCAGGCTTCATGCGAATGAGGCGTTCCTTCTTGGTAGTGAACAAGCGCATGATTGGCGGTTGTATCACAGGCACAAGTGCCATGTATGAATAAGCCGACACGGCAATTGCACCCATCAAGTTAGGAGCCAACTTCGACGACAAGAAGATTGCCGTTGGGCCATCGGCACCACCAATGATGGCAATGGCTGCTGCTTGGTCGGGCATGAAGCCGAGCCACAAGGCAACCATGTAGGCACCAAAGATACCGAACTGCGCTGCTGCTCCCACAAGCATCAATTTCGGGTTGGCAAGCAGAGCCGAGAAGTCGGTCATTGCACCGATGCCGAGGAAAATGAGCGGAGGATACCACCCGGCACGCACACCGTTGTACAGGATGTTAAGCACCGAGCCTTCCTCATATATACCAATCTCGTTACCCATCTGGAATGGGATATTTCCCACAAGGATACCAAACCCGATTGGCACGAGCAGCATGGGTTCAAAGTCTTTCTTTATCGCAAGATAAATGAAGAACAAGCCCACGCAAATCATTATCAGGTGTTCGTAGGTGACATTGTGGAAGCCTGTAAATTCCCAAAATTGTTGGAAATTACTGGTCAGGAATTGCGCCAAATCAAGTTCCATATGGCAATAATTACTCTATTGTGACGAGGTCGGAACCTTCAAGCACCGAGTCGCCCTTGTTTACATTAATTGCTTTCACTACACCACTCTTGCCTGCATGTATGTCGTTTTCCATCTTCATCGCTTCGAGGATTACAACCACATCGTCGCTCTTGAGCGTGTCGCCAACCTTTACCTTGATATCAACAATCACACCTGGGAGCGGAGACTTGATGGTGGATGCCGTCGATTTAACGACAGGCTTGCTGATAATCTTTTGCCCCGACTCGGTGCGCGGAGCTGCAACCGGGCGTACCGACTTCACTACCGGAGCCTTCTTTTCTTCAAGCTCCACCTTATAGGGCACGCCGTTAACTTCAACTTGTGCAATATTGTTTTCAATATCGCCAACGGCAACCTTGTAGTCGTTACCGTTGATTTTATATTTATAAATTTTCATTGAAACTGTACTGTTTTAAAATTGGGGTTAAACAAATTAACGGCGGTGTGGTGTCTCGCGCAAAGTATAAATCTTCGAGCTCCACGGAGAGTAAGAACGTTTCACCTTGTTGATGGTGAGGATAGTCTCCTCAAGGTCGTGGGTGTTGAGATGCTCATACAGCGCCATCGAGATAGCCGCGATTTCCTCACCCGAGTCGTGACTCGTCCTGGCTGCAACTTCAATGTCAACCTCTTCGCCATGCTGGGCAACAGCTTTCTTGATGCGAGCCGAACGGGCATTGAGATAACCGAACACATAGAAGCACAAGCTGAGCAAGATGAGTGCCGAGAACACGATGAGCATCGCCACAATCGTCATCACTATACCGCTGCTGTCATGCTGGCGGAACTTGTCGATATTCTCGTTGGTATCGATAATCACGTTGTTGCTGCTCGGTGTGATGTATTTCTCGTTGCTGCCGTCACGCACTTCCCAATACTGAGGGTCGAACGTGCCGTCGGGCGACGAAATACCGTCTTGCTTCAAGGCATACGTTTGGTTGGGCTGCAGCGATGCCGGCACAACCACCTCGTCAAGCAATGTAATACCGTCGGTGTCATAAAGCCCAATCCAGTTGTCAACACCGGGAACAAGGCTGAAACTGATGTGGAACGTACCCTTGTTGGGTTCGTTATCGGCAAAGAATACCACGTGCTGGCGGGCAGGAATGTCGGTCCTGACATCGCCGCGTGGCACAGGATATTTCTTGGGGTTCGACCTGTCGTTTGTAAGGTACACGGTCGAAATCTCCATATAGTTGTAGGTAGAGTTGTAAAGCTCTATCCACCCGTGCTTCAAACCGTAGTCATCGACATAATTGCTGTCGTTTTGCACCATCACCTCGTTGATGCGCAACCCTCTGCGCCCTTGGGCGAGAGCAGTTGCCGAGACGGCAAAGCACAGCAGCAACATTAATGCAATTCCTTTTATTTTCATATAAATTCTGTGTGTAAAAGGGGTAGAATATTACAAAGGAATGTTGCCATGCTTCTTGGCGGGGTTGACAACCTTCTTGGTTTGCAACTGTTGCAGGGCGCGAATGATGCGGAAACGTGTGTTACGCGGCTCTATCACATCGTCGATGTAACCATACTTTGCTGCATTGTACGGGTTGCAGAAGAGGTCGTTGTATTCCTTTTCCTTGTCGATTATATATTGCTTGAAGTCTGCCATAATCTTGTCGGCTTCTTCCGGCTTGCCAGCTTCTTTGGCAGCCTTTGCAGCTTCCTTGGCTTTCTTGGCATCGCCTGCATAAAGCACCTCGGCGGCACCGGCAGCACCCATCACGGCGATTTCGGCAGTAGGCCAAGCGTAGTTCATGTCGCCACGCAACTGCTTGCAGCTCATCACGATGTGGCTACCACCATAGCTCTTGCGCAATGTCACTGTCACTTTGGGCACGGTAGCCTCGCCATAAGCATAAAGCAACTTGGCTCCATGCAGAATCACAGCGTTATACTCTTGCCCCGTACCTGGCAAGAATCCAGGAACGTCAACAAGCGACACGATAGGAATATTGAAAGCGTCGCAGAAACGCACAAAGCGTGCCGCCTTGCGCGAAGCGTTGCAGTCGAGCACGCCGGCAAGACACTTCGGCTGGTTGGCAACAATACCCACCGACTGGCCATTGAAACGTGCAAAACCCACGATAATGTTCTTGGCATAATCGCGCGACACTTCGAGGAACTCGCCATTGTCGATAATCGCGCCGATAACCTCATACATGTCATAAGCCACATTGGCTTGTTCCGGGATAATGTCGTTCAACGAGTCCTCAAGACGGTCGATCGGGTCGGTACAAGTCACGAGCGGAGTTTCTTCGAGGTTGTTTTGTGGGATAAAGCTGATGAGCTTGCGGATAATCTTTATAGCCTCTTCGCCATCTTCGGCAGCGAAATGAGCCACACCCGACTTCGATGCATGCACTTCGGCTCCACCAAGAGCCTCTTGGGTAACATCTTCGCCAGTAACGGTCTTCACAACCTTCGGACCAGTCAAGAACATATAAGAAATACCCTTTGCCATGATGGTGAAGTCGGTCAACGCCGGTGAATAAACCGCACCACCGGCACACGGGCCAAGGATTGCCGAAATCTGTGGAATCACACCCGAAGCAAGTATGTTGCGTTGGAAAATCTCGGCATAACCTGCGAGGGCGTTGATGCCTTCCTGAATGCGCGCGCCACCCGAGTCGTTCAAGCCGATTACAGGTGCGCCCATCTTCATCGCCATATCCATGATTTTGCAAATCTTCAACGCCATTGTCTCTGACAGCGAACCGCCAAACACAGTGAAGTCTTGTGCAAAAACATAAACCAGACGACCCTCAATGGTGCCATAGCCAGTCACCACGCCGTCGCCTGGATAGGATTTCTTTTCTTGCCCGAAGTTGGTGCAACGATGGCGCACAAACATATCGAGTTCTTCAAAACTGCCCTCGTCGAGAAGTTGAGCTATGCGCTCGCGAGCAGTGTATTTACCTTTATCATGCTGCTTTTGGATGGCCTTTTCACCACCACCCAAGCGGGCTTCTTCACGAAACCTTATCAGCTCTTGTACTTTTTCAAGTTGAGTGCTCATCTTTTTATATTTTGTAAAAAGCTATGTGTTAAGTGTGTGTCTATCTCCTCAATTTTTATTTCTTGTTGGGGTCTTCACAAAGTTCTACCAGCGCGCCGCAAGTTGACTTGGGGTGCAAGAATGCGATGTTCAAGCCCTCGGCACCTTTGCGCGGAGCCTTGTCAATGAGGCGCACACCCTTGCCTTCTGCCTCGGCGAGAGCGTTTGCAACGCCATCTTCAACGGCAAAAGCGATGTGCTGGATTCCTCCACGACCGCCATTCGAGGCGATGTACTTTGCTATCGCACTGTCTTCGGCTGTTGCCTCAAGCAGCTCAATCTTGGTCTCGCCCACTTTGAAGAAAGCGGTCTTAACCTTTTGGTCGGCCACTTCTTCAATGGCAAAGCATTTAACGCCCAAAACATTTTCGTAGAAAGGTATGGCTTCTTCAAGGCTTGTCACGGCAATACCTACATGTTCGATATGCGAAATATTCATAAAACTAAATATTTATTAAATGAGTAATTAATAGTTTCCATGCCTACGTCATAGTTAGACATACTTGTGCAAATGTACTGCAAAATTGCCAATTACCAAAAATAAAATGCCGACAAACAGCAGTCAAAACTTCTCACATCGTTTTTCGCATTTTTTAGCACCATTCCCACGCGACACGAACTATATGCAATAAATTGTGTATTTTTGCACCACATTCGATAAAAATACAATTACGATGACAAAAATAATACTTACGGGCGACCGCCCCACCGGCCGGCTGCACTTAGGACACTACGTTGGTTCGCTCAAACGACGGGTTGAACTCCAAAACTCTGGCGACTTCGACAAAGTGTATATAATGATTGCCGACGCACAGGCACTTACCGACAATGCCGACAACCCCGAAAAGGTGCGCCAAAACATAATCGAGGTTGCACTCGACTATTTGTCGTGCGGCATCGACCCTGCGAAAAGCACCATCTTCATCCAGTCGCAAATTCCCGAATTGTGCGAACTGTCGTTCTACTATATGAACCTCGTCACCGTCTCGCGCCTGCAACGCAACCCGACGGTGAAAACCGAGATAAAAATGCGCAACTTCGAGGCAAATATTCCTGTGGGATTCTTCACCTACCCGATAAGCCAGGCTGCCGACATCACAGCATTCAACGCCACTACCGTTCCTGCCGGAGAAGACCAGGAACCAATGATAGAGCAGGCTCGAGAGATTGTGCGCCGCTTCAACAACACCTATGGCGACACACTCGTCGAACCCGAGATTCTGCTCCCCGACAATGCTGCCTGCCTGCGTCTGCCAGGAACTGACGGCAAAGCCAAGATGAGCAAGTCGCTGGGCAATTGCATATATCTTTCCGACACAGCCGAGGAGGTGAGCAAGCGCGTGAAGACAATGTTCACCGACCCCGACCATTTAAGGGTAAGCGACCCCGGCAAAGTAGAGGGAAACACTGTGTTCACCTATCTCGATGCATTCTGCCACGCCGAGCATTTTGGAAAATACCTCCCCGAATACCCCAACCTTGACGAACTGAAAGCACACTACCGTCGTGGTGGACTGGGCGATGTGAAAGTAAAAAAGTTCCTCGACGCCATATTGCAGGAAGAGCTCGCCCCGATAAGAAACCGCCGGAAAGAATACGAGCAAGACATCCCAGCCATATACGATATGCTCAAGCGTGGCAGTGAAGCCGCCCGCGAAGTCGCAGCTTCCACACTTGCCCGTGTGCGGCACTCAATGAGAATCGACTACTTTACCGACACGCAACTCATAGCCGAACAAGCCCAAAGCTACAAATCGCAACTCTGACAAACTCAGCTTAACCACAAAACCGCTATCTCCAATGCGGAAAATCCATAATGAATGGGGCTGTGCCATAATTACAAATGCGTTTATTCGCAATTATGACACACAGCCCCATATTCATTATTCATGCACACATACGTTACAACTTCCGCAAGCCGCCTTCGCTCAAACCCGCTATCCGAGCAATCGTTTTCATTTGCCTCAAATCAACAAAAAAACATGAATCTGCACAATCTCAACACATCTAAAAATGTATCAACCACGGCTAAATATCATTTTTTTACACGGTCACAACAGATGTAACATCATTGTTATATCTGAACAAAATGCTTGCCGTAACTTTGCAACGCTATATTTAAGAACATCACATATATTTCCAAATGAATAAGCAAATCGTCTCGTTAGTTGCTATACTTTGCAGCCTAACTTGCCCGACCTATGCGCAGAGAGTCAAAGGAAGCGACACAGTGCTACCACTTACACAAACATTGTCGGAAATCTATATGAACAAGCACCCCGAAGCCACCATAACTGTAACTGGCGGCGGAAGCGGTGTGGGCATATCTGCCCTGCTCGATGGAACCACCGACATTGCAATGGCATCTCGCAGGATCAAATTCAGCGAAAAGATGAAACTCAAGCAGTCACAGCACGAACCATGCGAAGTGGTGGTGGCATACGACGCACTGGCAGTAATCGTCAATCCCGAGAACCCTGTAAAACAGCTCACGCGCGAACAACTCGAAGCCATCTTCCGAGGCAAAATCACCAACTGGAAAGAAGTTGGTGGCGAGGACGCTAAAATCATCGTCTATTCACGCGAGACATCATCGGGTACATACGAATTTTTCAAAGAAAGCGTCTTGCACAACAAGAATTACATGAGCGGCGTGTTGTCGATGCCCGCCACGGGAGCTATCATTCAATCAGTCAGCCAAACGCGTGGCGCGATAGGATATGTAGGACTTGCCTACCTCAATCCCATGATTAAGGCTTTGGCTGTGTCATACGACGGGGGCAAGAACTATGTTTACCCCACCGTCGAAAGCGCGGTAAAGAAGGAATACCCCGTGGTGCGACCGCTATATTACTACTACGACAAAGCCAACGAGGCTGCCGTGCTGCCTTTCATCCAATACATCGAGTCGGCTGAAGGGCAAGCCGAAACCCTGAAATTAGGTTTCATTCCACGATAACCACCAAAACTTTGTTTTTTTATAGAACCGCATTATTATGAAAAAATGGATTGATATCATAGCCAAGCGGATTTTCACCGTCAGTGGCTTTGTCACCAGCATCGTGATTGTGCTGATTATCGCATTCCTTTTTGCCGAAGCCGTAGGGCTCTTCAGCCAGCCTGTCGTCGAAGAAGGATACGTGCTCGCACTCAACAAGCAAAACGACGTCAAGGAGTTGAGCGCACTTGAAATCAAGAACATCTTTGACGAAGAAATCACCAACTGGAAAGAGGTGGGCGGCGAAGATGTGCACATCAAGGTGTTCCGCCTCGAAGACCTCGACAAGATATACACCGAGGCTGAGCTTGGCGACGAATACCAGTATGCCGGCGACAAAATCGTCGAGCAGGTGAAAAGCGACGCCGGCATGATTGCCTTCGTGCCCGAGTCGCTCGTTGAAGGCAAGACGGGGATAAACTTCATCAGCGACAACACTATCCCCGTAAAAGACGTGTTGCTGGGTGTGGAATGGTTCCCGACGGCTACGCCATCTCCCATATTCGGCATTCTGCCGCTCATCAGCGGCACCATCTGGGTGAGCTTCTTCGCCATCTTGTTTGCATTGCCTTTCGGGCTTGCAGTGTCGATTTACCTTGCTGAAGTCGCCAACCCGCGCGTGAGCAAAATCCTCAAGCCCATCATCGAGTTGCTCAACGGCATTCCCTCGGTGGTATATGGCTTCTTCGGGCTGGCAGTAATCGTGCCCATGCTGCAACGCACCTTCAACCTGCCCGTCGGCGAGTCGGGGCTGGCTGGTAGCATCGTGCTTGCCATCATGGCACTGCCCACAATCATCACCGTCGCCGAAGATGCCATGCGCAACTGCCCCCGTACCATGCGCGAGGCAAGCCTTGCTCTCGGTGCCACCCAGTGGCAGACTATTTACAAGGTGGTTATCCCCTATTCCATCTCGGGCATCACATCGGGCGTGGTGCTTGGCATCGGCCGTGCCATCGGCGAGACTATGGCTGTGCTCATGGTCACTGGCAACGCCGCAGTAATCCCAACGAGCATACTCGAACCGCTTCGCACAATTCCTGCCACCATCGCCGCCGAACTTGGCGAGGCTCCTGCCGGAGGCGCACACTACCAGTCGCTGTTCTTGCTCGGCGTGATACTGTTCTTCATTACATTGTTCATCAACTCGTGTGTCGAAGTGGTTTCGGCGCGCAACCGTCTAAAGAGATAATTCAACCGCTATGGCAATAGAAACCAATCATTCATACAACCGCCGCAAGCATGGCATACAGAATGTGGCTTTCGGCATCTTCCGCGCACTCAGCTACAGTGTTGCCGTTATCCTGTTCCTCATTCTCGGTTTCATCATCGTCAAGGGGATAGGGGTAATCAACTGGGATTTCCTCACACAAGCCCCCACCGACGGCATGACCAAAGGAGGCATCATGCCTGCCATCGTCGGCACGTTCTGGCTCATGGTAGGCAGCGCAGTGTTCGCATTCCCCGTGGGTGTGATGAGCGGCATCTACATGAACGAATATGCCCCGCAAGGCAAAGTGGTGGCATTCATTCGCACCATGACCAACAACTTGGCTGGCATCCCGTCTATCGTATTCGGTTTGTTCGGCATGGCATTCTTTGTCAACTACCTTGGCTTCGGCGACAGCATTCTTGCTGGTTCGCTCACACTGGGCTTGCTTGCCTTGCCGATAGTGATACGCACCACCGAAGAGGCATTCAAGGACATTCCCAACAGCTACCGCGAGGGCAGCTTGGCACTGGGCGCGACAAAGGCGCAAACCATCTGGCACGTGTTGCTACCGATGGCTATGCCGCGCGTCATCACAGGCTTAATCTTGTCGCTCGGACGCGTATCGGGCGAAACGGCTCCTATCCTGTTCACCTGCGCAGCCTACTTCTTGCCACGCCTCCCCGAGAGCATTTTCGACCAGTGCATGGCACTCCCCTATCACCTGTATGTCGTAGCCACCAGCGGCACCGACATCGAGGCTCAACTTCCCATCGCCTATGGCACGGCTTTCGTTCTCATCATGATTGTGCTTGTGATGAACCTGCTCGCCAACGGCATACGCAAACATTTTGAAAATAAATTGAAATCGAAATAACTACAATGGACAAAATTGAAGCGAAAAACGTTGATTTCTACTATGGCGACTTTCACGCATTGAAAGGAATCAATATCACCATTCCCAACAACCAAGTGGTGGCTTTCATCGGCCCGTCGGGGTGCGGCAAGTCAACATTCTTGCGCCTGTTCAACCGCATGAACGACCTTATCCCCGGCGCACGCCTCACTGGCGAGATTCTGATTGACGGCCAGAACATCTACGACAAGTCAATCGACATCGACAAGTTGCGCAAAAACGTTGGCATGGTGTTCCAACGCCCCAACCCGTTTCCCAAAAGCATATTCGAGAACGTGGCATACGGCTTGCGCGTCAACGGCATTAAAGACAAGGAGTTTATCGCCAACCGCGTAGAAACAGCCTTGAAAGGTGCGGCATTGTGGAACGAAGTCAAGGACAAGCTGAAGGAATCGGCTTATGCCCTCTCGGGCGGACAGCAACAACGTCTGTGCATTGCCCGCGCAATGGCAGTGGAGCCGTCGGTGCTGCTGATGGACGAGCCGGCATCGGCACTCGACCCTATTTCGACAGCCAAAATCGAAGAACTGATATGTGAGCTGAGCGAACAAACCACCGTCATCATCGTCACCCACAGCATGCAACAAGCTGCACGCGTGAGCAACAAGACGGCATTCTTCTACCTCGGCGAGATGGTGGAATATGACGATACCAAGAAGATATTCACCCACCCGTCGAAAGAAGCAACGCAAAACTACATCACCGGACGCTTCGGTTAATCACCATTAATAATCAACCAACTCCCCCAACAAAAAAATAGATTCAACACTCGATATGGTAAAATTTGTAGAAAACGAACTCCAAGCCATAAAAGACGAGGTTAACGATATGTGGAAACTCGTCTATCAACAGCTAAGCGATGCCTGCAAGGCTGTCCTCAACGTTGATTACGACCTCGTTGACCGCGTAGTGGCTCGTGAACGCCGCGTCAACGCCTTTGAGCTGAAAATCGACAGCGACATCGAAGACTTCATCGCACTGTACAACCCCGTGGCAGTTGACTTGCGATTCTCGCTGGCAATGCTCAAAATCAACAACAACCTCGAACGCATAGGTGACTATGCCGACAGCATAGCCCGCCTCGTCGTCCGCACCGAGTTGAAGGACGAACACAAGCAACTGTTTGCCCAATTGAAGCTGCAGGAAACATTCGATGCCGTGTTGAAGATGTTGCGTACCACCTACGACGCACTTCAACGCCAAGATATAGGCATGGCAAAATCGGTGTTTGAAGCCGACGACACACTCGACGTGCTCAACCACAATGCAATCGACACTCTTGCCGAATATGCACAGCAACACCCCGAAAGCATAAAACTGTGTCTCGAAATTGCAGGCGTGTTCCGTAAGTTGGAACGTGCCGGCGACCACATCAATAACCTTTCGGAAGAAACCGTGTTCTATGTCGATGCCGAAGTGCTGAAGCACCGCAAAAACAAAATCGACACATCGGAACAACACGAAATGCAAGAACACGACCACAAATAACATTGGGAAAACAAACCCCTATTCATAATTCAATGCGAGGAGCGAAGTTGCCAATGCGCAACCCCGCTCCTTTTCATTACTCCGATTCCTCATTCCTAACTCCTAACTTCTCACTCCTAACTAATAACTGAAAAAAATGTATCTTTGCAGTCTGAAATAATTATTAAGATATGTTTGAAAAAGGAACCCGGGGTAACACCCTACATGGCATTCTGCTCATCGCATTGTTTTCATTTGCAGCTTTCTACATCGCAGACGTGCCTTTCGTGAAAAGTCTATCACTCAGTCCGCTCATCGTGGGCATCATTCTCGGTATGCTATATGCCAACAGCTTGCGCAACCGCCTGCCCGAGACATGGGTGCCTGGCATCAAATTCTGCACAAAACAGGTGTTGCGGGCTGGTATTGTGCTATATGGCTTCCGCCTGACGCTCAACGAGGTAGCCGCCGTCGGACTGCCAGCAATCACCATCGACGCAATCATCGTGGCTGGCACCATATTCCTCGGTTATGGGCTTGGCAAGCTGCTCAAGCTCGACAACGATACCACAATAATGACATCGACAGGTAGTGCGATATGCGGCGCAGCGGCAGTGTTGGGTGCCGAGCCGGTGGTGAAATGCGAGGGGCATAAAACAGCCATCGCCGTTTCGACAGTGGTGATATTCGGCACAATATCGATGTTCCTCTACCCCATAATGTACCGCGCAGGGCTGCTCGACGGACTGACCGACCAGCAGGTTGCAATATACACAGGCAGCACCCTGCACGAAGTGGCTCACGTTGCCGGCGCTGGCAACGCAATGGATCCTACCGACTCACTTGGCATAGCCGGAACAGCCACCATCACCAAGATGATACGCGTGATGATGCTCGCCCCAGTGCTGATCATAATGGGATTGGTGCTTGCGCGCACCCGCCGCGGCGACGCAGCCAGCCAAAACGGTCCGACCGCCGGCAAGCGGAAAATCACAATCCCCTGGTTTGCATTCGGATTCCTCGGCATAATATGCCTCAACTCACTGCTACAATACCTCTTTGGCGTTAACAGCGTGAAAGAAATTCCGCTCAACGGTGCAATCGAATACATCGATACGTTCATGCTCACAATGGCAATGACAGCCCTCGGTACCGACACGAGCATCGAGAAATTCAAGCAAGCCGGAGCCAAACCGTTCTATTTGGCTGGACTGCTGTTCGTCTGGCTGGTTGGCGGAGGCTACTTGCTCACAAAATATTTGGTACCGCTATTCAACTAAAAACACACGACGATATGAAACCATCTTTTTTCACCTCGCTCCTCATTGCTGTAGCCGCCATGCCTGTTACGGCAGCAACCATAGCCCAAAGCGACATCACCAGCCCCGATGGCAAGACTTGCCTCAAGGTGTGGCTTGCCGACGGGCAACCATACTATTCGGCATCGTATGTCGCCGACGGCAAGCAAATCGGCATGGTGGAGCAATCACCATTGGGCTTGATTACCGACTTTGGCGACTTCACCCGTGGACTGACATGGATAGATGCCGATACATCAACCATGCACATCGCCTACGACCTCACCCATAGCAAGACGAGCCGAGTGGAAAAAGATGCACGGCAGCTCACCATCAGCCTCGTCAATACCGACAACCAGAAAATCTCGATAGAATTCATCGTCGAAGACAACAACATTGCATTCCGCTACAACCTGCCGCGGCAAGGCGAGACAGGCAGCTCCCGCATAATGAAAGAAACCACAGGCTTCAGCCTCCCAACCCGCGCTACTACATTCCTCACACCACAGAGCGATGCAATGACGGGCTGGAAACGCACCAAGCCGAGCTATGAAGAAGAATACATCGCCGATGCACCGATCGGCACGCCATCGCAATATGGCAACGGCTACACGTTCCCTGCCCTGTTCCGCATCGGCGACGACGGCTGGGTGCTGGTGAGCGAAACCGGGGTTGACAGCCGCTATTGCGCTTCACACCTGAGTGATGCCACCGACGGGCTATACACCATCGCCTTCCCGATGCCCGAAGAAAACAATGGCAACGGAACTGTAGAGCCTGCATTTGCCTTGCCAGGCAGCACACCATGGCGCACCATAACCATAGCACCCGACCTTGCACCCATAGTGGAGACAACCATTCCCTGGGATTTGGTCACGCCTCGCTTCGAGTCGCAAACCGACTACAAGCCCGGACGCGGCACGTGGAGCTGGATTGTGTGGCAAGATGGCAGCATCAACTACGACGACCAAGTGCGCTTCATCGACATGGCGTCGGCTATGGGATATGAATACACCCTCATCGACAACTGGTGGGATCGCAACATTGGGCGCGAGCGCATGGCGCAACTGATTGACTATGCCCGCGGCAAGGGCGTCGGGCTGATATTGTGGTACAGTTCGAGCGGCTACTGGAACGACATCGAGCAAAGCCCCATCAACATAATGTGCGACCCCATCGCACGCAAGCAGGAAATGAAGTGGCTGCAACAGCTGGGTGTAAAAGGCATAAAAGTGGACTTCTTCGGCGGCGACAAGCAAGAAACCATGCGCCTGTATGAAGCCATATTGAGCGATGCCGACGACCACGGGCTTATGGTCATCTTCCACGGCTGCACATTGCCCCGAGGCTGGGAACGAATGTACCCCAACTATGTGGGAAGCGAGGCTGTACTGGCATCGGAGAACATGGTGTTCAACCAGCACTTTTGCGACAACGAGGCTTTCAATGCCATGCTGCACCCGTTCATTCGCAACACCGTGGGGTGCATGGAATTTGGCGGAACATTCCTCAACAAGCGGCTCAACCGCAACAACGACGGCGGCACCACGCGCATCTCGACCGACATCTTCGAGCTTGCCACTGCCGTTATTTTCCAGAATCCCGTCCAAAACTTTGCCCTGACACCCAACAACCTCGTCGAGCAGCCCCGCTTTGAAATCGACTTCATGAAACAGGTTCCCACCGGGTGGAACGAAGTGCGATTCATCGACGGCTACCCTGGCAAATATGTAGTACTCGCTCGTCGGCACGGACAAGACTGGTATGTCGCTGCACTCAACGCCCAAAAAACGACACTGAAACTCACAGTGGAACTACCGATGCTTGCTGGCAAAAGAGCAGCCTACTACCACGACGGCAAAGACGGCAACACCCCCACGCTCGAAGAAGTGAAAGTGAACACCAGCGGCAAGTTCACAATAACGCTCCCCCCAAACGGCGGCACAATACTGAAAACAATTGGCAATTGACAATTAACAGTTAGTAGTGAGAAGTGAGAAGTGAGTTGCCAGTGAACAAAGTTCGACATAAATTAGACAACCATAAATTTACTTCCAAAATCAAACTATTAACTAATAACTACTCACTGCTCACTACTAACTGGTAACTACTAACTTCTCACTGCTAACTGCCTCCTCGCAACTTCTCACTACTCACTGGTAACTACTAACTAAAAAAATTGTAATTTTGCGCAACTTTTCAATTTTAGAACCATGCAAGCAGAAATTGACGAAAAAGAAGCTTTGCAAGAGCGTGCCAGCGAGGTCAAACGCTGCACTCTCATTGGACTTGTAGTGAATGCCGTCCTTTCGGCATTGAAGATTGTTGCCGGTATCATAGGCAGTTCGGGTGCAATGATTGCCGACGGCGTACACTCGGTGTCGGACTTCGCTACCGACATTGTGGTACTCGCATTCGTGGGCGTAACGGCACGCGGCATCAACCACCGCTACCACTACGGGCACGGAAAGTTTGAAACCTTTGCAACGATGATTATCGCCGTTGTGTTGCTCGCTGTTGCCATAGGGCTTTTCTGGAGCGGCGGCGAGAGCGTTTACCACGCATTGTGCGGCGAAGAGATTGAAGCTCCCTCTATGATTGCCCTCATTATGGCAGCCGTGTCGATTGCCGTGAAAGAGATACTCTACCGCTACACTGCCCATGTGGGCGATGCCGTGAAGAGCATGGCCCTCGTGGCAAACGCCTGGCACCACCGCAGCGACGCCTTTTCGAGCATCGCCGCCCTTGCAGGCATCGCCGGCGCAATGTTCCTGTCGCCGCAGTGGCGCATTCTCGACCCCATCGCAGCAATGGCTGTGAGCGTGTTCATTGCCATTGTCGCCTGCCGCCTGCTTATGCCTGCCGTTAGGGAACTGCTCGAAGTGTCGTTGCCCGACGACGAGATACACGCCATCGAAGATACCGTGCGCCAAGTGCCCGGAGTGCTTGCATTCCACCATCTGCGCACACGCAAGAATGGCAACCGCTACATCATCGACCTGCACATAAAAGTCAACCCCAACATCACCGTCGTAGCCGCACACGATATTGCAACGGCTGTGGAATATAGCCTGAAGAATCGCTTCGACGGCGCAATGGTCTATACCCACATAGAACCCTACAAAGGAGAAACGACCAACAACACTGGAAAATGCAACGACTAAATGGTCGAACGGCTCAGCTGCCCGACCAGCCGAGTCCATTGCACCCACAAATATCCCGTTGCTACAATTCCATTTAGAAATATTGCGTAATTTTGTGCCAAACATAATTTGAATATGAATTGACATGGAAATTACCAGAATAGAAATGCACAACGTGCTGCCGGCGGTCTTTGCCTCACAAGGGGCGACTACCAGCAGCGAAATATGGTGTCGAGACGTAACGCTGGAACGCGGACGGCACTACTTGGTGTCGGCACACAGCGGCACGGGCAAGTCGTCGCTTTGCAGTTACCTCTATGGCTACCGCAACGACTACAGCGGCAACATTGCTTTTAGCGGCACCGACATATCTACGCTCAACATACTGCAATGGAGCGAACTGCGTTGCCGCCACCTCGCCTATTTGCCGCAAGAGATGCGCCTGTTTCCCGAGCTGACAGCCATCGAGAATGTAGAGCTGAAAAACAACCTCACCAAATTTCGCTCGCCAGACGAAATAAAGCAGATGTTTGAGCAATTGGGGATTCCCGAAAAAATCGACCAGCCAGTGGCGCGCCTGTCGATAGGGCAACAGCAGCGCGTGGCAATAATACGCGCCCTGTGCCAGCCGTTCGACTTCATTCTGCTCGACGAACCTGTTAGCCACTTGGATGAGACCAACAACAACCTTGCTGCCAAGCTAATAGCCGACGAGGCTATGCGGCAAGGGGCTGGCATAATTGCCACATCGGTGGGCAACAACGTAATGATAACGATTGACAAGGAATACAAGCTATGAACGACAAAAACACTACAAACGCCGGCAATGGCGACAAGCTGATGTGGAAACTCCTGCGCAAGCACGTGAGTGCCACGCAAATGGCTGGCGTGGCTGTGGCAAGCCTCATAGGCCTTGTCATCGTGATTCTCGCCCTGCAATTCTACAGCGACATCAAGCCGCTGTTTTCGAGCGAAGACAGCTTCATGCGACGCGACTACATCGTGCTGACAAAGGCCGTTTCGAGCTTCGGCTCGCTGTTGGGGTCGAGCGCCGAGTTTTCCGACAACGAAATAGCCGACCTCGAAGCTCAGCCGTGGGTGCGCAAGGTGGGGCAATTCTCCACTCCGCAATACCGCATATACGGGTCGCTCACATTCGGCAACCGCAACTTGCGGACGTATATGTTCTATGAGTCGGTTCCCGACGAGTTTATCGACGAGCTGCCAGAGGGCTGGGGCTTCGACCCTGCCAAAAAGAAAGTGCCCGTAATCGTGTCGCGCGACTACCTGTCGCTCTACAACTTCGGCTTTGCCGCCACTCGCAATATGCCCAAGGTGAGCGAGGGAATGATAGGCATGATACCCGTGCAACTCACCCTCTCGGGCAACGGGCGCAGCGAAACGGTCGAGGGGCGCATCGTGGGCTTCTCCAACCGCCTCAACACCATCATAGTGCCACAAGAGTTCATGCAGTGGAGCAACGAGCAATTTGGCACCGGCGAGAAGAGGCTGCCGTCGCGCCTCATCGTTGACGTGAGCAGCCCTGGAGACAAGGCGATAAACGAATACACCGCCGCCAACGGCTATGAGATAGCCGGCGACAAAGCCGACAGCAGCAAAGCCAACTACATGCTCAACCTCATGACGGGCATCATCGTCGCCGTGGGAGCCATCATCAGCCTGCTCGCATTCTTCGTGCTTATATTGAGCGTGAGCCTGCTCATGCAGAAAAATTCGCGCAAGCTGCAAGACCTGCTCATGCTCGGCTTCACCCCGTCGCAGGTTTCTGCCCCCTACGTGAAGATGGTGACTGGCATCAATTGCCTGGTGCTTGTGTTGGCATGCATCGCCATGCTGCTGTGCCGCCACTTCTATCTGCCCATGCTATCGACCTTTGGCATCGACGGCGGCAGCGTTATCGTTCCGCTCGTCACGGCAGCCGTCATCATGTGCGCGATCACAACCGGCTCTATTTATGTTATTCGCCGCAAGACAATCTCATTGTGGCGCAATTGACCCTAACACAGCAAAACCTAAAAAATATTTACATGACACGACTTTTATCCATCTTGGCAAGCATCTTATTGCTAAGCCCGCAACTCTATGCCCGAGCAGTAGAGTACAAGACCGTTGAGAATATTCCTTACACGCAGTCGCACGACGCGTATGCCACCGAGCGTTGCAAGCTCGACGTTTACTACCCCACTGGCACGACCGGCTGCCCCGTGGTGGTGTGGTTTCACGGAGGTGGACTCACTGGCGGCAACAAAGATATTCCCCAGAAACTGAAAGACCGTGGGATGGTGGTTGTGGCAGTAAACTATCGCTTGCTGCCCAAGGTTGAAATCGACAGTTGCATCGACGATGCCGCCGCTGCCGTGGCTTGGACGTTCAGCCACGTCGGCGAGTATGGCGGCGCCCCCAGCCAAATTTTCGTTTCGGGCCACTCTGCCGGTGGCTACCTCACCACCATGATAGGACTCGAAAAAAAGTGGCTGGCAAAATATGGCGTTGATGCCGACTCGATAGCTGCCTTGATTCCGTTTAGCGGACAGATGATAAGCCACTATGCCTACCGCGACATGAAGGGAATCGACGCATTGCAACCCACCATCGACCAATATGCCCCATTGTTCCACGTCCGTCCCGATGCCCCACCGTTGATACTAATCTCGGGCGACCGCGAACAAGAACTATACGGGCGATATGAGGAAAACGCCTATATGTGGCGAATGATGAAACTCGTCGGACACCGGCACACAGAGCTGTACGAGCTCGACGGGCACGACCACGGGGCTATGGTTGAACCAGCATTCCACATACTGCTCCAATACATAAAACGAGCAACAACCCGACAATAATCCCGCACAAGAGCAGGAAACAGCAAAGAGGCGCACGGCAAAAACCGTACGCCTCTTGTGCATTAATTTGTGTGCGATGTTGCCTCGACAGCTATCGCACTATGGTCACTTTCTTGTTGGTCGAAACATTGGCTTCGTCGTCGATAACCGTGAGGATATACAACCCTGCCGGGAGCGACGAAACGTCGATTGTCTCTTGCTTGCCATCGACCGTCATCACCACTGCTCCGCTCATGTTGGAGAAGACGAGACGTGTATATTGCCCATCGATGTTGAGGCGGTCACGAGCTGGATTGGGATAGATGCGTAACGAGTTGCCATACACATCGTCGATGCCCGACGAGTTTACATCAAACTCAATTGTCGCCACTTCCGACTCGCCCGAGAAGTAAACCGCGCTCACGCCAGCCGTATGCTGTCCGAGCGACAAGTTGTCGAACTGGTAGCTGATTCCATCAGTTTCTCCCACTAAATCACCATCGAGGTAAACATTGTATTTAACAGCCGGTGTTTGCACCTCGCCACTGCCATCGGCAAGCAACGCACGTGTGAGAGTTTGGGTATCGCCTATCCTCACGTCATCAATCATGAGAATGAAGCCATAGCTTTCAGAGCCGTCACCCTCAAACGAAACATTGCGTATAGCCACGTGCTTGGCTGCAACGGGAACAGTATAGGAATACTCGGTCCACTCGGTAGTCGTAGCAACATCTTCAGCTATCCAAGTGAAGTCGTCGGTAGTAGGATTCTCAACAGTAGAATAACCCACACTGAACATATCAACGCCCACAAAAGACTTGGCATAAAAGCTGACGGCAAAATCGCGCGCAAATGCCAACTCTGGCGAAATGAGCCAGTCGTCGTTTCTGCCATTTGCAGCGTCGAAAGCTACAAAACTTGCAAGATACTTCTGCCCGCTATGCGGCTTCAATGCTTCGGATGAAGCCTCCGGCACCTCAATTTGTGAAGGGTTAAAAGCTATGAACGCCATCTTCTCGGTCATGCCCTCAAAGCTGATATTGCTAAAGCCATAGGTGTAGCAACCATCGCCATCGACATACGACCAATCGACGCTGCCAGCCGGGTTGATTGCAAAATCCTCGCATTGCTCGAAATCCTCCTCGATGGGTTCGGTAGTGTTCCACGAGAACAATACCGAAGTGCGGCTGTCGCCGACCGATTCCACCTTCAAGTTTACCGGTTCAACTATCACCTCGGCAAGCATATATGGCTCGGTCTCATAGGTGTCTTCTTGCGAAAAGTCGGCAGTGGCTTGTATAGTCTCATACCCTGCAAGTGATATGGTCAAGTTGTAAATATCTTTCACAAGCCCCTCGAATGTCACAGCCCCGGAGGCATCGACCGTAGCCGTGCGATTGTCGCCATGCGTGGTTCCGTTCAATGCCACCACTGCACCAGTGGCACCTTCGCCCTCGCTGTTCGACTTGACGTTGACTGTAACCGTCGTCATCATGTCGTGAACAAACAGTGGCGAGAATGTGGCTTGCGACATCTCCCCGTCGGGATAAACAGTCTTCACTGCATAGGCATACAGTCCGGCTGGCACGCTGGTCAGGTTGTCGGTTATTGTCATGTCTGGCTGCGGTGTCGCAGTCAGCAGCGTCCAAGCCTGTTCATCGGCTTCTTTGCCGCTTTCGACGCGCCACACCATATAGTTGCAAAAATCGGGGAATGATGCATCTTCGCCAATCATGCTGGCAGCCCCGCCATTGTCGGCAAGACGGTAACCATTTGCCCTTATCATCAAATTGCTGCGAATATCACGGCTCTCGATAAAATCGAATTCGCCATTGACATAGTTGGCTGCAAACACGTGCGTATTCTCCTTGAACGGATAAGACAAGTCTTTTCCACCATCAAGGCCTATGCCAAGGTATCCGTTGGAATAGCTCAAGCCTAACACGCAACCATTTGGCGCGAAAATCGTGTTGGGCAACGTGCAGGTATTCCATTGGTCGTCGGTAGCATTGGTCATGGCTGTGTAAAGCACCTCGTTTGTTGGGTTCCCCTCATCGTCCAAAGCCAAAACAAACAGGTTGACATAATAGTGAGGACCACCAGCGAGCGTCTGATACCAGCTGATTTCAGTCAATGCCATCGGCGTGTTGTAAATCGTACCTATAACAGTATTTTCATTACCATTCGAGATACCTATATTGCCATCCACTTCACCACCGTCAACGCGCAATGTGGTTACACATGAGGCATCTTGCCACTTCACCTCAACCGCGCCATTGTCGGTAGCCGTTGCGGCAACATTCACAGGAGCATATTTGAGGTATTCAAGTTTCAAATTGTCAACAACCACATCACCATCGACTACTTGCACATTTTCGGTGACAGTCGTAAACCATTCCTTGGTAGCAGTCAGGATGTAAGGCTCGTCGTGTGCATATACTGTTTCAAAATTGTATGCACCCTCTTCGTCGGTCGTCGTTTCCAAGTCGGCATATCCGCTCAATTTCACCACAGCCCCTGTAATGGGTTCATTGTCGAGCGTACAAACTGTTCCGCTCACGCTAAACGAATGCAGAATGTCGAGTGCCACATCGAGCCTTATATCGGCATCACCAGTCACCGACACGCTCTTGGTCACTGTGGCATAGTCTTGCTTGGCAATCGTCACCGTGTAGTCGCCCGTTGGCACATACTTCAGCTCGTAGTTGCCGCTGGCGTCGGTCATGGTGCTTATATTGCGTTCCTCAATCCTCACCTCGGCATCAGCCATGGGAAGTCCGTCGGCATCGGTCACGCAACCAGCAATCGACACGCCGTTGCAACGCATTTGCAATGTCACAGAAGCCTTGCTGCCAAACTTGGTGTTGCCATAATTGGTGAAATCAAATTCCGAGTACGAGCCACTCCAATAATATGTGCCACTGTTGGAATCTGCTGCCGAGAAATAAGGATAGGAAACCGAATTGTAATATTGTCCAACCTTGCTTGTGGTGAGGATAGCAAGGTTCTTCCCTTCCTCGAAATAAAACTTCTCCTGCAGCGGCAACGTAATCTCATTCACACCTTGTGGAATATCGATAGTGCCTTCATACACGAGCGTCATTTCATCTTCGGGAATCCATGTCGTAACGGCACTCAAGTCGGTGTTTGCCATATACACCTTCACGGCAACTCCAGTAGCGTCGTAGCTGTTACCATTTGATGCAGTGAAAATAAACGATTCCACTACTCCGTCATCCATGCCAATCTCTGCAGGGGTATATACGTTGAGAGCAGCCGAATTATTTTCATACACATTAAACAAGTAATCGCGGTTGTAGCTACCCTCTACAGTGCCTATCTCCACAAAGTCGGCACTACCGGCTGGCAACACCGTTACGTCGAGCTCGTTTGACACATTGTCGCTGGTTATCTCGTCGGCATCAAATGCCACCTCGGCAAGCACCTTCATTTCACCCTCCTGCTGCGGAGTCCATGCAAGTTCAACCGTGGCAGTTGCACCAGGCTCAATAGCCTGTGCAACGCTGCTGCGAGCAAGCACGTCGCCTGTGGCTACATCTTTAAGCATCACCTCGTAAGATGCTGCGGCATACATTCCCTTGTTGCTCAATTCGGCATGGTAGGTATAGCTGTTGCCCGCCACAGCATTCTTGGAACCCGTGAGCTGCGTCATTGCCAAATTGTTGTCGGCAACCTCTTCAAGCGTCACATCGGTGAGATAGAGGAAATATGTACGAGCATCGGAATAGGTATAAAAACCTATGTTGTATATGCCGTCTTCTTCGACAGAGAAAGTATATTCGACAGTCGTATATGACGATGAACGCAACTCCTCGTTTTCATACACCACCTGTGTCATATCCTCGACCTTTGCGCCTTGGCCGACGCACACCCTCAACTTCTGGTTGCTGCTCGCCCTCACCGAGAATGTGCCTCGGTAATTCTTCCCGGCTTCAAGCTCGAAATCGTGCGAAACAAGCCAGTCGTCCGACGGGGTCGAAGAATTGTAAGGATTGTTATATTGCATACAAGCCGTTGTGTAACCGGCAGTCCAAGTGCGTCCGTCGCCATCGGCATCTATTATAGTCCACGTTGCCCGTTCGTCGGCAGTTGCAAATCCGCAAGAGTAAGGCAAAGTGTTGCCTGGTCCGAGCACCATGCTCTCGCTCGTGGCAGTCGTGCCGGCGCCAGCCTTTGTCGCAGCCGTAATTTCATAGGTATAGGTTGCCACCGTGGCTATGTCGCTGTCGGTATATGTCGGTTCGTCAAGTCCTTCGGCAAGCACTATGCCGTCGGGTTGACGCATCACGTTATAAACAAGTGTCGAACGGTCATACCATCCGCCGTTAGCTCCAGTTGACGGAGCCTCCCATGTCAACTTTGCTTCATCGGGATGTACCTTGGCGATTGTCACATTTTCAGGTGCGCCGGGCAGGTCTTCACCAACAAACACTTCCCTCTCGGTCACGACGCCACGACCTGCATCGTTGACAGCCACCACCTCATAAGTGGCAAGCAGCCCGGTAGTTCCATCTATCTCATCGGTATATGATGCCGTTTCGCCAGGATTCATGCCCGTGAGCGATGCCACGAGCTGGCCGTTTCGGTAAATGTCAACACTGTTAATTGCCGTCAATTCACCTCCGCCAAACACCTCGGTGGGGTTGACCCACTGCAACTGTGCGCGGCACGCTCCGTTGGCATCGGGGGTGATAGTGAGGTCGCCCACGGCTTGCGGTGTGCCGTCGGCAGAAGCCGTAAACGGAATGTACAACCCGGCAACAGAAGCATCGCCTGCCCCGCCAGCCGACGATATGATAGTGGCAAGCCCCGTTTCCACATTCACCTTGCACAGGCAGCCGTCGCCCGTCATGGTGTTTGCCGCCCACCACAACGTCTTGTCGGTGTGGTCAAATTCCATTGAGTTATCAACATTCGGGTCGATTTCTGTGTCTCCAATCACAGTCGTTTCGCCCGTCACTTTGTTGATTGAAGCAAGATTGCCATATTTTGTCACACCATACAATTGTCCGCCATACGAACAAGCAAGCGTGAAGAAATAGTTGTCCATGTCGGCAACTTTTGTGGCTTGGGCAGTCGTCAAGTCTATGATATAAAGCCCGCTGCTACCCAATTCGCCTTCGCCACCCAAGTTGCCCGAGATGGCGTAGCAAGTATTGGTTGAGTAGTCATAAGTCATGTCGGAAATCTTGTTGGGGAATCCCGAAAGTTTACCCACCTCGGAATACTCGCCTGTTTCAAGGTCGAAGCGCAACAACGCCTCAGCAATATTCGACGTATAACCATTCGATGCGGCATAGTAATACCCGTCGTAATATACGCCGGCACTCAGGTAAAGCGACCCGAGGTCTCTAATCGTCTCGAAACTGCGCATTCCCGGGAATGGGAAGGAAACCAGCCGGTTGACAACCGTCTGCTGATCGAAAAGCAAAATGCCATAAGCCTTTGGCGACGTTTGCGCTTGCAGGCTTGGCAATCCACCAAAAAACAGCAATATCGAACACATAATCGATATGCATACTTGATGAAGTGAATGAAATTTACTCATAATAATTATTTATTTGGTCTTCTATGACAACAATATTGGCAACCACTGCTTAACAGTTGTAAAGATATGAAAAAAAATATTATATATTTCAAAACAAATCCCCAAAGCCGCATTTTTGCATAACAACACGACCTGCGTATAAACACAAAAAAGGAGGACACACTGCTAAACCCGTGCGCCCCACTTATAAGTTCATTATTATCATTCAATACTTAAGAGAATCGAGAAACTCGCGGCGCAACGCCACGTCGTTGAACGCGCCGCTATAATCCATCGTGACAGTCATGCACTCCTGCTTCTCCACTCCGCGCATTTTCATGCACAAGTGTCCGGCTTCGCACACCACTATCACGCCCTTGCTTGTCAACACGCGCGTCAACAGCGAACAAATCTCACCCGTCAGCCGTTCCTGCACCTGCAAGCGATGGGCATACACATCGACCACCCTTGCCAACTTGCTCAAGCCCACGATATGCCCGTCGGGTATATACCCGATGGAAATGCGGCCGAAGAACGGCAAAATGTGGTGCTCACACACCGAGTAAAACTCAATATCCTTCACCGTCACCACCTGCGACCCGGTATGCTCGAATATCGCCGAGCGAATGATGCGTTCTGGGTCTTCGTTATATCCTCGCGTGATGTCCATTATGGCTTTTGCAGCCCTCACGGGGGTCTTCACAAGCCCCTCACGGCTTGGGTCCTCGCCCACAAGTTCGAGTATGCGACGGTAACAAGCAGCTATCTCCTCGACAGTCTTTTCGTCATATTTGTTCAATATCATTGTGCTTCGGTGTTTATTACATCAACCACTATAATCATCTCATTGGCATAACCTGGAAACAACTCTCGCAGCTCGGCAAGCCTCATTGCCGCTTCGTCGCGAGTGCGGAAGTCACCCACACGCAACCGCCACGACGGGGCATCATACGTTATGTAAGTTCCCATCTCGGGAAACGACTCCTTTATGCTACGTTCCTTCGATAAAGCCTCGCCCTTGGCTGTACGCTGGTTGCGGTCGGAAAACACCTGTATGCGGTAGCCCACAATGTTCCTGCCGGCAGATATGTGCTGGTGGGTAGCCACATTGGTCGTGTCGCCATTGGCAGGATTGAGCCGCTGGTTGAGGGCAGCCGGCTGGTGCACTGTCACACGCCCCCTCGTCACCTGTTGCAGATAATCGGCAATGGTTGTACCGGCATACACATCAGCCACCAATGACAATGTGGCAAAAATGGCAAATGCAAAAAAGAAACGTTTCGGCATAAAAATCGTGAATCTTGATAATCTAAACAATTTCCGTATAACAAAAAACGAGGATGCGCCGCCGCGGCTGTCAAGCCACGCGGCACCTCCTCTTGTAATTTCGACCGAAGTCTATTAGAATGCCTTTACGATACCCATGAACGACTCTGCTTCGAGGGCAGCACCGCCAATGAGACCACCGTCAACATCGGGCTTGGCGAAAAGTTCCTTGGCGTTGCTCGGCTTGCAGCTACCACCATAGAGGATAGTGGTGTCTTCTGCCACTTGCTTGCCATACTTCTTCTCGATAAGGCCGCGGATGAAAGCGTGGATTTCTTCGGCTTGGTCGGCTGTTGCAGTCTTGCCAGTACCGATTGCCCATACAGGCTCATAGGCAAGTATAATCTTGCCAAAGTCTTCGGCAGAAAGTCCGAATACCGATGCCAATTGAGCTTCTACAACTTCGTTCTGCTTGTTGGCTTCACGTTCTTCGAGCACTTCACCGATGCAGAAGATAACCTTCAAACCGTTTTCAAGAGCCAATTTCACCTTCTCTGCAAGGATTTCAACTGTCTCGTGGTAGTAAGCGCGACGCTCGGAGTGACCAAGTATCACGTATTGTGCGCCAGTCGAGGCAACCATAGCTGCCGACACTTCGCCAGTGTAAGCACCTTTTACCTTGTCGGCACAGTTTTCTGCGCTCAAGCCGAGCTTGTTGCTGTCGATAACAGCTGCAACGGCTGTCAAGTGAGTGAAAGGCACACCGATGATTACATCGCAGTTGGGAGTAAAGCCCTTCAATGCTTCGTTAACTTCGGTAGCAAGTTTTACGCCTTCAGGAACTGTAGTGTTCATTTTCCAGTTTCCGGCTACAATGTTCTTCCTCATAATATTCTTTAATTTAGAAAGTGTATATATGATTACAGTAATTTTCTCTATTCTTCTTTCTCCTCGCTATTTGGCTGCAAATTTACTTGTTTTTTCCGACTTTTCCTTACTCGGCGCAAACTAAATTTCACCACCGAATGAGTGCGGTTGACAATTAGCACAAACATCATTGCGGCAACATAAATCGCAGTGACGAAATACAACACATGGCGAGGCGTGGTGCTGCCCATCGCTTCGTCGAGGCTGCCCGCCTCGTCAAGGCGCGCTATCGGCATCGCCTGCATTCCACACTTCCACACTATCGCGCCGTCGCGCAGGAACACCGCCGCAGGGTTGCCGCGCGCTACCATCTTCAACTCGCTGTCGTCCATCACATACATCGGATAGGCAGCCATCGACAGGTCGTTCCACTCGGCGATTTCGGCTTTGCCGTTCGACGTTAGCCCCACAACATCTATGCCGTGCGACTGGCAAAAATCGTAGGTTTCGTTTATCTGGTAGGTGAACGGTATCACTATGTCGCTCAACGACGGGAACATAAGCAACAACTGTTCGCCCTGCCCGAGGATTACGTCGTCGGCAACGTTGCCATCGGTGTCGAACACCGTTATCGGGCGATGTTCCCTCACTGCTGAGCCGTCGCTGGCTGCGAGCGACGGCTCAGCAGGAATGCGTTCGACAAATGCCCAGCTGTCGTCGGGCAGGCTGTCGAGCGTGAATTGCCGCCTCTCGCCAGCCTTCTCGTATAAAAACACAAATTCCTCCACAGCCTCGTCGCCCCCGTCGGTGGCAATAACCGTGCCGATTGGGAACGGACGGAAGTCGATGAGCGGCTGGTAGTTATATCCCACCCACGCCACAAACAATATATAGGCAAACGCCAGCAAAGCCACAATCCATTGCACGGCAAAGCCATAGATATTTTTCACACGGCGGTTGAACATGGCAAGATAGACAAGGGCGACGGTGAGGGCGACATTTTTCCAAAACGTGCCCCAGTTGCTTATGCTCACGGCATCGCCGAAGCAGCCGCAATCGGCAACGTTGTTGGTCACGGCAATATACAGCGTGAGCGGCAGCATCACAACCATCATCGCCAGCATGGCAATGGGCGTGAAACGCCGGTAAGCCCCCAACAGCATGAAAACGCCGAGCGCAAATTCCACCGCCGACACCGAAAACGCCATGAATGTGAGCAGCCCGTCGTAGTCGTAAAAGCCAAACGAATTGAGATACTCGTCAAACTTATACACGCTGCCCCACGGGTCGATTCCCTTGGTGAAGCCCGAAAAGACAAACACACCGCCCACCACCAAGCGCAGCACCGCCACAATGGCTATGCCCCACTTGCCAACATACAACCTGTCGAGCAGGCGGCTATTGCTTTGCGTCTTCGCGTCCTTCATATTCGAGCTTAATCAATGCAAACAGGGAATAGTTGACCATATCCATGTAATTGGCATCGATACCCTCCGAGACCATCGTCTCGCCGTGGTTGTCCTCAATCTGTTTCGTGCGCTGTATTTTAGTCAATATCAGGTCGGTGTAGGAATTTATGCGCATGTCGCGCCATGCCTCGTCATAGTCGGCATTCTTGGCATACATCAGTTCCTTGGTGCGAGTCATAAACTTGTCATACAGTTCCACCGCCCTCTCGTTGCCGATGTCAACGGTGCTTGCAAACCCCAAGTCGAGCTGTATCAAGCCGATGATTCCATAATTGACAATTCCTATAAATTCGGGATAAATGCCTTCGCCCACCTGCGACACCTTTTTTATCTCAAGGTTGCGTATGCGCTTTGCCTTGATGAAAATCTGGTCGGTTATCGACTCGGGGCGCATGATGCGCCACGACGCACCGTAATCATGCAATTTATCGACAAATAGTTTCCTGCAAATCCCTATAACGTGTTCAAACTGTGCCTTGGTATCGCTCATGTCACATAAACAATAAAGTATCTGCCACAAATTTACGAATTTATTCCGAAAAAACTGCGACACGCCACCGCCAGTGTGCCTGTAAGCCACCACAAAGATGCCATACCGCGACAAACCCGACAAAAACTTTCCGTAAAAAATCAAAACAGCTTCTAAATTCACAGAAAAACGTTAACTTTGTACTACAAGGCAGTATGGCGGCTTGTCGCTCGCCGAGGCGCCATCGGTGCCATGCGGCGTGAGGAAAGTCCGGGCAACACAGAGCATCATATTTCCTAACGGGAAGCTGTCTGCGAGGGCAGAGACAATGTGACAGAAAACAACCGCCACGGCACTCCCCATAAAAGCGTGCCGGGGCAAGGGTGAAAAGGCGGGGTAAGAGCCCACCGGGCGCGATGGTGACATTGCGCGCCGCACATCTTATGAGTTGCAAGGCCAAGTATATCGGCATTCAAGGGTTGCTCGCCCATTGTCGAGGGGTAGGCTGCTAAAGCCCGGCGGCAACGTCGGGATCAGATAAATGACAAGCCGTGCCGCCAGCAATGGCAGCACGACATAACCCGGCTTACAGCCATGCTGCCTTTTTTCTCTTTTTATAACGAGACTTAACCCGACCAATGAAAAAGACCGGCTCGAAATATCATTCACTCGTCACCAGGCTGCGGCGATACAGCATCAGGCTATGGTGGTACTGGCTGGGAGGAGTGTGGAATGACACGCGCAGTGGCTGGTATGTCAACCTTGCCAAGACCGTCAACCTGTCGGTGCGCTCCATTCTCGACACCAACCTGCAACAAAAGGCGGCAGCACTCACATTCAACACCATGCTCGCGCTGGTGCCTACGCTTGCCATGATATTTGCCATCGGGCGCGGCTTCGGCTTCCAAAACATCATCGAGTCGGAAATCTTCAACTTCATCCCGGTGAAGCGCGAAGAGCTGAGCAACGTGTTCACCTTCGTCGATTCCTACCTCGCACAGTCGTCCGAGGGGATTTTTGTGGGCGTGGGCATCCTGTTCCTGCTCTGGACGTTAATCAGCCTGCTTTCCAACGTAGAAGATGCCTTCAACCACATTTGGGGCATCAACAAGAAGCGCAACTTCTACCGCAAGATGACCGACTACATCTCCATCTTTTTCATCATTCCCATTCTCATCATCTGCACCAACGGTATCAAGCTGTTTGTCCTCACCATGTCGTCCGACACGTTCCTGTCGCCGATAGTCGAGGCTGCACTCGACATAGCCCCCACCATTCTCACGTGGATGGCATTCACGCTCACATTCGTGCTGGTGCCTTACACCAAGGTGAAGGTGAAATACGCCCTGCTGTCGGGCTTCTTGTGCGCCATAGTGTTCCAGATGCTGCAATGGCTCATGGTGAGCGGGCAGATTTATGTTTCAAAATACAACGCCATCTATGGTAGCTTTGCATTCCTGCCCTTGCTGCTCATTTGGATATACATGTCGTGGCAAGTGTGCCTGGCTGGGGTGGTGCTCACCTACTCGTCGCAAAACATTTTCCGCTTCAACTTCCGCGACAACATCAACGAAATTTCGCAACGCTACATGACCGACGTGACGATAGTGGTTCTCACCATCGTCGCCAAGCGGTTCGACCAGCAGAAGTCGCCCTACACCAAGCGCGACATCACCGAGCGTTACAACATACCCATACGCCTCGTGGGGGCGGTAATCGACCACCTCGTTGACGTGAAATTGCTGTCGGGAGTGGTGGGGAAAGACGACCGCGAAACGGCATACCAGCCGGCTTTCGACCTGCAACACCTCACGCTGCGCTCTGCCAAAGAGCGGCTGCGCAATTGGGGCAAGTCGGGGTTCATTCCCTCGATGCAAGCCAAGTTTGAACCGACCATGCACATCATACACAAAAGCTATGAGACGCAGGTCGATGACATACTCATTAAAAACCTACCTTTAAACTTTAACGAAAAGGAAATATGAAAGAGACTATCTTTGCCGAAGGCGCACCTGCAGCCATCGGCCCCTACAGCCATGCCGTGAAAGTGGGCAACTTGCTGTTCTTGTCGGGTCAAGTGGGCATCAACCCTGCCACTGGCAAAATCGAAGGCGACATCACAGCACAGACGCGTCAAGCCATTGCCAACGTCAAGACCGTGCTTGCCGCCGCCGGGGCTACACTCGACAACGTGGTAAAGACCACCGTTTACCTTGGCGAAATGCACTTCTTCAATGCCATGAACGAGGTTTACGCCGCCGAATTTGGTGAGCCATACCCTGCCCGCTCGGCATTCTCGGTGAAAGAGCTCCCCAAGCAAGCCCTCGTTGAAATCGAAGTCATTGCAGCCCTGTAAGAAAAGCTGCAAAGGCTCAAATCGCTATATAAAAAACAAGACTTAGCGCGACTGGCATCTTAGCAGCCAGCCGCGTTAAGTCTTTTCAAATCGTTCGCATATTTGCGAATATTCAAAAAAAGTCCTACAGGGAGATAAAAAGGGAATCTCATCTGTACGAATAAACAGGCAATATAGACTTGAATTTACCGTGAGAGAAGCGTTCAACAAGCAAATAGTAACAGTGTGTCGCTTATTGGAAATTAGCAACCATTACAAATAATAGTTGATATGGATACGACAAAAAAAATTTACAGTCCCGACGAACTGCAATCGTCTGAACCCATACATCCAGGTGAAATGCTCAAAGATGAATTGGAAGCCCGTGGAATGTCGCAACGAAAATTTGCCTCTCTCATTGGCATTTCATATTCCGTGCTTAACGAGGTAATTAACGGCAAACGTCCTATTACGACCGAATACGCATTGAAGATTGAAGCTGCAACAGGAATAGCCGCCAACATTTGGCGTGGGTTACAAGCCGACTACGATATGCAAATGGCTCGAAGTAACAGTAAGTTGGCTGCCGTGCTCGACAACATTCGGAAATCGGTTGCCGTATTATAACACAAGGGCGCACCCATTTTAACAATGAAGTGCGCCCCTTTATTTATAAACCTTGCTGCAACACCACTTTATCGCTGCAACAGAGCCAGGAAATCGGCTACGACAAATGTGCTGCCGCCGACAAAAATCATGTCGTCGGCGTGGGCTGCGGCTCGGGCAGCGGCGTATGCCGATTCCACTGTGGCATATCCCTCGCCCACAAGCCCCTTGCCATGCGCCAGCTCGGCAAGGCTGTGGCAATCGAGCGCACGCGGCACCGATGCCTGCGTGAAATAATAGACTGCCGTGTGCGGCATCATGTCGAGAATGTGCGTTATATCCTTGTCGTTGACAAAGCCTATCACCACGTGGAGCGAGCGATAATGCTCATTCTTCAACTGCTCGGCAATATATTGCCACCCGCCGGTGTTGTGCCCCGTGTCGCACACCACACGTGGAGCATTGCCCACCACCATCCAGCGACCCATCAGCCCCGAAATCTCACACACCCGGGCAAAACCGCCCTTCACCGCCTCGTCGGGCAGCTCAAAGCCAAGTTTCCTCAACTCTCCCACAGCCACCAGCACGGTGTTGGCATTCTTCACTTGGCAGTCGCCCGAAAGTTCGTCAACAATAGTACCATAGTCACGGCTCTCGATAATCCATCGGTCACCCTCCCTGTGGGCACCGACCACTTGGCTAAATTGTTCGGCAAATATTATCGGGGCATCTTCGGCTGCGGCTTTTGTCACAAACACGTCGTGAATCTCGGCAGCGTCCTCGCCTATCACCACAGGCGTGTGCGGCTTTATGATGCCAGCCTTCTCGGCGGCAATCAGCGGCAAAGTGTTGCCAAGGAATTGCGTGTGGTCAAACGATATGTTGGTTATCACGCCAAGCACTGGCGCAATGATGTTGGTACTGTCGAGCCTGCCGCCAAGCCCCACCTCAATCACGGCAACGTCAACCTGTTGCTGCCTGAAGTAGTCAAAAGCCATCACCATCGTCAGCTCAAAAAACGACGGCGACCCGTCGTAGGGCATCGACTGGTAGCGTTCAACAAAGTCGGTAACGGCTTCATGGCTTATCATCTCGCCGTTCACCCTTATGCGCTCGCGGAAGTCAACCAAGTGGGGCGACGTATAAAGCCCCACCCTGTAGCCAGCCAATTGCAGCATCGAGGCAAGCAAGTGAGATGTTGACCCCTTGCCGTTGGTGCCGGCAACGTGTATCGTGCGGTAAGCCTTGTGCGGATTGCCGAACAGGGCGGCAAGGTTGATGCTAGTGTCGAGACCAGCCTTATAGGCAGCACCGCCTATGCGCTGGAACATGGGCAGGCTGTTGTATAGAAAATCGAGTGCTTCCTTGTAATTCATCGTCAATTATCCTTAAAATATAAAATACCCCGCTGCGCCGGCGGCGATTATCAGCAAGATGGGGTGAACCTTGGTGAAGTGGGCAAACATAAATGTGGCAACGCATATCGAAATGCTCTTGATGCATTCTCCCATCTCGCTACCGAAATTGTCCTTGTTCATCAGCAACAGAGCTGCCGAGGCTATCAGCCCCACCATCACCGGGCGCAACCCCATGAACACCCCCTTTATGATAGGGCTTTCCTGATGGCGGCGCACAAAGTGGCTGGCATAGAGCATGAGAATATAGGGAGGAATAACCACCGCCGCCGTGGCTGCCACGGCACCAAGCACGTTGCCGCCAGTGACCGTGTAGCCTATATATGTGGCACTGTTGATGCCTATTGGACCTGGAGTCATCTGCGAGATGGCAACGATATCGGTAAATTCGGTAAACGAAATCCACCCGTGACGCTGCACCACTTCTTGCTGTATCAGCGACAACATGGCATATCCGCCGCCAAAGCCAAACAGCCCGAGCTTCAAATAAGTCAATATTAGTTTCAGATATATGTTCATTCCGTATTAGCCCGCTTGTTAAGTTTCCACGTATAATATATATACCCTCCTATCCCACCGAGAATTATATAGACGATGGGATTGGATATGTAGGGTATCCCCGAATAGATGAACAATGCCACGGCGATGGGTATAGCCACCGTCTTGGCATTGATTTTGGCAGTCTTGGCTGTTGAAAGCACTGGCGCAACGATAAGAGCCACCACGGCAGGACGTATCCCCTTGAAGATGCTGTTGAGCGTCTCATTCTCCTTGATGATGTCGGGAGTGAGAAACATCGCTATGGCAAGAATGATGATAAACGACGGCAATATCGTTCCAAGCGCAGCCACAAGACTACCCTTGAATCCGCGCAGCCGGTCGCCGATGGCTACCGAGAAGTTAACCGCAAGAATGCCCGGCAACGACTGCGCCACGGCGAGCATATCCACAAAATCCTCTTTTGTCACCCACCGATGCTTGTCAACCACCTCCTTTTGTATGAGCGCAATCATCGCCCAACCACCACCAAATGTGAACGCACCAATCTTGAAAAAGGTGCAAAACAGGCGAAAGTAAATGTTTTTTAAAAGCCCCATCGATGAAATGCCTTTAAAATTTTTTCAACTCGGTGTAAAGGCGTTGCAACGGCAATCCCATCACGTTGTAGAAACTGCCGCTGATGCTGCGCACCCCGATGCAGCCAATCCATTCCTGTATGCCATACGCGCCAGCCTTGTCCAAGGGGGAGAATTTGTCAACGTAGTAGGCAATCTCCTCGTCGGTCAACTCGGCAAACTCAACCTCGGTGACAGCACTGAACGACGATTGCCGCTCGGCTGTCGTGATAGTGACGCCCGTAACCACGTGGTGCACCTTCCCCGACAAGCGGCGCAACATCGCCACTGCCCCAGCCGCATCACAAGGCTTGCCAAGCACCTCGCCGTCGCACACCACCACCGTGTCGGCAGTGATAACCAGGCGGTTGCCGCCAATCACCGACCGGTATGCCCGCGCCTTGCATTCCGAAATGGCTTGAGCTACTTCCATCACCGGAGTGCCGGCAGGACACTCCTCTTCGATACCGTCAATTACAAACGGCTCAAACTTTATGCCCAAGTCGCCCAGCAACTGCCTGCGCCGCGGCGAATTGCTCGCCAGCAGCACTTCATATTTATCCAAATTCTCCAATGGCTTCATATCAAAAAACAAAATATTTAATCAACGCCATGCGCCATATTACCAAGCAGGCTATGCACATGCGTGCAAAAACATTACCGACACATGAGGCGCAACTGAATATCATTTTGGCAAGTCACAGCTGGCAATCAACCACTTACCGAAGCACACGCCCCTTTATCAATGCAAATTTATACATTACCTGCGAACTGAGCAAAACTCATTTGCTCCAAGACAGCCAAGAAAAGAAAACTCACCCTACACACAACAACCCTTCCTGTCGGCTATTACATTTAAAATTGCATGAAATATCAAAATTCCGTATATTTGTGAAAATTTTACGTTACACCCTCACATCTTATGGATAAGGTTACTTACAATGGGCTTACGTTTAAGCCATACTTGACAAGAGAGGAGATTGCAAACCAAGTGAGACGCGTCGCCGAGGAAATTCGCCGTGACTATGCCGACGAAAATCCCCTTTTCCTATGCGTCCTGAACGGGGCGGCGATATTCGCCGTCGATTTGTTCCGCGAATGCTGCATAAAACAGTCGGAAATATCATTTATCCGTTTCAAGTCATACGAGGGAACTTCGACCACTGGAACCGTAAAACAGATAATGGGCCTCGACGAGGACATCGAGGGGCGCACTGTGATTGTGGTGGAAGACATTGTGGACACTGGCTTCACCGCCAAGCAACTAATTAAAGCCCTTGCCGAAAAGAAGCCAAAGGAGGTGAAAATAGCTTCGCTGCTGTTCAAGCCCGAATCGTTGCAGACCGAGGTCAAGCCCGACTATGTGGGCTTCAGCATCCCTTCAAAATTCATCATCGGCTACGGACTCGACATCGACGGACAAGCTCGCAACCTGTGCGACATTTTCGTGCTGAGCGAAGACAAGTAACCACACAACTACACTCACGACACTCACCAAAACTCAATATCACCAACAAATATGTATAACATAGTAATTTTTGGAGCCCCAGGGTCGGGTAAAGGAACCCAAAGTGAATATCTCATAAAGCACTACGGACTGTTCCACATCTCCACTGGCGATGTGTTGCGCAGCCATATCAAAAACGGCACCGAACTTGGCAAGATTGCCAGCACATACATCAACGACGGGAAGTTGATTCCCGACGATCTAATGATTAGTATTCTCGAAAACGTGCTCAACGAAAACCCCGAAAAAGAGAAGCAAGGCGTTATCTTCGACGGTTTCCCACGCACCATCGAGCAAGCCAAGGCTTTGAAAGAGATGCTCGCCCGTCGCGGCTCAAAGGTTGACATCGTTATCGGCCTCGACGTTCCCGAAGAGGAACTCATCGACCGCCTCATCAAGCGCGGCAAGGAGTCGGGCAGAAGCGACGACAACATGGAGACGATAAAAAAACGCCTCGACGTTTACCACACCCAGACAAGCCCCTTGCGCGACTACTACGTGACCGAAGGCATATATGCTGCCATCAACGGGCTTGGGACCATCGAGGGCATCTTCGAAAACATCAAGAAAGCAATCGACAACTGCCAAAAGTAACCCCAAACGAGGTATAACAACACAGGAGGGTGTGCCAAGCTATTTTTCAACATTTTGGCACACCCCCTCTTATTTCCATAAGCATAATGAGAATAGACATAATAACGGTGCTGCCCGAAATGTTGCAGTCGCCACTTAACTGCTCCATACTGAAGCGGGCGCAAGACAAGGGGCTTGCCGAGATAGTGGTGCACAACCTGCGCGACTACACCTACGACAAATACCGCAAGGTAGATGACTACCCCTTTGGCGGCGAGGCTGGAATGGTGATGAAGATAGAACCCGTTGACCGCTGCATATCGGCACTGAAGGCTCAACGCAACTACGACGAGGTGATTTTCACATCACCCGACGGCGAGCAATTTTCACAACCGCTTGCCAACCGCTTGTCGTTGCTGCAAAACATAATAATCCTGTGCGGTCACTACAAAGGCATCGACTACCGCATACGCGAACACCTGATTACAAAGGAAATAAGCATCGGCGATTATGTGCTGACGGGTGGCGAGATTCCTGCCGTGGTGATAACCGACGCCATCGTCAGGCTCATACCCGGCGCACTGGGCGACGAGCAATCGGCCCTGAGCGACTCGTTCCAAGACAACCTGCTCGCCCCGCCCGTTTATACCCGTCCTGCCGAATATAACGGCTGGCGAGTACCCGACATTCTGCTGTCGGGGCATGAAGCCAAAATCAACGAATGGAAACACGAGATGTCGCTGCAACGCACCCGCCAGTTGCGCCCGCACCTGCTCGACGAAATGCAATAACCCCCATACACTGCCACGCAGTGGTTGCAGCAGGCACATTATATTCCCCAAAACAATAGGCGCGCTGCCACATTGCCGTGGAGCGCGCCTATTATATATCTCTTACCAAAAGAAGTATTATATCGACAAGCGACGCAACGTGTTGAGAAGGTCGCGGTTGATAGGCTTCTCGTTCTTGATAGCCTTCGAGAACGGTACATACACGATTTCGTCGTTGGCAATACCAATCATCACATTTCGCTGGTCTTCGAGCAAAGCATCGATGGCGGCAGCCCCCATGCGAGAAGCAAGGATGCGGTCAACAGCCGTCGGCGAACCACCACGCTGCAAGTGTCCGAGAATAGTCACACGCACGTCATATTGCGGGAACTCGTTCTTCACGCGCTCGGCAAGCCCCATCGCGCCACCCGTGATTGGGCTCTCGGCAACAAGCACAATCGACGAGTTCTTGCTCTTGCGGAAACCATTCTTGATGAGTTCGGCAAGTTGGTCAACCTCGGTCGAGATTTCCGGTATTATAGCAGCCTCAGCCCCCGATGCGATAGCTCCGTTAAGGGCAAGGAAGCCAGCATCGCGCCCCATCACTTCGATGAAGAACAGACGCTCGTGAGAAGTGGCAGTGTCGCGAATCTTATCGACACATTGCATAATCGTGTTCAACGCCGTGTCATAGCCGATGGTCTTGTCGGTGCCATACAAGTCGTTGTCGATAGTGCCCGGGAGACCCACGATAGGGAAATTAAACTCATTGGCGAAAATCCTCGCACCAGTGAGCGAACCGTCGCCACCAATTACCACCAAGGCATCAATGCCCTCGCGCTTCAGTACGTCGTATGCAAGCTGGCGGCCTTCGGGCGTAGTAAACTCCTTGCAACGGGCTGTCTTCAATATGGTACCGCCCATCTGGATAATGTTGGAAACATTCTGTGTCTTGAAATCTACAATCTCGTCGGTTATTAACCCACGATACCCACGATATATACCTTTCACGGCAAATCCGCTGAAAATGCCGGCACGTGTCACCGCACGTATTGCCGCATTCATGCCTGGAGCGTCACCACCCGAAGTCAGGATACCAATACATTTAATCTCTGCCATAATGATATTTTTAGTTAATTGATTCTTGTTGTGCAAAGATAGTGCAAATCAAGGGCAGAACGAAACAAATTCATTTGTTTTTTACGGCAATCTATGTTTACCATAAATACAACTTGAAAATACCTATATATGCAAAACTGCTACATCACACAACAAACACATACATTAAATATCACCTAAATCTGAAAAAACGGCTTATTTTACGACCGACTGGAACAGACACACGTGTCGAACCATCGGCTATCATCGACATAAGCAGAACCGACGTATTGTCATATCCTCCAGCAGCAAGAGCTGTCTCTATCAATGCCTGACAACATCCATCAACATTCGATATATGTCTATACATCACATCTTCTATAATCCTGTCTTTGCAATAGCCGCAAAGCCCGTCACTGCAAAGCAACAAAGTATCATTAGGTTGCATCTCATATTCGATAAAATCGGCATCTGATGGCGAGTCAGTATCCCCAAGACAGCGAGTAATCACATTACTATCGGGATGGGAATAAGTCTCATCAACCGACAACTCCCCTTTGTCAACAAGTTCCTGCACATAAGAGTGATCCTTTGTCAAGCACTTCAACCCACATTTGGGATTGAATACATAACATCTGCTATCACCACACCATGCGACATATGCTATGTGCCCGATGCACCAAGCCATTACAATAGTAGTACCCATACCAATAGTTTCAGGGTCATCTACAACACGTTTCAATATCGCCTCATCGGCTTCCTTAATGGATTTCTGCATAAATAAGGCAATCGACTGCCTGGACACTTCCTCCAGATTATCACAGCAGAAACAACCCTTTATTGACTCTATAGCAAGTCGTGAAGCCGTTTCCCCAGCATTTGCACCACCCATGCCATCGGCAACTACAGCCAAAGCTCCAAGTTTGCCAAGTTCGAAATAACCACCCGAAGACTTGCTGTTCCACTCCAGCCGTTCCAAATCGGAGCAAAACACCAAATCGTCTTCATTCTCTTCTCGTCGCTTACCGACATCGGTTCTTGCCGATATACTTATTTTCATACCTATTTTTCGTATGGATTAAGAGGTAATTGAAAGTCAACATTAACTTTCTTTTCAATTTTAACATTTTCCTTTACCTCTGGTTTGTATCGTGTACGCTTAACTGGCTTCACGTAAGTTATTTCAAAAGGGAATATCGATGGAGGACAACCATTTTCCAATATGTTTATAGTCAAATTGTTTACTCCTTCAGCCAGCGAATCGACCCTACATTTATACCTTGTTTCCGAGATTTTCACCAACGATGCGGAAAGAGAATCTGTATCTACCTTAACTTCAAACGGATAATCGCTTTCTCCTGGATTCTTTTCGGCTGTTATGTTTAAAGTAAACGACAAATTACCATTCTCAATAGTCGTTTCAGCATCATTAAGATCGACATTGATATATTTGTAATGCCAAGCATTTGTCTTTATCGTCTTAACAGGATGTACAATACCATCATAAATCACTTGCACGGGATAGTTCACTTCTGTCAAAACATCTGGAAGCGATTCAGGTATGGTAAGAGTACACTTATACTGCACATAATTGCCGCTCTCGGTATTCTTTGTTTCTATTGAGGTCTTATCTATATTGCAACCCGATTCTGGGTCGATTTCAAAACGACACCGCTCTGCAGGAACCGTCGATGGAATGTCAAGCCTCACAGTAGTCTCAAAAAATTGATGTCTGAAGGCTATGTCGTTCCCTTTATTAATACGAAAATGGTATTTAAGCCCTTCGTCGTATGTCAACATGCCCCATTTGCCTCCACTTTGAGCCACGGCATAATCATTAAAACAAAATCCGGCCTTGTCAAATTGAAAAGGCAACACATCAATTCCTCGATATTTCAACCCAAACTTTCCGTCTTCCGACTTCATAAACTCAAACGATGATGCATATTCTTTTGAAGGTTCTTCTTTCTTAATAAAAGTTATTGTCTCGAACAATTCCGACCTATTATTGTACATATATATACCCTTTGGAAGCAGTTTATTATCGAAACTGAACCTTAATCGCCTTTTCTCGCTGTCCTCAGCCAATATAACTATCGAATCACCAAAGAATATATTTTTACCGACTTCCAAATCTCCATCAATACGCACCTGCCTTTTCTTATTGGTCTCATTAACATCAACAAACATAGGCACCAACCGCTGTGACTCGCAACCAAAGAAATAAACTTTCTCCTTTATAATAGCTATTCCAAGACCTTCGTTACTCATCGATGACAAGAAATCAACATCTTTATCCTTAAATACTTTGCCATCAAACGAGAACTCAACGCGCCTGCCATTATTCATTAAATATACATAATAAGGATTCTTCAATTTATCAATCTCCTCATAAGTATAGCACACGGCATATTTATTGTTAAACGGATACATGTCTTTAAACACTCCGAAATCAACAATTTCCCCGTTTGTATTCACATAACGAAAGTTATTGCCAAACTTCACCAACAAATACCCTTCGGAAAAGAATGGATAACCGTATGCTATCGAACAATTCTTAAGCGACGTGAATTTGCCATTCACATCAAAAAAACCAGTTATTATGTTACTCCCCCTTTTGACAGTTACAGCATAACCTTCCCTAAACGGATGTATAATATCATTAGTAGAGGTTATTCTTCTGCCATCCATGCTCCATAAAATAGTAGTATTTAAAGAATCACATAACACAAGTGGTGCGCCTTGTGCAAGATAAATCTTGTCATACGACGGCTCTATCACCCATTTCGCTATTTGTGCATTGGTTGCAAAGCACAAAAACGACAAAAGAAATGAAAGTACGAAATTTTTCATATTCATGTATAAACTTATTAAATTAATATCATCATATCCAATCTCCTCTTTTAGGAGATAATTTCACTTTAAATAACCATCAATAACATTAAGCAATTGCGTGTTATTAACCGCAGTTGCCCATTTTTTTGCTTCAACCAAATAAGATTTAGCCTTTTCGATATTTTGCTTACCTTCCCCCTGATTGGCATAATAAACAGCCAACCTATAGGCAGCCTCAGCTTTTATCCCGGCATATAATGAATCTTCCGATGCCACAATCCTATCAAGTAACCTTATAGCTTTCTCATTATAGACATCCGAAACCGGCATAAACTTCAGCACACCATCTTTATGATATTCTATTCCCAGTATATCTTTCCTTTTCAACGAGGTAGCATCGGGGTACCACCCATAAGTTTGCGCCAATTCGTACATGGCAGGAACATAATTTGAAAACGATGACAAACTGTCCATTATTAGCAATCCAGCCGACACCGTTTTATAGCTGTCGCCATTCAAAAGCACAACTGCCTTGCCGAACTCATCTTCAGGAAGAGCAACTGAAGCTACAGGTGTCGATTGCGGACGTGACAATATGAAATACCCCCCGATGCCCAACAGGCACACAACAACGACAAGCAACAACAGATATTTCCCTTTACCATGCGGACGCATATGTTGTCCAGATATTTCGGCTATCCATTGGGCTGTAGGCCGCTCCTTGGGGTTACGAGAAAGACATGCCATTACTATCTTCTGCACCTCTTTAGGAACGTTGTTACCTAACGGTTTGGGCAGAACAGATTTATCAACCTGATTCATACCGCCATTCTCGTCGTATGGCACACTGCCCGACAATATTTCATACAATGTAGCACCAAATGCCCAAATATCACTCTCAGCCGTAGGCATATAATTTTTTCCGAATCGTTCTGGTGCCATATAAGCCATAGTACCACTATGTTCTTCATCACTATAGTAGCCATGTCTCCCGCCTCTTTGCGAACTAATTCCAAAGTCGGTTATGGCATAGTTATGCTCGTCATCAATAAGAATATTTGCAGGCTTTATATCTTGGTGTATTATGGGCGGTGTCCGTGAATGCAGGTAAGCCAATCCCGAAGATACATCGTTAATGAATTTCCACATCTCCTTTTCCTCCATTTGCTTTCCTATGAGCAATTCCGATGATCCATTTTTACAATATGGAAGTTCGAGATAAGGAGTGTCACCAAAAATTGCAAAGTTGTTAGGTTGCAATAAATTAGTATGCCGGCAATTATGAACAATCATATACTCGTCTCTGAAACGTTGCACCCCTTCTATATCGAGTGCATTTTTTGGACGATATATTTTTATGGCCACCAACATTCCCGACTCCTCAATTGGAACCTCGTCAAGATTCTCTCCGAATGATTCTGAATTGTCGATTGTATTGACATCAATGGCAAGCCACACATCGGCTGTGCCACCATCGGTACTCAATGTCCTCAACAATTTGTACCTTCCGTCAAACAGGCCCTCTTTTTTTTCAATATCATTTATATTACTCATATCACGTTATGGAAATTTCATTATATGTAAAGGCTCTTGTTCTGTCTATATCATGGCAAGAATGCCAAAGTTTATTTAAGCATAATCCTTTGCCCTGCAGATAATTTCGAGAACAAGCCCAAGCCATTTAATTTAGAAAGGCTTGCGAGCTTTATGCCAAATTGCTGCGACACATCATACAACGTTTCGCCGTTTTTCAGCCGATAAAAATCCTGCGCACCTTGATACTTGTTTTTCTTCTCTTGCAGAAACACGATATCACCCTCATGTATATCTCCTTCAGAACCGACTTCGTTAAACTTCAACAATTCTTGTCTAGATATGTCATATTTCTGAGATACCGATGACAAAGTTTCGCCAGGATATAATATCGTGCATCTTACATTATTGATTTCAACAACAAAACGACTTATTACTGCTGTAACATTGCTTTCTTCCTCAGTCCTATCCGACTCGCTAATTTGACAATCGGCATCAAAAACAGGCATATCATCAATCCTATAACTAACAATAGTCACGGTTTTACCTGGTTTCAATTTGACACCCCCGTTTATCGCATATAATTTGTAAGCATCAATATATCCAATAATCGCTTTGGCATAATTAGTTGCAGTAGCATATCCAGCCTGTTGCAATCCGTAAGCCCAGCCACGATAATCATACACGTTTTTTAGAAATAACGTTTCATATCTGCTGCTATTTTTCAAAAGCATGGCATGGTCTTTAAAAGACTCTTCAGCCGACGCATAACTGCGGAAGCGACTTTTCTCAATCTCATCGTCCCATGCAAGATATACGTTGCCTTGCCAATTACCCAAAGCCTTTATGCCAAAATGGTTATTCGCCTCACTTGCCAACTTACTAAGTCCAGCCCCCGATTCAAGAATCCCCTGAGCTAAAGTTATTGGTGCCGGTATGCCATACTCCTTTTCATGCCTTAAAGCGATTTGCTTGTATTTGTCGATATAAGCCTGTATGTCTGCCGATGATTGAGCATTTGCATGGACAAACACCAAACAGAATATTGCCATTGACAGTAATAAACAAATTTTATTCATACAACCACTCATACATTGCCGGAGCTATAGTATCTCGTACCAAATTAACAGTCTTAAGATCTGTATGCTTGTCTATCAATGAATCACCAGCATTATCCGAAAACAAAAAATAGTCAATAATAAACACCACTGCAACAAGAACAATTGCAAGAATCCCCAGACCCGAAGCAAACAATGCTGCCACAGCCAAATCCACAGCAATCGACTCTACAATATCCCTCAAAGCATCGAGATAGCAACTTAGTGCTTCCTTGTAATTCCCCTTAAACAATTGAATTGTCCCCATTGCAAGTCCCTCAATTGCTCCAATATACTTTAATCCAGGAATGCTATCCAATGGCTTAAGAGCTTTCCTTATTTTATTCAATGTAATAGTAACCTTGCTATTGCGTATGAGATTCGACATCTCCTTCAAAAAATCCAGTACGTTTTTCCTGTTAATCTTCGCCCCGAATTTCGTAATCGCCGAAGCCACTCCAAACTTCTGCACGTGTTTCAACACTTCGATAGATTGAGATATACACAACTTGAGTTTTCTCATCCCGAGCTTATTATTGGACACATACCTCATAATCCTATCAATCGCCTGCTCATGCCTCTTAAGGTTGGCACAGATATTATCGACCAGACCGAAAACATCTGTGCCAACCTTAATACTTTTTTTAGTTACCCCATACACATTCATAGCCACCGAACCAGAAAGGCGAGGCTCCGATAATGACGGTTTCACCAAAAAATTTGTTGACTCATTCATCAAATAACCATAAGTTGTATCACCCACTATACCTGTGACGGGAATTATTCCGCGACACTTTTGGTACTCCATGACCGCACGTTTTGTATTCACTCCAAATATGCCATCAACAACAAGAGTATTCCACCTGCCATTATTGATTTTGTTCAACTTTTCTTGTATCACCCGTACTGTAGGGTTACATTGCGGATTTTGGGAATATTGTAGATACATAAAAAACGAATATTATTCCATGCCATTTAAGGCAACTATTATAGGCATCGAAATACAGGAAAGATTTTCGATCTTCTGATGCAATTGCTTGTCAAAAGCGATTGCAAGAGCATGGTCAAGATTCTTCTTGTCTTTGAATGTTATATCTATATACAATCCTCGCTGTAGATGCTTTTCGCCAGCCGCACCCTCAACAGCAATCCTATAAAATATGCGCTTAAATTCTTCTTTGCCAAACTCCAAGATGATTTCCTTTCGAATGAACGCTTCTATATCCTTACGAGTATATAAACGATCGTTGGTCAAAGTGTAATAACGCAACAATTCATAGCGAGAATCAGCACTGGCCTTATCGGTACCACCCACAGCCGACACAACAACAGCAACATCCTTCTCAAACAACGGCAGTTTCTTGTTCTCCATCATTTCACCCACACGGGGTGTATTTCCAATCTTGCCCAAAGTTGTCAGAAATGAAACTTTCGTAGATAATGTTGATGAATTTTGGTTCATGTTCTTCATCACATAAGTTCCGCTATCAAAGTTGAATTTGGCATTTTGCAGTCCTACGCTTTTGCCAACCTTGTTAATTGCTTCACGTAACAGCTTTACCACCTCCCCATCTTTTATACCGTTGTATTCTATAAATGCATAATAGTCATCGATGAAATGGTTATACAAATTGCGAACATCTCTATACAAATCACCATTATTATAACATGATGCATCAAAATCACGAACTACAATATCTTCTGACAGCGATTCAAAACCTTGCTTGAGCGAATTGCTACTTGTTTCAATTATTTGAAGGAAATATGAGTTATCCTGCTTTTGTAACTTGGCAATCGGAGCTGACGGCGTCAATGTAAGGCTGTTTTCATCAACGTTTACCACAGGAAACACATTGAGCACAACTGAGCAATCATCAGGAATCACATACCCGTCGGGAAACTCTACTTGCAACCATATACTTTCATTCTTAAAACAATCAAGAGTCTCGCTTTCGAGCCAGTGCTGGAACACCCTTGGATAAATGCGAGGTTTGAATATATCACGATCAGAAATTGAATCTGTAATATATACAAGAGTTCCATCATCAATACTCAGCAAATGATCCTTCCACCTATCAATCATAGAAAAAAACTTACCTGATGATTGCTGGGCATCAAACGGTTCCACCATTCTGATATTTTCCATATATGCCATTCCCGCAAACTCAAGAGACCTACTATCGGTTTCGACAGAAATACGCAACGGTGCAATACCATTCGTTCCCCTTATCAAGATAGATACCCCATCCATACAGTTTATTTCTGCTTTAGTTTCAATTCCGACCCATAAAGCATTTTTTTTGCCCATATTTATGCTTTGGCTACCAGCATGGCAACTCAACCTTTGGGGAGTCAGTACATACAGACCCTGATAAGGAACAGCAAGAGTTCTAAACAACGGCACATAATTTATCGCTTGCCTTCCGCCTAACTTATAAGTGAACACAGCACCATTCCCTATTACGCCCACTTCCGACATTTTCTGTGATTTAAACCTCGGCGAGACCAGTGCTATTGCAGGAGTTGCAGAAATTTTTTCCACAGGAATGAACGCCTCGCAATACTTATCGATAATCTTATCTTCAAGCCCATCGACATAGTCTTGTATCTTTTGGCACTCATGCAGCAGAGCCACAAGCATCATCTTTGCGACAGGATCGCCCAATTGAGTTCCATATTTGTTTGGAGATACACGCTTCAAATATTCAATTGATTCGTTAATCCTCTTTTCTATATCAATATCCATATCTAAATATTTACTCTCTTGACTGTCGGCTCCATAAAGAACAACACACTTTTCTCATACGGTATGGCAGTACCCAGATCGTCATCTAGCATTCCCACTACCTTGACAAAAATTTCATATTTGGACATTACATGTCGCCCCCCAATCCGAGCGGCATTAACGGGATTCAATTCTATAGACACATCAATATGCTTTAACTGTGGCACATATGCCTCTATGCTTCTACAAATGCTTTCCTGACATTTTTTTTTCGTGGTGTCACTATACAACAAGTTACCATTCCTGCCAACCATCAAATTGCCTTTTCCAAAATCAAACGAATGGATATTTGAATACTCATGATTCCAATATTCAAATCCAAAATCGGGATCAGCATCAAAAGTGCCACGTGGCGTAAATACAATCAACTCCACAAGATTATCCAGTACTTTCACCAAATTTCCGACATTGCGTTTTACCGATATGTCATTTTCAGACACTCGGAACTCCAAAGGGGTATTTACATATTCCATAACAGTTCCTTATATCTCACGCCCATTCCAACCTCGTCGCTTAGGTTGCGGTTGGGGAAGCTGCTCTATTTTGGGCTTCTCGGGTTGGACTGTTTTTATCTCGTTAAAAGCATCTATCTTGGTATTTATCGACTTACAGAGTCCTATTCCTTCTTTTATTTTGTTCCATGCTTCTTTATAATTAAAAGGAGTACCAACAAAATTTTTGAACAATTCCGGCTCACCGAGGCTCAAATGCTCATCTAAAGCACAGGCACACACGAATGCGCTAACGCACTTTTGCACATTTCCCAAAAAAGACATCGGAGTCATAATGTCAACCTCCTTGTCAATCGTTATTGCCAACTGCTGAACAACAGGCCAAAACACCCCGATTGCCACCTTACAATCCGATTCTATACTCCGTTCCAATTTTTCGCTGATAGAATGCAATATACTTGCAAATTGTTTCAGTTGCTCTACATAATACTGATGGGCAGTGACATACAGGCATGGGGGGACAAAATCCACATCATCTACCCTCCAACCATATTCATTCACCAATCTTGCTATAGGCAAGGAATTATCTGGAAGCGGCAAGTTCTCTGGCACCAAGCTAAAAGTATAGACGGGTTCACAATAACCATCATTGGTATCATGCCACTCATCGTCCTTTGCTGTCACCACAAGAAGCAGTCGAGAAACATCAACGTCTGGAATAGCGACTCTCGTGTCAAACGTATTTGAATACAATGTGTCATACTCCAAGTCGATAAGTCGTCCACCCTTAGCTATTGCCAAGCAATCGATTGCCTCAACATCTACAAAATTTTTATTGGCACTCAACGAAATACAAAATTTTCGAGAAGGAGAAGGAAATAACCCGAAACGTCCGGCAGCCGCAAGTTCAAATGCACTGTCAACGAAATGATACACACAAGCATCCGATGCTGTCAAAATTTCATCGGTGAGCCTCATGCCTTTTTTCCAAGAAATCCTTTTCGTCATATCAGTCTATAAATTTGTGTTATAATTTAAATAATTGTAGGTTATTGTGTCGGACAAACGGAGACAAGGCCCGTCACATTCTATATCAAAACGTATTGACTCCTCAATCGAAATGAAATAATCTTGTACAAAAAGCCGAAATACTTCCACTTCATTGACAAAGGAGAGAAAATGCTCGTTACAATCATCATCCGGCCAATAACGGATAACATAAGTTATGACATTCTCGCAAAATTCATTCCCCACAAACACATCTGGCAATTTTCCGCCCTCGCCGTCGTCATAACGCGGATCTTCATCAACAAACCGACTACCATATACCCGTTTTTCGACAACTAAATCTTCGGCGAAAAATATTTTCCTCAGCATCAGTGTCAATAACGTTGAATCACCCCTGATGTCCTTACACTTAGGCAGAAATGGCATAGCCCTCTTTACAAACCTATTCTCTTTCTGCTCCACAGCCATATCATCACCTAAGATGTCTTGAACAACCGCATTGTCGGCGGTAAGACTGTTTACCCTGTGTCGCACCTTGGCACGCATTCCAAGCAAAATAAGGTCATATGGTTCAAAAAACCGCCGGGCATCCTTCTGTTCTTGCTCTTGCTTTTGACACTCTTCGCCAAATCGTTCTTTCCATTCGCGTTCGGGGATATTATCAAACCGATTCACTGGATGGAACATAAACTCAGGTAGCATATCATACAGACCATTTCGACCTATATGCAACAACATTCGTCCATCAACAAGTTCTTCTTGCTCAATCACATCATTATAGGCACTTCGCTTATGCACACCCTCGATAGACAATTTACAGGAATCTTCGGGCAAATAATGCAACAATTCTTCTACATTCAAATCACTCGGTAACAAATGCAAGAACATATTATAAGTCAAATAGTGAACGGTCTTGCGATAGCTCTACATAAAACAATCCTTTATCGGTAGAAACCTGTATCACATCACACAACGGAATTCCTACCTGCAACAAAGTCATATCCATATAAGGGAATTCATCATCGATATTTTCAATGAACACCTTATGGAAAAGCGTCCTGTAACTTAAACTGCGAATCTCATCGTTACTCTTGACAAAATCCTCCAATTTCGACTCTGGTACTCTGGCGAGAAATTCTTTTTCGGGAGTATCGGATATGATTTTGTCCACAAAACGATTATTGCACATGTTTATTTCAACAGCGTTCACTCCCAACACCTGCTTCAACGCCAAAAGCACATCACCTACCGAATGAGTAGCCGACAAGTTCCTACACTCTACAATATTGTTCCATATTGCATGGGCTGGACAAGAATGCTTCCATGATGAATACTTATATATATTCACTTTATTTGTCAATCCTTCATAACGAAGCATCTTTCCTTGAAGTGTAGTAAATGGAACTTCCCCGTTGTTTTCACCACAAACACCAAGATGTATCACCTTCATAGCTTCTTGCACCTGCATGGCTCCTATGATTGAAGCACTGATAGGTGTCGTCGCAACACGTCCAGCATTGCCCTGCACGCGCATTACATCGGCACAGCCTGTGCGGAGCATTATATAATTAAATTCCTCTCGCGACAAGCCACACTCATAACAACTGATACCTGGCGTATAAACCCTCACCGCACCTGTCATGTTTTCAATGCTTCCATCAATCCACGTCTTTCCAGCCCTCATTGACAACCGATTCAGAAGATAACGCGCAATGCGGCTGTCAAGGCAACCTATCACCACATCGACAGAACGGTATATGCCAAAACCGACATCGGCAGACAAGTCTCCAACTATTGGTGTGACTTTTATTTGCGGATTAATCTCCATTGCTCGTTTAGCAACCACATCGGCCTTATAAGAATGATTGAAGGCATCCTCCTCCCTAAACAGTACCGACCGCGTAAGGTTTGTTATCTCTATTTTATCAAAATCGACCACGTAAATATGCCCAACACCAAACAATGCCAAGTTCTTGACAACTTCATTTCCCAAAGCTCCAGCACCTGCCACAAGTACACGGGCATTTTTCACCGTATCTTTCTTGAACCATGAAAGCAACGTGAAAACACCTTCGCCCCATTCATAACTCTTTATATTGTCCTGCATGTTCCTGAATAATCTTTTTCGTTAAAATTCTACCACACACGTCGCAACTAATTTGTTTCGACATATTGAAAAATGGTATCGCCAATCTTGAACATATCACCATTGGATAGAACCGTAAGTCCACTTACAGGCAATTCCACACGAGAATTGAAAATAACACCTCTTGCCATAGGTTTAAGCACAGGCAGATGCTTACCATGGTCTATGAATAGTTGAGCATGTTCTTTTGCAACCTTGTTGCTCTTTTCCCAGTTCATTTGTATCTCACAATCGCGGGTCATGCCTATCGACACCTTATTGCCTCCCCCCGTAGCATTCATCCATTTGTGGATAGGAATGCGCGTTCCTGCTTTTACGCCATTTTGGATATCAAGAAAATACTTCTCGGCAATCATTCTCACCGTTACCAGCGAGACACCAAGCCCGCCACCGTATATGACAAAATTTAGCAACATTGAAACCCAACCATTCTGGTCGCTCATCTGACTTGTACAATAAAGCACCACAAAACCAATCAAAGCCGAACATACACCTCCCATCATTGCACTTTTTACTGGAATTGTTGACTTTATAGTCAACGCCAACGAAACGCAAATAGAGAACATCAAGTAGCCAGGCAATGAACAATACCATGGAATATAGGTAGTGCCAATTACCGACAACAACAGACACAATATACTTGCTCCGATAGCAAATGATGCCATTCCTATAATACCTGTCAACAACGAAAGAAGAAATATCTTAACATAGACTTTCATATCCTTTTTTCGATATTCATCATTATAACGGAATATAAACGACAAAAAGAACCCCAAAAGAAGTCCTATGGTGAGGAAAGCCGATGTCTTGCTTGCACAATCGGGTATGAGACTGCCTTGTTGCCCATCAGCCGACAAAAACAAGCCAACCATTCTATACGCAAGCGAGTCGAATATCCCTTGTCCGCATAATTCATATATAACCCAGCTGACAAAACCAGCCATGATTCCAGAAATTGATTGGTAACAATCTCTAAATGATTTCAATGAAAGCAATTCGCTCCAATCTACATGTTCCTGAATGCCCGTATTGCAGTTTTGACCATATTCACTGCATTTATATCCATTCTGCTGCCAACAATGAACGTGCATAACGTGGTTGCATTTCTTAACCACATATTCTCCTGGCAGAATATCTTGACAACAATAATGGCATATGCGACGCTTCACATTGTGCTCTGGAACATATTTCTTGTAATATCTCCACTCAAACTCCTTCGACTTCCAAAATGGCACCGCCACCTTAGCTGCAAAGAAAAACAGAACTATCACCAACAATGTCACCAGCACAGCATAGAACAACTTCAACAAAGTATCTGCGGCACCTTCAGCCCTTATTGGCCAAGGGCGTTCTGCAGTACCTATCGAATATTCTCCCTTCCCACACATCTTGCCATTCCACAAAGCCGAATATGTGACAGTCTTTGAGTACACTTTCGACTCGGGCACACGATAAGTGAACGAGAAGTCATAAGACGCATCATCAACCACCTCCCTGAACCCCCGCAGCACTTCGCCAATGTTGCCAGAAGGCAAATAACGTCCTTTCCTGTCTGCCAATGTCCTGCCAGCAACATCCTTAGGCTCGCACACGCCTTTCAATGTCATCTCAATATCAGGATCTTCCCCGTGCTCAGTGTAATACAAAGCAGTAACCTTTGGAACTACGTGAGACAACACGCTCTGGTAATCGGTAACTTCAACAAACGAAATAGCCTCATCATCGGGTCGGCTCGTTCCTTCTGTGAATATTATCAATATATTCTTGTCGCGATTCGATACAGCCCTTTGAGCTATTTCAGGAACCTTGAGATAGCCCATTTGCACTTTAGCAGAATCCTCATACTCACCTTTGACAGAACTGAACTCAGTGAGTTTGGCATACAATGCACTATAAAACACCTTGCCATCGGAATGCGTAAGGAATTTCTCCCTCATCCCGCGGTAATTCTCTTTAGTCACCACCACGCTTGGAGACACTTCTTCGCCAAAGAATGACAAATAAACACAACTATCTGGAGCATTCTCCACAAGCTGATATATAGCTCCATATATCTGCTCTTTCCCTTGCACTGGTATGCTTAAATCAACCAGCACTGAAAAAGTGTAACTCGCAGGAATGCGCTGCTTATAGCTTACCGCCTCTATTGTAACTCTATCTTGAGGTATGGTAAAATTATCTTCTTCCATCGTAAGGCTATTGCGTATATCCTCGATTGAGGCATTTTTAACACGGTTGCCATAGGAATCAAGCACATTGAAAAACAACGAAATACTATCCTTCCCTGCTTTATATTCATACTTGCGGTCACAAAATTGTATTTCGGCTACTGCATCTGCTGGCAACTGCGAATATAAGGTCTGCCCAAATCCAAAGGCAAAAACCATCATCAGCAAAACCCTCTCGATTAACGTTTTCGACGTGTCCATATTTTTAAATTTTCCAATTTTTCTTCTCCGTAATATTTTTCGTCCACACACAAGTTGTCGTTATTAAGCGGTATAGCAGTGAGCATCCCATCAGAAGTGCTATAGAACAACACGAATTTAAAACCCACGTAATTGGCAATATACTTGCGTATCGTTGGTATACTGCAATGCGTTCCTATCAAGAAACCTCCAATCAAGTCATTGTCGGGCATTGAATCTGTTTTGGATATAGCATTGACGACATATTCTGTTTTTCCCATATTCCTATATGCGAAACCATACGCCCGACCAACGAGACCCGTCTCCATTCCCATTGTCAACGACCCCATATCAATAATCGAGCCGTTGCTCAACTCCACACCATAGCAACTTGCAAGACGATTCTCGGCATTGCCAAGTATGTTATAATGGTCTTCTGGCTTAAACGAATAACGGTCGCTCTCGACCGCCCATTTATAAAGCTCCTCGAGCGAATACATTTTCTTCAAATCGCCTTTAGAATTTATCGACATATCGTGCCTGAAAGTAAAAATCCCCATTTCTTGTTGGGGGGTCAGTATATCTATCACGATAGCCGTCAAGAACTTGGGATGTGTAGGATGTTTCAATTGCATTTGCACATTGCTGTCCGAATTGCTAAAAAACACTCCCAAACCTGGGTGAGAATGCACCCAGCATGTCAAATCATACTGCAAATCTGACTCTCGCCGCAATTTTCGCAACATTTCAGCAACCTTCAATTTTATCTTGCCACCGAAATTAAGTTCATACTCCTGGAACACAGCATCGTCGCCCGGACGCACGATGTGTTCGAGTGAAACATAATACTCGTCGCTCTGGTCATCATAAACCCATCGACCAAGAACCATACAGCCATCCTCCTTCGGATTCCCTGGATTACGCAAATCTTCGGCATACATATTATAAATATCCTTGACACAGGTATTCTTTATATAAATACGCCTAACTGCCGAATCGTCACAAAATTCAGCACACTCTATTTGCATATAATTTTTGTCATCAACCACATCTTCAAGACTTTGCCGTTTCAATATCGAAGTAGTCTTACGCCGCACAACAATCGCAGGCTCTCCTGCAGACAATCGCCCGTCGCCTTGCAACACCAATTGCTTGCGCTTCTTTCTGCCCCTTTGGGCGTACACCATCCACACAATAAGCAATATCAATACTACAACGATTATACATATATTGATAATGCCTATATTATCGAGTTTACTAAAATCCCACGCACTTTTGGTTGAAACCTGCTCCATTGCGAGACCAAGACCATTAAGGTATTTTTCCCTCTCGACAACACGGCTATCCAACAAAGCCTTCATTTGATCGTAATACAAGTCTGAATAGGCTACCCCATACCTGCTGCCCATATAGTCCAAATACTCTGTCACAATAATATGGTTGCCTATTTGCTTGTAGTAAGTAGTGGTATCAAGCTCATTCTTCAAGAACTCGTTCAAATGCCTGTCGGCTATATAAGACTCCTTGTCCGACCAATTGCGCAAGCATTCTATATGGACATCAATTTGAGACTTAAACAACCGCATTGAACTTTCTGAAAAATATCCAGATGCTTCTACGCCACTCTTGAAAGCATCCATTATTACATCAGCGTCAATTTTTGCCTTTTCTGGAAGTCTTGGCTTCTGCAACCCCACTACATAACCCTCAGAATACACCGCATCTTGTATGTAGTCACCGTACTGTGCATGCATGGCAATATTTCCCATCAGGCACAGAAACAACAAACACATCCTTGTTGAAAATTTCATCATAATTGTTCAAATTGAAAATCGCCCATTAGGTTTATTTCCCAAACGGCTTACTCTTTTTTTAACCATATTTTTACCATCATTCATGGCTTGGCGTGTCTTGTCATGTGCGTAATCTCGAACTTGCCGCCTGGCCTCATGCTCAGCTTTCTGTGCTAACGATTGTTGCATCTCCATCATATTCTTTTGATTTTTCAGATTACGAAAATGTTGCAACATTTGGTTGCCAGCGACACATACCACAGCCAACGCCACACCGCCTATTATCAACCACATATTACGCTTCTTTTCTTCGGCCGCCTGTTGCTGTGCTACGGTTTGTATTGAATCTTGTCTGGCAAGAGCTTGCTGTTGAGCAATTTCAGCTTTGCGAGCAGCTTGCGCCTGAGCCAAAGAAGCTGCCTCCGAAGAAGCATTTTCAAGCTCGCTTTTTTTGATCTCACACATGGTCAGCGTTTCTTTGATTTTTGTCAGCAACTCTTTGTCGTTCACCTTATCTTGTATCAATCTAAGCCTCGTGATTTCATACTGAAGCCCGTCTGAAAACGGCAACCTATCCTGCACCTCAAGCAGTGCCGATACAGTACCGATACTCGTAAGTATCTCAGTCGTGACATCATTGTCGCCTTCAGTCTCGATTGTGGACGTAATTGCCTGTACTGAAACCTTTTCAGACAGCTTATCTTTCTCAATCTTATCAACACGCACACTGAAACCACGACTCACAGACAGCAATTTATATTTCTCCTTTCCTTCATAATGTGCTATATATATTGGTATGTCCCAATTTATCTCGGTATCACCAACAACTGTAAACGACATCGACGGGTTATCGTTACCCTGTATTATAAAATATCCATCGTCCGACTTATCATATTCGACAGAAGACGGTATCATGAATGCCTCAGGAACCATGTCTGTAAACTCGGCATTATGGTAATTTCCCGTTCTGTCAAAAAATATTACAACCAACTCGTCGAGTTTTTTGTATTTCTTTCCATTAATCCGTCCGAGTCTTTTCTGCACATTCTTAAACACAACATTCACCTTATAACCTTCCCTAACAACAGAATACGTTATAATCAACCTGTCACGACTATTGGTCATTACTGTATCCTTCATTTCTCGTGGATACACCGACAAATGGCACAATACAAGAATCGCAGTAATAAACACATTTCTCATAAAAGTCTATAAACCAAAATGGTGCTACATAATTATTGCCTATACTCGAAATCCAAAGCGTCTGCACACTGCATACAAGTCAAAAATCATTTATGCGATTGTACCTGTCGGTGATTTTCGACTTGTATTCACTCTTGCTCCATTGACGACTGTGGCTCCGGCAACGTTTATCGACGCAACAATTGTACAACGCTTTCACATCACCAATCACCTGTTCTTTGACAGCACTGCGATCGCTACTGCTGTATATGCGTTGATAGTAGTCATCAAGTTTATGATATATCTGTTGCAACGACAAATTGCAATAACGGCATCTATGTGTATAATACACCTTGTGCTTTCCGCAATCCCCCTCTTTCTCATCGAGGTTGATTTGCTTGAGCTCTTGTTTTAATCCTTCACACAATTTGTACATTTTGTGTGTTGGCATCCAACCGTTCTGTTTGATCATCTCGTTGATTCGTTCCGTATATGCCTCTATACGGTCGAGATATACCTTTCGCTGCATATACAGTGATGGTTTATGCTTTTTATTGGTACAGAACATAACCCCATCAAGTTCCGAAAGCAAGGCTGCACAACTATCGGCAAGTTCTTGATAGGCAGCATTTGGCCTGATTTCAACATCAATATTCAACTCCACAACTTGCTTTTCAAGCATCACAAGTTGCTCTTTCTTTATAAAAATAAACTTCTTCTTAGTTTGATACTGAGCGATATATATAGGCAATCGGCACACCGCAGTTTTACCCTCCTCGACCGACAAAGACAAAACCATTTCCTTGTATGAAGGTGATATATGGAAATTCTGTTCAATCCCTTCACACGCCTCAATAGTACGATGCCCCTTGCTGCCTCCGAAAATATCATCATAAACTATGGGGGGCTGCATTTCCTTCAATGTCGATTCATCATAGCCACGATCAAACAACAACAGCTCATTGGTTTCACCTGTGTTCTCCATTGCCACCGAAACGGTCACCTTGCCATATTGGTCAACATTCTCAATTTCAAGGAATATATTACAATATGACAACTCCACCATTGCTTGTTTATCATCGGTGTTCAATTTCACATCTTTCTGCTCGTCACCATAAGCCGTCGCCATCGAAGCAACAAGCAATAAAACCATCAAATATACCTTGCGTATCATATAGTCCTCGGCTTTATAGTTGTTTTTTGTTCTTGTACAGCATTTTCTCCAATCATTGTTGCTTTAGGTGCTGAAACTGCAGGTTCTGGAATATCTTGTCCAAAACGCGTCCATCCATTCGGTTCTCCTTCCTCTCTCACCCACTCTGCCACATTCTGGTCTTCGGGATAAGGATAAGTGTTCTGAGCATGGTAAAGCTGATACTTGAGATAGCGTTCGACCCTCAATATCAAGTCCTTTAACGAGGCAAGAACACCCATCTCCTTAATGGTTAGACATACATGACCTTTAAAACTTCCAGAATATCTGATATTGGGATGCCAAACATCTGTGCGGAATGTAAAAATGGGATTCCCGTCGGCCGACGGGTAATTGTTTGGCAAAACAATACTCATTTTATGCAAATAGCCAAATATAGGTTCACGCGGTATAGGCGAATCTTTAACGCCCACTATCGACTTGACCCTGTACCATACCTCATACTCAGTAGGAAGCCCCATGACATTTCTCCTGCGTATAATATAAGAAATCGACGGTTCCCGAGGATTAGCACTTGCAGCCCTGCGCTTGGCACACAGCGAGTCTATTTCTTTCCACTCTTTCCACAAACGGGCGTCCCTGCCCGAAAGCTCTTTTTGATTGAAATTATTTATTACACTGCTTATCTCTGCCATCGTAGTAATCGTTTTTTGTTCATCAACCAGCAATAGGAACCGAAATCAAGTGCAACAAATCTCCAGGCTGTATGTTGTAGTCAACCAACGCCTGTTCGCGCCCATCAGCATCTTCAAACTCAAGTATCTCGGGCTCCGCCCCTTCCTCTATCGTCTGCCCAAGCAAGTATTGTATGGGGTTGCCGCCATTGTCAACCTTTGGCAGTTCAAACACCTGCACAATACTGCTTATCTGGTCACGTATAGTCTTATTAGGGTCAGTAACCTTTACCTCAACTTCCTCATAAGCCGAGCCGTCAATTGTTAATCTAATGATGAAATCATCACCATAAAGTTCTTCGTTTGCCATAGTTATATTATTTTTATATTATGTTTTTGTCTTAATTTTCTAATATGTAAAAATTTTGCTACCATATCCACGCTCCGCGTGGCTGGTCGTAATTATCCGAACGGTAATCTTCAAACTTGTTTTTGAAAACTATGATTTGATAGGCGTCCTCCGGAATACGCAAAGGCTCTTTCAATCCATAGCGGTAAAGCGACAACTCATACTTGCGGTGCTCATAGTCGATATGTATCAATAAGTCGGCGTTAGTATCTCGGTGGGCTCCGTAGAAGCGGTCATACACAGCACAGATGAGATTTTCATCAAACCATAAATGGGCAGTATATTCCGATTTATTCACATGCCATGCCAATGTCATTTTTTTAGGTTTTCCTGCTGTATGATATTTGAGCAAGCTGCCATCGCGCAACTTGTCGTGGGTGCCGTCATAAAGAGCCTCCTCTATATAATCCAACTCTGGTATACAGCCACGTTCGGTTAGTTTCTCCCACTTTCCATCGCTCCAACGCTCAAAAATAGGCAAATAACGATAGCAAAATTGCTGCACACGCTTATTATCCATCACCGACTGTTTTTCAATCTATCGTTAGCCAGTTTATTGGCATCAATTAATTTATTGATATAGTCATATGCATCTATAACCCAATCTTCCCAAGTATTGGATGGACCCATTAAAGCATTATCTGAACTTTTCATTAATACTTTATACCATTTATCTGGATTTGACAAAATGTTTTTACTCAATTCCGAAGCCTCCTCCATTGTCAACCTGGCCTCATTTACTCTTTTCTCATTAATATTTTCTGCTTTGCGCAAATTTTCTTTCTCCAATTTTAATTTAGCAGCAGCGTTGCGATTTGCATCCTTAGCCTTACCTAAAGCCCTACGTCGGCCTTTATTCCTTGCTCTGTTTAAAGCCGCTTTCGCATTCTTCTTATTTTTTCCTGCAGCTGCTACAAGCGATTCCGCACTTTTCACAGCCGACCTTGCTTTTGCTATCTTCGCTACTTTTATAGCTCCTTTCAACAAACTTGTGGCAGGCACAGCTCCTACGAAACTTTCAATCGCTTCCTTCTTGTATTTTTCCATACTGTCGAAATCTCCAACCATCACTGCATGCACCTCACGTCCGAGATATACAAATCCATTAATCAATGATGAGACCTCGCTAACAACAGGTATTGGCATCAATCCCACTGCAGCCAAGACGAATTGAGTGTTATCCAACCAGCCTGTATTCTCTGCTTCGACATAATGATTTTCTTCTATTCTACCACACAACACTGTCGTTTTTCCTTCTGACTCATTATTTAAAGACATTTCCTGCTCGACACTGTCATGGGGAATAGATTGCACATACACGTTTTTCTCAATAGAACATTCGATAGGTTGAAAAATCTGGTAATACTCAAAAATTCCCATATACTCAATAAAACCCTCCCATCCCATAGCCACATCTTCCCCAAATAAACAAGGGGATTGCTGTATATATGCATTCAGTTCATTATCAGCCAGATTCAAACCAGCACATTCATCGACCAAAAAAGCAAAGCCCCAGGCAACATCCTCAATTATTTCAAAACCATAAATGGCGAAATGAACCATTGCCAACGGTATAGTCCTCCTTCTTGATTCTATAAACGCAAAAACACAATCGGCAGCCTCATCTATTTTCGACAACATGCCTATTGCATCACGGCATACGCCGTCATCATCAACGATTAAGTCGGAACAATCAATTATGAATGTTTCGTGCATTTTATCTTCGATATCGATATTTTTATATTCGCCTACGACATCTTTCAGCACTAATTCTTCCGCCACTTTGTTTTCTATGGTATCAACCTCTTGTTCATTGCTCTGAACGAGTATCGAAAAATATACTTTTATATATATGTCAACATGGAACATTTGGGTTTCTGTTTGTTCCTGTATCTCAATATCGACTGCTCCAACTTCCGATTTTCCCATATTTAACAATTCTTCATATTTTCCATATATCACAGATACAATTAAGGAAGGGTCGAATACTTTATTGCACCATAAAATATGTCGGTCAGGCACTTATACACTTCATCATTTTCATCAAAATTATTTACGGCAATTGCGCCCAATGAGTATGCTTTATTTATTTCATCCCACTCCGTATATACTTGCAACCTTATCACATTTTCCTCTATATCCGCCAATTGCTCATAAATAAACAAATATATCGAATTATGTGTCTTTTCTGCTAAAAATCTGAATTTGCCTTTTGCCTCTTCCAAGAACAACCTGTAATTGAGCTTTGTCGCGTGGTTCAAGAAACAACTGTGTTTACTTTTTTCTTCCATAATCATTACAACACATTTAGATATTTCAAGAACTCACATGGGATATATGCTTGTATTGCACCGCCCTTTGTTTTTTTCCAATTTGCACAATCTAATTTCAAACTATCCCATTTATTATTCAATGGAGCCATAGTATCGGCAGCTGTACTTTCCAAATATTCAAATTCGGGGGCTGCATCATCAACTTCATAAATGACCTTCCGTTTCCTCACAACATTTCCATTACCCTTGTCGATTACTGGCTGGGCTCCATAATTACGAGGAACATTGATAGGTTCATTTTCTCTACGAGGGAATCCAAAATATGACCCCTGCAATATATCATTAGGACCTTCGAACCTTTGGAAGCGATTACCTGGCGATGCCACTCTCACTTTCACAGGCTTATCCAAATCTATACCATTTATGTGACTCATTATCTTTTTTTCGTCGGTCACACCATGGCTAACATAAAAACGATAAGCAAAGTTCTTCCTTTCTGCCCGCAAAGCCTTAATAAAAATTTCCACCTCCTCATCGTTCTTACAAATACCTTTCGACAATAGCTCCTTTCTCGAAATATTTTCTCCGGCATATTTTTTTACAACTTCAGCAAACTTTGTTTTAGATGCTGAGTCGATAATACGCTTCAGGTTCTCTTCTGTCTCCCTTGCCATTCGAGAATTATCGCCAGGACCGGTATCAGTTTGTCCGTCACTAACTATTGTTATGACTCCACCATATTGGCACCTGCATATCGACGACTTTAGCAACGCAGGCTTTCCCTTCACCAAGTAATCATTTTTGCCATTCAGCCATTCGGAGACTGTGCCAGGCACACAAGGCATAGGCGTGAGTGTGCCATGGTTGGCTACCGTGGCAGAACCCGTCGGGGGATAGCTGGTGGTGTGACAATTGCCGAAAGACGGGATATTATACATCGAAATATGATCGGAAACATTTGCCATCGGCTGTCCTGTAAGAAATACAGTCCTGTTGGGATAGACCATTAATTGCACCACCTGATTTCCAAAACAGCATTTTAGCTTGGCAGTCGAACAAACGTATGAGTCAGCCATCGTCGCAATGTCAATGAGAAACCTTGTTCCAATAATAACCGAATGGCTTGTAAGGGAACGCATGTTCCATCAAACCTATCAACTTAAGCAATTTGTCACGTAGCATGAGCCGATTGACCAATCCGTCGCCACTCCGCCTCGATGACAGCCACTTCGACAACTCAGTGACAATGTCGATGATATAGGATTTCTCGAAACTCGTCAACTCACAACCTATGGCAAGTTTCTTGTTTATTGCCGTCAAGTCGGTACTGATTTTTTCAAGGAGGGCATCAGTTGGCTTGTCGAGCTTGCCAATGCTGTCCCTCAATTGTTCAATAACGTATCTCATAATTCATTCATTTATTTAATTTACTTTTACGACTGATGCCTTTATGTCGATGCGGTTCGACGCGTTCAATACCGTTTGGTCTGAGGCCTTAATATGATGAGTAGTCGAATATTCAAGCAATCTGTCTTGCGCCTCCACTCGTATATTCTCGGCTGTTACTTGCAACTTGTGAGCCACTTGCTCGTCCTTGTTATCGTCAATCTTGACAAACTGGTTTTCCGATACCATAAGCGAGTCATTGCGATCGATAGCCGTAGAGCGGTCGTTCCCCGCATGTTCTCGAATATCATTATCGGCTGTGCGTTGCATATCATGTTTGGCGGCAATAAATATGTCGTTGTCGGCACTAGCATTTATATCATGGCCTGCATGCATGATAATATCGTTTTTGGCATACAACTCTATATTGCCGGTCGATTCAAGTTTTATCAGTTTTTCATCGGTAGAGAAGGTCAATATATAATTCTCCTTCCCGTTATCGTATATGCGTATATATCCGCCCTCTCCCTGATCCCAAATCTCAACCGTGTGACCATTGCGGGTGCGAATAGCTTTTACTTGGTTGTTTCCAGGGAGCCAAGCCGAATCGGGGTCGCCAACGCCATTATACATCGTGCCACTTACATAAGGGCGTTCAGCATTGCCACCTTCAAAGTCAACCATAACCTCCTCCCCAACCTCAGGAATAAAACTGAACCCTTTCCCTCCGCCGGCATACGGCTGGGCTATGCGCAACCACGGTGTCATCATGCCGTCGTCCTGCATGGCTTGCCAATCAAATTGTACTCTCACCCGCCCCAATCCATTAGGGTCTTCAGTGTCTTTGACACGTGCCCTGCATGAGGTGGCAAAAGGAAATACATCACTGTCGGCGTATGGCGGATAATCACACGCAGCAGGTATGCCTACAAAATGATTGCTGTAAATTTTATCCTTCGAGAAAAAATGTGTCATTCCGATAATTAGAATTTCATCTTCGTCAACAGAACTTTTTTCATCAGTTGACGAATTGGAAATATAGTTGTCCTCGATGACAAGCGTACAACCAATCTTCAACTTCGAGCAAAACGTGCTGCCCGAATATGTGAGCATTCCAGCTTTCTCGCCACGAGCTTGTGTCTTGGTCGAAACATTTAATATCGTATCACGCCCATCTTGGTCAGCATATCCGCCCGAATGCAAATTTTGCAACGTGGGTTTTACAAACCACTTCTGCGATGCTTGAAATACATGTTCGGCAATGTCGTTATAATCTCGTTGCATCTCCTCCAAGCCCTCCTTTTGATTTGCATCAAATGAATTGTATGACGAGGCAACATGATTGAACGCCACATGCCGCATCTTCAAATCAACACTGTATGAAGGAACATCCTGACTCGGATAAGCAAGTCTCACAGCATCACCTTGTGGCAAAACGCCAAACACAAATCTCTCCCCATCGTTATACAGCCACTCACCATAGCGTTTGGCAAGACGCATCACAAATTGGTAGTCGGTCTCATTGTATTGCACACAATATGGAACAACATCGACAAACCGCGCACCAATCTCCACCTCCATTTCACTGGCATAATCATTCACCACATCACTTACTATATCACTCAAAGTCATGTTTTCAAACGACCTGCAATTAGGATTGTCATCGAGCAATGCATCATGGCTTCGAGCCTCTACATTTATACAGTATTCACTACGGCTACGGTTGCCTGATGCCGATATGACTACTCCTTTAAACATCACGTCGGCAATCTTGTCTTCAGGTGTATTTGGTGTGACAATCTCTGTCTGCAACAAGACCTCTATCTCCTTTCCTATGATGTAACCGCATATCCGGAACAAAGCTTCATTTATATCTTCCTCCGGACCCTTGCGCATCGTAAAAGACATCACGCTTGGAGACAACAGACTTTGCGACAAGGTAAAATCATCAAGATGGTATAAATTGCCCTCAAGTTCTATATCGAACTCAGTTGATTTGACCCCATCGATTGATATGGATATATTTTTTATGGAAATCGACATGCGTCAAAATTCTTTTCCTTATATAATCGACACTAAAACCACGAATCAGCACCAATGCTGCTCATAATGCTTTCAAACTTGGTCTGCATTGTCTCCATAGAGCCTCCCCACTCATTGATAAGCATTACACTGTCGCCCACACCAATGCGAATCACTTCAGCACTGATAGTAACAGTCGTGTACATCAACTTGCTGTCTTGGTCGTTGAAGAAATCAGACAACTCAATGCAATAAGCATTGAGAAACTGCACACTTTTATAACTGCGCTTGTTGTTGGCTGAAAAAACACAAAAACGGAACAGCCCCGATTCTACTTGTGTTTTGTGTATCATCCACTTATAAAAGAAAACATCATCATCACTTGTCGCAGGCATTATAAATTTTATAACACCACCTCTTGGTCGCGACGATGGCTTCCCCGTATCATCGACATTTTGCCTGAATGAATATTCACATTGGATAATATCATACGTGTTTTTTTGCCCCAATATTTTTAAGCTACCTTGCAGTGCCATAGCTATGTTGTTTTTTTAATTCCATATAGGTGGGGGTGAGATCACAATGCTACCCTCACCCACACTTATATGGAGAGCTTCTCAATGATTAGTTGTTGTCAAGAGTCCAACGATTGTTATGGCGAGCATTACCTACCTGAATCTCCTTTGCCGAGATTGTAAATTCCTCATATTGAAGCAGGTCGTTAGTCGAGTCGTAAGTTTCGGCATACTCAACGACATAACCTTCCTTGAATGAAAGATGTTTCATTTCTCCACCTTGACGGTTTGGGAACGAAATGGTTCCCGACTTGCTCATATAGGTGTCAATCATCCATTCAAGAATATCGGTGTTGCCATCGTCGTTCGACTTCACTTTCACCGTAATCTTGCCGCCACGGGTTGTTCCTGTGGGTTGCCCTTCAACATCGGTTTGCTGGTTGAGTTCGTAACGAACATACAACACTTCACGTTCCTTGATTCCATCAGCATTGATGGTTGCAGTTCTTGTTGCCATGATTTAATTGTTATTAAAAATGTTAATTAAAAGAGTTTATCTATTTCACATCTTGCTCCCAATCCACTCCGGCATTACCATTATGCCCCGTTAGTTCTATCAAGAAGTTTCTGGCGGCAAAAAATGGTTTCAATTCAACTTGGATTGAAATATCCTTTGTGTTGGGGTCTTGATTTATGTTCTTCAAATTATAATTCTCAATGAGCTTTCCCGGCCCCTTGTAATCACTAAGAAAGTCATGTATGGCTTGTTGCAGTTCCGACTTCACCTGCGAGTTCCAGTTGGTAAAAGCCTCATCATTGAAGAAATTTTGGAACACCTTCCCTATCCAGTCAAATACGCGCACAATGGGATATTCCTGCAATCCCAGTGTGGCACCGTTATACAACGAGCGATTGGAAAACGCCATCGTGCGCCCATCTTCTTCTACTATAGGGATGACACCTTCATCAATAAGCGCGGCAATCTCCGACTTGCGCAAATCCATACGCGCACCTTTGACACCACTTAGCGTTCCATATTTTTTCCCTGCCGCTCCTTGTGCAATCACAGTTTCATCGGTATTTGACATTCTGCCAGCCAAGGCAGCCGATGCTGGCAAATACAAATCATCTTCTTCCTCTGCTATCTCCGATTTTTTACGACCTAGGATGTAATTGCAAGTCATCACAATGTTTGCCAAATATGCATCCTGACCTTGCAGACTGGCATCCTCAAGTTCGTCCTTAAGCATCTGGAAGTTCTGACTGTCTTTGAAATCGGTTATCATTATCACCTTGTTCCTGTACGCCGTCTGCGCCCAAGTCCTTACATTATCTGCACTACCAAGATAGCCTGGTACGACCAACAAACTATAATTGTTCTTTAAGCTCAAGCGGTCGTAATATTGTTCCAACTCATCTCTGATAGCACAAGTATCATCTGAATCGTGTTCCGATAGATCTTCTTTATTAACGTTCATCAACGTTATACAATCAATCCTGCCCTGTCCAGCATTAGCAAAGAAAGAATCAAGAGTACGGTAAGTCACTTCAAGGGTCCGTATTTCGTTATGCACATTCAACAAATTGTTTTTCAAATTATTCTCAGCCCTGAAGCAATTCGACTTGCACTCCTCTATTATTTCCATTGGGTCGTTGCTGCCATTTTCAAGTATATCTACCCACAACGACAATTCATTGGCAAGATTCTTTCTGGCCTCAGCATACGCCGAATCGTTTAAGAAGATGTTCTTTACAGCTTTCTTGCGAGGATCCATATTCTCAACCCCCTTAATAAGGCCCTTTATCAATTGGAATCCGCCAAACTTATCCAAGCCAGCAATGCTACTCTGCAGCAATTCAGCAGGATTGACCACTTGCCTGTCATTCAATTCCTCTACAGCATCCTGCGATGTTATCTTTTGTTCTTCTGTTGCCATTTAATTAACTTTTCATCAATTTATAAAAAATGCGTCCTGTCATTCTGCAGCCTCAAGTTCGGCAAGCAACGCCTTCAATGCATTCTTCAAATCCTCCTTTGAAGAAGCGTCTTTGAGCGTGTTACGCAAAGTCTTGTTCTTCTCCAATTGGCGTATTATCGAATTATAGGCATTGATTTCAGATTTTTTACTACTAAGAACTTCACTTTGTGCAATCAGTTTCTCATCCTCAAAATCCTTTATTTGCTTGAACTCAAAATCCTCATACACAGTGCCACCTTCTTCAGTTTCGAGAGCGACACCATCCTTAGACGGTTGGTAATGCTCGAACACCTCTTTCATGTTTTTCGGCTTAAAAGCCGTCCGGTCTTCATCACTGTTTGGAGCGTCATCAGTGAACTGGTCGGCATAGAGTGTCCTGTTTTGAGGAAATTCTATTATGCCGTCCTGTGCATTTGCATCCAAAACCTTGGTAATAACAGTTTTTCTTGCCATTTTCTTATCGATATTTAATGTTGTTTCTATTTCATTCTTTACTGTAGGCGCTTCGGGTTGCACGCACTTGCTTGCGAACAGTTTTTTTATGCGTTTGAAAATTTTCATTCCCCCTTAGCTCCGTTATCAATATCCCATCTTATTTCCTTCAACTCTCCGTCGTATTTCATAACCACTTTGTCGCCCGATGATACATCCCCCGCTATAATCAATCTTGAAAGAGGGCGCCTGATTTCTTTTCTAATTATTCCGAGAATAGGGCGAGCACCATAATGTGCATTAAACCCAACACTTGTTATATACTTGCGCGCCGATTCATCTATTTCCAACTCTATACCCTGTTCTTTAAGAGTCTTGAGCAGATTGGCTATGTGAATATCAAATATACGACCAATCATCGTCTCTGTTATTGGAGAGAATGGAACAATCTCTGTCAGACGAGCCATGAACTCTGGACGGAATTGTCCTTGCATCACTTCGAGCATCTGATCATGGGTGGGAATCTTACCGTTACCAAACGAACTGAAGATAAAATCACTCCCTATATTGGAGGTGAAAATAATCAACGAATTGGAGAAATCACCTACTCGTCCAAGCCGATCATGCAACTTGCCCTCATCGAGTATTTGTAAGAACAGGTCGAAAACAGACCTGTGAGCTTTCTCTATCTCATCAAACAATACCACAGAATATGGATGTTGTCTTATTTGGTTAACAAGCAAACCGCCCTCTTCATATCCCACATATCCCGGAGGGGCACCATAGAGCAAAGCCACGGAATGCTCTTCCTTATATTCCGACATATCGAAACGTAAAATTGCCGTTTCATCATTAAACAAAAACTCTGCAAGCGATTTTGCCAACTCGGTTTTACCAGTTCCCGTTGGACCAAGAAAGAAAAACGACCCAATAGGCTGCCCCTTCTTGTTCAAGCCAGAACGCGATTCATATATAGCGTCCAGGATACTGCGCACAGCATGGTCTTGACCCACCACCCGTCGGTGCAGTATCTCTTCGGCATTCGACAATCGCTCACGTTCTTCCGATTGTATATTGCCCATCGGTATGCCAGTCATTCTCGACACCACATTTCTCACCATTTCCTTCTCAAGTCTCTCTCGTTTGGTTGCCACTGCATCATGACTGTCCATCGCAGCCATTTCATTTTCAATCTTCAGCGAAGCCATCGAACGATCGAGCAGATCCAATGCCGATGACGGCAAATGCCGCTCTGGCATATACCGTCGTGCCAGTCTCACTATCTCGGCTGGAACATCTGGCGCCACGAGCAAGTTATGGAAGGATTGATAAGAAATACACTTGCTCTTCAATATTTCTTCAGCTTGTTCCTCAGTAGGCTCTTCGATTTGTATCTTCTCAAAAAAAGCCAACAATTCCTTATCTTTTTCAATATCTTTGGTGAACCCTTCAATCGTTGTTGTGCATATCATTTGCAATTCGCCTTTCATGAGCAACTTTTTCAATGTTGGCAGCATACCGTTTAACACCGACTGTTTGTCCTCTATACGATGTAAATTTTCAATCACAAGTACGACTTGCCCCAAATCGGACAACCTTTTTGCTACATCTTTTAGGCGATCTTCAATTTCACCCTTGTAACTTACACCTTGGCTTAGTGAAATCATATCAAGTTCATAAGGCTTCATCTCCGACAACGAGGCTGGAACATCACCGCTTTTTATTTTTTGCAGCAATCCAAGTATAAGACTTGACTTTCCTACACCTGTATCACCTACAACGATTATATTTGCCTTATCTTTTCGCGCCAGCACTTCAAGCATCGAACGAATCTCATCCTCAAACCCTATCACAAGTTCTTCTGCCAGTTGCGACAACATTGAGGAACAATAATCCGAAGCAAATGCAGCAACTCTTTCCTTCTTAACATCTATATTGACGGTTGTCAACTTTTCCTTTGCCAAAAACATAGCCTTAACGACTTTTTCGGCTTGCAATGGCATTGTCTTTAATTGCTCCTGCGAAAATGCTACACCCGGCGTCAGTATTGCAGCCAAAAGCAGCTTTTCATCAATACCTTCAATGCCACACTTCCGACCTATCTCGACCGCCTCCTTTACAACCGACCGAGAACTGGGCGAAAGCTCAATACCTTTCATTTTATATGGCGACTTATTGCATTGCTGTATCCGCATATCACTCCAGTCAACCAAATAATAATAATCCGAATCAAGTGTATTTTCTATAAAGCTGATCAATCCAACACTTTTATGCAAAAGCGCCCGCAACAAATGAGCTGGTTCCACCAATGGCGATCGGTTATCAATGGCATACGACTGTGCTATGTGTAACAAATCACATTGCAAACCAGCCAATAATTCAATATACTTGTCCATATTGAAATTCTATTTTTCAGATTAAGCTAGTCTAACTTTATCAAATGAATACAATTTAGGTACCATATAAGGCAATTCTTATTAGAATTCAACAAACTAACAAATATGACAAAAGAAAAGCCCAAAAAATTCTCGCCATGATTGCCTCACAAATATCATTTCTGTTCAACTATCTCAATGAAAGCTGTCGGAATATAGGCTGTGGCAACCAAGCACAACCCTTCAATTTCAACAACCACACGCTGCTGACCTGCCACCCGTGCTACTTTACCATTAACACCCTTAAAGTCGCCATCAACTATCTTTACAATATCGCCACTCTTATAATGACATTGCTGAGGATCCACCACTCTCACATGTTCATTACAGACACTCGTGAGATGGATAAAATTCATCATATCACCAAAACGAACTACCAATGGTGGATTCTTTCCATCTACCCCCTTTGGTTCAAGCCTATTACGGAAGTAACGAAGAAATAACGAAAGCACTGGATGCCAACTTATATAATTCTCAATCTCCGCTTCTGTGGCATATACAAAAATAATATTGGGAAGAAGTGGCACCATAATGCGTTTCTTCTTCCCTTTTATTTGTTTTTGCTTATATCGCATCGGCAAGTATGCTTGTACATGGTCATTAGCAAAAATCTCATAAGCCTTGATTACCCTATTGTAGGTAGCACGAAGAACAAACCACTTATGATTTTCCTTACGAACATAATCCAAGGACACCCCTGCTAACCGATTCTGGCTTTCAGGGGGTGACATTGGAAGCAAGTCCAACGTTGGAGGATAAAACCCGCCTCGTCGGGTAACCACATTAGACAATGTGTTTTTATCGGTTTCCATGCACCGCACTATATTTTCGATACAGACATAAAATAGCGTGGAACTATCCTGTTGTCTATTCCATGTATCGTGGCTCTTGCGTTGCCTATTGATTGTTAAACAAACATCGCGTCAGAACCTAAGCCCATATGACCAAACATCAACCAACTTTGCTGACACCTGCATATAACAACATTGCCAGCTGCAATGCGCAACACTCACTAAACAAGCGTCCTTCACAATGGTTATAATGTAATCATATTGGGGCATCTACCGTTGCCGTGTTCAAAACAACAATATCGTTTTGTTTTGCAAGATTCCGATACGTCTCAAACAGAGAACTGCAAACGCCTTTTTATGCCTTACCTCTCTTTCCCTCCCAAAGCCCTCGCATAGTTTTGTCCTTTTTCAAAATATGACTTCACTACACTCAAATCGGCGTAGGCACCCCTATCCTTTTGGCACTATTGGAAATACACTCTTCACCAATAATAATGGGAATAGGTATGAGAGTTCGACTACAAAATTAGCATAAAATATTAGAAAATATGCACGAAATCAAAAGAAAAATATAACATCATGTATCACAAAACATTGTATTCGACGCCTATCAAAGCTATTGTATTTCCTTCAAAAAATAATATGTCAACATAAAAAAATTTAGACAGCAATATCCATACCTACACAATGGGATACATACAACTGCCTTGGCAAATCGTCTTCAATGACGCACAAAACGTGTACCATACAATTGAAACTCGCAAGCCGTTTGCCTACAATTTGCCTTATGTTTTAGTTTGTTTTTTACACCTGCCTGCGCACTTTGGCACTTGGGCTACTTTTCTGCCATGTAGATGGTGCATGTGCCGAATGTCATGCGGCTGAAGCGGCAGTTGCGGAAGCCCACGCGGCTCATTATCCCTGTCATCTCAGCCCCTTGCGGCACGGCGGCTATGCTCTCGGGCAGGTAGCTGTATGCCCGGTGGTCGTGCGAAATCATGCGCCCCACAAGCGGGATAAGCGTGCGGGTGTAGAGGTTGTAAAGCGATTTTATGACAGGATTGGTGGGCGTGGAAAGCTCCAGCACACACAACACGCCGCCAGGACGCAACACGCGCAGCATCTCGGCATACCCCTGCTCAAGGTGCTCGAAGTTGCGCACCCCGAAAGCCACCGTGACGGCATCGAAGCTGCCGTCGGCGAAGTCGAGTGCCATGCAGTCGCCCTCCTTGAAGACAAACGCGTCGGCAATGTGGGCATCGGCAACCTTCTCGACAGCCTTGTCGAGCATCTGGCGCGACAGGTCGATGCCCGTCACTCCCCCAGCCGGGCGTAACGAGCGGTATAACTGTATCGCAAAGTCGCCCGTGCCGGTAGCCACGTCGAGTATCAGCCGGGGCTGGTAACGCCTCACCATCTTCACAGCCTTGCGCCGCCACCACTTGTCGATACCCATCGTCATGGCGCGGTTCATAAAGTCGTAGGCAGGAGCAATAGAGTCAAACATCTGCCTCACCTGCCCCGTCTTGCTCTCGGAGCTGTTGTAGGGCGTGATTTTTTCCGCCTTATAGTCCATTTTGCGTGTGTTAGTGTGAATAAAAAAAGCGACAAGGAAGAGGGGAGGCGGTCGGCAAAACAGTGCGCACTCCCCTCCCCTCCCCTCGATACTTCAACAAAGTTATTATTTAACGATTTCCTGCAAGCAAGCGTTCACATTGCGCTCGATGCGCGACACGATATCGCCATCTTCGGCAGGAACAAACTTCTTGCCCACGATGTGTTCATAGAGCTCGATGTAGCGCGCCGACACCGACTGGCAATATTCGTCGGTCATCTCTGGCACCGTCTGCCCAGCCTTGCCCATGAAGTCGTGGTCGATGAGCCACTGGCGCACAAACTCCTTCGACAGCTGCTTTTGCGGCTCACCTTTCTCGAAACGCTCCTGGTAGCCTTCGCTGTAGAAGTAGCGCGACGAGTCGGGCGTGTGTATCTCGTCGATCAATATCACCTTGCCGTCGCGCTTGCCAAACTCATATTTCGTGTCAACGAGAATCAAGCCCTTCTCGGCAGCCATCTGCGAACCACGTTCAAACAGCGCGCGTGTGTAACGTTCCATCTGCTCATAGTCTTCCTTGCTCACGATGCCCTGGGCTATAATCTCTTCCTTCGAGATATTCTCGTCGTGCCCGGCATCGGCCTTAGTGGTGGGTGTAATGATTGGTTCAGGGAATTTTTCGTTCTCCCTCATGCCGTCGGGCAATTTCACGCCACACAGTTCACGGCAGCCGGCAGCATATTCGCGCCATGCGCTACCGGTGAGATAACCACGGATAATCATCTCTACCCTGAAGCCCTCGCACTTAAGCCCCACGGTCACCATCGGGTCGGGAGTGGCAAGTTTCCAGTTTGGCACGATGTCGGCAGTCGCGTCGAGGAAAGTTGCAGCAATCTGGTTCAACACCTGCCCCTTGAACGGTATGCCCTTGGGCAATATCACGTCGAAAGCCGAAATGCGGTCGGTGGCAATCATCACGAGCAAGTCGTCGTTGATATCATATACATCTCTCACTTTGCCATGATAGACACTCTTTTGCCCCGGAAAGTTGAAATCGGTGCGGGTTAAAGTCTTTGACATAATTCAGAAATTTATATTTTTACGTTATTCGGTTGGTTTCTCTTCCTGTTGCTCGCTTGCAGCCCGCTCGGCAGCCTCGGCACGGCGTTCCTCGTCGAAGTTTTGGTAGGCATCTACGATAAGTTGCACCAGCTTGTGCCGCACGATGTCCTTGCGGTCAAACTCCACTCGCCCTATCCCGGGAACCCCTCTCAATATGCCAAGTGCCTGGATAAGCCCCGATGTGACAGTCCGCGGCAAGTCGATTTGCGTGATGTCGCCAGTGACAATCATCTTCGACCCAAGCCCGAGGCGGGTCAAGAACATCTTTATCTGGTGGGTAGTGGTGTTTTGCGCCTCGTCGAGCACAATCACGGCATCGCTCAGCGTGCGTCCGCGCATGAATGCCAGCGGCGCAATCTGTATCACGTTCGACTCCATATATTCCTTCAACTTCACCGCCGGAATCATGTCTTCGAGCGCATCGTAGAGCGGTTGAAGGTAGGGGTCGATTTTTTCCTTCATGTCGCCTGGCAAGAAACCAAGTTTCTCACCAGCCTCAACGGCAGGGCGCGACAAGATGATTTTCTTCACCTGCCTGTTCTTCAACGCCCTCACGGCAAGTGCTATGGCCACGTAAGTCTTGCCCGTTCCGGCAGGACCGAGCGCAAATGTCAAGTCGTTCTCTTGGAAAGTCTTCACAAGCCGCTGCTGGTTGGGAGTGCGTCCGGTGATGGGTTTGCCGTTTACGCCATATATTATCACGTCGTCGAGCTTCACCTCCTGCGGAGCCTCTCCGCGCACCATGTCGATAATCACCTCTTGCGGCAACTTGTTGTATTTGACGCAGTATTCTTCGAGTTTCTTCACCTTTTCCTCAAATAGCGACGTCTCGGTGTCCTCGCCTATCACCTTTATGATGCTGCCACGTGCGGCGATGCGCAACTTGGGAAAAAGATTGCGTATTAATTGGATATTGGCATTGTTGACACCGTAGAATACCACAGGGTCAACACTATCTACAATTATTATGCGTTCTATCATACAGTCTTATAAAACCTCGTGCAAAGTTACGGAGAATATGTGGAATAACCACACAAAAGAATGGCGCATTTGCTAACAAGTGCCACCCCGTGGGTAATCCACACATAGGGGTGCATATATGCGTCACTCCACCATCGGGGCAAGGTACTTGTCGCCGATGCCTATGCCGAAAAGTGCGAAGTCATACACAACAGGGTCGTCGGGGCGCATCTGCCGCAATATGGCAGTCAGCTCCATCACCGTGCGGCGGTCGTTGGCACGGCGCGTCACAAGCCCAAGCTCGCGGGCTGTGTCGCCCACATGCACATCGAGCGGAATGAACAGTTGCGACGGCTTGATGGTGTTCCACACCCCCATGTCAACTATGCCATCGTTGCGCACAAGCCAGCGCAATGCCATGTTGACGCGCTTCAGTGCCGTGTTGGCAAGCTGCGTGGGCAGGCACTGCGAGTCGGTCGCACCGCCGTTGGCGTCGCCAAACTGCCCCTGCATCAGCTCAACGAGCCGCCACGACGGCGTTTCGTGGTCACCCACGCCATGATGCGCGGCAAAGTCGTGCAACGAGCCATATTTGCCAAATATAGCCTTGAACCCCCTGAGCATATACTTGAAGTTGCGGGCAAAAAATGTGCGGTGTATGTTCAACCCGTCGGGCAACTCCTCATAAGCCCCCTCCATCACATAGTCGAGCGGGTCGTTGTCCATTATGGCAAGCATCTTCTCGCAGTTGTTGCATATCATCTTGCGGTTGCCCCAAGCGATGGTGGCAGACAAGAACGACACCAGCTCCACATCTTGCAGCCGCTCAAACCGACGCGGGAATTGCACCGGGTCGTTGGCAATGAATCCCACATTATTAATACGCGCCGCCTCGGCATCGAGAAAATTCTTGAGATTCCTGAACTCTTCGCTATCCAATTCCATTATTTCTGTTTTTTGTTTCGCCACGAGGCAACTTGCAACTTCAGCCGGCGGTAGCCGTCAACTCCGAGTATGGTCAGCCCGCCATACTGCGCCGTCTTTGCCAAGCCAAACAGCACCACCCACAGCACACCTTTCGCCTCGACGCTGATGGGGAGCATGAACTGGACTGCCGACATCACGTATAGAGGCACACACATGAGCAGCACCACTACCCCCGTGCGGAACGACAAGCCCGAAAGCCACTCCTTGATTTTTTTCATGCCACAAATATAATAAATAACCGCGATTTATCTTAATTTTGCACCCATTATGGACGAGAACACAAAACTGCAAATAGAAGAAAAGATAGTGATGTTGCTCAAGACCGTGTATGACCCCGAGATACCCGTGGACATATACAGCCTTGGACTGATATACGGTATCGACGTTGAAGACGGGGGCAATGTGAAAATCGACATGACGCTCACCGCCCCGTCGTGCCCGGCTTCCGACTTCCTGATGGAGGACATACGCACAAAAATCGAAAGCATCGACGGGGTGAAGGGTGTGGAAGTGAACCTCGTTTTCGAGCCAGAATGGAACCAAGACATGATGACCGAGGAGGCAAAACTCGAATTGGGCTTGCTCTGAGCAAGAAAAAAGCAATGGCTGACGTGGGAAAAAAGGCTTATTTCATATCCGACTTGCACCTTGGCGCGAGCTACATGGACACGCACCAGGCTGAACGCCGCATAACCCAGTGGCTCGACTCGGTGAAGGGCGACATGGCTGAACTGTACTTGATGGGCGACATTCTCGACTACTGGTATGAATACCGCTATGTGGTGCCGCGGGGATATGTGAGATTCTTCGGCAAACTTGCCGAGCTGAGCGATGCCGGCGTGAAGATATATTGGTTTATAGGCAACCACGACATTTGGATATTCGACTACCTGCCTGCCGAACTCGGCATCACAGTCATCGACGGCAACGCCACGCTCGACATAATGGGCAGCCGCTTCTTCCTGGGGCACGGCGACGGTGTGGGCTACCACCCACGCACGTTCCGCTTCTTGCGCGCCCTGTTCCGCAACCGTCTGTGCCAACGCCTCTACTCTGCCATCCACCCACGGTGGAGCGTTCCGTTTGCCCACAATTGGTCGAACCACAGCCGCCAGTCACACAACAAGGAGAATGCGATAGCTCCACCCGACTACAGTGGGATACAACGATACATCGAAGAATTTTCATCGTCACACCCCGACATACGTTATTATGTATTCGG
>CASEAQ010000007.1 GCA_949285735.1 uncultured Bacteroidales bacterium
CGTGATTCTAAAATCCTCCGCGCTCCAAAAGATTATATAAAACTTTGTTGTTTAATGAGTTGTGGAAAATGTTAACAGTCTTTATTAGACACCAGTGGATACCACTTGCGGCTCGTTGAAAAATACGGGCAGGTGCTGAACGAAAAAGAGATACAACTATGCTGCTTGCTGCGGGCAAATTTCTCGACAAAGGAAATAAGCATTGTCACCCAGCAAAGCGTTCGCACCGTGTATCAGCGCAAAACGGTCATACGCCAAAAGCTGCAACTTGAAGAAAAAGGCGACATTGCTGCCGTAGTATAACCCTCACTCACACTTACCCGTGGTTTTCACCTTCATTTCACATGCCTTGCAATCAAATTCGAGAGCGAGCAGCATTTCGCCATGACGCAAAAACAGCTGTTGTGGCAACTTCTTCCCACCTTCGCCCTTCAGGCAGCAACCAAGTTCGCGCCTCAGGCAATAACGTGTGTGCATGACAGTGATACCACGCCTCGCAGCAGCATCTCGACCCACTTCCAAAGCTGGAGTTATATCGGTCACACCATGCTCCTTGTACAACTGCATCGCAAGCCTGTTGGCAACATTGTCGGCATAAGTCAACGTGGAGCTGAAGCATGGTGCCGACAAATCTTCCTTGCCCCTGTAACCATACTTGTAATTAATCTTTTGTGCCTTGTCGAGAGCCTCCAATGCACTCCTGCGCAATCTCGACAAAACCGATGCCGGAATAAACCTATCGCCAGCTGTGGTTATTTTGCCAACCGTATAAATCGTGTTACCGATTTTCGACAACACTTCGGCTTGCCGCTCCGATTGCGGTTTGTCCGACGGCTCAACCGTCACCAGTTCGCAACACGACACCTTGTTGCCCCGTTCATCTTCAGCATCAAGCATCAGTTTGCCGTCGCCCACCCTAATGTTGAAGTCAACCCTTATCTTGCGCTCTGCATTAGATGCGTCCAAGCGGTCGCCAAACTGCTTATCATACGTCCTGAACAATACTGTTCCCTGTGGAATCCTGACAGGCTGAGGCAAGATGAGCGTGTTGCCCTCAACACGATTCACTCGCACACCTGCATAATTGCCTTTTCGGTCAAAATAACTAATGCCGTCGCCATTGTTGAATTGCACTGGCGAGGATACCGTTATTCTTTTACCATCGCAATTTGCCACCTTGCCAGCTCGCTCGCCAATGCTCTTCGGCGTGTCGATCGATGCAATCCCTTTGCCGTTGGCAAGATTGCGCTCGTCAAAATAATAATGCGTAAATCCGCGGTTGAACTCTTTGCGCAAATCAGGCTCAAAGTCAATTTTCGATATACCCTTTGATGCTCGTTCATACCGCTCGGGGGCTTCGGCAATGACTTTGTCGATTGCACGGCGATAATAAGCCACCGCGTTTTTCACATAATTGGCATCTTTCAACCTTCCCTCGATTTTAAACGAGTCAACGCCAGCTTCAACCAGGCTGCCCACACGGTCGCTAAGGTTGAAATCCCTGAGCGACAACAGGTGCTTTCCATTTACGATTACATTCCCGTTTACGTCAACCAAGTCAAACGGCAAGCGGCATATCTGGGCACATTCACCACGGTTGGCACTTCGCCCTTTCAGTACTTGGCTCACTTGGCAGCGTCCGCTATAGCTCACGCACAATGCGCCATGCACAAATGCCTCAAGCCGCGCACTCTTTGTCCTGCGCCGTATCTCAGATATTTCACCGCAACTCAATTCTCGCGCCACAACCAATTGCGCAAAGCCAAGCGATTCAAGGAAAGCAGCCTTGTCGGCACTCCTGATGTCACACTGTGTGCTGGCGTGGAGTTCTATCGGCGGAATATCCATTCGCAGTATGCCCATGTCCTGCACAATCAGTGCGTCAACACCAGCCCTGTACAGAGCCTTTATCATATCCTCGGCTTTCCGCAATTCATGGTCATATATAAGCGTGTTAAACGTAACATACACGCGCACACCAAACTCGTGAGCGCGCTTTACCACACGTGCCACATCGGCAATGCTGTTACAAGCGGCACTTCGTGCGCCAAAACCCTCTGCCCCCATATACACGGCATCGGCACCGTGGTTAATGGCAGCCATTGCCACGTCGTAATTCTTGGCAGGAGCCAATAATTCAAGTTGTCTCATCTTTCTTTGCGCCCGTCAACGTATCTTTCTAATGTCGTATGGTGTCTCTTGATATACAAAATAATTGAGCCAGTTGGTAAACAGCAGATTGGCGTGCGACCGCCACCTCACTATCGGCTTTTTTGTAGGATCATTGTCGAGATAGTAATTATCGGGAATATGCGGATTTATGCCTTTCTCCAAATCGCGGTGATACTCAAAGTCGAGCGTCATGGGCGAATATTCCGAATGACCCGTTATGTAAAATTCGCGTCCACCCCTGCCCATGACCATATACACGCCGCTTTCGTCGCTTTCGGATATGATTTTCAAGTCTGGGATTTTCACAATATCCTCCTTGCGCACTTCGCTATACCGGCTGTGAGGAACATAAAACTCATCGTCAAACCCGCGGAATATCGGATTCCTCGGGTCGTCGATATAGTGCTTGAATACTCCCGAAATTTTCTTCTCAAGCACATACTTTGGCACCCCATAATGGTAATACAGTCCTGCAAGGGCAGCCCAGCATATATATAGCGTAGATGTCACATGAGTACGCGCCCACGAAAAAATCTCGGTTAGCTGAGTCCAATAATCCACCGCTTCAAAATCGACTTTCTCCACCGGTGCTCCAGTTATGATAAACCCGTCATAGTTATCCCCCTTGATAGCATCGAATTTTTTGTAAAATGCCTCAATGTGTTCACGTGGAGTATTTTTGCTCACGTGTCCGTCTGGCTCAATGAAATCTATCTCTATCTGCAACGGGGAGTTCGACAAAAGGCGCAACAAGTCGGTCTCCGTCATTATCTTTAACGGCATCAAGTTCAGTATCGCAATCTTCAACGGACGAATATCTTGCGAAGAAGCCCTTTGCTCGTCAATGACAAATATATTTTCATTCCTTAATGTCTCTACTGCGGGTAATGATGATGGTACGCGTACTGGCATAATCTCTCTCCTTATAAATCAAATGCAAAATTACACATAAAAACCATACCCCACAATAACGCCTTTTTCGAAGAAACGCTATACACGCAGCTCTTTTATTTAACGTGTTATGGAATACAGTAGCACAGAGGGCGGCAAGCCGTCCAACCATGCCGTAACCCCGGGGACGCAGGAACCTTCGGAATGAAACCGCCTCACATAGCAAATTGTGGGGGAGTTGATGGTGTCCGACAGTTCCTTGCCCACTGCGTTAGGCTGCGTAACTTTCGGTCACAACAAAGTAGGACGGCTTCGCCGCCCCCAAGGTTTATTTTTAACGTCTCGGCAAAGCGAAAAAAATGGACAAGTTCTTTTTTGCTTTGCACCCGACTTTCGCTATATTTTGATAATATAGGCTGCGTCTCGGCAATGCAAAAATGAACAAGTTCTTTTTTGGCATTGCACTCGACTTTCGCTATATTTGCCTAAATATGAAAATCACTATACATCGCGGCACTGACCAAATTGGCGGTTGCGTAACCGAATATGAAGAAAATGGCTGGCGGCTGTTTGTCGATTATGGCGAACAGTTGCCAAGCGCAAATGCGACCGACAAGCCTTTAAAAATCGATGGGCTGACGCATGGCGACATCTCAAAAAGCGCATTGCTGCTCACGCACTACCACGGCGACCACATAGGGAAAATCACCGAATTGCCCACCACGCTGCCAATCTATATGGGCAAACTTGCATGTGAGATACAGACATACGCATCAACCCACATCAGCCAAGTTGACGACAAACACGCAAAGATTGTCGCTCGCCTGAAGCAATCAAACCGATTTCTCCCCAGCGAACGGTTCAAGTTTGGCGGCATCAACATCATGCCGATAAATATCGACCACTCGGCTTTCGACGCATACACCTTCGTCATCGAAGCTGGCGGCACAAAAGTGCTGCACACCGGCGATTTCCGCACCCACGGATTTCGCAGCAGCAAATTCCCGAAAGTCGTAGAGACGCTTATCGGGAAAGTTGATTATGTCGTCTGCGAGGGCACAAACATATCACGCCCCGACAGTGCCAATCAATCGGAACAGCAGCTGCAACAAGCCTTCAAACAGGCTTTCCGTGACAACAAATACAATATCGTTTACCTCTCCTCGACAAATATCGACCGTCTGTTCGGTCTATACCATGCTGCCCTGTCGGCTCAACGCCCTTTCTACATCGACGGTTATCAAAAGCATATCATGAATATAATAGTCGGCAGCAACAGTTTGTGGAACAAATCGCCTCTATACCGATACGGCAAATATAAACCTATCTGCCTGCAACGCGATGGCAAAGACTTCCACATAAATCAAAAGTTTATCGACTTCACCGCAAACCAAGGATATGTGCTGATTGCCCGAGCAAGCAAGCGATTTGACGACCTGATTGCAAAAATGCCAGGCTCTCCCAAGCAACGCTACCTATCGATGTGGAAGGGATATACCGACCCTGACAACGCAGCATTCAACCCAACTCTCGCCCAATCGCTTGGAGAGGATTTCCGCTATATGCACACCAGCGGACATTGCGACGCGCACAGCCTCGGCACTCTATTCGAAATGCTGTCGCCACGAGCCATAATTCCTATGCACACCGACAATCCTGCCGAATTTCTAAGACAATTTGGCAATCGTTGGAAAACAATCCTCCTCAACGACGGAGAAACATTCAACACCCTATCGTTATGAAAATACTACACTTGTCTGACACCCACAACTGCCACCGCCGACTTCGCAACCTGCCCGAAGCCGATGTAGTGGTGCATTCCGGCGACTTTTGCATGGTAGGCACCAAGCAAGAATCTATCGACTTCCTCAACTGGTTTTGCGGCCTACCCTACCGCCACAAAATATTCATTTGCGGCAATCACGACGAACCCCTTTACGGAGCCTCTGTCAATGGGCTCGACCCCAACGTACACTACCTGTGCAACTCGGGTATCGAGATTGACGGCGTGAACTTCTATGGTGTACCTATGTTCATGCGTGACTGCATCTTCAACCGCCAGTCGCGCAACTACGCAAAAATTCCCGAAGGCACCGACGTGTTGATAACCCACGACCCTCCGTATGGCATTCTCGACTATGACGACAACATCAACTATGGCTCAACAGAGATTTTAAACCGAATCACAACCATAAAACCCAGCGTCCACCTTTTCGGGCACATACACGCCCAACATGGCATTATCCAACTCAACGGTACCACATACTCAAATGGAGCCATAATGAACGCCAACTACACCGAACTAAACCAGCCAACCATCATCGAAATATAGGCACAAAAAAAGTCCTGCCAAACCAGCAGGACTTTTTTATGAATAACTTTACAAATCAAAATTATGTACGTCGCTACTTCACAGTGGAAAACGTATATAGGTATAAATTCTTGAAAAAGTTAGTGTTGTTTGAAGCTTATTAGTTTCTGTTTATTTGTTTGACTGCCTCACCCGTATTTGGTTTAATCGGCAATGTATGTTTTTATATTTATTAACACACAATTATTACCCAAACAGAAATCTGAACGCCTCTTCAACCCCGCTAACTTGCACAATATTAATACTATACTTACTCAAATCAAGCCCCTTGTCATTATTCTTAGGAATAAGAATATTTTTAAACCCGAGTTTCTCAGCCTCGCTTATTCGTTGCTCGATTCTTGTGATTTGCCTTATCTCGCCCGACAATCCCACTTCGCCCGACACGCACGTTTCTCGCGGCAGGGCAATATCGACATTCGACGACAAAATAGAACAAATCACGGCAAGATCCATCGCCGGGTCGTTGACCTTCAAGCCACCGGCAATATTCAAGAACACATCTTTCTGCGCAAGTTTAAACCCAACTTTCTTTTCAAGCACTGCAAGCAGCATATTCATTCGCTTGTAGTCAAACCCCGTGACCGACCGTTGCGCCGTGCCATAGGCTGCCGTGCTCACAAGGGCCTGCACCTCAATCAAGAACGGACGTGCACCTTCCAACGTAACTCCGATGCACACGCCAGTGTAATTTTCAAGGCTTTGCGACAACAGCATCTCCGACGGATTTTTCACCTCGCGAAGTCCGTTTTGCTTCATTTCATATATACCTATCTCTGAAGTGCTGCCAAAACGGTTTTTGATGGAACGGAGTATTCGGTACAGATAGTGCCTGTCGCCCTCGAATTGCAACACGGCATCGACAATATGCTCCAGCACCTTGGGCCCGGCAATGCTCCCCTCCTTGTTTATATGCCCAATGAGAATGACAGGCGTTCCCGAGGTCTTGGCATACTTCAACAAAGCTGCTGCACACTCGCGCACCTGCGCCACGCTCCCTGCAGCCGAGTCGAGCGTCTCGGTCGCAATAGTCTGAATCGAGTCGATAATCACAAGCCCCGGTTCGCAACTCTCGATGCTTTCGAATATCGCTTCGAGCGATGTCTCACACACGATGTAGCATTCACACCCCTCGCCATATCCGCCAATGCGGTCGGCGCGCATCTTCAGTTGCTGCACACTTTCCTCGCCCGACACATACAGCACTTTGCGGCTGCGTATCCTAAGCACATTTTGCAACACCAGTGTCGATTTGCCTATGCCTGGTTCGCCACCCACAAGAATTATCGATCCTGGCACAAGACCGCCACCAAGCACGCGATTGAGTTCCCCGCTTGGCAGGGTTATACGCTCCTCGGCTTCAGCCTTTATCTCGGTAATCTTTACGGGGGCTTTCCGCTCCCTTGTACCAGCGAGCGATGCCTTTGCCGGTTTTGCCGCTATTTTTTCTTCAACATAAGTGTTCCATTCACCGCAATTAGGGCAACGACCTATCCATTTGGGCGAGTCGGCACCACAATTGCTGCACACATACACCGTTTTAGTTTTATTTGCTGCCATCTTTTCCACGATGTGTTACTGTATCCCTTCGGCAACAATCCTGCGGCGAAACTCGCCTATCGTTATGGCAGCGGCAATACCCACATTAAGAGATTCCGACGTGACCACATTGGCAGGATAAGACGGAATACGCAATTTCATTTTCGACAAGTCGGACAACGCTTGCGACATTCCCCTGCCCTCATTCCCGAAAATCACGAACCCCGTCGCCGATAGCTCGGCTTTATACAGATTCTTTCCGCCGAGTGATGTGCCATAGATGGGCATATCGCTATATTTCTTTAGCAACTCGTCGAGTTTGCAATATGTCACGTTCACTCTCGATATTGCCCCCATCGTGGCTTGTATCACCTTATTGTTGTAAACGTCCACCGTATTGGGGCTGCAAAATATATTCTTCACCCCAAACCAGTCACACAGCCTTATTATCGTGCCCAAGTTGCCCGGGTCTTGTATGTTTTCGAGCACCACATTCAGTCCGCCCCGGATGTCATCGTCGCTCATTTCTATCACAGGCATTTCATACACGGCTATCACATCGGCTGCATTCGACATCTGCGACATTCGCTGCATCTGCTGGCTGTTGGCAAAAATTATCTTGTCGAGATGCCCGCTGTGCCCGTTTTCCTCATACCATGCCTTGGTTGCGATAATCATGCGGCACTTGAAGTAATCCCACGTGTCTCTCACGCACTTGGTTCCTTCTGCCACAAAGCAACCCTCTTCTTCACGCACCTTCTTGCGCGACAACGATATTACATACTTAATTAAGCTGTTTGTTATATTCATGTTCATAAAAACACTGTGTATATATGTGTGTGTATATATTATACTGGAACGACAAGCATGGCAGTGTCGGAGTGGAACAGCATCTTGTGTGCCATGCTCGGTCGGAACAGCCGTGAAAAAATATTCTTTTTCTTGTTCGGAATAACTATCAAGTCAATCTTTTCCCGTTTCACATATTCGTTGAAGTCGTCGAGGAAATTGCTGTCGCCAATATATGCCGTCTTGAAATCATACAGCAGATAATGCCTGCGGCAATAGCGCAACAGCGCCTCCAGGCTATCCGAAATCTCATTCTCCTTCTTTTCAGTTATCGGGATAATAGTTATGCTCAAACCGTTATAATTAAATAGTTTGGCAAACACGTCAAACGACAGCAGGTCTTGCTGGTTAAGGTTGCTGAAGAACACCACATTCCTTACGCCGCCTATATGCTCGACAGCCATATTCTCGGGTACGGTAAAAACTGGGTGCTTGCAGGCATCGAGCACCTCGGCTGTCACACTGCCAAGCAGGTCAGCCTCCTTCTTGCTCTTGCCGCGGGTTCCCATTACTATTATCGACGGGTGTATCTCTTTTGAGTAATCAATTATCTCATTTTCAGGAACGCCTTCTGTCACGATGCTCGTAAACTCCACATCGGGCATTTTGCCGTCGGCAATCATTTGCACTAACGACGATTTAAAGGCATTCATTTTTTCATTGGCAATACGCTCTACCTCGGCACGGCTCGTCACCTCCTTGGGATTGGTTTCATACTCATCGCTTTCAAGCGGAAACAATCCCGAGTAATGGTGGTCGATAAAAGTGTGGAACAGCAGCACGTCGCCCCCTGTACGGCAAGCAAAGTCGAAGCCTATCATGCAAGCCTTCAATGAATACTCCGAGAAATCAATTGGAATAAACACTGTTCCGCTCGACAATTCGTCGTCGCTTTGCTTCAATATCGACGATGACTCTATAATCTTCAACGCCAACGGAAGGTCTTCTTCATGTATTCTCACACGCACCCCCGACGAAATCACTGGCTGTATGAGGTTAACATTGTGCAAAACGGTCTCCACACCCTCTTTCTCCAACAAAGTCTTCAATATCACAGCCTTCTCGTAGGTATGGATAGCTATGGTTATCAACTTGCTTTGCTTGCTCATAATTTTAAGAGTATATGTTTATGAAACTTTTTTTCCTAAAAGCCGTTCTGCCCTACATCCCGATGAACCAGACATAAAAACGCAAAACAGCTACTTGTTCAGATACAGCACAAGACGGGAACCGTGTCGCCGAGCCCCGTCTTGTGTACTGTGTTTTGTTGCAAAAAATAACACGCAATTTATGATTCTTTCTGCTGCTTTTCAAGAATTTCTATAGCCATATCATAAATTTGCGTGTCGTCAAGAATTACTATACCTCCATCGGGACCCGGCTCGATATGCACACCACAGTTCTTACCATACTCATAGTTTGAACCTCCGAAATAGTTCCTCACTGTCTGAACAGTCACATTCAACTTATCGGCTATTTCACGCATTGAGCCATCGGGCAAACTGTCTTTGATTCGACGAAGTTCGTTGAAAGAAATTGTTTTTGTCATGATACTTACTATTTTAGTTGTTAATACTATTGCTAATATCTTTTACTTGGTATAAATTTAGGAGTATTATTTTTATCTACCAAACAAAATGTATTTTTTTTTCATTTCATCGCATAAATTATGATTGAAGCCGCCAAAATAAGCAGCACGTTGCCCACTGTCGTATATACCAGCAACGCCGAATCCCTGCCATTCATCGACTCCACCGACGAAAGATACTCCCACTCTTTTGCCTTTTTATAAAAATAATAAACCGCCATGCCGAGCATCGCTCCAAGCAGTCCGCCGCATATTATGTCGCCTGGAAAATGTACACCTAAATATATGCGGCTATACGACAACAAGACTGCCCACAGCATAATAGTCCACGTGAATGCTCGGTTGCGCAATACCAACGCCAAAAAAGCTGCAACGCCAAACGAATTGGCTGCATGACTGCTCACAAACCCGTATTGCCCGCCCCTGTAACCGTTGACAATGTGAACCATGTCAGCAATATCGGGGTCGCGGGCTGGCCTCAACCGACACACGGCATCTTTTATAATCCCCGATGAAATTTGGTCGCACAATGTTATGACCAATGCTATGGCAACAATCATCAGCACTCCCGCCTTCCAATTCTTGCGGAATGTGCAATACAGCAGACACAATATCATCGGAATCCATGCAAACTTCCCCGTCACGAGCCAAAAGAACTCGTCAAAGAAAGCATTGTGCACCCCATTCAACAGCAGCAACAGCTGCGTATCGGCATTTTCCAAAAACTCAATCATCACTTGTCGCCCCTCACAAATGGATTAAACCCTCGTTCATCGTCTATTGTCGTGCTGTCGCCATGCCCCGGCAAGACCAGCGTATCGCCTGGCAACGCATACAATTTCTTTTTTATGCTGTCAACTATCTGCCCGTAATCGCCACCGGGCAAGTCGGTTCTGCCTATGCTCTGGCAAAATAGCGTATCGCCGACAAACACCACTCCGCTATCGGGCAAATAGAATGCCACGCTTCCCTGCGTGTGCCCTGGAGTTTCCAATATTTTTATCTCCTCTCCGTTCAGGCTCAGAGCATAGTTTTCATCTATCAGCACATCAATGTCGAGCGGCGACATATCGGCTCCCATGCCAAACATTCGCATCTGCGAAGGCAAAGCCTTGCCCAAATCCCTGTCGGCACTGCTTGCATAGACAGCCACGCCATATTTGTCGGCAACATACCGTGCCGATGCTGCATGGTCGAAGTGCAAATGCGTCATCAACACCATTTTCACCTTCAACTCGTTTTTTGCAACAAAGTCGTCAATTGCCGCACGCTCGTTTCCAGCCATCATTCCGGGATCGACGATTGCCGCCTCCGAACCTGTACCGTTCCACAATATATATGTATTCTCCCCTATCGGGTTAACTACGAATTTCGAGACTTTCATATCTGCACATACACTATTTTCTTTGTTTCAAAATACTCTTCGCTGAAGTAGTCTTTCACATTCCCCACCAACGCTACCTTTTTATACTTGCTTATTTCACCGCTCACGTCGCCGCCCTTTAGGCAAATCAGCCCGTTGGGCATCGAATTGATACACTTACGACCGATAAGGCGCTTAACCAACGGAACCATATCGTTCAAGTCCATCACCGCACGACTCACGACAAAATCAAACAGTCCTTTCACTTCCCCCACGTCACCATGTTGGAATGTTGCATTTTCCAGACCTATCTTTTGGGCAATATCCTCTGCAACTTTTATCTTTTTCCCAATTCGGTCAACCATGTGAAACTCCACTTCGGGAAACATCACTGCCAACGGAATGCCTGGGAAACCACCTCCTGTACCAAGGTCAAGTATGCGACTTCCTGGCTTAAAGTCGATAAAGCAGGCTATTGACAATGAATGCAGTATATGGTTGACATACAAGTTATCTATGTCCTTGCGTGAAATCACGTTTATTTTCTCGTTCCACTCGGGATAAAGAACACCCAGCTTTTCAAACTGTTCTTGCTGGGTTGCTGTCAAATGTTTAAAGTATTTGGTTATTACGTCAATCATACAACCTTTTTTAAAAATGTATATAAAACCGAATTTCTTGAAATATATGGAGCAAGTGCGTCATAGCCGAGCGTTATCTGCGTTTCACCCACACTATAACAAGCTATTTCGTATGTTACATAATTCCAAGTCACGCCCTTCGCGCCGAAATAAAAATTATCGTTTGCCGTAATGTTGTCAAGGTTGAAATAGCCTTGGGCTATCAACTCGTCTTCATTGCTTGCTCCCGACTGTTCGAGCAATTTCGCCTTCAGCAAATTTGAAACATCAGGCAAAACTTCTTCGCCAAACAAGTCGTATATATCTATCTTACTCATGCTCGACAAATCAATATTGATGTAGCGATGTATGTCAACCGCAGCCTCGGCACCCTTCTCTACTTTTTCTTGGCGGCAAAATGTGAGAAATCCGTCTGCATCTCCCACCACCGACACATTCATTTGTGCAATATAGCGCACAACACGCCTGTTGGCTACTAAACCAGCCTCAATCTCATCTTCGGCATCGCCCAACTTGCCAGCCTGCGCCTTTACGGCACTCGAAAAGGCATCTTGCATGGTGGCAAATGTATCGGATGGAACATTAAGCACCTCTTCGACATACAACGACTGCAACTTTTGCGTCAGAGAATCGTTTTTGTAATATTGAGGATAAAAGGCATCCACCACCGACGTCACCATGCAAACGTTTTTTTCATCGAGGCTGAACAGTATCGAGTCGTTTTTCACCGCGTGCTGTATCTCAAGCCCGTCGTCGGCACCACCGTTTGAGCCTCCGCCCACGCAACTGGTAAACACACAAAGCTGCATGGCAAGACATATTGCACAGAAGCAGAATCTATCCATATATTTCATTTTTTTGAATTATAAAAGTAGTACAAAATTATTAAACTCTAAAATTTCATTTGATAAAATATTTTTCCGAAATTCGCACAAATAATTTAATGATATGATATTATTAGGCAAAATAAATTCCCTAAACATTGCGCGTAAAACCGATTTCGGGCTGTATCTCACCGACGATGAGAACAACGAAGTCTTGTTGCCCAATAGATACGTCGAACGCGACATGCGCATCGGCGACGGCATCGATGTTTTCATATACAAGGACTCGGAAGACCGTCTGGTGGCAACCACAGAAACACCCAAGGTGCAAGTCGGTGAATTTGCCTTGTTGCGCGTTGTAGCCACCAACAACACTGGAGCTTTTCTCGACTGGGGATTGCAAAAAGACCTTCTCGTTCCATTCAGAGAACAAAAAATGAGAATGCAAGTAAATCGCTCATATATCGTGTATGTATATGTTGATTATAACTCCGACAGGATTGTCGCTTCTGCCAAAATAGACAAATTCCTTGACAACCGACCTGCCGATTACAAGCAAGGCGACCCGGTTGACATACTTGTGGCTCAACGCACCGACATGGGATACAAAGTCATAATCGACAACTTGCATTCGGGCATGATATACCACAACGAAATCTTCAGGGAAATAAACATAGGTGACCGACTTGAGGCATACATCAAAAACATTCGTGAAGATGGCAAAATCGACGTTACTCTTGCCGACCGCGCCGACCGACGGACAATGGAACTTGCCGACAAAATCCTTATGCACCTTCTCAACCACAACAGGCGCATGTCTATCACCGACAAAGCCTCGCCCGAAACCATAAAGAGCATTTTTGAATGCAGCAAAAAAGATTTCAAAAAAGCTATCGGGCACTTATACAAAAAGAAATTGATTATACTGCACCCCGACGAAATTACAATGGCTTGACCCACCCTGGGGGAGATATCACGAAAAAGCGAGGGAATTCACATCAATCATGTGTGCATTCCCTCGCTTTTCATATCATTGCGGCTGTCGCAAATTATTCCACATTGTGCAGGTCGTGACCCATACGAGCCTTCTTCGTGTGCATGTAGAACCTGTTATACTTGTTTGGCTCTATCTCAATAGGCACATTTTCCACCACTTCGAGACCGTAACTTTCAAGCCCCACTCGCTTCACCGGGTTGTTGGTGAGCAAGCGCATTTTTCTCACGCCAAGCAGGCGCAAGATGTTTGCCCCCACGCCATAGTCACGCTCATCGGGCTTGAATCCCAAATGGATATTGGCATCTACCGTGTCGTAGCCGTTTTCTTGCAACTTGTAAGCCTTTATCTTGTTCATCAGTCCTATGCCGCGCCCCTCTTGGTTCATATACACGACGACGCCTTTTCCTGCCGCCTCGATTTCCTTCATGGCAAGGTGCAGTTGCTCGCCACATTCACACCGCAACGAGCCGAAAATATCGCCAGTCACGCACGACGAATGCACCCTCACCAATATTGGTTCATCCTTCTCCCAAGTTCCTTTTATCAAGGCTATATGCTCCAGCCCGTTAGACAATTGGCGGAACGGGATAAGGCGGAAGTGGCCATATTCGGTAGGCATATCCACCTCCTCTCCCACTTCTACCACAGTTTCGGTACGCAAGCGATAAGCGATCAAATCTTTAATCGACACGATGGGAATATTAAATTTCTCCGAAACTTTCTTCAACTCGGGCAGACGTGCCATCGTGCCGTCGGGATTGATGATTTCAATCAATGCCGCAGCTGGATACAAGCCAGCCAATTTGGTCAAATCTATTGCAGCCTCGGTGTGACCAGCCCTGACAAGCACGCCGCGGTCTTGCGCACGCAACGGGTTGATGTGTCCTGGGCGGCCCAAATCACTCGGTTTCAAATCGGGGTTGGCAAGAGCCTTGATTGTTTCTGCACGGTCGTGCATCGAAACTCCCGTCGTGCAACCTTCGAGCAGATCGACAGTTACGGTAAATGGCGTTCCGAGCATCGATGTGTTTTCTTCAACCTGCATATTGAGTTCGAGTTCGTGGCAACGCTGTGCAGTTATTGGCGCGCACAACACTCCACGCCCCTCCCTAAGCATGAAATTCACCTTCTCTTCGGTGATTTTCTCTGCCGCTATTATGAAATCACCTTCATTCTCTCGGTCCTCGTCATCGACCACGATTATGAATCCGCCTGCTTTCATTTGGGCAATGGCTTCATCAATGCTATTTAATTTTATTTCTTCCATATTATGTGTTTATCCATTATTTGCTTTTATCTTCATTCTGTTGTTCATCGACCAAGAACGACAGCAACTCATCGCTCACTTTCACAACCGCGCGTATGTCTCGCTTGAGATTCTTCTGATGCATCGTTCCAATCACATATCCAAGCAAGCCTATTGGCAACAAGCATACCAGCACCCAACCAACTTTCTTATTTCCAACAGGGTTATAAGTCAACAGGCTGCGTAACACGGGATAATCCATCAACTTGTTTATCACAAGTACTTGCCTGGAGTTTTCGAGATACCCGACAACGCTTTCCAGCTCCAGCGTCAATTCCTTTATCGCACCAGTGTCATATCCTTTAGTCCAATATGCCACATAGTTTTGCCGCTTACTGTATCGTTGTAAAAAGTTGTCGCAATCGGTTTTCAGCTGTTCCAATTTTGCCACAGCCACAGCCGGAATCACATCTTCCATCACGATGTCTTTCATCTGAATGTGGCGCACCTGCTGTTGCCCGGTTATGCGTTTGAAGAAGTTGGCGTATGCATCTGGATTAAACACTGCCGAGTCGTTTACAGCCTTATATGTAAGGAATATACCCAATGGAAGCAAGACTTCGCTGCTCAACCATATACCTTCCCACACGGCCCAATGTCCATCTCTCGCCAACTTATACCCAGTGTTGTCTATAATGTAGTAAACAATAAACAAGAACACCGATATGACGATGGGCACACCCAAGCCGCCTTTCCTGATAATCGCACCGAGAGGAGCTCCGATAAAGAAAAATATCAGACACGCAAACGAGAGCGTAAACTTCTTCTGCAATTCTATTTCATGCCTGCGCATGGTGGCAAGATTGTCTTCGAGCGCATACCCCTTGAACTGCATTTCCTGCTTCAGCCGTTCAGCCTTGTTCCTTGCCGACTCTATCACATTCCGCTTGTCGTTTACCGACATTGAATTGATTATCGAGTCAACATCTATCGCCTTGGCAAGCGTAACGGGTGGAATGGGGGTTGCTACACGCACATTCCCTTCATACGAAATCTTGCGTTGCGCCACGCCACATAGCGGCTCATCACGCAATTTGTCGGCAAGTCCGCTGCCTATCGAGTCGGCTCTCACCGTCAACGAGTCAATCGTATGGCTCAATTCCGAGAAATTCTTGCCTATATATTGATTGCTCATTGTCTCATCTCCCATGCGGTTGAATGTGGCGTCAAACGGTATGAGTATCTCTTTAGAGCTGAAAGACTCCCGACGGTAAAGCATCCCAGTGTTGCGGCGCGAAGTGGCAGTGCTGTTATCTTTCAAGTCCTCAAACGACTCTCCGCTATACAACTGCAGCACCAAATGCTTCTTGTCGGTGGTCATGCTCAACTTGCCTGAATCTGCCACAATTATGTTGGCATAGCCATAACCATTCGACACGTCATATATCATCATGCCGTACAACATACCGTTCTCACGGTTTTTCTGCTTGACGTATAGGTTGTAACCCTCTATCTGGTCATAAAATGCTCCTTCGGGAATATCAAGTTCAGGTGATTTTTGACGCATAGAAAACAATAAGCTCCACATTTTCACCTGAGCCTTCGGCAACACGTCGTTTTGAAAAAAGAATGCACCCACCGACACAAATGCCAAAAATATTATCAACGGGCTCATCACCTTTATCAATGAGACCCCAGCCGATTTCATCGCCGTCAGTTCGAGATGCTCACCAAGATTGCCAAATGCCATGAGCGACGCAAGCAATATGGCAAGCGGCAATGCCAACGGCACCATAGTCAATGCCGCATAAAAAAACAGCTCACCTATGACTGCCACATCGAGCCCTTTGCCAACAAGATCGTCGATATACCTCCAAAGGAATTGCATCAAAACGATAAAAAGACATATGAAAAATGTCATTATAAATAATGGCAAAAACGTCTGTAATACAAATAAATATAGTCTTTTTATCTTAAACATTGACTGCCTGTGTGCTAATAATTCCGTACAAAATTAGCTATTTATTCCAATTGCCACAAATTTTCAAAACTCAACACACCCCAATTGACGTTGCAACGCAAACACCTGATTGTTCCACACCTCGCGCGATTCTTCAACTTCATCGGGGTCGGAAAAATCTGTCACGACGAGGTCGATACTATCGGTCAACTCCGAAACTTCTATCCTAAACTCAAAATAACTTTTATCCTTGTCGTCAACCCAATGAAACCGCATATAACTATACGAACGCATCGCTATCAAGACAGCCTCTTGTTCGCTGCCGCTCCATCCGAAAGTGTAATGTTTCCCTTCACATTTTACTGTGTCGCAAAACCAATGTTCAAGTCCACTCGGCGTTGACATATAAGTCCACAACAGCGCAATCGGGACACTCTTCATTGGAAACTCCATAGTGAATTTAACCTTGTCCATATCGTGTTTCTCTTTTTCCTTTCCACTTGATATTTTTTCGTGCGCTAAATAAATACAATAATACGATACTGGCAACATATCTGAAAAAAACTTTTGCTCACAACGGCACGTTTTCCTCACCACCAAGCAAGACTGACTGCCAGCGTCACGAACGATTTAATTTTTTGTTTACTTTTTCACTCTTTTTATCCCCCTCTTTTCAGATTTAATTATAATTTTGTAAAAACTTAATAATCTATAGATATGGACTTATTTAATGCACTAAAAGACAAAGCTATAGCCAACAAGCAGCGGATTATACTGCCCGAAGGCTCAGAGCCGCGCACGCTACAGGCTGCCAATCAGATTTTGGCAGACGGAATTGCCAATATCATACTCATCGGCAACCCTGCAAAGATTGAAGAAGAAGCCAAAGACTTAGGGTTGACGCACATCAGCAAAGCCACAATAATCGACCCGGAAAACGAAGAGTTCACCGAAAAATACGCCCAGTTGTTCTTCGAGCTGCGCAAGTCTAAAGGCATAACAATCGAGGCTGCCCGTAAAACGGCAAAAGATCCCCTCTACCTCGGCTGCTTGATGATTAAAGCCGGAGAAGCCGACGGACAAGTTGCAGGCGCAAAAAACACTACTGGCAACGTGCTCAGGGCTGCCTTCCAAGTCATCAAGACGCAACCAGGCATAAGCGTTGTTTCAGGGGCATTCCTCATGTTGCTGCCTGCTGGCTCTCCTTACGGAACCGATGGCATGCTCGTCTTTGCCGACTGCGCCGTAGTGCCAGCCCCGACAGCAACCGAATTGGCACAAATTGCCATCGCTACAGCAAAAACAGCCCGCGACATCGCCGGTATCGAGCCTCGCGTGGCAATGCTCAGCTTCTCTACCAAGGGTAGCGCAGCACACGAGAATGTTGACAAGGTGGTAGAGGCAACAAGACTTGCCAAAGAAATCGACCCCAACCTTGCCATCGACGGCGAACTGCAAGCCGATGCTGCCCTTGTTCCTTCGGTAGGCTTGAGCAAGGCCCCCGGCAGCAACATTGCAGGCAAAGCCAACGTGCTCGTATTCCCAACACTCGACGTGGGCAACATTGCCTACAAGCTGGTTCAACGCATTGGCAACGCACAAGCTGTCGGCCCAATCCTGCAAGGCTTGGCAAGACCAGTCAACGACCTGTCGAGAGGTTGCAGTGCCGAAGACATCTACAAGACCATCATCATCACTTGCAACCAGGCAATAGGCATGAAGTAACAACAACCGTATAACTAAACAACTTTTTTTATCATGAACATTCTGGTGCTTAATTGCGGCAGCAGTTCCGTTAAGTACAAACTTATTGAAATAAAAGCCAATAAGATTTTGGCTGAAGGTGGAGTAGAGAAAATCGGGCTTCACGACGCTTTCATCAAATTCAAAGTTGCCGACGGCTCTAAGAAAAACGTAAGCCTGAGCATCACCAACCACAACGAGGCCATCAAAGCCATACTCGACATACTCACAAGCTCCGACTACGGTTGCATCAAGTCGTTCGACGAAATCGATGCCGTTGGTCACCGTGTTGTGCATGGCGGCGAGAAATTCAACAAGAGCGTATTAATCGACAACGAAGTAATCGAGAAAATAAAGCAATGCTACTCGATTGCACCGCTACACAATCCTGTGAACATGGCTGGTATCGATGCCATCACAAGCATTCTGCCAAATGTGCCACAAGTTGCAGTGTTCGACACGGCTTTCCACCAAACCATGCCGCCCGAATCATATATGTATCCGCTCCCCTATGAGTATTACGAAAAAGACGGGGTACGCCGTTATGGCTTCCACGGAACAAGCCACCGCTATGTGTCTCGCCGCGTGTGCGACTTCCTTGGCGTTGACTACAACACCCAGAAAATCATCACATGCCACATCGGCAATGGTGGCAGCATAACTGCCGTGAAGAACGGGCAGAGCATCGACACGTCGATGGGCCTCACTCCAGTCGAAGGCTTGATGATGGGAACCCGCTGCGGCGACGTTGACCCGGGTGCCCTCACATTCCTCATGGAAAAGCACAATTTGTCGGCTGCCGACCTCCAGAACATAATCAACAAGAAGAGCGGCGTAGCAGGTTTCTCCGAAATCTCATCCGATATGCGCGAACTCGAAGAAGCCATCAAGAATGGCAACGAACGCGCAAAACTCACACTGAAAATGTATGAACACCGCATCACGAAATACATCGGTGCATACGCTGCCGAAATGGGCGGTGTTGACATAATAGTCTTTACTGGAGGCGTGGGCGAAAACCAGCAGGGAACTCGCTACAACGTTTGCGCGACACTCGGATTCATGGGAGTGGAAATCGAAGAGTCGATAAACGCCAAAGTAAAAGGAACTGAGGCCGTTATATCCACACCTGAATCTCGTGTGAAAGTTGTCGTAATACCAACCGACGAAGAATACATGATTGCGCGCGACACCGAAGCTATAGTTGAAGGCAGGGAAATCAACTAATCTACCACCTACTTCGCACTCGCAAGCTGCAAATTCGATACTTTCGGCAAAAGGTGCACAGTGAACCGAGCCTGACAAAGTTTTCTACAGAACTTTTTATGGCTCAGTTTATTGTGTGCCTTTTTTTGTTTCTTAATATAACTAAAACGCCTAAAATTATCTATCCTTTATTTTAATATTTAAACATTTATAGTTAACTTTGGAAAAGTATATGAACAAAAACAATTGACTATAACGATTGATTATATGGATTGTGAAGAGATTAAAGTTCCGGAAGAATTTTCAGACATTAGCCCATACAACGACGAGGATTTCCCCAAAGAAATGGCTCTGCTGATTAAAGAACCGGGCTTTGAACACGCCGTGAGATATGTAATGCCAAATGTGGATTACGATACGTTTTGCCAACAATTACTAAAAATAAAAAACAAGCATGATTTCCAATTGCAAATCATGCTGCCATTTCTCAAGCGCCTTGTCAACGAAACCACAAACGGCGTTACGGCAAGTGGTACAGAAAACATCAACGACGATGTTCACAATGTATATATTTCAAATCATCGCGACATTGTGCTCGATGCCTCGTTCATGAACCTGTGCCTGACACTGCATGGCAAGCCAACCACTGAGATAGCTATAGGCAACAACTTGCTCATTTACCACTGGATTGACTCATTGGTGCGCCTCAACAAAAGTTTCATCGTCAAACGCGACACCAGCAAACGCCACGCATTAGAGGCAGCACAGCACCTCTCGGCATATATCCATTTCGCAATAACGCAAAAGCACCAATCGGTGTGGATTGCACAACGTGAGGGCCGCGCCAAAGACAGCGACGACCGCACACAAGAAAGCCTCATAAAGATGCTTGCCCTCGCTGGCAACACCGACATAGTCAACAGCATAAGGCAAATCAACCTAATGCCGGTATCAATTAGTTATGAATTCGACCCCAACGACTACTTGAAGGCCAAAGAATTCTTGCTCAAAAAGAAAGACCCGGATTTCAAAAAATCGCAACACGACGACTTGCTTAGCATGGAAACGGGGTTGCTACAAAACAAGGGCCGAGCCCACTTCCACTTCTGCCCGTGCATCAACGACCAGTTGGACTCGATTCCTGCCAATTGTGACAAGAACGAGGCAGCAAGGTTCATTTGCAACATCACCGACAAGGCAATCCATTCCAATTATTACATCTATAAGAACAATTACATTGCTTATGATGTAGTAAACAATTGCACCACGTTTGCACACGAATACTCCGATGAGGACAAAGCAATGTTCATTGGCTACATCGATTCTCAACTCGACAAGATTGATATGCCGACAACCGACGACGACAGGGCTTATCTCAAGCACATGATGCTCGTGATGTATGCCAATCCTCTGACCAACCAACTTATAGCCAAAGGCGTTGCCAACTAAAACACTCTTGCGACTATGAGAATGCAATGGATTCCGCTAATTATAGCAATAATCATTAATCTTGCCGCCGATTATTACATATATGTCAAGCTGGCTAAGAACTTTAAGCCACGATGGCCGCGGTGGGCTCATTGTGGACTATCTGCCCTACTGCTTATATACATAATCGTTGCCGTTGCACTACCAAGGCGGACAATAGATAACAGCGGCTTGGTTGCAATAATGTGGATGCTATATAGCTACTTCACATTCTACGTTCCCAAATATTTTGCACTCATCGTCTATTGGCTATGCCGCATTCCATGCAGGATAAAGGAAACACAATCAAGGATTCCAGCAATCATCGCTTCGATCGTAGGTATTGCCATATTTGTCGCCATGTGGCGAGGAACGCTTGTCACGCGATATGATTACGATATAAATGAGGTGACACTCGAATACGACAACTTGCCGAACAACTTCGACGGATACCGAATTACGCAAATATCCGACTTGCACGTTGGCAGCTACGACGATGACACGACGTATGTTTCCCAACTCGTCAACACAATAAACGGGTTGCAATCCGATGTGATTTTCTTCACTGGCGACCTCGTGAACCGGGAAACTGGCGAAGCCGAACCTTTCGTGCCTGCACTTAGCCGCCTCCATGCCCACGATGGCGTGTTTTCAATTCTTGGCAATCACGACTATGGCGACTACATGGAATGGAACTCACCCGAAGCCAAAGCCGCAAACAACAGGCACATGGCACAGTTGCAGGCTCAAATGGGCTGGAACTTAATGAACAATTGCGACACCACAATAACACGGGGCAACGAAGCGATAACCATTATAGGGGTTGAGAATTGGGGCGAACCTCCATTCCAACAATATGGCAAACTCGATGTGGCACACCCCGACTTGAACGACGACAACTTCAAGATACTGCTTTCGCATAACCCAATGCACTGGCGTGGCGAGGTAGTTCCTCGCTCCAATATCGACTTGATGCTTGCCGGACACACTCATGCCATGCAGATTGAATTAAACATATTCGGATTGCGCATCTCCCCTGCGGCTCTTAGGTATCCCGAATGGGGCGGAACATACCGCGAAGGCAATCAAGTGTTATATGTCAACATTGGCATAGGCGAAGTGGCGATGCCAATGCGCATTGGCGCGACACCCGAAATCACAGTCATCACATTGAAAAAAGCCAACCAAAGTGAATAATATTGCAAACATCATATCGTTGGCAATCGGTATTCCCGAAAAATCGGTGACGAATACCATCAAGTTGCTCGAGGATGGCGCAACCATACCCTTCATCAGCCGTTACCGCAAAGAAGTGACGGGCGGACTTGACGAAACACAAATACAGGCAATCTCCGACAAAAACACCGCATTGACCGAACTGTCGAAGCGGAAAGAATATATCAAAAAGACCATTGCCGATGCCGGCAGCCTGACCGACGCACTTGCAGCAAAAATCGACAATTGCTGGGATTCAAAGGAACTCGAAGACATATACCTTCCGTTCAAGCCAAAGCGGCACACCCGTGCAGAAGTTGCCCGTTCATTGGGTCTCGAACCGCTTGCCAAGATTATAATGGCGCAACAGTCGAACAACATTGCGGCAAGGGCGATAAACTTTGTCCATTGCGATGTCGCCGACACCGACGCAGCAATAAAAGGAGCTTGCGACATCATTGCCGAATGGGTGGCAGAAGACAGCCGCTCGCGCAATACCGTGAGAGCCTCGTTCCGCGCTTCGTCACACATCTCATCACAAGTAGTCAAAGGCAAAGAAGTCGAGGGTGAAAAATTCAAGAACTATTTCGATTGCACCGACTTCTTGCCACGCATCTCCTCCCACCGCCTGCTCGCAATGCTGCGCGGGCAAAAGGAGGGCATATTGAAGCTGTCGGTCACCAACGACAACGACCGTGCAGTACAGAACATAAAACGGATTTTTGTCAAAAACCGCAACGAGGCTTCAACACTCGTAGAAAGCGCAATCGACGACAGCTATAAACGCCTCATTCGCCCATCTATCGAGACCGAGAGCTTGGCTACAGCCAAGGAAAAATCTGATGATGAAGCTGTTGCACAATTCGCACAAAACGTTAGGCAGTTGCTATTTGCCCCGCCATTGGGTGCAAAACGCATACTCGCCATAGACCCAGGTTTCAGGACGGGCTGCAAAGTGGTGTGCCTCGACCAGCAAGGCAACCTATTGCACGACTGCGTCATATACCCCACAGCACCACGCAACGACACTGCCGGCGCAGCATCGATGCTTGTCAAACTTGCCGACCGCTACAATATCGACGTCATTGCACTCGGCAATGGAACTGCAAGCCGCGAAACCGAAGCATTCTTGCGAACAGTGCATTTCAACCGGGAGGTGAAGACATATGTAGTCAGCGAAAACGGAGCATCGATATACTCGGCATCGCAAGTTGCCCGCGACGAATTTCCCGACAAGGATGTCACCGTGCGCGGGGCTGTGTCAATAGGCCGCCGCCTGCTTGACCCTCTTGCCGAATTAGTCAAAATCGACCCCAAGTCGATAGGCGTAGGGCAATACCAGCACGATGTTGACCAAAACAAGTTGAAACATGCCCTCTCGTTTGTTGTCGAGAGTTGCGTCAATAGTGTAGGTGTCAACGTCAACACAGCATCAGTGCAACTACTATCCTATGTTTCGGGCCTTGGGCAGTCGCTCGCGCAAAACATAGTCAAGTACCGAACCGAGCATGGTGATTTCACCTCACGCCGTGAGCTTATGAAAGTGCCACGGATGGGTGAAAAGGCTTTCAAGATGGCAGCTGGATTCCTGCGCATTCCATCGAGCAAGAACCCACTGGACAACTCGGCTGTTCACCCCGAACGCTACGCATTGGTGGCACAAATGGCTGCCGACTGCAATTGTACGGTCGAGCAACTAATAAAAGACAGCAGCCAACGGGCAAAAATCAACCTGAACAAATATGTGACCGACGAAATCGGATTACCTACGCTTAACGACATCATTGCCGAACTCGAAAAGCCTGGACGCGACCCTCGAGCCGACTTCTCTCAAGTCGAATTTGACGAAAAAGCCCACTCCATCGAAGATTTAAGGCAAGGAATGATTCTGAACGGAATTGTGACAAACATCACCCAATTTGGTGTCTTTATCGACATCGGGGTACACATAAGCGGACTGGTTCACATCTCGGAATTAAGCGACCGATACGTGTCACACCCATCCGAGGTTGTCAACATCAACGACCATGTTACAATAAAAGTCTTGGACGTTGACACTTCGAGAAACCGAATTTCTCTAACTATGAAAGGGATATAATTATGAGTTCTATTGTTATAAGTATCGGCAGCAACAGCCGTGACAGGCAGTGGCAAGTTGAACACGCCATCAAATGGCTCAACAAGCACCTAAGCAGTACAAAAGTGTCTTCGATTTACAACTCCGAAGCAGACAACCATCGTGACCCCGACTACCTTAATGCTGTTATGACGGGGGAGTGCAAACTCGATTTTGAAACCATAAGCAAGAAAGTAAAGGAATATGAGAACGTTTGCGGTCGCACCCCTGCAAGCAAGTTGACAGGAAATGTTCCGATGGATCTCGACATAATAATGTGGGATGGCGAAGTTGTGCGACCTGTCGATTTTGCCAAAGCATACTTCCAAAGGGGGTGGAATGAGATTAACGAATAACAATCAATTACATACTCTTGCACATCATGGAAAAGAAAAATACCACATTGAAATGGCTGGCGGCATTCTTCTTGTTGCTCGCCGTCGCCTATATCATAATGCCTATCGACTTCGACGGGCCCATTATCGGCTTTGTTGACGACTTTTTTGTATTCATGGCATCATTCTGCTTTACCTTCACTCAATTTTCGCACAAAGCCACCCATATTATCCGTCGTCAGCTATATACTTTTTCCATCGCATTTCTCATTCTCGCCATTCTTTGGGTGCTATTACTAACCTACTCCCCACTACTGCAATTGACAGCATGATTGACGCAACACAGGCACAATACAATATAAAGGCTCGGACAAAAATCCGAGCCTTTATATCGTATTCACACATTTCCAAGCTGGAAGTTTAATCCTCTATTAGCTGCTTGCCTGTCATTTCTGCCGGTTGCTGCAACCCCATTATGTGCAATAATGTAGGTGCGACATCGGCAAGAATACCGTTGTTGATTTTCGCATTGGCATTTTCTGTCACATATACACAAGGCACTGGATTCAACGAATGGGCAGTATTTGGTGTACCGTCTTCATTGAGTGCATGGTCGGCATTACCATGATCAGCGATGATAATCACCTCATAACCATGTCGTTTTGCAGCTTCTACAGTAGCCTCAACACAAGCATCGATAGCCTTTACAGCCTTCTCGATTGCTTCATACACACCAGTGTGGCCCACCATGTCGCCATTGGCATAATTCACTACGATGAAGTCATACTTTTCGGTGCCGATAGCTTCAACCAATTTGTCCTTTACCTCATACGCACTCATTTCGGGCTTCAAGTCGTATGTTGCAACCTTAGGCGACGGAACGAGAATTCTGTCCTCACCTTCATAAGGAGCTTCACGACCGCCATTGAAGAAGAATGTCACGTGGGCATATTTTTCGGTCTCTGCAATGTGCAACTGCTTCTTGCCAAGCGAAGAAAGATACTCACCAAGCGTGTTCTTTACATTTTCCTTGTCAAAGAGTATGTGTACACCCTTGAAAGATGCGTCATACGGAGTCATGCAATAATATTGCAAATCTTTGATGGTGTTCATTCCCTGTTCGGGCATATCTTCTTGTGTCAACACCATTGTAATCTCCTTGGCACGGTCGTTGCGGTAGTTGAAGAATATTACAACGTCGCCTTCTTTGATGCGGCCATCAACATTGGCATTCACAATAGGCTTGATAAATTCATCTGTCACATCATTGTCATACGATGCCTGCATTGCAGCTTCCATGTCGGTAGCCTTTTCGCCTATACCGTTCACCAATTGGTCGTAAGCAATCTTTATGCGATCCCAGCGTTTGTCGCGATCCATCGCATAGTAGCGACCGATTATCGAAGCCACCACGCCTGCGCTCTTCTTGCAATGCTCTTGCAAGTCGTGTATGAAGCCCTTGCCGCTCTTCGGGTCGGTGTCACGACCGTCCATGAAACAGTGCAAGAACACGTCCTTAAGACCATACTCCTTGGCAATGTCGCACAACGCAAGTATGTGGTCAAACGAACTGTGCACACCACCAGTCGAGGTAAGCCCCATGAAGTGCATGCCCTTGCCTGTCTTTTGTGCGTATGAGAAAGCCGACTTTATCTCGGGATTGTCGAGTATCGACCCGTCTTTTATGGCTTTATTGATTTTAACCAAATCTTGGTACAAAACTCGCCCTGCACCTATGTTCAAGTGACCAACTTCCGAGTTGCCCATTTGCCCGTCGGGCAAACCTACATTCTCACCACTTGCCTGAAGTTGTGAATGCGGATACTTAGCCAACAGACCATCCCAATAAGGAGTTGAAGTGCAATAGATTACGTCCGATTTAGTATGGTTGCCTATTCCCCAACCATCCAAAATCATCAACAATGCTTTTTTTGCCATAATTTATTTTAATTTTTATGTGTTGTTTCTCAACTGCAAAGATAGTGCTTATTAAATTACCTACCTGCAAATTGTCCTTTTAAAAAATTTAAAGCCTCCGACAAAAAAGGCTCTTTAGCGGCTGTATCCGACCACTACTCGCCATACTCTTCGAGATACAGCTTGCAGGCAGTTTCCAGCTCGGCATACCACTCCTCGCCAAACCGCCTGATAAGCGGCTCGCGCAAAAACTGGTAAAGCCTCACACCCTTTGCGCGCCCAAGCACTTCGGCAGCCTTGCAAATCTTCCATCGGTGATAAGAAACTGCAGTGAAGTCGGCATACTCCTTGAGTCGCAACGGATAAAGGTGGCACGAAACGGGCTTATAGAAATCTATGCGCCCCTCTTTGTATGCCTTTTCCAGTGCACAAAGGCACATTCCATTCTTGCCATAGCACGTGAAAACACAATTCTTGCCATCAACGATTTGCGTAACTAGGTCGCCCTCCTCGTCGATATACCCCACGCCATTCTCTTTTATCTCTTCCTGCGCCTGGGGCAGCAAGTCATCCCACACTTGTGGCAAAACCTCCTTTATCTTGTCATACTCTTCTTGTGTGATTGGAGCGCCAGCATCACCCTCGATACAACACTCTCCAAGACAAGCGTCAAGGTCGCACAAAAAGAATTTCTCAACGATGTCAAGGCTGACAACTGTATTTTGTATCTGCAACATTACTTCCTCTTCGTCCACTATATCATAGTTATTGAGATACAAAGATAGCGCAAATCGAGGGCAGAATAAAACAAACTTGTTTGTTTTTTATGCCGAGTGCAGCCTATCTTATCCAAAGATAGCGCAAATCGAGGGCAGAATAAACATTTTCCCCCGTTTTGTTCATCACAAAATGCAATCCCCCCACCAACTGCATTCCTAATTTCTCATTCCTAATTCCTAATTCCTAATTGTATTATTAATTTCACTAAATTTGCAGCATAATTAAGAAATGCAACTATGCAAAACGAAAATTCTACTTCTGCAAAAATAGGCTTGGTAGCCCGTCAATACATTTTTCCGTTTATCCTCATCACAATGCTTTTCTTTCTGTGGGGCGGCGCACGTGCCGTAATGGACGTGCTTAACAAGCACTTCCAACTGACCATGCACGTCTCCAAGACCCACTCGGCATTGATGCAAGCCGCCGTTTACGGTGCCTACTTTCTCATGGCAATTCCTGCCGGACTCATGATACGCCGCCTTGGCACTCGCATAGGCGTCATCATTGGGCTGTTGCTCTTCGGCGGCGGTTCGTTGCTGTTCCTCCCCATAAGCGACAATGTGGTGTTTGAATACGTCTTGCTGCCGTTGTTCATCATCGGCTGCGGACTCGTCATTCTCGAAACGGCTGCCAACCCCTACGTCACGCTGCTCGGCGACCCTCGCACTGCCGCAGGCCGCCTGAATCTTGCCCAGTCGTTCAATGGCTTGGGTAGCATCGTGGGCGTGTTGCTCGGCGGGCAATTCTTTTTTGCCGAACGCGGCGGCGAAGTAGCCGACATTGCCATACCCTACTCTGTCATCGGAATAATCGTATTGATAGCCGCATTCTGCTTTACGAGGGTGAAACTGCCCGAACTTGTCACAGCCGACAACGATGCCGCGCATGGGCAAGCCGACGTCAACAGGTTGGGCGGCTATTTCTTTTTCGGCTTTGCAGCACTCATCTGTTACGAAATTGCCGAAATTTCAATCAACACGTTCTTCATCAACTATATGACCGATGACGGTTTCCTCACACCCAACACGGCATCACTGCTCCTATCCATCGGAGGCTTAGGCTTGTTCATGATAGGACGCTTTGCAGGCAGCGCGTTTATGAGTCGCATACGCTCCGAAAAAATCCTGCTTGCCTGCGCTGTCGGTACCGTATCAATGATGACACTCGCGCTGCTGCCTCTCGGAGTGGTATCAAAATGCGCCGTTATCGTTTGCTACGTATTCGAGAGCATTATGTTCCCGACGATTTTCGCCATGGCGATAGCCCGATTGGGAAAACTCACCGAGCGCGCATCTTCCATCTTGATGATGAGTGTCATTGGCGGAGCCATAGGACCCTTGGCAATGGGCTGGATGGGCGACACATTCTCGATAACCGCCGCATTTGCAGTTCCGCTCATCGGTTTTATAGTAGTTCTCGCATTTGCCTATTATTCGTTCATTAAAGCCAAGACACGATGAAAATACTGCTCCTTGCCGTTGGCAAAACCAATACACATTTCCTATCCGAAGGTATTGACGAATACAGCAAACGGGTGTCGCGATACATACCATTTGAACTAAAGTGCATCAGCGATGCAAAAAACACCCGCAACCTGAACGAGGCACAGCAAAAGCAGAAGGAAGGAACCACGATATTGTCGTCGGTTTCACCGCAAGACTATGTAGTGTTGCTCGACGAGCATGGCAAGGAATACACGTCGAAAGAGTTTTCGGCATACATCGAACGTAAAATGCACACCGTGCCCAAGCAATTGGTATTCGTAATAGGAGGTCCCTACGGTTTTTCGCCCGAGGTTGTAGCACGGGCAAATGAAAAAATATCCTTGTCTAAAATGACATTCTCGCACGAAATGGTAAGGCTGTTCTTCATCGAACAGCTATATCGCGCCATGACTATCCTGAACAACGAGCCATACCATCACGAATAACCACCACGGACAATCACACATACATCAATTCCCGTATAACCATATCCGACAGCATCACGCCCTTGCGGCTCAGCCGATAAACGCTCCCCGTGTTCTCTATAAGCCCCGAAGCCACAAACTGCCGCACCTCGCTCATGAAATGGCTGTAATATGGCTCGCCGTATGTGTCGCGCAACATCGCGGCATCAATGCCGCGGTTTGTACGAAGGCGCAACAGCACCTCCTCGTCATACCGCTCGCTCACACTCTCCTCTTCTGCCTCGGCAACAATCCTGCCCTGCCCTATTTCCGATATATAAGCCCTGGCATTGCTCGTGTTGTAATATCTCGTGCCACCCACATAGCTATGAGCCGAAGCCCCAAGCCCAAGGTAAGGTGACTTATCCCAATAGCTCGAATTGTGCCGCGAATGATAGCCCGGCAAGGCAAAATTGGATATTTCGTAATGTTCATAGCCATGCGAGGCAAGCACATCAATCATTTGCTCATACATGGCAATGCACTCCTCGTCGTGCACCTCCCTTATATTTCCCTTTTCAAGCAGTCTGTATAGCCGCGTGCCTTCCTCATAAGTCAGATTGTAACACGAGATATGCTTGGGCTGCATCTGCATGGCTTGGTCGAGCGATTGTTGCCACGAATGCAGCGTTTGCCCAGGGATACCATATATCAAGTCGATGCTCACATTTCCTATGCCTCCCGACGTCATCAAACCATACGCCCGAATCGCCTGCGCAGCGTCATGGCGGCGATTGAGAAACTTCAATTCTTCATCGACAAAACTCTGCACTCCCATGCTCACACGGTTTATCCCAAGCCTCGAAAACAGCCCGACAAGTTCCTCCGACACGTCATCGGGGTTTACCTCTATCGTAAATTCCTCTACACCTCCAAAATCAAAAACCTTGCGCAACCCGTCGGTCAAACGTTCCAAATGCTGGGCAGACAACAACGACGGCGTGCCGCCTCCCAAATACACGGTCCTGACACTGTCGCCCGTCAATTCCTCCTTTCTCAATTCTGCCTCGCGGCACAAAGCGGAAACATATTCGTCCACCACTGCGGGATTGGCTGCAATAGAATAAAAGTCGCAATAAATGCACTTTTTTTTGCAAAATGGTATGTGTATGTAAATGCCAGCCATAAACAGATATTGCGCCCGACACATCGCATTGTGTATCGGGCGCATGTTTAATTGTGATATTATTTCTTCAATTCACCTTCTATTATCGCCAAGTCTTCCCTCAGCTGCTTTTCTATCGCCATTCGCTGCTCAATGCTGCTGCAAGCGTAAAGCACCGTGGCATGGTTTCTCGACAACCTTACACCAATATTGGTCGATGACATCGGAGTGTATTTCTTGGCAAGGTACATCACCACCTGACGGGCATCGGATATTTCACGCTTGCGCGACTTGCTATATAACAGGTCGCTGTTGATATTGTAGTAGCCGCACACCGTTTCGGCAATCAAGTCAAACGTAACTTGCCGCTTCGACACCTTCACTGCATTTGCCATCACCGCCCGCGCCAAGTCCATCGAAATCTCCTGACCAAGCATTGTCGCATGAGCAAGCAACGACACGACTATGCCTTCAAGCTCCCTGATGCTGTCGGTGACATTTGCTGCAATATAGTCGAGTATGTCGTCCGAAATCGACAATCCGTCTTGCCGCGCACGCATGGCGAGCACCTCACGGCGCAATTCATAGTCGGGCGCGCCAAGTTCGACAGTCATACCCCACTTGAATCGCGAAATCAACCGTGGTACCATGCCATCCATGTCAACAGGGCGGCAGTCGCTCGACATAATGAGCTGCTTCTGATTTTGGTGCAAGTGGTTGAATATGTGGAAGAATGTGTTCTGCGTCGCCGTTTTCCCTGCAAGGTCTTGAATGTCGTCGATTATCAGCACATCGATGCTCTGATAGAAATTGATAAACTCATTCACCTTGTTGTTGCGCACAGCAGTGGTATATTGGCTCTCAAATACGCGCGCAGTGATATAAAGCACACGGCTGCGCGGATTCACCTCCTTCGACCTGATACCAATTGCTTCCACCAAGTGAGTCTTGCCCACGCCAGTCGGGCCAAACACAAACAGAGGATTGAACGTCTTGCACTTCGGATCGTTGGCAATAGCCTTGCCAATGCTCACCGCGAGCTTGTTGCTCACACTGTCGCAATAGTTCTCAAAAGTGTATTTCGGATTCAGTTGCGGGTCGATGTCGCCATAGTCAACGCTCTTGAACGGGTTGCCAACTTGCTGTTGCGACTGTTCAAGGCGGTTGTCGATAATGCGGCTCTTGTTTACGCTTTCTATCGAGATTTCGGTGTCGGGTTGCTTGTTTACTACATTATAATTAAATACGACCCTGAAATCGGCTCCGAATACGCGCTCAAAAGCTCGGTTCATCAACGAACTGAACTTGCTTTCTATTTGCTCGGCAAAAAACAAAGACGGGACATGCAATAATATACGATTATTCTCGAACCCTTGGTATTCCAAAGGCTCAAACCATGCCCGATAATGTTCTGGCGACACATTATCTTGGAAAAGTTTCAGGCACTTTTCCCATCTTGAATCTTGCGGTGTGTTCATCACAATGTTACTCTGCTTATAGTTTTTCGACTACAAAATTTCACAAAAAAAACGACATAAAAAAATCGTTACTTTCTTGTTATTTTAGATATTTATATAACCGCACTGAAATACAAGCGATTGAATCAATACACTTTTTTTTCTGCCTACCTCAGCCCGATTTTAGCAATCATTTACATAATTATCAACGATTTGCGACACAAAAACCGATTATACTGCACTGGCACCTATTTCGTCAAATCAGTTCGAAAAGCACCTAATTACTAAACTTGTGCGTCAATTATACAAATTGGAGCTTATTTGGAACAATTCTAAACAAGCCCCAACCGTGTTTTTTATTTGCTTTTCTGGCTGCCGAAACTATATTAGAATACTTTTATAGTTACATAGCGTTTCGGGTTTTTCTTTATATCTATAAACAACGAGTCGAGGCTCATCACCGCACCATCAAGATGGTCATACAGTCCTCGGTCGTTTATAAGCATTCCAAGACTCGACTCCGTGCCATTCAGCTTAGATGTAATATCGTTCAATTGAACCACAGTGGCATTGATTCCTGCCATAGTCGTGTCGATTGGCAGTTCGCTCAATTTAGCCGACAGTCCGTTCAAGTTCCCGGTTATGCTGTCCAAATTAGTTGTTATGCCATCAACGTTTTTCATTACGGCTGGCAATACTTCTGACAATTCCCTGCTGCTCGCCTCCAGGTTGGCAGTAATAGCATCGAGCCTGCTCACCGACTGCTGCAATGCTGGGTTTGCCACTATAGCATTCAAGTTGGTTAAGATGCTATCTATTTTAGGCATCAAGTTGCTCACGCTTGGCAGCAGGTTTCCACCCACTTCGTCCATCAGCCCCTTGGCATTCTCGCCAGGAATCTTGTCGCCTACATTATAATATGTGTCGTTTTTCGCCAATTTCAGCTCTATCTGGGCAGTACCGAGCAAATCTGTCGCAAGCACAGCCTTCGACTCAACAGGTATGCGCAAATCTTTCTCAAGACCGAGCATGACAACAAGAGTTCCATTATTATAATCATAATTTATTCCCCTCACCATGCCTATCTGATAGCCATTGATGGTAACAGGAGCCGAATCGGTCAACCCAGCCACATTCTTAAATTCCACATAATAGAAATTGGCTGGTTTGAATATATTCACACCTTTCAGATATTCTATGCCCCAAAACAAGACAGCCAAGCTGACTATCACAGCAAGAGCAATTTTTACTTCCTTTGAAAAAAATTTCTTCATATTCTATTTTGTTTTCTTTCCTTATTTATTTGATTTTACCATCCTCTCCATAAGTCACAATAAAGGCATCCTTGAATTTGCGCTTCACCTCGCGCAACATCTTCGACGCTTCTTTGTAGTCGGTTGTCGTTCCGTAGGTGTATTTATATATACGACCGTCCTTGTGCCGTTCCACGCCTTTCAACCCCTTAAATTCACGCGAATTTGACGGCAACCTCACACGCCCTGCCAAGATTTGAATCTTATACACCATTTCGCCATCGGCTGTGGTTTCTTTCTTTTGCCGTTGCTTTTCCTTGTCGGCGGCTGGAGTAGCATACTGTGCAGCTGCGGCACTGTTGCCATGATTGGCTTTGCGGTATTCTACCAGAGCATTGTAGAGCGACTCGGCAAGCTCCTTCTTTCCTTTCTCCGATGCCATATACTTTTCTTGCGTGGGATTGCAAATGAAGTCGAGTTCCACAAGCACCGACGGCATTGCCGTTTCCCTGATAACCAAAAAGCCAGCTTGTCGCACACCTCGGTCAACACGATTGGCTGTCGAGACGAACTCCTTTTGCAACATTGACGCAAAATTCACGCTTTGCTCCAAATAATGATTTTGGTATATCTCGTTTATTATATATGATTCGGCAGAATTTGGGTCAAACCCCTTATAAGTCGTCGTATAATCCTCCTCAAGCGAAATCACCGAATTTTCCCTCATTGCAACTTCAAGATTGTCATCTGTCCGATGCAACCCAAGCGTATATGTCGCCGTACCCTTTATCGTCTTACGATTCTTGTTGCGCTTGTCAAGCGAATTGGTGTGTATCGACACAAACAAGTCTCCCTTGGCGGCATTGGCAATATTAGCTCTTTCCTGCAATGTCACAAACTTGTCGCGCTTGCGCGTATATACAACATCGACATCGTCCATACGCTTTTCCACAAGCTCACCGAATTTCAGAGCTACTCCGAGATTTATCGTCTTTTCATAACTATTCACCCCAGGTGCCCCTACATCTTTCCCCCCATGCCCCGGGTCAATCACCAAGACAAAATTGCCCTCTTTGGCAATAGAAGTGAAAAATATGCTGCAAAATATAATCAGTATAGCTAATCTGCCCATGTCACAGTTTGGTAAAACTATTGCAAAAGTAAGAAAATAGCCGCAATTGACTTACTTGTATAAAAGGAAATTTCCCGCAAAATTCTTTTTTTTGCTAAAGAAAAGGAAAAATGTAATGAACACACTTATTTATATTTTATTTTTACTAAATTTGTGAACAACATTCATCATGCATATTTCTGTCTCACCTACACACGGTTGTTATTATGGAAATCTCAAGCAAATCTCACAAAATTTATGGATTAATTGGCTATCCATTAGGGCATTCATTTTCAAAAGGCTATTTCAACCAAAAATTTGAATCCGAAGGGATAGATGCCGAATACGTCAATTTTGAAATCCCCGACGTGAACCTGCTGTTGGAAATAATCAGTGAAACGCCAAATTTGTGCGGACTCAACGTCACCATCCCATATAAAGAAAAAGTTATTCCGCTACTCGACATGCTCGATGAAGATGCCGAAAAAATAGGAGCCGTAAACGTAATAAAAATAATACGCTCCCGCTCGGGTCTGAAACTGAAGGGGTACAACTCCGACGTAATCGGTTTTTGCGACTCCATTCGCGAATACATTACACCTGCCCGAAACCGCGCTTTGGTGCTCGGCACAGGAGGAGCAGCCAAAGCCGTATGTTATGGATTAAACAAGATAGGTGTGACAACGCAACTGGTTTCAAGGCACAAAAGTGCCAAAACCCTCACTTACGAAGAGCTGACAAAAGCCGACATGGCAAGCCACAAGATTATAGTGAATACTACTCCTTTGGGAATGTACCCTCATGTAGAAAACTGCCCCGACATTCCTTACAGATTCTTAACAAAAGAGCATCTATGCTATGACTTGCTTTACAATCCCGACGAAACACTGTTCATGAAAAATGCAAGGCAGCAAGGCGCAATCACTAAAAACGGACTGGAAATGCTGCTACTGCAGGCATTCGTCTCATATGAAATATGGACTAACGACAACTGGCACAGCAACCTGTAACCACTTCGGGAAATGCTTGACAAAGCACCTTTGTTGAGGATTGCCATACCGTTCATCCTCGGTATCCTACTGGCAAACATCCTGACAATTGACACAATTACAATCATCGCCACCTTGGCTGTGATTATATTTGTGATGCTATTTATACGCTTCCAACTGCGCCGCTCACCATTTCTTGCCCTGAAAGCAACCCCTTGGCTCGGCTCGCTCGTAATGGGTTACGCACTCATGACAGGCTGCTTTGCCGGCAATTCTGCCCGACCTCAACAGCTCGATTTGCAAACAATCAACAAACAAACCATAATAGCGCGCATCAATGCAATCGGCAACAAAGACTTCTCTACAAGCCTGGACGCAACCATACTGTCTTGCCCCGAAAACCCCGACGCGCTGCAACACATCACGCCTATCACTGTCACCATCACCGCAAACGACTACTCTCTGTGCGAAGGCGACCTCATTGCGTTCCAAGCCGACTTACGGCCAATCACTTCTCTCGGCAACCCCGATGAATTTGACTACGCACGATATATGCGCTACCAAGGGGTATTATACTCCCAGCTTCTAAAGCCAGGACAATACGACAACGTTGGCAACCAAAACACCATTTTCACCATATCGCGCCACTTGCAACGCACCATCACCAACCACATAATCAACTCGGGCATGAATCCCGACACGCAACGATTCCTGTGCACAATCTTGCTTGGTGAATCATCATTATTGAAACAAGACACTCGTCACGAATTCTCCAAAGCCGGAATTTCACACATCTTGGCTCTCAGCGGTTTGCACATGGGCATCATCGTCGGGATACTATTTGCTCTGTTCAAGCCGCTTTGCTACATCGGTATGCACCGATTAAGAATTATCATTGTCATTCCAGTCCTCATTGCCTACCTGTTCATTACGGGCATGATGCCTTCTGCTACAAGATCGGCAATAATGGTTCTGTTCATACTCATGGCCAACTTGCTCCATCGCCAAAACAGCAGCCTTAACGCTCTATTGGCAGCAGCGATTTTCATACTCACACTGTCTCCCAACTCAATATACGATGTAGGATTCCAATTGAGTTTCGCGGCAGTCTTGTCGATTCTTCTGTTCTACGACAAGTTCAATACCGTTTCTCCTTCCCGCAAGACTTTATACTACTGGACATCATCGTTCACACTCACCACAGTGGCTACGCTTGGAACAACCGTCATCTCGGCATACTATTTCCACATAGTTCCCATGCTCGCCATCATTTCCAACATGATAATTTTGCCGCTACTGCCATTTTATCTTAGTTTTGCACTGCTTCATGTTACGTTGCTGTGTTTTGGCATTGAGATACCCGAATTTTCAATCTTTCTCGATTGGGCGACAAATGCAATAAGTACAGTTGCCACCACAATCGGCAACCTACCTTTCGCAGCAATTACAAGCGTCAACATCTCCACGACCATGCTCTTGCTGTTTTTTGCGCTCTACTCATTTTTGGCTATATGGATATACCGCAAAAGATTCGCCTACGCCATCGCCTCTCTCGCCACCATGCTCGTAATGGCAGCAACCGACTTGTTGCAATTTACACAAGCCCCACGCTCGGGATTCGTTATCCAAAACAGTTTCTCGGCAACACCCATCGTGGCATTCAACGGAGGCTCCTGCCAGATATGGTGCCCCGACGACAGCATCGAAACTGACGCTTTCGTCCGCAGCAACATAGGTTTCATTTCACACTACTACATCGACGACATATCGCTCACCGACAACATCAACCACCCCGACGGCATCATCTCCCCACCATTCGCTTTTTTGGAAAACAAGCGCATAGCCGTCGTTACAAACACATCGTGGCGATACCTCCGTGCAGCTCGCCCCATAAATGTCGATTACCTCGTCATAGCAGCATCATACTATGGAAACATAACCGACCTGCTCGACACATTCATGCCAAAAAAAATAGTTTTGTCGGGCGGTATATACGACGACAAAACTACAGAATTCATTAAAGAGATAAAATCAATAGGTATTCCTTTCCACAATCTGCACACCGACGGAGCGCTCTTCATCTGCTGCAGCAGTTAGCTGCCGCCTTTCTTGCTGTGGACTTTCTTCACTTCCATGAAAAGATTGGTGGCAAATACAAAGTGGTCGAGATCTTCATTATTGCTGTCATAAATTTCGGTCTTGTTGCCAATCCAGCCACAACGCCCCTTGTTGACAAACAATATATTCTCACCAATACCTAACACCGAGTTCATATCGTGGGTGTTGATTATGGTCGTAATACCATATTCGTGGGTAATGTCGCTCAGCAACTCGTCAATCAGTATCGAGGTCTTCGGGTCGAGCCCCGAGTTTGGCTCATCGCAAAAGAGATACTTCGGGTTCAACGCAATAGCGCGGGCTATTGCAACACGCTTCTGCATACCACCACTCAACTCCGATGGAAATTTCTTATTGGCATCCTTCAGGTTGACACGCTCGATACAAAACTCGGCTCGGTCTTTCATCTCGGCTGCCGTCATGTCCGAAAACATGGTGAGCGGAAACATCACATTGCCAAGCACCGTCTCCGAGTCGAAAAGTGCCGACCCCTGGAACAACATACCTATTTCCTTGCGCAAATTCTTAACCTGCTTGCTATCCATCTTGAGCAAGTCGCGACCGTCATAGAGTATTTCGCCCGAATTGGGAACAACAAGCCCTACCATGCTCTTCATCAAGACCGTCTTTCCCGAACCACTCAACCCGATTATAAGGTTAGTCTTGCCGTCATAGAAAGTGGCACTTATGTCCTTGAGCACCTGTTTGTCGTCAAACGACTTGTTTATGTTTTTTACTTCTATCATACACTTCTTTTACTGCAACAAAATTTGTGTAAGCAACACATCGAGCAACAATATGAAAATACTGCTCGTCACAACGGCATTCGTACTTGCCTTACCCACTTCCAAGGCACCGCCCTTCACATAGTAGCCAAAGAACGAAGCCACGCTGCTTATGACAAATGCAAAGAACAACGATTTTATCAAGGCATACCACACATACCATTCATTAAACATGGTCTGCAACCCATATAAATAGGTTGACAACGGCACCACGTCGGAAACGATACACACCAGGTAACCACCACCAAGGGCAGTTGCCATACTGAAAATCACAAGTACGCAAATAAATGTCACAAATGCCGCAATCTTGGGCAGCACGAGAAAGTTTGCCGAATTGACTCCCATTATCTCAAGAGCGTCAATCTGCTCGGTCACCCTCATGGTACCTATTTCCGACGCTATGTTAGAGCCCACCTTCCCGGCAAGAATAAGACACAATATCGACGACGTAAATTCAAGCAAGATTATCTCGCGAGTGGCTAATCCCACTGTGTAACGAGGCATCAACGGCGATGTCGTGTTTAATTTCATCTGTATGGTACATACCGCACCTATAAATATCGAAATTATTATTACCAACGGTATTGAATCGATACCCAACTTATTGATTTCACCTATATATCGCTTGAAAAAAACTTTCCACTTGTCGGGAATTGAAAACACCCTCCACATAAATAGGCAATATGAACCAAATGTTTGTAACGCTGTTCGCAAAAACATAAATACAAAATTTTACGTTGCAAAATTAATAATTTTAGTTTTATCCTTTGCGCATAGGCTTGTTTTTTGCCCACATAAGTTACTTTTGGAACAAAATAACTGAAGTAAATAACTTTTGCTGCGCAAAACGACCGTAAGCAAATACCATACAATTTCAATCATGCAGTCAAGGTTCCTTCAACAGCCGCACCGTGCTAATCCTTGTGCAAGAAAGACTCTACAACGGCATCTTCCACACCATAATCCTTGGCAAGTTGCACATCGCGCTGAACCGCATCGCTTTCAAATCTCAAGCGATTTAACTTAGCCCTGAGCAAATAAAGAAATCCGTTGCGAGGGTCGGTGGTCAGGGCATTCCTTATGTCGGCCTCGGCATTGTTCAACTGTTTCAATTCCAAGAAACATTCTGCACGATTTGCCAATGCGTTTATCGACGGACGTTCTTTTATGATTATACTGTAATTTTCAATAGCTTTGGCAAAATTGCCATTGGCCTTGTACCACATGGCAAAACCATTATATGCGAAATATGAATTGGGACTTATGTCTTTTATCTTCTGGAAATCGGCTTTACTCTCCTCCATCTGCTTTCGTTCGAGCGACAATATGCCACGGTTATACAGAGCTTCGATGTCATGTCCATCAAGCTCCAATACACGGCTATAGTCATCATATGCCCTGTCGATACTGTCCATATCTAAATATAACGATGCCCTGTTCCTTATCAATGTCACGGCATTGGGTGTCATAAAAAGGGCTATCGTATAATTTTTCAATGCTTCTTGCAACTTGCCTTGATAACGTTGCACTGTAGCAAGGTTCGACAGCAGGAGTGACGTGTTTTGGCTGTCGGGCTCTTTTTTCAGTGCCAACTGTATGAAACGCTCAGCTTTGTCCCACTCATGCCCGCCTATGTAAAACTCAGCCGAGTCAACCAGCGAATAATAACTCTGCGCCACAGCTTCGGTTACCGAAACTATCGACAATATCGCTATGACAATTATTTTCTTCATCACAATAATTCAACTTATGCGCCGACAAAATTACCTCATATTGTAATTCTCTTCCATACAATTATTGATATTTTACTAATTTTGCAAATATTTTTGACAGCATGAAACATTTAGCAGTAATATTTATCACGCTTCTCGCCTTTGCAATGACGGCTTGTAACGACGATGAACCACGACCAGGCACTTCTGGTAATTCCAGGACGATATTAGTGTATATGATTGCAACCAACTCTCTTTCATCGTGGAGCGATGACGACATCGATGAAATGATTGAGGGCATGAGCAAGGTTGACAACGACAGTTGCCACCTGGTACTATACGAGGTGGCGTATGATGCCGAACCCACCTTGTACGAGATTGCCAAAGTAAATGGCAGCGTAAGCAAGATGCCATTAAAGACATATTCATCCGACATACGCTCAACCACAACCGGCCGCATGGCAGAAGTCATTTCCGATACTCGCACGCTATTCCCCTCAAAAGACTATGGTTTCGTGCTTTGGTCACACGCTTCGGGTTGGGTCAGGACTTTGGAAGCCCCCGAGCGCCAACAGGACAGTAACATTAACTCGCTCGATTACGGCGACGACTACGGCGACTCAATGTCAATCACCGAACTTGCCGATGCGATACCCGACAATGCCTTCAATTTCATTTATGCCGACGTTTGCTACATGGGCTGCATCGAGATTGCCTACCAATTGCGCAATAAAACCCAATATTACATATCGAGCCCAACCGAAACGATGGCAAATGGTATGCCTTACGACGAGAATATTCCATGTCTGTTCGGAGATTTGAACAGCCTGACACAAGCCTGTCAAAATACCTACAACTATTATGAGTCACGCGGTAGCTACGCCACCATTTCACTCACCGACTGCTCCCAACTTGACGAAATTGCCGAACTGTGCCGACAAATCCATCTCAACCCTGCAGATGTGACTGTTCCCATCGAAGAGTTGCAATGCTACAACCGCAACACACGGTCGGTATTCTTCGACTTCTTGCAATACACCCAGTTGCTTGCCACTTCCGAGCAGTCGTCAGCACTATACAACCTCACCAACCAAGCCATAATCTACAAGGCCGCGACAAAACGGTTTGACACAATTACCATCGACCCTGACAACTACTCGGGGCTGTCAACCTACATATTGGGAACTTCACCCATAAACGAACAATATTATACCACCCTCGAATGGTATGATAAAGTATATAATTAATCAATAAGAATTATGCTGTTAAACAACATTATGGCTTTCATTGCCGATCCTCCTGTCAGCAAGGAGGTCGCCGACTCCATTAGCAACGAGCTAAAGACGTCGGCATCTATGCTTTCGTCGCTATCGTTCGACGAAATTGTACAAAAGATTGTGGACGGCGCAATCGACATCGGAATTCGCATTCTCATTGCCATCATCGTCTTTTACATCGGAAAGCTGATTATAAACAAGATACATTCCATTGTAAAAGCGGTTATGCTTAAGCATAACTTTGACAAGTCGCTCACAACATTCGTGTTGAGTGTCGTCAAGATTACACTGCTTTTCGTTCTCATAGTTTCGGTCATCGGCATTCTTGGCATTGAGACAAGTTCGTTCATTGCAATCTTCGCATCGGCTGGCGTCGCCATCGGTATGGCACTAAGCGGAACTTTGCAAAACTTTGCAGGAGGAGTATTGATACTGTTCATCAAGCCCTACAAGATAGGCGACTACATCGAATTTGGCAGCTACAGCGGTACCGTGAAGGAAATCCAGATTTTCAACACAATTCTCAATACCGTTGACAACAAATCGATAATTATCCCCAATGGAGGACTTTCGACCGGCACTATCAACAATTATTCCAAGGAAGAATATCGCCGCGTCAACTGGGATGTGTCAATATCTTATGGCGACGACGTTGACGTCGCGCGCAAAGTCGCCCTCGACATTCTCAACGCCGACAGCCGCGTGGTGAAGAAATATCGCGAAGACGACCGCGAAATGCGACTCAGGCAGAAAGAGATAGCCGCAATACACGAAGAGGAGCAAAACCAAGGAAACGCCGAGACGGAACAAGACAAACACCAGGCAAAGAAAAGCCTGTTCAACCGCAAATCGAAGCTGAAAGAAGGCGTTGAAAAATGGGAAGAAGAACAAGCTGAAAAAATCAAGGCAAAAATTCCAAAGGTTGACTGCACCCCCACAGTCTCGCTCGTCTCACTTGCCGACAGCAGCATCGTGGTTTCCATCAGAGCTTGGACGCGAGCAGAATTTTACTGGTCGGTTCTATACGACGTAAACGAAAAAATATACAAAGAATTTCCTAAAAATGGGCTAAGTTTCCCGTTCCCACAAATGGACATACACGTAACTCAGTCCAATTAGCCACCTTAACACTTTATATATTTTTTTCTAAAATAAAATTCCCATCTTTAATAGCTAAATACAGAAACTCTGCGTATATTTGCGTAACGAATATAGGCAGGGCTTCTGTTTTTTTACGCTTTTATCTACACGCAACGCCTTTGGGGATATATAGCAAAACCTCACCCCTGCCACCATTCCAGCCATTTGCACGGCAACAGGCAGCTTGTGCATGACAAGGTTGGACCGAAACACTCCGGTATGCCCGAGAGCACACCGCTATATGAAACGCGCACGGTAAATACCATTACACGAGAACAATGCAATTTTTTGACCATCGTCATCTTCGTGATCAAGCCATTACCCCCGTTTCTTCTTTTTGAAAAATAAAAAACAACATAAATGATAAGTAAATGGAATTACTTACCCTTTACAACCGAACAATCATCCATAGCGACCGACTTGGCCACGCATCTTCACGACTGCTACCCCATAAGCCGGTTACTCGTACTGCGAGGGATAAAATCTTTAGAGGAAGCTGAAAAATTCCTCAATCCCTCAATGTCCGACTTGCACGACCCTTTTCTCATGCAAGATATGGATAAGGCTGTAAACAGGCTTAACAAAGCCATGGGGGCAAAGGAGAAAATCTTGATTTACGGCGACTATGATGTCGATGGTACCACATCGGTCGCCTTGGTTTATAGGTACCTCCAAAATTATTATTCCAATGTGGAATACTATATCCCCACGCGCTATGAGGAGGGATATGGCATTTCCAATAAGAGTATCGACTATGCCGCAAGCATAGGCGTGTCGTTGATAATTGTGCTCGATTGCGGCATAAAGGCTGTCGAGGAGGTGAAATACGCCAAGAGCAAAGGCATCGACTTCATCATCTGCGACCACCATGTGCCCGACGAGATTCTGCCCGACGCGGCTGCCATTCTCAACCCCAAGCTCGAAGGCAACACCTACCCATTCAAGCACTTGTCGGGTTGCGGTGTCGGCTTCAAGTTCATGCAGGCTTTTGCCATCAGCAACGGGCTGACCAATATGTTTGAACTCGACAGCCTGCTCGATCTTGTGGCTGTAAGCATCGCCGCCGACATTGTGCCAATCATCGGCGAAAACCGCGTATTGGCTTATTATGGACTGAAGCGCATCAATTCCAATCCTAACATGGGATTGAGGAGCATTATAAAGATTTGCGGACTTGCCAACAAGGAAATCACCATTAGCGACGTGATTTTCAAAATCGGACCGCGCATCAATGCCTCAGGGCGCATGCAGTCGGGTATCGAGGCTGTAGAACTTCTTGTGTCGAAAGATGCAGCCGATGCCTACCGGCGCGCAAAAAACATCGACCAGTACAACCGCGACCGCAAGGAGCTCGACAAGCGCATCACCGAAGAAGCCAACGGCATCCTCGAAAAGCGTGGCGAAAACACTTCGTCGAAGAAGTCAATCGTGATATACAACAAGGGGTGGCACAAGGGCATAATCGGCATTGTCGCCTCGCGCCTGACCGAACTTTACTATAAGCCGGCAGTCGTTCTGACGCTTGCCAACGGGCTCGCCACGGGGTCGTCGCGTTCCGTTCGCGGATTCGACATATACCGTGCCATCGACTCCACTCGCGACCTGCTCGAAAACTTCGGCGGCCACACCTATGCCGTAGGACTGTCGCTGAAGGAGGAAAACATCCCCGAGTTTACGCGCAGGTTTGAAGAATATGTTGCCGAAAACATCACACCCGACCAACTGACGCAAACCATATCGATTGATTGCGAAATAACGTTCAACGACATCAATGCCGACCTGCTTTACTACTTGCGCCAGTTGAACCCGTTCGGTCCGGGCAACCAAAAGCCCATTTTCTCAAGCCGCAACGTGCTCGACTACGGCACAAGCAAATTGGTAGGACGCAACCTCGAACACATAAAGCTCGAACTCATCGACAATTCTTCCAACCGCGTCATGAACGGCATTGCTTTCAACCAAGCCGACAAATTCAAATACATTAAAGCCGGCGTGCCGTTCGAGATTTGCTACACCATCGAAGAGAACCGCCATAAGGGAGGCTCTTCTATACAACTGTTCGTAAAAGAAATCAAGGTGAACGATGCCAATCAATAACGACGGCATTCACGATGTCTTGAAAAAATATTGGGGCTACTCCGACTTTCGGGAACTCCAAGAAGAAATAATCACGTCGGTTCTTGACGGGAACGACACATTAGGGCTACTGCCGACTGGCGGCGGCAAGTCTATCACGTTTCAAGTGCCGACGCTGGCTCGCGAAGGGATGTCAATCGTGGTCACTCCCATCATATCGTTGATGAAAGACCAGGTTGACAATCTCATCAACCGCGGCATAAAAGCAACCTACATACACTCGGGGCTGTCGCTAAGCGAGATTAGGCACACGCTCGACAAATGCACGTTTGGCAACTACAAGTTCTTGTACATTTCCCCCGAAAGGTTGGCTTCCGAATCGTTTATCGACAAAATGCGTTTCATGCCCGTGAAGTTGATTGTCGTTGACGAGGCGCATTGCATCTCCCAATGGGGATACGACTTCCGCCCTTCCTTCCTAAATATCGCCAAGATTCGCGACTATTTCCCCGATATTCCAGTACTTGCGCTGACGGCGACTGCCACCCCCGACGTGGTAGCCGACATAATGGATAAGCTAAAGTTCAGAAGCAGACGGGTATTCTCCAAAAGTTTCGCCCGCACCAACTTGGTTTACGTTGTCAGAAAAACCGACGACAAGGTGTCGCAACTCGTCAGCATTCTGCAAAAAGTTCCCGGGTCGGGAATCGTGTATGTCAGAAGCCGAAGCCGCTCCAAGCAAATTGCCGAGGAGCTTGCCCGACATGGCATTCCTGCCGACTTTTATCACGCCGGGCTCGAAAACACCGATAAATCCGCACGCCAAAACAAATGGAAATCGGGCGAAACGCGCATAATGGTCGCAACCAATGCATTCGGAATGGGCATCGACAAACCCGACGTGCGCATCGTTGCCCACATCGACGTGCCCAATTCGCTCGAAGAATACTACCAAGAGGCTGGACGCGCCGGACGTGACGGCAAAAAGTCGTTTGTCGTACTGCTAATCAAGAACACCGACAAAGCCGTGCTGAAAAAACGCATCAGCGACTCTTTCCCCGACAAGGATTTCATAAAAAAGATTTACGAGCGCGTAGGCAATTTCCTCAACGTTCCTGTCGAAGGTGGATTCAATCAAATCTACGACTTCAACTTCGTCTTGTTTTGCAAGACTTTCAAATACCCAATCATTCCGACACACAACGCGCTGAAGATTCTCACCAAGTCGGGATACTTCGATTTCATCGAAGAAATCGACACCCAGTCGCGCGTAATGATTCTTGCAAACAAGGAGGAACTGTACCACCTGCCAAGCGACAACCCCAATCTCGACACCGTACTTCAGGCAATATTGCGGACATATTCGGGGCTGTTTTCCGATTATGTGTTCATCAACGAAGAGCTCATCTCGTCGCGCTTCAAAATTCCAGCGCAAACCATATACGAATCGCTGCTCGCCCTCACCAAGATGCACATTCTGCATTATGTTCCGCGGAAACGCACTCCATACATATACTACACCACTTCGCGCGAATTGCCCAAATACCTCGTTATTCCACGAAGTGCCTACGAAGACTTGCGTGAAAAAATGGAGCACCGCATCGACGAAGTAATCAGGTACGCATTCAGCGAAGATGCCTGCCGCGAACAAATCATAAGAAACTACTTTGGCGAAACCGACATACAGCCTTGCGGGCACTGCGACTACTGTATTGCCCAAAAGCGACGGGCGCAATATACACCCCGAGACGTAATCGACGGAATCATGTATATGCTATCACTGCGCCCGCGCCGATTAATCGATTTTTTCGACACCCTTTCATTCACCAAAGAAGATATTGCATCTACACTGTCACAGCTCATCAACGAGGGATTCGTTTCCTTGCAGCAAGACACCGACACTTACACTTTAACAGCGCGCGACAATGACTGACATTATATCGGAATACGGAATTAATGACGATTTTTTTGAGTATGTCGAGAGTCACATCAATTGCGACACCTCCAAATTGCTTTTTTCTAAAAAAGGGCAAAACCTGACTTTCGACCTGAAATTTGCAGCACTCCAAATCGAGTGCCGCAAACGCATCGCAAGGAAAGTTCCCGAGATAACGGCACTGAAGCACTTCATATTCCCCACCTCGCTATCAACCGAGCAGTGTACCTGCCAAGAAGTTGCCCAATTCCACGCCACACTGCTCAAGGGGGCTGGAAGCATATTAGACCTGACTGCCGGGTTGGGGATTGACGATTTCTATATTTCCAAAGAGGTGGAGCAACTCACATCGGTCGAGTTGTCGCCGCTGTTGGCAGCAGCCCTGCAGCATAATATGCAACGCTACCGCAGCAACGTGACAGTGGCAAACGACGATGCAACCAACTACCTGCACCAGTCGATAGCCGCCAACCGCCGCTTCGATGCCGTTTTCATCGACCCGGCACGACGGGGGCAAAACGACAAGCGCATATATGGGCTAAGCGACTGCGAGCCCGATGTGACACAAATGCTCGACTTGATAAAAGCCGTCACCGACAATCTTTACATAAAGGCTTCACCGATGCTCGACTTGTCGCAGTTGGTAGCAACCATTCCCCATATTACCGACATACACGTCATAGGGGTCAACAACGAGTGCAAGGAACTGTTGCTGCACCTCGATTTCACGAGCGCACCGCAAGGCAGACAAGTTGCCATAAACACAATTAATTTTGAAAACAACTCGGCAAACCCGCAAGTCCTTTGCCTCACATTCCGCAGCAGCCAGAATGCCTCGGTCGAATACGCCGACAGCATCTTGCAATACATCTACGAGCCCAATTGCTGCATCATGAAGAGCGCAGCTTTTGCCGAACTTTCTTGCAAATATGACAAACTGCTGAAGTTGGGAGCCAACACACACTTGTTTACTTCCGACAGCCTTTACCAAGATTTTCCCGGCAGGGCGTTCAAAGTAACCGATACCATGTCTTTCAAATCCAAACTCATAAAAAACCTCAGCAAGCGATATCCGCAAGCCAACATCAGCACGCGCAACTTCTTGCTTCCAGCACAGGCACTCAGGCAACGGCTGAAGATAAAAGATGGTGGCGACACATATATTTTTGCCACAACGCTTCTCGACAAAGAACAAATACTGGTCATAGCGCAAAAAATATGACAAACTGCTATTTTTATGGCACATCTTTTGTTACTTTGCATTATCTTCACACTCAACTAAATTCTCGATATGACCGAAACTGACATACTGAAACACCGTGACGAGATTACGGCTCTTATCAAAGAAGCCAAGCTATACGAAGCATTCTCTTCGTTTGGCAACTTGCTCAACTCAAGCCCCAACTGGGAAATAAGCGAGGAGTTGTCGAAGCTCCAAATGTCATACAAGTATATGCTCACATATATGGCACAGGGGATGGACGACCCTCAAAAAGAGCAGATTTATACCGAATTGCTTCAATCGCTATACGACCTGCTCGACCGCTATTGCCACCACTTGTTGTCGCTCTTCTCTCGCTCGCAATACTACGCCATCAGACAAGACTTCAACAAATCAAAAAACAGCCTGAAAGACGTAATCGCACAGTTCGATGCCGACTACGAGAAACTCAAACTTTATGAAGAAGTTCCTGCCGATGAGAAAGACAATCTCAAAACCCTGGAGCTGACTCGCAACATCGAGAAAGCCGAAATCAGGATTTTCAACTATATTTGGACTGCATTCCGCCCCAATGCCGAAGAGGTGTCGATGCTGAAAAATGCCATGCTCTCGCCCGACTATCCCGAAAGCATGAAGGTGCTGACACTTTCTGCACTTTTCCTGAGTATCAACAATTCCTACGACGAACACCTGTTGCTATTGCTTTTCGACCTTTACACGCCGTTTAGCACCGACGACGAACTTGCAATGCGCCTTATGTGCTGCATCTTCTTCGCCCTGCACAAATACAACCACATTGCATCGCTGTCGGCAAATGTCACAAGCAGGCTCGCCGAGTTGAAGCAGGACTCGAAATTCCAGAAAGCGATGAACCTAATCGCCCTACAATTCGTAAAAAGTTGCGACACCGACAAACTCACCAAAATGGTACACGATGAGCTATTGCCGCAAATAATGAATGCAAGCCCCAAATTCTTGCAAAACCTGAAAAACAAGAAGCTCGACCCCAACGACATTGCCGACATCGAGTCGAATCCCGAGTGGGAAGAGTTTCTCAATAAAAGCGGTTTTGCCGATAAGATAAAGGAGTTCAACGAGATTCAAATGGAGGGCGGAGATGTGTTCATGGGTACTTTCTCGAAATTAAAGACATTCCCATTCTTCCACGATGTGGCAAACTGGTTCATTCCCTTCTACACAAGCCACTCGGTGGTGGCATCATCGCCCATAGCAAGCAACAAGTTGATAACCAACATCATCTCAAATGCAAAATTCCTTTGCGATAGCGACAGGTATTCGTTCTGCCTCTCGGTCAACTCCATTCCGGCAAGTCAACGCAATGCAATGCTGTCGCAATTCGACTCACAGAACGAAATGCTCGACGAGCTGAAAAAAACTGAAATCACCGACACCAAAACGAACCTGAAGCAAATCATTGCCAACTATATGCAAGGAATATACCGATTCTTCAAGCTGTACAACCAGCGGCAAGAATTCGACAACCCCTTCACTGGCAGCATTCTCGACACATCGCTGCTTGCCGACATCATTTGCACCCCCGACAACCTGTCGCTCATAGGTGAATACTACTTAAAAAACAAGTATTACAACTTGGCCCTCGCATTTTTCAAAAAAGAGACAGATGTCACAGCCGACTATTCACCAAGCATACTGCAAAAAATCGGTTTCTGCTACCAGAATCTAAAGATGTATGCCGAGGCAGTAAAATATTACTTGAAATACGACCTGTTCGACAATTCGAGCCTGTGGAACATAAAGCATATCGCTGCCTCCTACAAGGCTATGGGTGATGCCGAGAAAGCTCTTGAATACTACACCAAAGCCGAAGCAATCACCCCCGACAATCTTTCCATTTCACTCAACATCGGACACTGCCTGCTCGAATTGAACCGCATAGACGAAGCCTTGAAATATTATTTCAAAGTCAACTACCTGGCTCAATCGGGCTCAAAAGCCCTGCGGCCAATAGCATGGTGCTCGTTCCTGCAACGCAACTTTGTCCAAAGCGAGGAATACTACAAAAAGATAATGGAATCGAACCCGACAGCCGAAGATTACATGAACTATGGACACCTGAAATTGGTACAAAACGACACCAAAGATGCCATCGAAGCCTACAAAAAGTGCTTTAACCTCTCGGGCAGGGATTTCTCGAAATTTGCCGACAGCTTCAACAGCGACCGCAAATATCTCGCAGCCGAAGGCATTTCCCGGCACGACATGGCACTCGTCCTCGATATTATTCACTATAATTTATAACAACTTAATGGATATGAGAAAATTACTGATTGTCTTATCTATTTTGCTACTTCAATCCTCTATTATGATGAAAGCCGATAACGTATTTCTTAACGAGTTCAAGACCACCAACGGACTTATCCCATTCGACTATTTCACGAATGCCGATTTTGAACCTGCCATATTAGAAGGCATAAAAGAACAGGAACAGGAAATTGCAGCAATCGTCAACCAACGCTCGATGCCGACTTTTGAAAACACAATCGTGGCATTTGAGCGCAGTGGCGCAACCTTAAACAGAACTTTATATGTGTTCTACGCCATGCTCTCGTCAAACGCCGACGAAGAGCTGATGGAAATTTCGCAGAAGATGTCACCCATCTTGTCGGAACACAGTGCCAACATTACACTGAACGAGAAATTGTGGGAACGGGTGAAGTTCGTGTATGACAACCGCTCGAAGGCTTCGCTCGACAAGGAAGACGAAATGCTGTTGACAAAGGTTTACGACAACTTCGTCAACAGCGGAGCCAACCTCGAAGGTGCCGACCGCGAGAAATACCGCCAATTGACAACCGAATTGAGCAACCTCACGCTCATGTTTGGGCAAAACGCGCTCAAGGCGATGAACAGTAATGAACTGTGGCTCACTGCCGATGACCTCGACGGACTGCCACAAAACATTATCGATGCCGCCAAACTTGCCGCCGAGGCAAAGGGCCGCACCGATGCCTATCTGTTCACCACCCAGGCACCGAGCTACCGACCATTCTTGCAATACTCTTCCCGCCGCGACTTGCGCGAAAAATTATACAAGATGTACAACACTATGTGTACAAGCGGCGAATACAGCAACATCGAAAACATCAGGCAAATCACCCTGAAGCGACTCCAGCTTGCCAACCTGATGGGCTACAAGACCTATGCCGAATATAGCCAACGCCACACGATGGCTGGCAGCCCCAAGGCTGTTTACAACCTGCTCGACCAGTTGCGCGAGGCATACTTGCCTGTGATGGAAAAGGAACTCAAGTCGCTCACCGAGTTTGCTTCAAAACTCGAAGGCAAAGAAATGACCCTGCAAGCATGGGATTACAGCTACTACTCCAACAAGCAGAAAGACAGCCTCTACAATTTCAACGATGAGATGCTTCGCCCCTACTTCGAGCTCAACAACGTGATAAACGGCGTGTTTGGCTTGGCAACAAGGCTCTACGGGTTGCATTTCACCCAAAACTATGATGCACAGGTGCTCACCCCCGACGTTAAAGTGTATAACGTAACCGACGGGCAAGGCAACTACGTGGGTGCGATTTATGCCGACTTCTTTCCTCGTGCCACAAAGCGCAGCGGCGCATGGATGACCAACTACCGCGAACAGTGCATCGACGAAAACGGCAAAAACATTCGCCCCATCGTATCCATAACGATGAACTTCACAATGCCCACTGCCGACAAGCCTTCGTTGCTCACATTCGACGAGGTCGAAACATTCCTGCACGAGTTTGGCCACGCCCTGCAAGGCTTGCTCGCCGACACCAAGTATGCTTCGCTTTCGGGAACCAATGTCTATCGCGACTATGTCGAATTGCCATCGCAGTTCAACGAGAATTTCTTGCTGCACCGCGAGTTCCTCGACACGTTTGCCAAGCATTACATCACTGGAGAAACCATTCCGCAAGAATTAATCGACCGCGTAGTGGCTTCGTCACAATATGCTGCCGGCTACCTGTGCGTGCGCCAGCTCAACTTCGGCTACTTGGATATGGCATTCCACACCATCGAAAAGCCCATCGACGACGTATTTGCATTTGAAGCCGATGCCATAAAGGCTGTGAAGCAATTCGATGCTGCCGAAGGCTGCCTCATTTCCCCGGTATTCTCACACATATTCTCGGGAGGCTATGCTGCCGGCTATTACAGCTACAAATGGTCGGAAGTGCTCGAAGCCGACGCATTTGCAAAGTTTGAGGAAGATGGCATTTTCAATCCCGAAACAGCCAAATCGTTCAAAGAAAACATCTTGAAAACCGGCGGCACCGAAGACCCGCAAGTGCTCTACAAGCGTTTCCGCGGCAGGGAAGCCACAATCGATGCACTGCTCAAGCGAGACGGCATCAAGCAATAATGCAAAAAGCTGGCATACAGTTAGACACTGTTTAATTTTTTCAATTTGATACTTTGAGGTGGGGCTTGTAGCGTTCTTTCACGCCACAGGCTCCATCTCAAAAGTATTATGCATACGAACGATTCGGCTCTACTGCATGAAAAATTTCATGAAAATTTAAGCAGTTTCTAATTTCTCTGTTTTTTTATAGCTCCAAAAGTAGTACATTTGCAAAGCTACTTTACACTTGCAGCCTGCTTTTTACATGCTCAATACTCATTATTTGAATATTGGATAGTCTAAAACAGGCATTTAATTTAGTTTGTGTAGTTTGTAAGTGAATATATGAATAACGAAATTACATCCGAGAAACAACATCTGTTGGATGAAAGATACCTGAGAATGGCAAGCATATGGGCAGAAAATTCCTATTGCATACGCAGGAAAGTAGGAGCCTTGATTGTCAAAGACAAGATGATTATTTCAGATGGCTTTAATGGCACGCCATCGGGATTTGAGAACATTTGTGAAGACGACAACGGCTTGACCAAGCCATACGTGCTGCACGCCGAGGCAAATGCGATAACCAAGGTTGCCCGCAGCAACAACAGCAGCGAGGGTGCCACACTCTATATTACCGATGCCCCATGCATCGAGTGTGCCAAACTAATTATCCAAGCTGGCATCAAGCGCATCGTTTATTCCAGAGCCTACCGCATCGACGACGGCTTGAAGCTGTTGCAACGCGCCGGCATCGAATGCGTGAGATTAGAATTGGAACAATTGTCTGCACACGTTTAAACACACACAATATATATACATGAGATATAAAAATCCTTTTGTATGGATTCCCCTCGCAATTTCTTTGGCAGTAGTAGGAGGAATGATGCTTGGTGACCTGTTTTCGAGCAAGCCATACATTGTCGATTATGACCGCAAGCTGAACACCATTTTCAACCTCATAGCCGACGATTATGTCGATACGGTGACGATAAACGATTTGGTCGAGAATGCAATACCAAAAATATTGACCGACCTCGACCCACACACCACATACATCCCAGCAAAAGACCTCACGGCTGTCAACGACGAGCTTGAAGGGAGCTTCAGCGGGATAGGCATTTCGTTTACAATCATCGAAGACACTATCCGCGTAACCGAAGTCATCGAAGGTGGACCCTCCGAGAGAGCTGGGTTGATGGCTGGAGACCGCATCATAACAATCGACGACTCAACGTTTGTCGGCAAAGACCTCAACCAAATCGACGTGCGAGATCACCACTTGAAGGGCATAAAAAACACATCAGTCAAGTTGGGCATAAAACGCGACAAAGTTGACGGGCTGCTCTCTTTCGATGTAGTGAGGGGCGATGTGCCATTGAAGTCGGTTGACATTGCTTACATGGTTGACAAAGCCACAGGATACATCAAAGTGAACCGTTTTGGCCGCACTACCTACGACGAATTTCTCAACGCGCTTATCTTGCTGAAAAGCAAAAATGCCGAAAGATTCATCATCGACTTGCGCGGGAACGCGGGCGGATATATGGAAACGGCAATATTGATGGCAAACGAATTTTTGCCACAAAACCAATTGATAGTGTTCACCAAGGGACGCGAAAAGCGCAACGACTCCGAAGTGTGGAGCGACGGCAACGGCTCGTTCCAAGAAGACGAAATCATCGTATTGATGGACGAGTTCTCGGCAAGCGCAAGCGAGATTTTTGCCGGAGCCATACAAGACAACGACCGCGGGCTGATAATCGGCAGACGCTCGTTTGGCAAGGGGCTCGTGCAACGGCAAATCACACTTCCCGACAGCAGCGCCATTCGCATGACTATTTCGCGTTACTACACTCCCTCGGGCAGGTGCATACAAAAAGACTACAAGCACGGCGAAGACCAATACAACCAAGAGCTGTTAGACCGCTACAGCCACGGTGAACTTTACAGCCAGGACAGCATACGCATCGACACCACACAAATCTTTGTCACAGCCCACGGGCGCAAGGTATATGGAGGCGGCGGCATCATTCCCGACATTTTCGTTCCAAACGACACTTCGGGAGTAACGTCCTATTACATGAAGGTTGCTAATGCAGGACTTATTCAAAAGTTTGCCTACAAATTTGCCGACAAGAACCGTGCAGAACTCAACAAAACTAAAGATTACGAGCACATGCTGAAATCGCTGCCAAGCGACCCCGCAATGTTGAACGACTTCGTTTATTATGCCTCGCGCAACGGTGTTCCGGCAAGGTGGTACTACATAAACATTTCGAGCAAGCTCATACTCACGCAGTTGAAAGCCTTGATAGGTCAATACATCTTCGGCGATGAAGCATTCTACCCCATTCTAAACGAAGACGACAACAACATTGATGCCGCTATCAACGCTTTCGACAAACATAAAGCGGCATTCCCAATCATGCCCGAAGACGACAATGGAAAAAAACGCCATTAGAAAAATAATAAGGGAGCTGAAGAAAAATATCATTCTTCCAAGCGATTACATTTCCACCTTAGAGAACCAAGTTTTCTCTAAGATGGAAATGTTGCTTGAATTCAAAAACAGCCGTAACATTCTCATGTATCATTCCCTCGCCGACGAGTTCCCCACAAGGAATACAATCGAGCGATGGGCAAGAGAAAGAAACATATTTCTTCCAAAAGTCGTGGGCGACGACCTGATTCTGCTCCCATACAGCCGGCAAAAGTTGGCAACAGGCGCATACGGGATAGAAGAACCAACAACCGTCACACCCGTTTCACCAAGCCAAATCGACCTCATCATCGTTCCAGCAATGGCTTTTGACTCCTGGGGCAACCGCCTTGGCAGGGGAAAAGGATATTACGACCGGCTGCTATCACAGTCGGCGGCCACACGCATAGGCATTGGCTATGACTTTCAACTACTCGATTGCATTCCCGCCGAACCTCACGACATAAAGATGCACTACATTTTCACACCCAACTGTTCGATAACCATTTGCAATCAAATTTAAAATATGACACTGATTAACCGAAACCAAAAATTGTCGGATGTCATTATCGAAGATCCTTCAATCATCACAGTGTTGAACCGATTCAACATCTATCTCGGAGTTGGCGACAAAACCGTGGAGCAGGTTTGTGCCGAAAAGCAGCTCGACACCGATTTTTTCCTCACAATCCTCAATACATTCTCCAACGAAACATATTTTCCCGAAAAGCTATTAAAGAATTTCAATGTAAAACTGATTATAAATTATCTCAATAGCACAAACAGCTATTACCGTCAATTCATAATTCCAAACATTGAGAACCATTTCAACCTGTTGCTTAAACGTAGCAAAGACAATAACACCAACCTCGAACTGCTCATGAAATTCTTCCTCGAAGTTAAGGCTGAGCTGACGGGGCGCATCAACTACGACACCAACACCCTCTTCAAAGAAATTCTTTCGCTCGACGACGCCAATTCCTCGGCAGGATTCGGCAGCGAAGGTTCGGTCGTGTTCAACGACAACGAAAGCGATGCCATCGAGGATAAAATCAACGACCTCGTGAGTATGTTCATAATACACCTCACAGGAAAGTATGATTCCAATCTATGCCTTGCCGTGCTAACTGCAATACTTGGGCTAAAAAAAGATTTATGCCAGAACAACAGAATACGCAACCGCATTCTGATGCCGATATATCGCTACCTTAGTTTCAAGACAAATGACTGAATCATCTGCCATAGTAATCACACGAGACACACTGCGAGCTTTAGGCATAAAGCACTTGCTCGGCTCGCTTTTCAACATCAAGGCGCAAGTGGCACAAGGCGTCAGTCCGTTGGTTGCCGAAGGTGGAATGGAGCAATACGAGATAATATTTGTCGATGAATACAATTGCCTGTCACACCTCGACTTGTTCATTCCGCAGAAGAACAAGACTGTGATTCTCGCCAATACCGACGAAGACAAATACCTCTCGTGGCAGCACATCAACTGCAACACCGACGAAGACCGCATCGTTGAAGCCATTGCCGCAATACTGAAAAAACTGCGCCACAGCAACTCCACACAAAGCGGCTTGTCGTCGCGCGAAATCGAGGTGCTGAAACTGGTGGCGCAGGGCATGACCAACAAGGAAATTGCCGACAACCTCACCATCAGCATAAACACGGTGCTCTCGCACCGCAAGAACATATCGGCAAAATTGGGAATAAAAAGCGTTTCCGGCCTATGTATCTATGCAATGATGAACGGCATAGTCCACTGAATTATTAATACTATTAAACATATTAGCTTCATGAAGAATTTAAGATTTTTACTGATGATGGCGTGTGTGGCTGTTTGCAACATCCTCGCCCATGCCGACAATGCCACCGAACAGTTCCCCATCGACACTGCCATCAGGCACGGAGTGTTGCCCAACGGGCTGACGTATTACATCATGCACAACGAGGAGCCCAAGAACCGTGCCGAGTTCCACATCGCCCAGAAAGTGGGTTCCATTCTTGAAGAAGACAACCAACGCGGATTGGCCCACTTCCTCGAACACATGGCATTCAACGGCACCACACACTTCCCCGGCAAGACCATGCTCGAATACCTGCAAAACAACGGTATGCGGTTTGGCTACGACATAAATGCCTACACCGGTTTCGATGAAACTGTCTATCGTGTGTCGAATGTTCCCACCGAACGCGAGTCGCTGCTTGACTCCACCATGCTGGTCCTCTACGACTGGGCTTGCGGAATAACGCTCTCCGACGAAGAAATCGACAAGGAACGTGGCGTGATACAAGAAGAGTGGCGGTCGCGCAACGATGCCACTTGGCGAATGTATGAAGCCGTAGTACCCGAGATTTTCCACGACAGCAAATATGCCAACCGTATGCCAATTGGCACAATGGATGTAGTAATGAACTTCAAATACGACGAATTGAGGGCTTACTACCGCCGCTGGTATCGCCCCGACCTGCAAGGCATAATAATTGTCGGCGACTTCGATGCCGACAAGATGGAACAGAAAGTCATCGACCTGTTCGGAAAAATCGAAATGCCCAAGAATGTTCCGCAAAGGACTTATTTCCAAGTTCCCGACCATAAGGGCATCGACTACGCTCTTTATGCCGACCCCGAAGCACCAATGACGTTGACATACTTGTTTTTCCAACACCCCTCTACTCCAAGGGAGCAGAAAAACACCCGGGCATACTTGCGCCGCGACATAATCAACGTCTTGAGCACAACCATGCTGTTTGCCCGCTTCAACGAAATAGCACAAAAGCCCGATGCCCCATTCAGCTATGCCGTGGGGCAAGACGGGCAATTCTTCATTTCGGCAACCAAAGATGCCTACTCGTTGATTGCCATGTCGAAAGAGGGCAAAACGCTCGAAACATTCAAGACCATGCTCACCGAGGCACAGCGCCTCAACCTGCATGGCTTCACGGCAAGCGAACTCGAACGTGCCAAAGCCGATGTAAAGACTATGCTCGAAAACACCTATGCCGAGCGTGACAAGCGCAAAAGCCAAAGCCTTGCCGAGTCGATAATAAGCACTTTCACCCAAGGCGGATACATGCCGGGCATCGAGATTGAAACGCAAGAAGCCTTGCAAATACTACCTACGATTACAGCGCAAGAGGTTTCCGACTTCATCGAAAATGTCATTTCGGAAGACAATGTGAGCCTCATCATTTCGGGGCAGGAAAAAGAAGGTGTGACATATCCCACCAAGGAGGAGATACACGCCGCCTTCGATTCGGTAATGTCACAAGACATTCCAGCCTATATCGACGAAGTTGTTGACCAACCGCTAATCTCCAACCTCGCCGCTCCAGGCAAAATCGTCAAAGAATCCTACGATGAAAACATCGGCACCACCGTATGGCAATTGTCGAATGGCGCAACCGTATATCTGAAACCCACCGATTTCAAGAACGACGAAATCAACTTGAGTGCAGTCAGCATCGGCGGAACATGGGCTTACAACGGTGAATCGTCGCCCGAAATAAAGTTGATGAGCGATGTTGTTGAAAACAGTGCATTGGGCAACTTCACCCGCACCGACCTCGACAAGTATATGGCAGGAAAATATGCAAGCGTCCACTTTAACCTCAACTCTGCCACCGAAAATGTGTCGGGAAGTTGCGTGAAGAAAGACATAGAAACCATGTTGCAGCTCAACTATCTCTTGTTCACCAGCGTCGAAAAAGACCAGCAGGCATTCGATGCACTGAAAAGCCGCTTGCGCTCGCAAATCTCGCTGATGAAAAACAACCCCTCGCGCATTTTCAGGGATTCGGTTTACTCTACGCTCTATCACCAAAACCCAATATTCAAAAGTGTAACAGAAGGCGACTTGGATCTCCTCGACTACGACAAATGTCTGTCGCTCTACAAGCAACGCATGGCAAATGCCGGCGACTTCACATTCTCGTTTGTAGGCAGTTTCGACATAGACAGCATTCGCCCGTTGGTCGAAAAATACATTGCTTCATTACCCGACAACAGCAAGCGTGAGAAAATATCCTACACCGTGTCGTGCACCGATGGCAATATTGACAACCATTTCACGCAACCCATGATGTCGCCAAAGACCAATGTGTTTGCCAATTTCACTGGCAATATGGAATATTCGATATACAACGACATGATGTTCAGTGTTCTTAGCGACATCATGACAATCAAATATACCAACTCGCTGCGCGAAGAGGAAGGTGGTACCTATGGTGCCGGCGTAAGTGCCTATTTGTCGCAATTCAACGGCGAATGGGTCATATCCTACCAGTTCACTACTAACGACAAGCAACGCGACAAACTGATTGAGATAGCCGACACCGAACTCGCCAACGCCATAAGCAACGGGGTCGAGGAAAGCGAGTTCAACAAGGTAAAAGAGGCTGCCGTAAAGCAATACGAAACAAGCCTCCGCACCAATGGCTACTGGATTAGCGTCTTGAACGACAAAGCCACAGGGCACGACAGCTACACAGGCTTTAAAGAGATGCTCAACAACCTGTCTTTAACCGAGTTCAACTCATTCATCAAGAAACTCGACATCACCCAAAACCACATCTCAGTAGTAATGACCGGCGTAGCAAAATAACCCAACAATCCCCCATCTTAAAAGGGTCGTGCCAAGCTCTATATTGAGCAATGACACGACCCTTATTTATTGCACGAAACCGTCCAACTATGCATTACTCGCAGACAATTAATTCCACTCAACTCAGGACTTCGGAAATGTCTAACTCGCCCAGATTACGTGGTACAGACCATGCACATAGGAAAATACGACAAGAATGCCCCCTGCAAGAAAGATATGAGGATAAAGCACAGTGAAGCACAGGCGTGCACCTGTGCTTCACTGCATTATGCGTGCTACGATATACATTTTTATGCTGCGCTGATTTATGCTGTAATCCAGTAGAGGGTCATGAGAATTGTGAAGAGCAGCATATTCATTGAGGTTTTACCCAACAAGGGGTTCAATGCTGCGCCCGTGAGTGTCTTTAATTTGCGCCATATCATTGTGTGAAGCAACAGGTATAGCACCGGAATAACCAATGCAACAACACTCACCGATGTCCATATCGGAATCAGCAGCAACATGGCAATATATCCGTTTGCCAGATACATCGCCGACGCTGCCTGTCGCCCAAGCATCACGACAAGCGTATTTTTCCCCACCTCACGGTCATCGTCCATGTCGCGGTAATTGTTTACGACAAGCACGTTCACGCCCATCAGCCCCACGGCGACCGACATGAGGAACACATCCATCTCAAACAATACTCCGCTCTGCAAATAATATGTCAGGTTGATAGGAACAATTCCAAAAAAGAACAACACAGCCACATCGCCAAGCCCATGATACGACAGCGGATATGGCCCGGCACTGTATGCGAGCGCGAATATGGCAATAAACACACCCACGGCAACAAGCCACCACCCTCCTATCGGAATCATACAGCAACCTATGGCGCAAGTCAAGGCAAGAGTGGCAAACGTGACGACTTTCAACGTTTGCGGCTTGATGTCGCCCTCGGTCACGCCTCGCCGTGGTCCAACGCGCCCTTTCTTGTCGGCTCCACGCTTGAAGTCGTAATATTCATTAGCAAAATTCGACACAATCTGTGCCAAGACTGCAAACAAGAAACAAAGCACGGCAGGAATCCACTTGAAGGTGTCGTGCCACACAGCCATGCCACACGCAGCCACCACCCCGGCAACCGACACGGGCAACGTGCGCAACCTTGCACACTCAATCCATATTTTTATTTTTCCCATTTGAGATAGTTACAAATTTTATGCTCGGCAAAGTTACAACAAAGCCACATTACTACCTCCTGCCGCAGCGACAAAAAAAGAAACAGTGGGAAACAAATGCCTCCGACACCGATTCCCCACTGCCCGAATTTATTTTTTACTATACCCTTTGGGAAAGGTTACTTTGCCACTTCGTTGATGCAAGAGATTGCATTGAGCGTGCGCGGATACCCTATGTAGGGCAACAGTTGCGTCACCACGGCAAGCAACGTATCCCTGCCATTGCCCACACCCAAGTTCCCGGCAATGTGCCCCTTCACTTGAGGCTCGCAACCGCCCAGCGAAACCAAGATTGAGAACGTGAGCAACTCACGCATCTTCTTGTCAAACACGGTACGCGTCTGGTAGTCACCAAAGCAGTTTGCCGACAAGTATTTTTGTATATGCAATTGGTCGGCAGGCGAGTTTTTATAACCGTTGTGTATTCCCTCGCCGAAGATTTCAACCTGCAGCGCGAGTCCCTTTTCTTGGCGGTCGGCTTGCGTCACCACCGAGTGGCTGGCAAGCGGCAATTGCACACCCTTCTCAAGCAATATTTCATTTGCCACACCAAGCAAGTCCTCCACGCGAGGCATACCGCAATAGGGCACTGCATGGTAAAGCACCTCTTTAACCTCTTCGGGCGATATGCCGTTGGCAAGTGCTGCACCAACCACCTTGCGGAACTCTGTCACCGTGTTTTGAGCTACGGTCGAAGCCAACGTGACAAGTATGCGTGCACGCGTGTCGAGGTTGCCATATTGCTGCGTGTCGCCAAAAGCAAAATTGTTGAATATTTGCGACAGCTCCGGGTCGGTCTTTGCAATCGGGTCAGCCGCTCCGGGATACCATGTACCCACGTTGGCTGCAGCCTGCTCGGTCAGCCCATACTCGCCCGCAGTAGCCTCGGCATACTCCTCATCGGTAACAGGGTCGAGCCAAGTGTTCTTGTTGAAGTCGCCATTGCATTCCACGGCAAGGTGCGAAAACCAGCTGTCGGGTGCTGCACCGTGCCAATGCACCACGTTAGGCGCAATTTCCACAACATCGCCAGGCAACAACAATTGCCCTGGCTTCCCTTTCTCTTGATAGTAACCGCGACCGCCCACGGCAATCAAAATCTGACCACCAGTGTGGCTGTGCCAATTGTTGCGGCACGAAGGTTCAAAAGTCACATTAGAGATATGCGTCTTCAATTCGTCGTTGTTCACCACTGGGGCAAGGAACGACCTTCCTGTGAAATACTGTGCAAATGCGTCATTGGCATTTCCCGTAGGGAATATGCTAAGACCTTGAGGCACTGCTTCGTTATTTTTCATAATTTGAGCGTTTAATATGTTGGTCGCAAATAGCAAGCCTGCCACTGTTGCGACTCTTAAAAATTTCATTCTGTTCATGTCCCGTTCTTTTTGATGGTACAAAAATACTCAGCTCGCCATGAACAGAATGTAAATAAATTACGGGTTATTTTACACAAATTACAGATGTTGGCAACACCTCTCGTTACATAACCACATTTATCAAAAACGCTTCTTTGTTCCAGCCTTGCGATTCTTGCGCCACAGGTCGGGACGGTCGGTGATAATGCCATCCACTGGCAAGTGTGGTGTATCTTCGGGTCCGGCAAGAGTCCATATCTTCACTTCCTTGCCATGCTCGTGCAACGTTTCTATCATCCTCCTCGTCACCGAGCGGTAATAGAAATTTAACGATGATATATAGCTGTATTTTTCATAGTCGAACGAAGCAAAACCTCCATCATAAATCGCTGGCAGCCCCTTGACGCGGAATATAAGCAGCTTTTCGAGCTTTATCGACGGGTCGATGCGATGCACTTCGGCAAGCGACTCATCGCTGAAAGATTGTACCGACACCCATTCGCTTGCACCGAAACTATGCACCGTCTCCACCACCTTGCGTTCCACTTCATATCGCCCCGTCTGGTGTTTTATCTCGATTAGCAGTTTGCACCGTCCAGACACAGTTTCAAGCACTTCGGCAAGTGTGGGAATAAACTCGGGAGTCGGATTCCCTGCATCATCAACCACATGAAACGATTGCACTTCGGCAAGCGTGAGGTCGGCAATATTTCCCATTCCGTTGGTAGTGCGGTCTATGCTCTTGTCGTGGCACACGACCACCTCCCCATCTTGAGTTAAATGCACGTCAACCTCCACTACATCGGCACCGGCTTCGATGCCGCGCTCGATGCACGACAACGTGTTTTCTCGCCCTAATCCTGCTCCACCTCGGTGGCCAGCAATGGTGAGCAAGTCCATTTCATGGCTTGTATATCCACGGCGGTAAAACAAGTTCGGCACCACGTTATAAGCGATATAACCGGCAATGATTGCCCCTGCGCCAAACAACATATTCAATTTCTTACTCATAGGCGTTTCTCTTTCTCCTTGTTTTAGACCAAATTCCGTCAAACGCAAAATTCCCGATGCGCAAACACCAACAATCGGCATTCGACAAAATCTGTAACATAATTGTTTCGCAAATATAAAAAAGAAGAAAAATAATATGGAAAAATTTCCGCAATAAAATGTTAATGAAGCTATAATCCATTATTTCATAACGACGAAACGATTCGATTTAGTATCATTTTCACGCCGCTTCACAGCAATTATATGCCACCAACCATATATCGGTAAACGAGGTAGCACATACCGTAATTTATCTACAACGACTATCAGAAATAAACATTAATTTTGCATTATTCATAAACACACGACTAAAACACATATTTATATGGAAGAAATCAAAAATACAGAATTTGGCGGCGAACGCCCGCTGTTTGCATCACATAATCTGCGCCTCGACGGTGTAACCATCCATGCAGGAGAATCGGCACTGAAAGAGTGCAGCAACATCGATGCCATCAACTGCCGCTTTGAAGGGAAATATCCATTCTGGCACGTTGACGGCTTCAACGTGCGCAATTGCCTGTTCACATCTGGCGCACGAGCTGCCTTGTGGTATTCGCGCAACCTTGTAATGACCGACACTCTGGTCGAGGCTCCAAAGATGTTCCGCGAAATGGACGGCATCAAGCTCTCCAACGTGAAAATACCCGATGCACAAGAAACTTTGTGGTACTGCCGCAACGTAGAACTCGAGAACGTGGAAGTACACAATGCCGACTACCTTTTCATGCACAGCGAGAACATCACCATCAACAATTACAGGCAACAAGGGAACTACTCGTTCCAGTATTGCCGCAACGTGGTGATTCGCAATGCCGTCATCGACTCGAAAGACGCTTTTTGGGGCACCGAGAATGTTACCGTTTACGACTCCGAAATCTCGGGCGAATACCTTGGCTGGCACTCACACAACCTGAAACTCGTCAATTGCAAAATCTCTGGTACGCAACCGCTGTGTTATGCCCACGACTTGATAATGGAAAACTGCACGATGGCTGACGACTGCGACCTTGCATTTGAATACAGCAGCGTCAACGCCACACTCAACAGCCCTGTACGCAGCGTCAAGAACCCACGCACCGGCACCATCACAGCCGAAAGCTATGGTGAAATAATACTTGACGGAAACATAAAATCTCCAGCCGACTGCAAATTACTAACTCATAACAACAAATAGCCATGAAGTACAATTTCGACGAAGTAATCAAGCGCCGCGGCAGCAATTCCCTCAAATGGGATAGCGTTGCCGATGCCGAAGTGTTGCCAATGTGGGTGGCAGACATGGATTTCCGTGTTGCCCCCGCCATTACCGATGCCTTGCAAAAGCGTGTTGCCCACGGCATATTTGGCTACACGCACGTTCCCGACGAGTACTATGATGCCGTCACCAATTGGTTTAGCCGCCGCCACGGGTGGAACATCAACCGTGAATGGATTATATATACATCGGGGGTAGTTCCAGCCGTCTCGGCAATAATAGAGGCTCTGACTCTACCTGGCGACGGAGTACTGGTACAGACTCCGGTATATAACTGCTTCTTTTCGTCGATACGCAACAATGGCTGTGTGGCGATAAGCAACCCGCTGAAGCTTGAAGGGAACACCTACCATATCGACTTCGACGACATGGAGCAGAAGATTGTTTCGGGCAGGGTGAAAGTATTCCTGCTCTGCAATCCACACAACCCCGGCGGTCGCGTGTGGTCGCGTGACGAACTGACTCACATGGCAGAAATTTGCTACCGCCACGACGTGACTATAATAAGCGACGAAATCCACTGCGAGATTGTTTTCCCAGGCCACACCTACACTCCTTTCGGCACTCTCGACGAGAAGTATGTCCAGAATGCTGCGATTTGCGTGTCGCCGAGCAAGTCGTTCAACATCGCAGGCTTGCAAATCGCCAACATTGTCACTGCCAATAGTCGCTTGCGCAACCGCATCGATCGTGCCATCAACATCAACGAGGTGTGCGACGTAAACCCCTTCGGCGTGATTGCCGCAATTGCAGCCTACAACGAGGGCGAGGAGTGGCTCGAACAACTGCTGGAATATATCCACGGCAACTATGAATGTATGCGTGAATATTGTGCCAAGCACCTTCCTCAATTCCCCATAATGGAGCTTGAAGGCACATACTTGGCTTGGATGGACTGCTCGGTACTCAACACACCGTCGCTACAACTCGAAGAACAACTCATCGAGCACGCAAAACTATGGCTCAACGCAGGGGCAATGTATGGGGCTGAAGGCGACAAATACATCAGGTGGAATCTTGCATGCCCGCGATCGGTGATGCTCGAAGGGCTTGAACGCTTCAGGAAATATTGCAATTCTCTCTAACATTATATAACGTAAAAAATGATTCGAAACTATTTTTCAAGAATGCTGCTCGCAGCAGCAACAGTCGTCGCACTTGGCAGTTGTGCCAATTCAGGTAACGCCTCGACCGACACTGCCGCTGCTACGGCTGACAGCACACTCACCGACAGTGTGCCAACGGTGTATATGTTCACCGAAATCAATTCCGACAACCTCGTCAAAATATACGAAGCTCTCGGACGCAAGGCAACCGGCAATGTTGCCGTAAAGCTCTCAACGGGCGAACCTGGAGGACACAACTTCCTGCAACCTGCCTTGATAAAAGACTTGGTGCACAAAGTGAATGGCACCATCGTTGAGTGTAACACCGCATACGGCGGTGGCAGGTCCGACACCGAAAGCCACTACAAAGCCGCCAAAGACCACGGCTTCACCGACATTGCCACTGTTGACATTATGGATGCCGAGGGCGAAATAAAGTTGCCAGTCGAGGGCGGCAAGCACATCGCCTACGATATCGTTGGCTCGCACTATGCCAACTATGACTTCACCGTAGTCTTGTCACACTTCAAAGGACACGCAATGGCTGGATTCGGGGGTGCGATAAAGAACATCTCGATAGGCATTGCTTCCTCAAATGGCAAGCGTTGGATTCACTCGGCTGGGGCAAGCACCACCGACTGGGGCAACCCCGAGCAGACCGACTTCCTTGAGACAATGGCTGAGGCGGCAAAGGCTGTTGACAACCATTGCGGCGACAATATTCTTTACATCAGCGTGGCTAACAACCTCTCGGTTGATTGCGATTGCGATTCTTCGCCAGCCGACCCCGAAATGGGCGACATAGGCATTCTTGCTTCGCTCGACCCGGTGGCTCTCGACCGCGCCTGCACCGACTTGGTGCGCTCGTCCGACGACCACGGCAAAATACACCTCATCGAGCGCATCGACTCACGCCAAGGCATGCACACTCTGCAATATGCCGAACAAATCGGTCTCGGCTCTCAAAAGTATAATCTTGTCAAGCTCGACTGACAACAGGACGATACTTATCCTCACAAAAAATCAATGGGGCGCACTTATCGCAAGTTCGCCCCATTTTTCATATCATGTTCAAAATTTTGTAATCTCTGCAGAATTTCAAAAGAAGAGAGATTAATCTTCATCCGACTTGGTTGCCTCGTATGCCTTGAGCAATTTATCTTGTACGTCACCAGGCACAAGTTCATACGATGCAAACTTCATTGTAAACGACGAGCGTCCGCCAGTGATTGAACTCAATGCCGTAGAGTATGACGACATCTCTTTCAATGGCACTTTTGCCGAAATCTTTTCAAATCCCTTTTCGCTACTCATGCCCATGATTATGGCACGGCGCGATTGCAAGTCGCTCATCACATCGCCCATCTTGTCGCCCGGAACGAGCACTTCCACGTCATAGACAGGTTCAAGAATCTTCGGATTGGCATTCTTGAATGCGTCGCTGAAGGCATGGCGTGCAGCAAGGCGGAACGATATTTCGTTGGAGTCAACCGGGTGCATCTTACCGTCGTATATGCACACTTGTACATCGCGGGCATACGACCCTGTGAGCGGTCCCTGCTCCATTCTGTCCATGATTCCCTTCAATATCGCCGGTATGAAGCGTGCATCGATAGCACCTCCCACGATACAGTTATGTACCACAAGTTTGCCACCCCACTCAAGAGAAATTTCCTGAGTATCCTTGACGTTCATCTTGTATTCTTGGTTGTTAAACCTGTAAACATCGGGCTTGGGCATTCCCTCGACATACGGTTCTATGATGAGATGCACTTCGCCAAACTGTCCTGCACCACCCGATTGCTTCTTGTGGCGGTAGTCGGCACGGGCAGCCTTTGTGATGGTTTCACGATAAGGTATGCGCGGCTCGAAGAATGTTACGTTGAGCTTGTCGTTGTTCTCGATACGCCACTTCAACGTGCGCAAGTGGAACTCGCCTTGCCCCGAAACAATCGTCTGCTTCAATTCCTTCGACTGCTCGACAACCCATGTCGGGTCTTCTTCGTGCATACGGTTCAATATTTCACTCAACTTCTCGGCATCAGCCTCGTTTTCGGGCTTAATGGCACGAGAGAATTTCGGGTCGGGATAGCGAATAAAGTCATAACGACTTTCAAAGCCCTTTTCGTTGAGCGTGTTGCCGGTCTTGACGTCTTTCATCTTCACGGTAGCACCTATATCGCCGGCTTTCAACTCATCGACCGGAGTCCTTATCTGTCCACAAGTGCAGAAGATTTGAGCCATACGCTCCTTGCTGCCCTTGTCTATGTTGATGAGGTCAACACCAGTCTTGAGTGTGCCCGACATAACCTTGAAATAAGAAACTTCACCAATGTGAGGTTCAACCGTGGTCTTGAACACAAACAGGCTTACGGGACCTTTTGAATCGGGTTTCACTTCGTTCATTTCGGCATCGACAGGCACAGGCATATCCTCAACAAACGGAACCACATTGCCCAAGAACTCCATCATGCGGCGCACACCCATGTCCTTCAACGCACTCACGCAGAACACCGGGTAGATACCGCGGTCAACAAGCCCCTTGCGTATGCCTTCGCGCATTTCATCCTCGGTCAACGTGCCATTCTCGAAGTACTTGTCCATAAGTGTCTCGTCGTTCTCGGCAGCGGCTTCCACAAGCACTTGTTGCATCTCCTTTGCCTTGTCGAGATACTCGGCTGGAATATCGGTTATCGTCGGCACGCCGCCATCGGGTCCCCATGAATATTTCTTCATGAGCAACACGTCGATCATCGAATTGAAATTCGGACCGCATTCGAGAGGGAACTGAATAGGAACTACACGCGCCCCAAACACCTCTTTCAACTGGTGCATCACGTTGTCATAGTCGCACTTTTCGCCGTCGAGTTGGTTGATTGCGAAAATCACTGGTTTTTTCTCCTGCTCGGTCACACGGAACGTGTTCTGCGTACCCACTTCCACGCCATATTGTCCGTCGATGACAATCACAGCCGTGTCGGTAACATTCATTGCAGTGATGGCATTGCCCACAAAGTCGTCACTGCCCGGGCAATCAATCACATTCAGCTTCTTGTTCAAAAATTCGGCATAAAAAATCGTAGAAAAGACCGAATATCCATATTCCTTTTCTACGGGGAAATAGTCACACACCGTGTTTCCCGCTTCGACGGTGCCGCGGCGTTTTATAACTCCACACTCGTAAAGCATAGCTTCGGCGAGTGTGGTTTTCCCAGATCCCTTGCTACCTACAAGAGCAATGTTCTTGATTTCGTTTGTTTCGTAAACCTTCATGTTATCAGTTTTTAAATTGAATATTCAGTTTATGTTTTAAGAAAGCGAACGCAAATTATAAATTTATTTCCTATTTTCCCATTATTTTTTTATGTTAGAAAACATAGTTGCTAACGATGCGACTCCGACAGACAAGGCGAAAACGCCTTTTTCTGTCAGAGCCGCATCGGCTGTCGGGCAACATGTATGCCCGTTATCCCGCTATCAATCAACCGTTAGCCAAGGTCGGCATCGGTGTCGATTGTGCCGTCAAACACCTTTGTTGCCGCCCCTTCCATGAGGATATGGCTGGTCTCATTTTCTCGACTAATTTTCAGCACACCACCGTCCATGACGATATTGGCAGCCTCGCCACACAAGCCCGAATAGTTGGCAGCAACAAATGTGGCGCATGCTCCAGTACCGCAAGCCTGAGTGATGCCCGAGCCGCGTTCCCACACACGCATTCGTATGTTGCCGTCGGGCAGCAACTGGGCAAACTCCACGTTGACCCTGTCGGGGAACAACGGGTGATGCTCGATGCGTGGACCCACTTTTTCAAGCTCGACTTGCGAAATGTCGTCAACGAATATCACCAAATGCGGATTGCCCATCGACACCGATATGCCGCTGGCAAACCCATACCCTTCGCCCAAATCGACTTTCCCGAAATTACGGGACTCACCCATGTCAACCGTGACGCTATCGACGATGCCATTGTTCACGTTCAGGTACAGTTTCTTTATTCCCGACAAGGTTTCGAGCGTAACGGCACACTTGTCGGTCAATCCATACTCATATACATATTTGCCAATGCAGCGACTTGCATTGCCGCACATCATGGCTTCCGACCCGTCGGCATTGAATATGCGCATCGAGAAGTCGGCAATGTCCGATTTCCCAATCAAGACCAATCCGTCGCTGCCTATGCCAGTGTGGTATTTGCTCCACTTTATCGACAACGCCTCGGGATCATTGATGGTATATTTCAAAGTGTTGACATATATATAATCGTTGCCAGCACCATGCATCTTGGTAAATTCTATCTTCATGTTCCAATCAATTTAAATTCGCCCTGCAAAGTTATTTAAAATACACTTAACGCCCTCACAAAATCACATTCAATTGCACTCCCCCCCGATAACAACAACGAGTTGCCCGCCATTGCGCGGGCAACTCGCCATTTCCGTTCAGCCAAGGCTTCGCAAAGCCTTTTGCAATATTATTCCTTGTTGAGAACTGTGCCCAAAATCGTCACACATGTTGACGGGCCCTGCGTCCGGTGCTGTATCTGGTCGGTGAGACATGTCAGCGTAGTTCCATCGTCCGATACCGAGAAATCGATTGTCCTCAAGCCAGTTTGCCCCCAGCTACCAGGATTACCCATCATGAATCCCGACAAAACGAGCTTCTTTGCATCGGCATCATACACATAGGTCACACCATGCTCATCGTTGTAAACATTTCCTTTATTTTCAAAATAGAAATCTGCGGTGTTTGCTTCAGAGTTGATTGTCACCCTCATTATATATGTATATTCATCGCCACTTGTAAATGTTCCGTCGAGCGTCACTTCCGATGTTCCTTGCTTTGAATAGGTCAGCTCGGCTGGATATATGATAAAGTTCTCTTCGCCGCCTTCATTGTAGGTGAATGTTACGTTCATGCCCGAACCGTCGATGGTGTAAGTTCCTGCCTTGCCGTCAAATGTTCCTTCGCCAAATCCGTCAAGGACGAGTTCGCCACCTTCACCCTTGCTGTCGGTATAAGTTCCAGCTTCTCTACCCGGGAAAGTGAACAATGGTTTCCCTTCGCTATACGAGTATTTGAAAATCACGTCACCAGCCTCGTTGGTGATTTCCGACTCTGCTCCATCTTCATTGAGCGCCTTGCCCGCAAAGTCGGCATATACACGGCTAAGTGTGCGTTGCCCTATGGGTGCGTCATAATACCAATATTCTTTCCCTTCGGGTGTTATAGTTTCTATAAGGAACTTGTTGCCACTTTCATTTGCAGCAGCCGTGAAGCCTGTAATTCCTGCCGACTTCTTTACTGTAAAGAAGTACCTGTAAGTGTTGTCCAGTCCGCCATCTTCCAAGTCAAGTGCAGTCATCACCCAAGCATCCTCGTTATAAATACCTTGTACACCTATTCCATCATTGTCGCGTCCGTCAATGTTCTTGCAAGCATCTTCGTCATACGACAATACATTGTTTTCACAAGCATACACGCCACGGTTGTCGTATGTGTAATCGGGTACTCGGCTGCCGCTTCCCGACTGCAATGTAAACACGGTGTTGCTCTTCAGTTCGAGACTCACGTCGGGCGTAGTAACCGAAGCTACCGTGTTGGCATACTGCGCACCCCAATGAATGTAGAATCCATCATAAGTGTCAACAAACTCCTCGCCGACATATGTATCGAGTTCCTTTGCTATTGCTTCTACCAATACTGCTTCTTTAGGCATCGTCAATCCCCAACCATAGACTCCGACATCTTCCCTGTATGTCCACACAACCGAATACTCACTGCCCGAAAATTCAAGGTTTCTGTCAAGTCCTTTAACTGTTATGAAACCTGTCGGGTCGTTACCATGATTGGCAGGATTGTCATAACCCAAATCAAAGTCAACGAGAATCAAAACCACATCATCTGGTTTGCTTTCAACTCTGCGCGCACCTGGCCAGACTGGGTCGTTAGGATCGGCAACATTGCCATATTCGTTAATACAATTCGGGTCGTCATAGTCAACACGATAATGGTCATACGGGTGCACATACACCGACCCATCCTCATACTGCTGGCTATACACTCGATAAATCCAAGGCTTGCGATAAATTGTCTCAACATTCGATATGCTATTTTCCTCTGAATATTCCTCACCTATGGCATAGTCGTCGGTAGCCTCGTCGTGCGAAAACACTACATTGCTATTTATCTCTTTTTGCTCGCCGCCTGTTTTCTCGATTACAAATTGGGCAAATGCCGAAGTACATGAAATTACGGCTGCCACTGCCAAAAGTATATATTTTTTCATATCCTGCTTGTTAAATTACTGTTTGATGAATTTTACTGTTTGTTCGCCCACCGTGAGTATGTAACATCCCGAAGATAGTCCGCTCACATCTATGGTTGCACCGTCAGCGGCAACATCTGTCGAGAGGCACACTTGCCCGTCGAGCGACACCACTGTTATATGCGTTCCTTGTTTACAGCCCGAAATGTTGAGTGTAGAGTTGGCTACGGTTGGGAACACTGCCACACGTTCGGCATCCACCTGCCCCACACCGCTCACTTTGTGTTTTACAAAAGTGGCACTGAGAATGCCGTCATAAGTCACTTCATCTTTTGTCACCACCGAAAAATGCGTGTCGTCGTCAGCTGCAATCAGAAAACTCACGTTTTCCATTGGGATACTAACCTGTGTACTTGTCTCCAAATGCCACACTTCTTTCTCATCTTGAGCCTTTGCAGAAAAAACCGACAAAGCAGCAACAAGCATTAAGGCAAATTTGCTTCTGTTTTTCATACGTTCACAATAAAAATTTAGAAAGTCCTGTAAATTAACATTTTTCAAGCCAGTCTCTTGGCAGGAGATGGCTTGCTTAGTCACAAATATAGCAAAAAATCCTACAATAGAGTAAAATACGGTTATTAAATTCACACGCCAATTGCAAGTTATATTCATTAGTGTCCACTAAAAAATCATAGAAGTTCTTTGGAATTATTGAAATTCAATTTGTTATAGGCAATTATAGATTCCCGAGACTTGAATTTAACTTTGCGGTCAAAATCAGACCGTTATGTTTAAAGACGAGTAC